>NZ_JAKEVD010000003.1 GCF_022398325.1 Shewanella sp. Isolate13
CATTGCTAGTGTTCGGTCTGTTTTGTAAAGGTGATATAACAAACAACGTCGCCGCTTACACTTTGGCGCAAAGCTCCTACCTTTGGTGACTGCTCGCCCAGAGATTGCCGAGCAGTCGTAATCCCCTTGCACTATACGCAATAAAACAAGATTAAAAATAAACGAATAAATTAATAATCATCGCGTTAATAATATCGATAAAGAAACCACACACCAGAGGCACAATAATAAAGGCCCTATGCGCCGCACCATATTGCTGAGTCACCGCCGTCATGTTGACAATCGCCGTTGCGGTAGAGCCCAAAGTCACACCACCAAAGCCCGAGCAGATCACAGCCGCCTCATAGTCTTTACCCATCATTCTAAATACCACAAAGATGGTAAAGATTATCGATAATAATACCTGTACTGCCATCACCACCGAGATATAGAGCAAGCTACCTTCTAGCTCCCACACCTTAAGGCTCATCAACGCCATGGTCAGGAACATACCCAAACAGATATCTTGAATAAGCGACAAGCCTTGTGATGCATCATCTAAATAGGCTCTGTCTTTGACCTCTCTGCGGCTAAGGATGGCTCTGCCGATATTACCGATGATAATACCAGCCAATAAACAAGCGACGAACATAGGTAGCTTAACCCCAGCCTCTTGCAGAGCAAGATCGATAAAATACCCAATAATCAAGGTGACGTTTAGCCATAGCCAAGCTCTCAACACGCCAAAGTAGTCCACCTTAATATGTGATGAGCCAGCCTGATGACTGGTACCAATATCAAGATCAGAGTCATGGTTAGCCTGGACCTTATGACGTTTCATCAAATACGCTGCAATTGGGCCGCCTATCACACAGGCAGAGATCAACCCCAGTGTATTAGAGGCTATACCTAGCTCGCTCGCATTGGCAATGCCTAACTCCTCAACAAAGGTTGGCGTCCAAGCCATCGCCGTGCCGACTCCACCAATCAATGCAATCGACCCCGACATCAAGCCAGCCTTGGGGTCTAAACCAAACAGCGAGGCTATAGTCACACCGGTAAAGTTTTGCAGGAAGATGAACACACTCGCCAGTGTAATTAAGATAAGTAGCGGCTTGCCGCCTTTAAGCAAGGTCGCAAAATCGGCTTTCAAACCAATACCTGCGAAAAAATACAACAGTAATACATCACGAATTTCGAGATTAAATTCAATCTGAATATCGAAGGCATAGTAAAGAACACCCACAATTGCCGCACAAGCGAAGCCGCCCACTACTGGCTCTGGAATACTGTATTTTCTGAGTAGCTCATAGCGAGAGATAATGTATTTACCGATAAATAACGCGATTATCGCCAAGGTAAAAGAGACGAAATCTTTAATTTCAATTAACTGTGTTTCCATGACAATCGATTAATCCCTGTAGAAGGTTAATAGCAAATACCTGAAAAGAGAGGTTCTCCCTCTTGTTGCCGAATCCCCATTGATAGCCCTTATACTTGACTTAAGAGATAGCGTATCGGTATCACGCAGCCTAGATATCATCATAGAAGCATTAGGCTAATTAATCACCCCGTTATTTTACAATAATTTAACCCTTCATCTTGTTCCCCCCATCTCATAGCCACCTGCTGCCACAACAACATTCAGCCGAATTGCTCCGCACATTATCCAGAATAAGCGATTACACCTGTGCGTAACAAAGCGCCAAACTTGCAAAGAAACATCGGAACATATACGTTAAACAACATAAAAATGTTAACAGTTTGATAACAACAAGTTTTGTAGTTGATTCTAATTCAGGCAAACTGCATCAAATAGCTTGGTCGGACTTGTGAACCCCGTCTCTTTAGTTGAATACTTTTTATACCAATCAAGGAGCGTTTATCTAAGGAAGGAAGTAACCAACATCATTGAAGGCAGCAGACTTATGTTTAAATCATTATCATCCCGTATATTCGTCGGCTTATTTGCCGGCCTAATATTAGGGACACTGTTCCAATACGGCTTTAGCGAAACCAGCTTTGCCAACACCACCCTTGTGGATATCGCATCCGGCGCTGGTAGCATGTTTGTCCAGCTCATTATGATGCTGGTTGTGCCACTGGTCTTTTTCAGCATCGTTAGCGGTATTATCGAGCTGAAAGACCTAAAGTCATTTAGCCGACTCGGTAGTAAGACGTTTGCTTTATATCTCGTTAACACCATTATCGCGATTGCAGCGGCCATTGGCCTTGCGTTACTTATTGTCCCCGGTCAAGGCATGCAACTAACTGGAGAAGAAGGGGCAGCCCTCTCTTCCACCAGCCTACCTAGCTTTATCGATATGATTGTAAATATTATTCCAAGTAACCCATTTCAGGCGTTTGCAGACGGTAATATGCTACAGATTATCTTTATGGCACTGCTAACTGGCGGCATCATTAAGGCGTTAGGCGATGATGTAAAACCTATCGTGACTTTCTTCAAGTACGGCAACAAAATCATGCTCAAGGCGATTACAGTTGTGATGCAAGTTGCGCCAATTGGTGTATTTGCCCTCATGGTTAAGCTGGGTGCCACCTTCGAGCCATCTGCATTTGTCAGCGTATTGAGCTATATGGCGGTGATTTTAAGCTTACTCGCTGTATGGGCGCTTGTGGTTTACCCAGTCGTTGTGGGTATGACAACTAATATTTCCGCTGGCGAGTTTCGCCGTAAAACCCGCGAGCAGTTCCTGTTTGCCCTCTCAACAGCCAGTTCAAACGCAACGATTCCTGTTACCATGCGCACCTTAACCGATAAACTGGGCGTTAAACCCAGCGTTGCAGGCTTTGGTGTGCCTATGGGCGCCACCATGAACATGAGTGGTGTGGCTATATACATCACTGTCGCCGCTTTCTTTGTCGGCAACGCCTTTGGCTACCCCATCACAACGGATCAAATTCCAGCACTGGCCTTTAGCGTGTTCCTGCTGTCTATTGGTGCCGGCGGCGTACCAGGGGGCGGCATTGTGATGATCGGCGTGCTTATTCATCAGATGGGCTTACCTGTCGAGGCCATCGCATTAGTTGCAGCGCTCGATCGTATCATCGATATGTTCTGTACCAGCACCAATGTGGTTGGTGACTCCGCTGTTGTCAGTATTGTCGACCACAGTGAGAAGCACGACTTAGCTGCGCCATCATCGCTGGAGCTGAATGCCGAGCCGCGTACATAGCTGCGTATAGAGTCACTAAGCGCTCAAAGTAAAAAAGGCACCCTCGGGTGCCTTTTTGCTCACTATCACTTTCGTTTACTTAGCGTATTCAACTGCAATGTTTGCCGCTAGTTTGGCGTTATTAAACACAAGCTCAATATTGGCAGCCAAGCTTACACCTTTGGTGGTTTCAGCCACTTTAGCCAATAGGAATGGCGTCGATGCTTTGCCCGAAATTCCTTTGCTGTCCATCTCTGCTACAGCGTCAACAATCACTTGATCGATCATAGCTCTGTCTAGCTGGTGCGCCTCTGGAATTGGGTTAGCAATCACTAAACCGCCCTTAAGATCCATATCCCACTTAGCCTTCATTGCCGCAGCAATCTGCGCTGGAGTATCTAGCTGATAATCAACACCAAACTCACTTTCACGGGTATAGAATGCAGGTAGCGTCTTAGTTTGGTAACCCACAACTGGTACACCTTGAGTTTCTAGGTACTCTAGGGTTAAGCCGATATCTAAGATTGATTTTGCGCCAGCACAAACTACAGCAACATCGGTATTAGCCAGCTCTTGAAGATCGGCAGAGATATCGAAAGTCTGCTGCGCGCCACGGTGAACGCCACCAATACCGCCGGTTGCGAACACTTTAATGCCCGCCATTTGCGCTAGAATCATGGTCGAGGCTACAGTCGTTGCACCGTCTACACCTTTAGCAACAATAAATGGAATATCACGGCGGCTAGTCTTAATCACATCTAGTCCCGCTTTACCTAGGTATTCAATCTCTTCATGGGTCATACCCACTTTTAGGCGGCCTTTTAGAATCGCAATTGTTGCAGGTACCGCACCGTTGTCACGAATGATCTGCTCAACTTTAAGCGCCGTCTCTACGTTTTGCGGATAAGGCATACCGTGAGAAATAATGGTCGACTCCAATGCAACCACAGGCTTACCTGCTGCTAATGCTGCTGCAACTTCTGGATTAATATCTAGGTACTGCTCTAACATAACGACTCCTTGATAACGCGCTTAACGGTAATTTCAGACATATTAGGGTTTATTGTGGCTAGGTGAGACAACGCAACGACTGCGGCTCCCATAGCAAATTGAGTAGACTCTTTGGTGGTCCACTGCTGGATCCAGCCGTGAGCTAGGCCTGCTAAAAACGCATCACCCGCGCCATTAGCATTGACCATAGACACAGTCATAGCGGGGACTAACGCTTGCTCGCCCTCATCGCTATAAAACACGCCATCGCCACCTAGACTTAAGAAGATGCGCTTCACGCCTTGGCTGTGGAACCAGTTTGCTAGTTCAGGCAGTTGCTCATGGCTATCAATAGTGATCCCAGACAGCTGCTCAGCTTCTTTAAGGTTAGGTTTTAAGGTGTGGACAGAGCTTAAGAAAGGCTTAATTTTCTTTGCTTTAGCGCAAGAGACTGTATCGACAAAAATGGGTCTATCTGAGAAGTTACTTAACAGATATTCCAGAGACTCTGCCGATAAGTTGGCATCAACAATAATCAGCTCAGCTCGGCGCAGCACTTCCTCGTGGGTTTTCAACACGGCCACACTGAGTCTGTCCAAAATAGCCATATCATTAATGGCGACATGCATATCGCTGTCCCCATCAAGTACAGATAGATAGGTTGAGGTCGCAAACTCATCGAGTTGAATGCAGCCCTTCATATCAATGCCAGCCTGTTGACACTGAGTCATGATCATCTGGCCATAGGTATCTTTACCTAGTGCGCTAATCAGATGGGTATCAGAGCCGAGTCTTGCTAAGTTTTCTGCGATATTGCGGCCCACGCCTCCCGGTGAGCAGCTCACGCTACCTGGATTAGAGTCACCGACTTGTAGGGAGTGCAGAGGACGGCCAAGAATATCCATGTTGGCACCACCAATAACGATGGCATAACGTGATTCGGCAAGAATATAACCTTTACCTTTTATCACGCCCTTATGGGTTAAATTCATGATATGCCCCGCCACCGCGGAGCGACTGATCCCCAGTTGATCTGCGATATTTTGCTGCGGGATCAATGGGTCTTGTTTAAGTAGTGCTAGTATCTCGAGTTCGCGTTCTGTCATTGTTATTATCCAGTCGACACGGCCAAACAAACATTTGTTTGGATACCAAACTTTTGTTTAAACTTATACTGAGGATATGCTTAATTAATTGATTAATCAAGAGCGACAATGCTTGATTGGAGGAAATTGTGATCGAGATGCTGAAAGGATATTAGCTTGAGTAACGCTAAATTAGTTACAAATTAACAACCTGTTATCTGCAGACAAATAAGAGTGTGCTCGCAATTTAAGCGGCGCGAACACAGTCAATTCAGGCTCTAAGGGAGTACAACGGCTCTGCTATTTAATGTGAAGGTAGCTGAAGATAAGGCGCTTTGATTTAATTGAGAGATACGAGTAATGGATACAACTAGATATGGCAGCGGAAGACAAAGTTAATATAGATGAATACAATAAAAGGCCGACACTCACACTCCAGAGGAGCTGTCTCACACAGGACGGAGTACCTCACAAAGAGCTGCGAGTATCGTAAACCTATTATCTATCTTCTCACTCTGAACAAGCACTTAACCCTAACGCTAAGCACTTATTCTAAAAGCTAAATCACCATAGTTAAGTACCCTAAAACTAGCACTATCATAGAAGTAAGCGCATAAGGTACAGGGTAGCCTACGGCAGGCATATCGCTTTGACAAGCATCCTGAGCCCCCTTCATTGCCGGAGTGCTATTACGTCCGCCAGCACAAGCCCCTGCCAATATCGCCGGATTCATTTTACGAACATATAAACCATAGAGCCAAGCAAGTAAGGGAGGAACTAATGCGGCAGTAAGGCCCAGTGCGGCAATCTTAATGACCACGACACCTTGAAATGATGCCAAAATTTTAGGGCCGACCGTCGCGGCGAGCACAGCAACAAACAGACTCAAACCGATGTCTTGTAAGAAACTTCTCGCCCCTTCGCTCATCGGCCCACCAAAGTTGGGATTACGGGTCCTTAAGAAGGAGAAAATAATCCCAGTTAGCATGCAGCCTGCCGATGTCCCTAATGCAAAGGGGATCCCACCTAAAGTAACGCTAAAGTGACCACAAACATAACCAATGAGTAGCGACAGAGCGAGGTAAAATGTCTCTGTTAGCGTGCTCTCAACAATAGGCGTACTATTGAGTTTCTTGGCAACCTGCTGCACACACCAATCTGAGCCTGCAACTCGCAATACATCGCCAATTTCGACAACGGCTTGTTGGGTTACGGGTAGCTGATGTCCTTGTCGAAACAGCGCTTTAATGTAAACACCAAAGCCCACCTCATCACTAATTTGAGCAATGGTTTTACCAGTATAATCTGACTTACCTAGATGGATATCGGCCACTTCAATGTCGACATTTCTTGCTCTGGGTTCATCGACCTCAACACCGACAAAAGCGCCATCGTCTATCAACACATGGTAGTCGCCTCGAATACCGATCACATCACCTAAGGCGAGTTTTGGATTATCAGCTGCATCAAATACTTGCTCGCCTCGAACCACTTTTAAAATCGCAGCATGGGGAAATTTCTTAAACAGCGACTCAACGCTTTGACCAACTAACTCTTGGTGCTCAACACGATAGGCACGAATGTCTAACGGCAACACACCGAGATTTGAAAAACCATTCGTGCTGGGTAGCGCCTCAACATCATCACCGACCCCGAATTCTGCTTCGGCATCTTTACCCGCCTTTACAGGATCGATCCCAAACATCGCGGGTAAATACTTAATAAGTAAAATAATGAAAACACTGGATAAGACATAACTAATAGCATAACCCGCAGCGATATTCGCGCTCACTTGATCTAACGTCATACCCGCTGGTGCCTTAAACGCTCCAGAGGAGATAGCCGATTGCGCAACACCCATCACCGCCGTGACGGTATAACTGCCCGAGATTATCCCTGCAGCATAACCTGGGGCTAAACCGAGTAATTTGGCGCCGAAAAACACGATAAGAAAGTTACTAAAGACCACTATCAGGCCTATCACGACAAAATCGAGGCCGCCTCTAGCAAGTCCGGAGAAAAACTGCGGCCCCACCTTCATGCCTATCGCATACATAAACATCATCAAGAAAATGTCTGACACTAATCCGGGCTCTTCGATTTTCAACCCATAAACTGAAAAAGCCGTCAGTGCGATAGCCACACCTACGACTAAGGTTCCGGCCGTTGAGCCTAGGGCTATTCCCTTGATAGAGAGCTTGCCAAGTGGGTAACCGATAGCGATGGCTAAAAATAGAAACACAAAGGGGTTATGAGCGATATAACTAAACACAAAACTGAATAACTCAGAAATATTCATAATCATTTCTCACTAAGTTATATAGAAAAAGGCCGTCTATGTAGACGGCCTTTCGACTAGTTAACCATGATTAAAGCCTGCAGACTCTTTGGCGTCACTGCCGTGTGAAATAGGATGTTCGGCAAAAAACTCGACACAATGCTTCAAGTCAGCCACTAATAAGTCGGCCTGATCTCGGCTAAAGCCATGACGAACCAATATACGCATAATGACTAAGTCCTCTCTCTTAGGCGGCATCGCATAAGCTGCAATCTGCCAACCTCGAGAACGGATACGATCTGAGAGGTCAAACAGATTAAACCCTGGATCTATGCCTTCTTTTAAGGACCAACTCATCGCAGGGATCCCACCATGACCATCATAGATAATCTCGAACATACCCAGCTTTTCAATCTCGCTCGACAGGTATTGCGCCGTGTCGTAACAAGCCTGATGGATCTTGCGATACCCCTCTTTACCTAAACGTAAGAAATTATAGTATTGCGCGACTATCTGTCCGCCTGGGCGGGAGAAGTTCAGTGCGAAGGTGGGCATGTTACCGCCGAGGTAGTTCACATTAAAAATAAGGTCTTCATCTAACGCTGATGCATCTCGCCAAATAACCCAGCCCACACCAAGAGGACTCAAACCAAATTTATGACCCGATGCATTAATCGATTTGACCCGTGGTAATTTAAAATCCCATTCTAGCTCTGGCTGGCAAAATGGCGCTAAAAATCCCCCACTGGCGGCGTCAACATGTATTGGGATATCCAGTCCGGTATCTTTTTGCAACTGATCGAGTGCATCATGCACCGCCTTTACTGGTTCGTATTGACAGGTGAACGTCACCCCTAGGGTTGGTACCACCCCAATAGTGTTCTCATCGCAACGTTTAATCACCTCTTCAGCATTCATGATTAAACGATCGCCTTCCATCGGAATTTCACGTAACTCTATGTCCCAGTAACGCGCGAATTTATGCCAGCAGACCTGTACCGGACCGCAAACCATATTGGGTTTATCCGCTGGTTTACCTAAAGCTTTCATCTTCTTACGCCAAGCCCATTTCAATGCCATACCACCGAGCATCGCAGCTTCGCTCGAACCTGTAGTCGAGCAACCTAAGGTGTTTTCAGCGTCAGGAGAGTTCCATAGATCGGCAAGCATATGCACGCAGCGGGCTTCGAGTTCTGCGGTTTGAGGATATTCATCTTTATCGATCATATTCTTATCGATACATTCGTCCATCAATTGATGGACTTCATCCTCAACCCAAGTTTGACAAAATGTCGCTAGGTTTTGACGGGAATTTCCGTCCATCATCAGCTCGTCGTGTACGATTTGATATGCATGACGTGGATTATTTTCCTGCTCAGGCATCTTATATTTAGGCATGGATAAAGCTAAATCTGTCGATGAGTAGATATCATCTAAGAGGTCGTCTCGCACAGTATCTTTTGAGTGAAGAGGCATTATATTTTACTCCAATGAATTAAATAAAATTTCCTACTAGCTGGCGATGGTCAGCTGACATAACCAACATAGAAGATAGCACCTACAACCGCAACATCCAGCCGAAGGATAAACTGCACAATTAATCCAGAATTAATGTAAAAAACACAAACAAACGAGAATGTCAGTTAAAAATAACAATACGAGAACCAAGGGCAACATTTTAACCCATTAACAACACCTTAAGATAACCTTGAAGCCCATCTGGTAACTCAGTATAGGTTCATTAATGAATGCCTATAATGCATTAAGCAGCTCACCCTAAATATTATTTTGACAATGAATCAATCATTACCCTGTTATTACTAACAACTAAATCTATTACTCTTAATGTTCCCGCAGAAACACCGAGAAGAATATTGATAAAGGAAACAACATGACGCAATCGACATCCCCAGCAACCACTCAATTAACAATAGTGGCAAATATCACGGCTCGCGAAGACAAGGTTGAAAAAGTAAAAGCCGAGCTAATAAAGCTGATTGCAATAACTCGAAAGGAAGAAGGCTGCTTGCAGTATGACCTGCACCAGAATAATGACAATCCCGCCCACTTCACCTTTTATGAGAACTGGACTTCAAAAGTGCTTTGGCAAGCTCATATGAATGCACCGCATCTACAGGACTATGTTGCGGCGACCGAAGGAATGGTTGAGAGCTTTACTCTCAATGAGATGACGCTAATCGGTTAAGTGAACACTGGTTGAGTTAGTATCGCTTTAGCTAGAACGTGCTTAACTCTGCGCCACTGCCCTTACGTTAATAGCAGAATAGTAAATCGTGGCCATGGAACACTTAGCAGTCTTATTTTTGAGGGCGTTCAAAAAATCATCATCACCTTAGGGCTTATGCGTCTTCTTCATGCATATAGCCCTCTATCAACTCCATCTGTTCAGAGAGTTTGTCATCTAAGTTAGCTAAACGGTAGCCTCCATTCGGCAGTTTATCTAGACGAATACTATCTCCGGCCTGAATATGTAACTGCTCGACAACCTCCTGCGGTAAAGCAAAACCTAAGCCGTCATCAATTACCTGTATTTTGAGCTCCGCCATAATCCCCACCTACCTATATCGATTGACCAAATGGTGTTTGTCTATCGCGTTATAACACGACAGTACAGCTAATATTATAGTTGAACTCTTCATTTATCAGGCGAGCCCACATTTCGTCTAAAAATGGACGGGTACAGCCAATAACGACTAATTCGTTATCGCTGACTTGATGCCATACAAAAAAGGAGAGCATATGCTCTCCTTTTCTATTCACGCTATTTTGGGACTAAACATATTTTAGAGTTCGACAAGTTTGAAGATCCGACAAGCCGAACAATCGCTATGGTTAAAACAGCATTAACTGGGCTTATGATGCTTGGTAATAAACCGGTCTAACTGATTACCAAAGGCTTGCTTCTCGCTGGCACCAATCGCCGAAGGGCCACCGGTTTGTACGCCACTGGCACGCATGGTGTCCATAAAGTCGCGCATATTGAGGATCGATTTGATGTTCTGCTCGGTATAGAGTTCACCACGAGGATTTAACGCCACTGCGCCTTTATCTATCACCTCTGAAGCCAGCGGAATATCGGCGGTGATAACGAGATCTCCGGCCGTTAAGCGTTTAACAATCTCATCATCGGCAACATCAAACCCCGAAGAGACGCTCACTAGATTGATATAAGGCGATGGCGGTATACGCATCCAGTGGTTAGCCACCAGCGTCACTTCGATTTTGGCTCTGTCTGCCACTCTAAATAAAATCTCTTTAATCACACCCGGACATGCATCGGCGTCAACCCAAACCTTCATTTATGCTCCTCTCTGCGCAGTCTGATTCGCGCCATAAAAACGAGCACAGATTATAACAGCAATTTTGTATTAATCTTAGCAAGGTACGCAGCGAAAGTAGATCAAGCTCCACCACTAAGATATGCTCTATTCTAATTCTCTCTTTAAAGTTAGGGCGTTACTCCTATGAGTCTGTTTTCTCCTGCATGTTTTGACTTTTTAAACCAGCTTTCGGTCAATAACGACAGAGAGTGGTTTAAGGCGAACCAACAAACATATGAAGACAAGGTGCGCACTCCTGCACTTAAATTCATCGAGGCGATGCAGCCACAACTCCTAGCGCTATCCCCCCGCTTGACTGCGGTCCCTAAAAAAGTTGGCGGTAGCATGATGCGCCCCCAGCGAGACAGCCGTTTTAGTAAGGATAAGACCCCCTATAAGACCAATGTCGGCATACAATTTAGACATTTTCAGGGCAAAGATGTGCATGCGCCAGGCCTGTATCTTCACCTAGCCAACGATGGTTGCTTTGTTGGCGCGGGCATTTGGCATCCAGAGTCAACGGCCCTCAATGCTATTCGCAGCTGTATCGATGAAAACCCTAATGGCTACAAAAAAGCACTGCGTGAGTTGACGAGTCAGGGATTCGAAATGCAAGGCAGCAAGCTTATTCGCCCACCAAAAGGCTATGACAAAGACCATCCCATGCTAGAGGAGCTTAAGCGCAAAGACTTTATTGCGATTAAGCCGTTAAGCATCGAGCAGGTGTGTGCACCTGAGTTTGTCGATACTTGCGCCCGAGAGTTTGCCGCCTGCCAGCAACTGATGCGCTATCTCTGCTTTGCACTCGACTTAGATTTCTAAGATTTCTAAGATTTCTAAGGTTAAAAGAGTGATCATTAGGGGAGGAAATTCGTCTAGGTTTTCTCCCTTTTTCATACCGAGCAACGGTCTACGACAAACACCCTAATCTGCCGTGCCGATTGAGGCGTTTCTCGCAAGCGCCTCTACACTCCACTACAATCTCTGCTACAATTGCGCCAGTTTTTATTTCCAGCCAATTTAGGCAAGTTCAGGCACACTTTAATGGTAGAACCTTCATCATCTCCACAAGACGCTTTTCAAGCAGATACCCCTGCGCAAAAACGAGCATTAAGCTATAGCAACACCATACATCAGCTGTTTGTCAGTGTGATGAGTGAAAAGCTACCAGCAGACCGCATTGTCGGGGAGTACTTCAGAACCCATAAAAAGCACGGTTCTAAAGATAGACGCGTCATTCGCGAGAGTCTGTTTGCACTATTTCGTTGGTGGGGCTGGCTCAAAAAGATCCATATCAGTGAGCAACAAGATGAGAGTTGGTTCGCATGCTTGAGCCTAGTTGCCGAACTTGAAGGACATAAATGGAGCCAATTTAGCGCCGCGTGGCGAGAGTTTGCCAACCAGTCACCAGAGTTTAACCTAAGCCCTGCCACGCAAGCCTTGGTCAGTGTGAGTAACCGCTGTGCGTTTTTAAACCTGCAGTTTGCCAATATAAGCTTCTGCGATACTGAGTTATTACCTGCGTGGTTTTGGATTGTATCCCAAGTCAATGAAGCAGATAAGCAAGCGGTCATCGACGCCATGTGTTCACGCCCGCCAATCTGGGGCCGAGCACAAACCCTCACCCAGCAACAACTGATTGACTCGCTCGCTAACGATGAGATCACCGCCGTTGCCAGTGAGTACTTTGATGATGCAGTGAGCCTTGGACATAAGAGCGTCAACCTCAACGCTATTGCGGCCTATCAAGCGGGTGAGCTGGAGATCCAAGATCTAGGCTCACAGGTTATTGGCCAAATTTGTGCGCCCAAAGCGGATGAAAAGTGGTGGGATACCTGCAGCGGCGCTGGCGGTAAAACACTGCAGCTACGCTCTTTAATGCTAAGACAAGACTCATCGGCACAAGGCTCGATAGTATCCTCAGATATTCGCCGTAAGCCGTTAGAGGAGCTCACTAAACGGGCTAAGCGTGCAGGCTTTAATGGGATCACGACTGCGCCATGGAAAAGCGATGACTTACCCGTTAACGCTAACGCTTTTGATGGAGTGTTAGTCGATGCGCCCTGTAGCTGCACCGGCACCTGGCGACGTAATCCCGATATGCGCTGGCTCGATGATGCGAGTGTCGTGACCGATAAACATGCCCTGCAGCTAGATATCCTGACTCGCAGCGCCAAAGCGGTTAAGCCCCAAGGTCAGCTGGTTTATGCCACCTGCTCACTCTCACCTATCGAAAATGAACAGGTAGTGAACGCCTTCTTAGCGGCAAACCCAGAGTTTGAACTACAAACAGTGACACACCCGTTTACTGGCAAGCAGACTCAGATGCTCACCATCTGGCCTCACGAGGCCGATAGCGATGGTATGTTCGTCGCCAAAATGAAAAAACACTAGTTGCGATAGATTAACAATAAAAAAACGCCATACACTGTATGGCGTTTTTTTGGCAATAGCTTATCGCCCATCTATATACTTATCTGCTCTTTCGACCGTATTAAAATATCGAGCATACACAGGCTGAGTGCGACTTAGAATGAGGCTTTGGCACCTAGGTAGAAGCCTGAATCTAAGCTAGTGTTTGACGCATTGTCATACTGCAAACGGATATCACGGTAGCCCACAAACAGCGCTAACGCAGGGTTCAAGTTATACTGTACTCGGCCATCTAACTGCCAAGATCCGTCAATGTCACCAAACGACAACACAGATGGAGAATAGTAGCCTGAACCATGGATAGAAAGATTTGAACCTAAGTGCATCGCATAACGACCACCAATTCCAACGAAGTTACCGTTTTGACTCTTCTTTGACCATACCTGAGAAAACTTAGCCCCTAGCTCAAAGTGATGGATCCCCGCATCATGAGCAATATGCAGCGCACCAGACAACATCTGGCCCCCCTTATCGGCATAGATATACTCAACAGAGCCGTTAACATCTTTATTGAGATCGAACTGTAGTTCAGTCGACAGGGTGTCGTCATTGAGACCAAATGTAAAATCTGTCGCATGAGCATTGATAGACAAGGCACTCAGTACCAGCGTTGCCATTATAGTTTTAACTGTCATTGATAATTCCGAAACTTATAAGCTTTCGGCAAGCATACACAAAGCCCTAGCGCTTTTTTATAGAAACCTGAACTCACACAGTGCATTTAAATAAATAGCGACAACCGAAAAACCTCGGCACAACAAAAACAACCACATACTTGCAGATGTATCCACTTGCAACATAAAGAAGGAGTATTAATTTTACCTGTTAAATCTTTACGTTAGCGCTAGCTTTAACGCTACTCGAGCCTAAAGGCTAAAAAAAACATAAATATCTTATTTTCTATGTGGTAATTTAACCCTGCCTTTATCAAGTATAAGTCCTCAAAGCCTTGCCTTATCTAGGGTTGAAGCGAGTTTTTATTCAATTCAAACTCCGCAAAAATTGTGGGCAGCGACTATACTCAATTATCAAAAGAAAACTGCTTTGGAGCACAGATGAAACAGTTAAAACTAACTTCACTCACAATCGCTATCGCCACAGGCTTAATGCTATCCGGTTGCGGTTCAGACAGTGACTCTAATGAGCCAGAACAGGCTCTATTTAGCCTTGGCGTTTCAGACAACCCGGCTGACGCTAACATAGTCAACGTGGCTTTTAAGCAAGTTGTTCTAAAGAACAGTGAAGGCGCCTTCTCATTCGATGTTGCCACCGGTGATGACGGTTTACAACATGTCGACCTTTTAAGCTTTCAAGGGCAAAATGTGGAAACATTGGTCAGTGGCCAATCTGTGCCAGTGGGTGAATACCAGATGTGTATTTACATGGAGAACAACACCATCTCTAGCGATGAAAGCTCTTATGTATTAAGTGGCGCCACTGAAGATGAAAATGGTGAGTTCGTAGGCGGTGACATTGAAGGCCTAGTTACCAACAGTAACGGCTCTTGTGGTGGTGTGGGTGCCGATGAAGAAAATACCGGCCGTCTGTTCTTTAATAAATCTTTTACTATCGCTGCGGGTAATAACAGCTTTGTTGCCGAATTTAACCTCGCAAAAGGCTTACAAGCACCCCACGGAAACAAGGATTACTGGACACTAAAACCGACCTCTGTGCAGCTTGTTAACGCATCTGAAGTCGGTGCAATTAAAGGCCAAATTAGCCAAGAAACCATGGTTAGCTGTGAAACTGCTGCTGGAGGTTCAGAGTTTAGCCCTGCGGTTTACCTTTACCCAAGCGAGACGGCACTCGATCAGATGGCAGACTTTAGAACAGGGCCAAACGTCTTAACCCAGGTAGCGCCAATTACATCGGCGAGAGTTAACCCAATCCTTGACGACAGTGAAAAAATCACGGGTTATGAATACGAATTTGGTTTTGTCGTCGCTGACACCTATAGCCTTGGCTATACCTGCTTAGCTCAAAATGATGATCCTGAAGCGTCTAACGTGCGTGAACCAGAAGATGGCAGCGCCCCCTTCTTCATCGACTCAGACGAGCAAGATGTGACTGTGATCCTTGGTGAAACGACAACACGTCATTTTCCAGAGTCATTTGATCCTGTAGCGCCTTAACTTAAATTACAACTGCAATCGTTATAAAGGGGCGCACATCGCCCCTTTATTTTTACTTGTAGTCCCTTCAGCCCACTCCTCTACTAAATTCAGTGCACAAGCCGACAAAATCGCGCTAGAGTATCCCTAAAGCAACGAGGGGAACATGATGACAACTTCCATTTATAACTTTTCAGTTAACAACATTCAGGGGCAAACGGTTTCACTGGCGGACTTTAAAGACAAGGTCATTTTGATCGTCAATACTGCTAGCGAATGTGGCTTTACCCCTCAATATAGAGAACTTGAAGCCCTGTATCAAAAACATCAAGCTCAAGGGCTTGTGGTACTAGGGTTCCCCTGCAATCAGTTTGGCGAGCAAGAAAAAGGTGATAGCCAAGCCATTAGCGCTTTTTGTGAATTGAACTTTGGCGTGACCTTCCCCCTATTCGAAAAAATAGAGGTCAATGGTACCAACACCGCACCACTTTATGCCTACTTAAAACATTCCGCTAAGGGCTTGCTCGGTTCAGAGAGGATCAAATGGAACTTTACTAAGTTTCTAGTCAATAAACAGGGTAAAGTCACTCAACGTTTTGCGCCAACCACCAAACCTATGGCGATTGAATCAGAGATCTTAAAGCTACTTTAATCCATAAAATTAGCGACTTAAAATTCTCTTAAAAAAAGTTCAAATAATCTAGGTTATTTTTTGAACTTTATCTAAATACTTACCTCTAACCTTTAGAGCATTGATTTTTATGTTCATCATTCTCCCTGGGGCTTCTAGCGCAGCCCCCTTGATCTCCATGTAGATCAATCAGGCAACCCCTTGGGTTGCCCTTTTTTTATCCATTTTTCAGTTTTTGGCACTTTTTTATAAAAATTTTAAATATGGATTGAACTAAACCTAAATTGACCAGTCTGACTATATGAACCGATTCTCTTTAAGTGAATATATTAAGGATTAACGACTTAATATACTGGCTTAATCTTAGTTTCATTGTTCATCATCATTCCCTTAGGCGTTCCTATTAGGTTTGCCATAGAGTTAAGGATTTTAGCTAGCGCATTAAAGACTTAACTTTCAAACTGATACTTTTATGGCAACCTGATTAGGTTGCCATTTTTTTTGCCACTCTCAAGCTAAAACGATACTTCAAACAACAGCTTCAAATCACGATTGTAAACTATCAATTCAAATAGGCATTTCAGGCAGGTATTGCAAACATTGCCCCTCTAGCCTATACCGCCCTTGCAAGCGCCAGCCCTTCCCAATAACACTGCCAAGCAAGAGCCGAGCTCACATCTAGAACAAACCAAACAGCAATGACGAACTAACCACTTAGGGTTATAAAAAATAAAATCAGAAAAATTTGAAACTAATGGGAACTAATTCAAATTTATCGACTCTGACTATATGAACCGATTCTCTTTAAGTGAATATATTAAGGATTAACGACTTAATATATTGGCTTAATCTTAGTTTCATTGTTCATCATCATTCTCTTTGGCATCTCCCCTCTTGGGTTTGCCATCAAATAAATGTTTAGCTAGCGCATGAACAGTTATTTCGAAATAGATTATTACGGCAACCTATTAGGTTGCCTTTTTTTGCCTGAGGTTTACTGCAGGGCTAACACGACAAGGTAACAAGAAACATATCAGCGGATTATATCAAATACTAGCTCCCCCAAAGTCACCTCCCCAACTACCCCTTTAGAGATATTAAAAAAAATAACATCAAATTTTTGCAGCAAGTGGGAACTATTTGGAATTTGCCGACTCTGACTATATGAACCGATTCTCTTTAAGTGAATATATTAAGGATTAACGACTTAATATATTGGCTTAATCTTAGTTTCATTGTTCATCATCATTCTCTTTGGCATCTCCCCTCTTGGGTTTGCCATCAAATAAATGTTTAGCTAGCGCATGAACAGTTATTTCGAAATAGATTATTACGGCAACCTATTAGGTTGCCTTTTTTTTGCCTGAGATTTACTGCGGGGCTAACACGACAAGATAAACAAGGTAACAAGAAACATATCAGCGGGTTATATCAAATACTAGCTCCACCAAAGCCACCTCCCCAGCTATCCCTTTAGAGATATTAAAAAATAAAATCAAATTTTTTGCAGCTAGTGGGAACTATTTGAAATTTGCCGACTCTGACTATATGAACCGATTCTCTTTAAGTGAATATATTAAGGATTAACGACTTAATATATTGGCTTAACCTTAGTTTCATTGTTCATCATCATTCCCTTAGGCATTCCTATTAGGTTTGTCATAGAGTTAAGTCTTTCGCTAGCGCATTAAAGACTTAACTTTCAAACTGATACTTTTATGGCAACCTGATTAGGTTGCCATTTTTTTTACCAAAACTTCACCTACTCTAGCTTCGGCTACAGCAACTGCTGATCTAACATCACCACAATCGATGGATGATAACCATCACGAGCCAGAGAGTAGATCTGCTTAACCTCCTGCTTAAATCCAGCCTTAAGTAGCTCACTATAAAGAGGTTTAACAAACTTTCCTCGACCAATTTTTACCAAGTAGTCACTCACTGCCGATAATACTGTCTCATAACGGTTACGAATCGCCACCCTAAACCAGTCGCAGGCAATTTCTGCATTCGTCGATTGAGTAAACTTAAATGTTGTATCTAAGTCAGCGAGTTGCTCATGGGAAAGCGCTTGAGGTAAGTTCGTTAAGAAGTATTGCCAGTGGTGAACGCGCCAGCCATCGGTTAACAAACTCTTGGCCGAGGCACCATCATCGAATGCCCGCAACGCTATAATCACCTTATCCAAACTTTTAGACTTAGGCTCATTAAACCAACTCGGCATCCCCTCACCATAAATCCACTCAAGCATTTCAGCTTCTGAAAGCTGTTGTGAGTGCTGCTTCAGCAATGTTTGCCTAGCATAATCAACGAAGGTTTCAGTGGTGATAGCTTCGAACGCAAAAGCTTGCACATACTCATACAAAAACTTATCAAACGTCTCACGTCCGAGCCGCCTCTCTAAGTCATGAACAAACATCGAAGCCTTATCATAGGTAAAACGGTTAAACGCTTCATTGGGATCTTGCTGCTGCATGTTGGCAGGCAGTGTCTGGGCATTGAGTTCCGTTGTTGAAATCGCCTCCTGCAAACGACCATTTTCGAGCACTAACTCAAGTTCAGCTAACTCCTTGCCGTAGACCTCTTCCACGATGCGGTTGGTAAAGTAGGTGGTAAAGCCCTCATTAAGCCAGAGATCACGCCAGGTGGCATTACTCACCAAGTTGCCCGTCCAAGAGTGCGCGAGCTCGTGAGCGACCGTCGATACCAGACTCTTATCGCCTGCAATCAGGGTGGGAGTCATAAAGGCAAGACGCGGGTTCTCCATGCCGCCAAATGGGAAACTCGGCGGCAAGACTATCATGTCATACCGCCCCCAAGGGTAGGGCCCCAATAAAGACTCGGCCACCTCAACCATGTTCTCAGTGTCTTCAAATTCGGCCACCGCCGCATCAATCACCTCTGGCTCGGCATAGACTCCCGTTCGCTCGCCAAGTTCGCCAAAGGCCAAGTCACCAACGGCGATCGCCAATAGGTGAGTCGGCATCGCTTTTTCCATGGTAAAACTAAACTGCCCCATTAAGGGTGCCTTAGCATCATTCATCGCACTCATCACAGCGCGCATCCCTTGCGGGACATTCACCACAGCATCAAAGGTGATCCGTGCTTTTGGCGTGTCTTGTAGCGGGATCCAGCTACGGGCATTAATGGGTTGAGATTGGCTAAATAGAAACGGCTGTTTCTTACCACTGGTTTGCTGAGGCGTCAGCCACTGTAGCCCCTGCGCCAGAGGCGATGTGCGATAACGAATGAGTACACTCGAAACACTGGGATCTAATTGAATATTTAAACGCTGACCCAAGATCTCATCTTGCTTATCTAGGCTAAAGGCTAGTGGCTGCTGAGCATTAGACTCAACCGTTTCAATCGTTAAGTCTCGACAATCTAACCAGAGTTCTCGACTCTGCTTATCGATAAACTCCAGCTGTAACTCTACCTGCCCTGCTAACTGCTTTGCCTCAAAATCAACATCGAGGGATAGCGAAAGATGCTTAACCCTCACCTCATCGGTATTGGCAAACGAGTGGTAATCGTGATTATTATCCCATTGCTTTGACACGGCATATCCTTTTTATGTGGCTGGTTAATCAATTGTATTCTAACGCTATTAGCCATGAATAAAAGCTCCATTTGACTTCAACAGAGCGAAATGAAACACTTGTGAATATTGTATGCAAAACAACAAATCAGAGAAACCCTCGATGAAAAATAAATACCCCCTACTCTCACTAACCCTAGCTTCGCTGTTGCCTGTCACAGCTCAAGCTCAGCAAGACGCAAGCATTGAAGAAGTTCTCAGTCAAAATCATGCCTGTAGCGATACCATTGTCATTCGCTCTCAGGCCTTAACCGAAGCGCAGATAGCATCCGCTTGCGAGTTATTGGTTAGACAGGAAGCCAATTTCCACAAACTCTTTGGCACACTGAACAAGCCCGTTGCCGATGATAATAATCACAGCATGCGCGCCAATGTCTATCACTCAAGAGAAGACTACGTAGCCCACGTGACTAACCACTTTGATGTCCCCAGTGATAACGGCGGCATGTATTTAGAAGGCTTGCCTTGGAAGAGCGGCAACCAAGCCGAGTTTGTGGCCTATGAAAAAAAGGGCCAAGTGTGGAACCTAGCACATGAATACGTGCATTATCTCGATGGCAGATTCAACCTCTATGGTGACTTTTGTCTGTCGCTGCATGACTCTCACAGCGGCCCTGAGTACTGCCCTAAACCTGCGCCACTGTACCCACATACGGTTTGGTGGAGCGAAGGTGTAGCTGAATATATCTCTGTGGGTGATAACAACCCTAAAGCGCTTGCCTTAATTGGCGAGAATAACCTTGCACTAAGCGAGATCTTCAATACTAGCTATGAGCAAAATGGCGGAACCGATCGTGTTTATCGTTGGGGCTACCTCGCGGTGCGCTTTATGATGGAAAACCATAAAGACAAGGTCGATGAAATGCTTGGCTTCACCCGTAAAGGTGATTATCCAAGATACCAAGCTTTGATTAAGCAATGGGACACTAGCATGGATGATGAATTTCAAAGCTGGCTTAAGACCTTGTAATCCGATGATGTTAAAAGTCACGGATCTGATAAAGGGAAACGGTTAGTGAAAGCCACCAGCATTTATTCATTATTTTGAATTTAATTTTGAACTTTAGGCGATGTGACGACTCTGACTATATGAACAGAATGACAATCGATGTGTTTTACGAAATGGGTCGATCTATTTTCACCGTTCATCATCATTCCCTTTAGATAGTGTCTAGCGCCACTGTCCCAGGATTCCGAATTGGAACCTTAGCGACCTCATTTAGGTCGCTTTTTTTATGCTCTTTTTGCCGCTTCCTGTTTATCACTCTCTATCGTTGTTCCCCGGCTCAATCGCGGCCACAAAAAAGGCCTCAATAGAGGCCTTTTCATCAATGTGCGTTGGTCATTGTTATCATTCGTGATTAAAGACGAATGCCCGCTTTAGCTAAATCTTTAGCAATAACACTGCGTGGTAATGCAACATAACCGTCTTTTTCTACGATTTGCTGACCTTGCTTAGAAAGTACATAGCGGATGAACTCGCGATCCATTGGAGCAAGCTCTTTATTTGGATGTTTATTCACATATACGTAGAGGTAGCGAGATAGTGGGTACTTGCCCGTTGCCGCATTTTCAGCGGTAGCCGCGACATAATTATTGCCTTTCTTAGCAATCGCAACCGCCTTCAC
This sequence comes from Shewanella sp. Isolate13, assembly GCF_022398325.1. Lineage (GTDB taxonomy): Bacteria > Pseudomonadota > Gammaproteobacteria > Enterobacterales > Shewanellaceae > Shewanella. Next base: position 21,251 of record NZ_JAKEVD010000003.1, read on the forward strand.
GCCGGCAGTCTTATAACCGATGCCAGAGTAGCCAATCGCATTCAGTGATTGAGAAACTGACTGCACGACAGATGCCGAACCAGGCTGCTCGTTTACATTTGCTTTGAAGTCACCCTTACAAAGTGCTTTCTTCTTAAAGTAACCGTATGTGCCCGATACCGAGTTACGGCCGTAAAGCTGTATATCTCTCGCCGCCCAGCCACCATCAAGCCCGACTTGGCCCCAGCGTGTCACATCGCCGCCACCGCACTTATCTGTAGAAGAGAAGATACCGTCGATCTGCTCGATGCTCATGCCTTCAATCGGGTTATCTTTATGCACAAATACCGCTAGCGCATCGATTGCAACTCGGATAGGTGTTGGCTGATAACCATAATGCTTTTCAAATGCCTCAACTTCATTTGGCTTCATCTTACGGCTCATGGGGCCGAATTGAGAAGTCCCTTCAGTTAATGCAGGTGGCGCAGTAGAAGAACCCGCCGCTTGGATCTGTATATTGACGTTTGGATAGAGCTGCTTAAAGTCTTCAGCCCATAGTGTCATCATGTTAGCCAGCGTATCTGAGCCAACTGAAGATAAGTTGCCTGACACGCCGCTTGTCTTTTCGTAAGTGGGTAAAGACTGGTCGATTTCAGCCATTGATGCTGCAGAAAATACAGTCGCTGCAGTAAAACTTACCGCGCCAACAAGTTGTTTCAGTTTCATTCTTTGCTCCAGTGTTTATCTATCTTAGTATTTAAAACGCTGTCAGTATTGACTCCATTGATGACAAGTCTATTACTCATAAGTGACACTTAGATGACAAACCCATTGAATCTCTATTTATGACTAAAAAAACAGGCCTAAAGCCTGTTCTTTATGACAACCCTATGCAAAAAAGTTGAAATGTGTGTAATACCTTAAGCCAACTCTTGCTTGGTAAACTCGACTAAATTGGCCGGAATGACAAAGCTAAAAGTACTGCCCTTACCTAACTGACTCATAATATTAAGCTCGCTCTGATGGTGACTCAGTGCATGCTTAGCAATCGCCAGCCCTAGACCTGTGCCGCCACTTTGCCTCGAACGAGCACTATCGACACGATAGAAACGCTCCGTTAAGCGGCCGATATGCTGCGGGGCAACCCCCTCACCGTTATCTTTGACACTAAATAGGCCGCCAGAGGCAATTTTTCGCCAGCTGATCTCTATCTTACCGCCGGGCTCGGTGTAACGGATCGCATTTGAGATAAGGTTTGAGCAGGCACTGCGTAGCAGTAACTCATTACCATATAGATCCAGTCCAGGCTCACAGTAAAAACTTAATTCATATTGATCTTGTGCTAACGCCAAGGCTTCATCACGCAAGATATCCATCATCTGTGACATGCTGACTTTAACTTCAAGATCCACATCGCTGGCATCTTCAATTCTTGAAAGCGCTAGTAGCTGCTCAACCATAGAGCGCATGCGCGTAGTTTGTTGCAGCATCTGCTCCATGGCTCGAACATTAGGGGAGTCAGGCTCTGCCATCGACTGCATCATCTCAAGATAGCCCTGTAATACCGTCAATGGCGTCTTGAGTTCATGTGACACGTTTGCGACAAACTCTTTTCGCATCCCCTCTAGTTGACGCACGCGAGTAATGTCTCTAGCTATGAGCAATTGCTGACCAGAGCCATAAGCCATGATACGGATCTCAAGAATATGCCGATCCGATTGCGGCGAGGCTAACTCTAGGGGCTCTTGGTAGTCTTTGTTTTTCAAGTAAGCCGAAAAATCTGGATGGCGAATGAGGTTATCTATTCGCTGACCGTTATCTTGCGGCCATACAAATCCAAGCAGCAACTGCGCCAGCTTATTACACCATAGAATATTATTATCTGAATCGAGCACTACTGCGGCATCGGGAAGCGCTTCGGCTCCCTGCCTAAAGCGCCCCAGTAAAAATGCTAACTGAGACACTCGCTTACGATTCTTGCCCTGCAAGCGATAGATGCCGTTAAACACAGCCTCCCAACTACCACGACCGTTAGGTGGAGTCAGGCTACGATCATGCCATAGCCAAAAATTTAAACGGGAAAGCTGGCGATAATGCCAAACCAATAGGCAAAGCGAACCCAACAATAGGAACAAAAGCACTTCACCAAATAGCAATCCAACTATCAAACATAAGGTTAGATAGATCACCAATCGTGAAACTAAGCGGTACCCTGAATATGAATCAAACATATAACGACCATAAGGGAGAACTAAGCACAAGATACCCTAAAAGCGTCCCAGTGCCTAAAGAGTGTTAAGCTAAAGTCTGGTTGAGAAACGATAGCCTGCACCGCGGACGGTTTGGATCAGACGATCATGACCCGATGGGGTCACCGCCTTACGTAAGCGTCGAATGTGCACATCGACAGTGCGGTCTTCGACATAGACGTTGGTTCCCCAAACATTATCGAGAAGCTGCTCTCGGCTATAAACACGCTCTTGGTGTGTCATGAAAAAATGCAATAGTCGAAACTCTGTTGGCCCCATATCGAGTACCTGCTCCCCAACAGACACGCGGTGGCTCACAGGGTCGAGTTGTAATCCCTGCACATCGATGATCTCTTCTAAGCATGTCGGTGCGCTACGGCGCATAACCGCCTTAATCCGAGCGACCAACTCTTTAGGGGAAAACGGTTTAGTAATAAAGTCATCTGCGCCAACCTCTAGCCCTCTGACTTTATCTTCCTCTTCACCGCGTGCGGTCAACATTATGATAGGAATATGACGAGTAAACTCATCTTGGCGTAAACGCTTGGCTAACTGAATGCCACTGCCGCCAGGAAACATCCAATCGAGTAACACGAGATCTGGGTATGGCTCCGTTAACATTTCTAATGCTGAGTCATAATCCTCTGCTGCAGCAGTGGTGTAGCCGTGTTGTTCTAAAACAAAAGTTAACATCTCGCGGATGGCTAACTCGTCTTCAACTATCAAAATCCTTGCAGTCATAATCGATCTTCTATCAGTGAATGTCTACGTTGGCTATTATTGGTCACTTTTATGACATTAATATTAAACACCAAGATATTTTGCCATATTCGGGTACATTTTTGTCATAAATATTCTCTTTCGCTTATCGACCTTAGTCATTAAAAAACGGTTAAGCTGGCAATATTTACATCATGCAAGTAGCCACAAAAAAAGGGGCCAGAGCCCCTTTTAATTAAAAGTGCTGAGGTTAGAACTTATGTTCTAAACCCACACCGAAGTAGCTATCATCATTGTCGATATTTTCGAATGAGCGATTAGTATAGAAAGCGAACAGCTTAGTTGGCTTACCCAGTTTGTAATCGCCACCAACAGACCATGAATCCCCCTTGTCTTCCATATCTTGGAACTGGGCTTTTAATACAACTGCATCAATTTGATATGCCGCGCTCAGTAGGTAACCCGTCTTACTTTCAGCGCCAACAGTTGGCGAACCGTCTTTCTTATAGGTCTCTTCCTGCTGTTGATACATGCCGCCTAACTTAAGACCAGCAATTTTACCCTGTACGGTTGCACGAACCACTTCGTAGCCTTTCACATCTGAATCATAGGCGACCGATGCATAGATTGGTGATTTTTTAAGTTTTGCATCGCCATACATAGCAGCAACGCTGAAGCCATCTTGTGTGTACTGTGAACTCGCGCCTTCGGCCGCATAGGTCACACCAACCTTAAAGCCACTGAAAGATGGAGTAACATAAGTGGCGGTTTGTTCGATACGGTTTTCACCCTTGAACAAGTTCTTCAAGTCACCAGATAGGTCGTTGAACTGATCGACTTTACCTTGAGAGATTTTAAGCATGGTGTCATTACGACCAACTGAAAAGGCACCAAAGCTACCTTTTAAACCCACGAACTGGTTACGTGCTTTAAAGTTTTCCTTGTCACTATCACCAGTATCCACTTCATATTCAACCGTGTAAAACGCTTCGAGTGAGTTGCTTAATTCGAAAGCACCTTTAACACCAAAACGAGAAGCATTAGATTGAATCGTTGTGGTTGACTCATCGTTCACATCATTTGACTGAGCCGTTACATTTAACTTGCCGTAAACCGTTAATGGGTCAGCCGCGTAAGCAGAAGACAGGGTTGCAGTCGCAAGAGCAGAAGCCAGTATAGTTTTACAAAAAACGTTCATCATTTAATCCTTTTGACGTTATTCGTCTTGGTTATTGGTTTGGACGAGCGCCATAATGAAGATGATTTGTTGCACTTTTATTTCAGTAAAAGGTGAATAACGGTAAATAAATTCAATATTGGGTAACAGATATTCGCTAGCCCAGAGCTAGCCTGGCTTTTAGCGAAAGTGTAAGAAATGTGACACTTTAATGAAATGTCACATAGCGATGATTCAAGATGACAATGAGGCGGTTTACCCGAACCGGACAATGGCTTACACTGCGGCTTTAATTTTGATTGAGCACTTATCTATGTGGTTTAAAAATCTAACTGTATACCGCTTTAACAAGCCTTTCTCTGTTGACCCTGATTCACTAGAAAAATCACTGGAAGACTTCACCTTCTCTCCTTGCTCAAGCCAAGACATCAGCAAATTTGGATTCTCTAAGGCAATGGGCAAGCATGGCGAAACCCTGATCCATACAGCCGGTGACAGACACCTTATCTGCGCGACTAAAGAAGAAAAGATTTTACCGTCTCAGGTGATCAAAGAAGCACTTGAAGAGAAAGTCAGCCAAATTGAGGCTGAAGAAAACCGTAAGCTTGCCAAGAAAGAAAAAGACGCACTGAAGGATGAGATCACCACGACCTTATTGCCACGTGCTTTCTCTCGTCGCAGCCAAATCCGTGCATTGATCTTGCCTGAGATCCAGATGGTACTTGTCGACAGCTCTAGTGCGGCAAAATCTGAAGAGCTAATGGCACTGCTGCGTAAAGCGATTGGCACCCTACCTATCATTCCGATGAGCTTTAAAACCCCAATCGAAACTCAGCTGACTGAGTGGTTAAAAGAGGGGAAAACACCAGCGGCGTTTGAGATGCAAGATGAGGCCGAACTCAAAAGTGATTCTGATGAAGGTGGCATAGTCCGCTTTAAGCAGCAAGACTTGAGTGAAGATGAAGTATTAGCGCATATCGAAGTGGGTAAACAGGTTCATAAGCTTGCGCTGCATTTCGGTCAGTCGATTGCATTCTTGCTGCAATCAGATGCCGCGATTAAGCGCCTTAAGTTCTCTGAAGAATTTAGAGCCGGTAACGATGACTTAGGCAATGATGACCCAATGGCTAAGCTCGATGCCGACTTTGCCTTGATGAGCAGCGAACTTATCGCACTTATCAATGCCGTCGTCGAGGCTCTTGGCGGCCTAGAAGACAGCATCTAATTCAATTACGATTGATACACAAAAGGCGCCTAATGGCGCCTTTTTTATAACAAAGCTATTGATAACAAAGTCAGCCTGGCTATTGAGCCGACTTAAAATTGCCCTGCTTATCGAATGGCCAGTCAACACCTAGCCACGCCTTAAAAAAGGCCTTTTGTGCACGGCTTGGCTTGTCGACACTAGTGATTGCCAACTTGCCACTTTGCTTCTCTCCCAGCTTAAGCGTCAGCTCTTTCAATCTATCGTTACTAAACAGCGTCACTTTAATGGTGTCACCCGCCTTAAAGTCTTTAATGCGTGACGTAAAGCCACTCGCCGTGACCTTAAGGCCATTAATCGCAACGATTTCATCACCATTGACAATTCCAGCATTCCAAGCCGGTCCATTGCGCAGTACCTGCGACAACACTAATGAACCGGATTTTAAAGTGACACCAGTGAATGGCTCTATCTTGGCGTCTTTACCATAGGTGGTTTTCAGGCCTGCTTGTGCTAAAAGCGTGTTAAAATCTAGGCTAACGGGCGAGTTAACATATTGCTGCCACCAGGCCTCGTAACTCGTTCCTGAGACCTCATCTAAGATCCCTTTCACATCGGCAATGGTGTAGCCCATTGGAATACGATAGTCGTTATAGAGTTTACGGTGCACATCACGATATGAACGCTTAAGCTTAGTCTCTTCAAGCAGTGAAAAATCTAATGCCAAAGAGGTTAGATAGCCTTCTGAATAGATATTAGTGCTGTGATTGACCGCATAATCTCCGCCACTGCTAGCCCACTGGTTGGCACTTGCCTCGGCAATGGACTGCACTTCTCTACCCGGAGTCTGTTCACTTTGCGCCACTCGCTTTGCCAAGTCTTCCAAAAACTCCTTTGGTGTCATCACCCCTGCACGTAACAGCAACTGGCTTTGGAAATAACTGGTAGAGCCTTCAGCAATCCAAAGTAGTTCGGTTATCTCTTCATCTTGATAGTTGTAAGGCACTAAACCATCGGGTCGATAGGCCTTAACGTTCCAGGTATGGATGAACTCATGAGAGGCGGTTTTAATAAAGCCTAGGTAATCTTTACGCTCTCTATAACTAAAACGTGGACGCTGAATAATAGTAGAGTTCAGGTGCTCTGTTGCGCCTCGCGCACCACTCGTGGCATGAACCATATAGACATAACGCTCAAATGGATAATCGTCCCAAATCACGTCGGCTTGACCGCTGAGCTTAGTCAGGTCGGTGACCATCTTGTCGATATCGTAGTTACCCTCTCCCCAAACCACTAACTCATATTGTCTACCATCGGCGCTAAATTCACGATGTTCGCTGATCCCCGTTTCAATCGGTGAATCGACTAAGATATCGTAATTGTCAGCGGTAAATGAGTGGGCGTTTTCCCCTCTATCCATGCCCGAGTAGCTGTTCCAGCTATTAGGCACCTTGAGAGACACCCTGACAGGTTCATCTCTAAAATCTGGGCTATACACAAAAGTGCCACTAGCATCTAAAAACGCATGGGAGGCATCGATATGGTTAACTCTTTGCCCCAACTTATTGGCATATAACTGATAGTTCACGGTGACGCTTGTAGGCTCCGACAAGGTGACAGTCCATTCTCCACTCGCTGTCCGTGTCCAAGGTAATAGCGCTCCGTTGTTATCGGTCGCCGTAAATTTTCTCACCGCATCGGCTAAGGGCAAGACTTGATACTTACCTGTACGCCATACAGGTAGGTTCACCACCAGAGAGTTTGAGTCCGTTACGGGAAAATTAACCTCAACTTTTGCTAAATGATGTTCGGGACTGGTTAAATCGATCTTGTAATCGACATCGGCAACGGCGTTAGCACAGGCTAAGCTACTAAAAGTTAAGATAAGGGGAACTACAGGTTTCACTCTTGCGTCCTTCTGTTATTATTGTTTTTTGCTGAGTCAGAAAAATATAACATTAGACTTAGTTAAGCCAATAGAATTACAAAAAATAGGCACTTAATTTAACGATTAAGCATAAGGAATGGCATTTTAATGCGTACTTTCATCCCCCTACTCTCAATCTTACTGTTATCGTTTTTCAGCGCTCAAGCTTATTCCAGTGTAAGAGACGAACTGCTTACAGAACTCCAAATACGAGAAGCTCCCAAAACACTCGAACAATCTCTATCAAAAACACTGCCGACCCTACCAAACTTTACCTCAGCAGCAGAGTTTAGCCGCTTTGCCGATGACCATCGTCTCTCAAAGGCAGAGTTAAAGCGTGACATTCAGCTATTCACTCGTTTGAAGATGGAGCTTTATAACAAAGACAAAGACCGCTATGCGATCGCCAAAAGGCTCACCGAGCAACTTGAACTACTGAGCAATAGCACCTTCGATAGCAGCTATGTATTAATGCTAAAAGGACGGTTCGCCGGAAGGAGCCAACAAGATTACACAACCGCAATCTCTTTGTATCAACAAGCTGTCGCGCTCATGGAGCACTCTACAGATGAGACCAGTTTAGTCCTGCGTTACACCTTACAAGAACACCTTGGGGTGATGCATATGATTCTGCGCGAAGAGTCGACGGCACTATTACACCTAAAAGAGCTATCTCGGTTATCTAAGCAGCTTGAGAATAACTACCTGATTGCGCACGCAGAATCCGTATTAGGTAAGTATTTTTATAAGCAGAACCAGCTTGGAAAATCTTTGGCTCATTACACCGAAGCCACCAAATACTCCCAAGATGGTAATAATTCGTCTCAAAATGCTCATATCGAGCTGCAACTAGCGAGGATCTATCGTGATTTAGAATCTTGGGATGAAGCTCTTAGCGCCGCTAATAATGCGGCAGAAGCATTTAGCCTACTCGGTAACGAAAACTACGTCTCTTCATCGATGACGGTTATCGCCATGATTTATGCCAATCAAGGGCAGTGGTATCAGGCAATTGATTACCACCTCAATGCTCAACATATCGAGTCGAAACTCGGGAACTACATCGGCCTAGGACTCAATCTGCATAACCTAGGTGAAGCCTATTATAAAATAGGCGATACCCGAACCTCACTTGAAAACCTTAAGCGAGCAAACGAGATCTTCACCTCGAAGAAGAGTAATCACTACCTCGTATATAACGACCTACTTATCTCTGAGGTCGCAGCCAATGACGCTAATTGGAAGATGTCACTAGATTATGCCTCTAAGGCGATAGCCATTGCCGAGTCTAAACAACTGAACACAGAGTTAAAAGAAGCCTTATCGAGACAAACTGACGCCTTAGAAGCGCTTGGCTTATATGAAGAAGCCTTTAACAGCGTTAGAAAGTTAAACACCCTAAACGAATTGACTCAACCACAACCATCTGGATTTGATGAGCAAAAGTCAATTATTGCCGCACAAAAGCTCGAGCTTAGCCTAAGCCAAGCTCAAAACCAGTTACTAGCTAAGACCGAACAGCTTAATAACACTCGATTAGTAACCATACTTTGTGTATTTGTGCTTTGCCTAACCTTGCTAATATTACTCAAATTATGGCGACTTAAAAACAAGCTCAGCTGCGAAACTAAAACACTACAACAGACTCAACTATTGGAACCTTTTACTCGACTTCATGGTTACTTAGCTTTTAAACGAGACTATATAAACTCAAACAGTCACCCAATAAAAACCATGGCGCTTATCTCCCTGTCTGATCAACTCGACGCCGATCTTTCTCAAGGTTATGAGTGTAATGCCAAGATGAATAAGCGACAGGTATTAGCCATTAAAAACAGCTTAAACTGTCACACCTATGTTATTCGTCCAGGAGTGTTTTTACTCTGCTTCAACGAGTCGATAGAACCTAATCACTTGCTCAGTCTCCTGAGAGATATCATCTCGAACCACGATGGGCAAACAAGCCTTCATATGGGGATATTGCAGCTACCATTACTGGCAGACCCAGCCATAAAACTCACTGCGGCACAGCACTTTGGTAGCCTACAGATGATGCTCCATGCCGCCAGAACGCTCGGCAGCGATAAAGATTACTTTGCAACCATGAAGATGCTTAATTTTGCATCGGCCGGTATATTTAACGATCCTCTCTACCTTAATATCGAGAAAAGTATCGTACGTGGGATCATTAAAGTCGACACTAATGGCAATAAGGAAGATATTATCTGGCCGAGATGGAAGAACCATCAAAATATAGACATTAATGAAGATAAATTAGCCATATAACTCTTTGAAGATAAGAGGATAACGATGTTAATATCTCTTTTTTAGGACAACTGGTAAGATAAGCTCTGAAAAGAATCCCGCTCTCGATACTAGGTAATTGATAGGAAAAATAATAAATATGAAGGATGCCGCCATAGGTACGTCTCAAGTCAATGTACTGCAGCAAAAGCTTTACTCTGCAAAGCAGGCTTTAGAAGAGATGAACGAAGAGCAAAATGCAAAGCTGCGCATCCTAATGCAATTTATTGCCCAATTAAGTCTTGCCTGTAAAGGACAAAATCTAGAGCTTGATAATAAACTGGCAAAGTTACGCCATAAATTAGCAAATTTTAGCCAAGTTGAAGAAGCATTGCCGACCCTCTATGAAGCCGAAGTGACATTAAAGCAGCAATATGCCCATGTCATGTTACAACTTGAAGATTGCCGCAAATCACTGTCGAATATAGTCGGTCAGATTCAAAGGGTTGAGTCTCTACCTAGCAAGTTAAAACTTGAGATCTCTTACTTCAAAAAAGACCTGCTTAAGCCGTTTCATAGCTACTGGGATTACATCCCTAAAGTAGAGAAGATCATCCACTTCTATGATGCTATCTTACAAGAAAAACTGAATTTAGGTGATCAGTTTGAGGTATTGCCTCGCCACCGTCAGGCGGCTCATGAATTAGCACAGTTACTGTCTGAGATTGAATTTAGAAAGGAGCAGCGAGCTCAGGTTTCCGAAATCAAACAGCAACTCACCCAAGAGTTTGAACTTAACACTCTACTCAACGCCTATCAGGTCGTACTAAGTTTACTGCTAGATAATATCGCCCGAGAGAAAACGGCATCGCAAGAGTTTTTATACGTACTCAATAATGCCTTGAGTAACGTACAAGAGGTCGTAGCAGATTCATATAGCCACTCAATCAAAAACTATCAGGTTGCTAAACAACTAAACCGCGATATCAACTACCAAGTCGATAACGTCGGAGAAACCGTGATAGAAGTTGATGATATCAACGAGCTAAAAAACCAGATCACGACACACCTAGCCTCATTACGTAAATCTCTTAGTCGTAAAGAGCTACTAGAAAATAGAGAACAGACTCAGCTAAAGAAGTCTGTAGAGACTCTGCGTCGAGAGCTTAAAGAGCTTGCAAAAGAAACAGAGTCCTACAAGGAGCGCCTATTTGAGCAGCAAAAGCTCAATCTACTCGACTCACTCACTCAACTGCCAAATCGCAGTGCATTAGAAGAGCGAATGGATATTGAGTATCGTAACCACAAGCGTACTAAGCAGCCATTATGGGTCGCCGTTGCCGATATCGATCACTTCAAAACTATTAATGATAGCTTCGGTCACAGCACCGGTGACAAAACACTGCAAGTCATTGCTATGGCTCTAAAAAATTCATTACGCGAATCGGAGTTTGTCGCCCGTTACGGCGGCGAAGAGTTCGTTCTATTGCTACCAGATATTGCCGAGAGCGATATCCTTCCTCTGCTTAACCGTGTGAGAGAAAAGGTAAAAAGTATACCTTTTAAGTTTAAAGATCAGCGAATTACAGTTACAGTGTCTATAGGTGCTGCGCAAATAATTGAAAATGAGCTCATCACAGAAACTTTCGATCGAGCCGACGCTGCACTATATAAAGCCAAAAACGAAAGCAGAGATAGAGTCATCATAGACTTCTAAGCTTCTCCCCTTGTGTTAACACCCGTTACACCTCTCTTTTTTGGGATAGCTTACTCATCACTGCTTAAGGAGTTGCTATGATAGTAAAAATAAGTCCTAGAGGAAGCCTAGATCAACTTTCACAACTGGAAGTTGATAGATTAAAACAGAATGCCAAAAGTGAGCTTTACCAGCTCTACCGCAACTGCTCACTTGCCGTACTCGCATCTGGCCTTAAAAGCGATAATGCAGAGGGGCTTTTCACTCAGTTTAGTGACTTTAATGTCAATGTCTTACGCCGTGAGCGCGGCATTAAAATCGAGTTGACCAACCCACCAGAAGAAGCTTTCGTCGACGGTGAAATCATCGCCGGGATCCAAGAGCACCTCTTTGCGGTATTAAGGGATATCGTCTACATCAACGATAAGTACGACAACCTTAAGCATATCAACCTCACGAATGCGAGTCACATCACTAACGTCGTATTCGATATCTTACGCAACGCGCGCTCAATGCCAATGCTCGATCCCAATATCGTCGTTTGCTGGGGCGGACACAGTATCAACCCCGTAGAGTACCAATATACCCGTGAAGTGGGTTACGAATTAGGGCTACGCGCACTCGATATCTGTACAGGTTGTGGACCCGGTGCGATGGAAGGGCCGATGAAAGGTGCCGCCATTGGTCACGCAAAGCAACGGGTGAATCACGCCCGCTACATAGGTCTAACTGAACCAAGTATTATTGCCGCTGAGCCACCGAATCAAATTGTCAACGAGTTGGTTATTCTGCCCGATATTGAAAAGCGCTTGGAGGCCTTTGTAAGATTAGGGCACGGCATTGTTATCTTCCCAGGCGGTGCGGGCACCGCCGAAGAGCTACTTTATCTACTGGGCATTCTACTCAATAAAGATAACCGCAATATCCCTTTCCCATTAATACTTACGGGGCCGAAAGAGAGTGAAGAGTATTTCTTGCGCATCGATGAATTTATTGGCGCAACTCTTGGTGAGGAAGCACAGAGCAAGTATCAAATCGTGATCGACGATCCAGTGAAGGTCGCTCGAATACAGAAACAGGCTATGGAGGAGATCAAAACCTTCCGCAGGGAGAATGGCGACTCTTACCAATACCAGTGGTCGTTAAAAATTGAGCCTGAGTTCCAGCTCCCTTTTGAGCCTACTCACGAGGTGATGAGTAACTTAGACCTATACTCTCAAGCTAATAAGGCTGAGCTCGCGGCAAACTTGCGTAAAGCGTTTTCAGGTATCGTCGCTGGTAATGTCAAGATGGATACCATTAAAGCAATTGAGCTCAATGGACCGTTTGAGCTTAAAGGCGATCCCGAGCTTATGACGCTGATGGACGACCTATTAGGTGCATTTGTTTCCCAACAGCGAATGAAATTGCCGGGAAGTGAATACATTCCCTGCTACAAAGTCATAAAATAGAAAGTCATAGCGTACAGAGAATACAGAGAGAAAGTTGAATAAACTGCTTATTATCTATGCTATGAACTTAGTGCGGCGGATCCACGCCGCACAGTAAAACTAATCTGAAGTTACAGATAAGTGAATGTATTCCCAGCTACAAAGTCATAAAGTACAGAGAGAAAAAGTTGAATAAACTGCTTATTATCGATGGTATGAACTTGGTGCGGCGGATCCACGCCGCACAACCCAACGAGTCTGATGTCTCAGGGCTGAAAGAGCGTGTTAATGGCGCCTGCCGCAAGTTGCTTAAGTTCCATGCACCGACACATGTAACTATCGTCTGGGACGGCGATGCAATCTCGTGGCGTAAAGCCCTCTATGAAGATTACAAAAAAGGCCGTAAGCCTATGCCTCAAGCATTAGCCGATGGCCTTAATGACATCAAAACTTATTTAGCAGAGCACCAAATTCACTCTATCGATGCAGAATCTGAAGCCGACGATGTGATAGCGACCTTAGCCACTAAACTTGCCAACACAGATGGCGAAGCGATTATCGTCTCTACAGACAAAGGATTTAGCCAATTAAATCATCCGCATATAAAGCAATGGGATCACTTTAATCAGACCTATCTAACTGTTGAAGATATGGAACAAAAACTAGGGGTTGAACATTCTCAGTTAATTGACTACTTAGCATTAGCAGGTGATAGCGGTAATAAAATCCCAGGAGTCCCCGGTATCGGCCCTAAATCTGCAGTAGAGTTACTCAGAATTTATCGCTCACTAGCAAACATCTATAACTCCATCGACAAGGTAGGCTCTAAACAAGCCAAAAAACTTCAAGAGGGGAAACAGATGGCGCGCCTCAGTTATAAATTGGTGCAACTCAGAACCGATATGCCTTTAAGCGTAAACCTGAAACAATTTAGAATTGAAAAGCCGGATCCCGCTTAAACTTACATTTGTTAACATAAAGTTGTCATCCTAGCGTTTACCCTAATGCGATCACATAGTATCTTAGGCTTATTGAAAGAGCCGCATGAAGGATTCGTTGCTAGGATGAAATCTAAACTTCCCGTCATTATCATCAGTATTTTCGTCACTTACGTTGCTTTTGTCGCCGTGATTATGCTCACTTACGATCCCAGCCCCGATGAGATGAGATGGGAAGATAGGCAAGCCTATAACAAAGCTATGATGGCCGAAATCAGCATAGGCCAAAGCATCGCCGAGATAAAATCCCTTTTTGGCAAAGCCGATTTTACAGAAGCAAAAATCTCAAACGAACAACACTTACAAGTACTCTTCTACCGAACCCACCATGTCACTTCAGATGGTGAAACCTCTAAGGAGGAGTGCACTCCACTACTGTTTAAGCAAGGAGTACTCATCGCTTGGGGGGAAGATACGTATAATCAGTATCTAGCCAGCCAGATCGATAGCTAAGTTAGCATCAAGATTTAGCAACAACCCAAGCAAGCCTGATGTAGTAGAAAACAAAAAGCAGCACCTCGGTGCTGCTTTTGCAATTAAGAATGGATAACTTTCGCTCTTTGAGCTTTTTATTTTAGCTCAATTAGTTATCCTGTAGCTGCTTTTGAAGCTCTTTTTCGGCCTGCTCTCGCTTAGCTAGCTCGGCTAACAAACGCTGCTCCTCAGTTTGTTGCACCTCGCCTTTATCCCCCCCTCTTTTTCTCGCTTCCCAATCAGGCTCACCTTCAAGCGGAGCTTTTGCAATGGCAGTTGCGGGTAAGCCTAGCAGCATCACACTAACTAAGGTTATCATCTTGAATTTATTCATTTACCTTCCTTGTGTATGAATCAAAAACGAATGCGCTATATTATCAATTGAGCTCTCTGTAGTAGGGCCGTCAGACGACATAAAGCGGCACCTGTCGGCCTATCTCGAGACACGCCAATTACCATAGCCGCTTAATATTAGAACACTCTTATCCCTTATGCCTAATATTCGACATCCGTTGCATCGAATGTGCTATCAAGGCGCCCCCTTACTTAGGCAAGCACCTTAAAGGCGCCCTGTAATCCCTCTACCGCCATCTGAGTACCGATAACGGCCAAAATAAGCCCCATCATTCGGGTGATAGCCCCTAATGCAGCAGAGCCTAAATAACTGACTAAGCGCCCCCCAAAAATAAAGAACACGTAGGTTATAACACATAAAACACCAAACGAAGCAATGGTGCTAATAAGCTCTGCGATTCCGCCACCGGCGGTAAAGTTCATTGCAGTAGTAATCGTGCCGGGGCCTGCCAAGATAGGCAGTGCTAAGGGGGATATCGCAATACTGAGTTTAGACTCTAGCGACTCCTCAACGGGCTTGTCCTTATCATGGTGCACCGCAGACTGATTGCCCTGCAGCATATGAAAACCTATCAAAAATACCAACAAGCCTCCCGTGATGCGGAAGGCGGGCAGTGAGATCCCAAATAAGTGAAAGATAAACTGACCCGATACGGCGAATAAGCTCACAATGACAAATGCGATAATTAAGGCTCTAAAAGCGATTAATCGGGTTGTCTTCTCATCGTCATCGGCTGTAAGCCCAAGAAAGATGGGGACATTAGCTATCGGATTCATTATGGCAAAAAAGCCCATAAACACAGCCCCTACGTGCATCCAAATCCCATCCATTTACTCTACACCTTATACACTCAATTTATGCTGCTCATTATGCAACAATTTGATGCAATTACCCCCTGTTTATTTGCTGCGCGCTACTTTCTTAGACAAAAAAATGCCGAGGTGAAGGACCTCGGCATTTTAAAAGTAAACAATCTTATTTAATCGGCTTTTTTATACTCAGTATAGGCTTCGCCCTCACTCAACCATTTAGGCGCAGGCATGCCTTTGAGGTAGTGATCGAAGTATTCCATCATACGAATACTGTAATCGAGCTTATTAGGATACTTCTTAAGATGATGTGGCTCATCCTGATATTGCAAGAACACCACATCCTTACCCGCACGGCGCATGGCAAGGTACAGCTCAACCCCTTGCTCCCAAGGCACCGCATCATCTTTATCACCAAACATGATCATCATAGGTGTCTTAATACGCTCAGCGTAAAATACCGGTGAATTTTCAATATATTTCTGTGGTGATTTAAACAGGCTTTCACCAATGCGGCTCTGGCCTGTTTCATATTGGAACTGTCTCGCAAGACCACTTCCATGACGAATGCCACTATAGGCGCTGGTCATATTAGACACAGGGGCGCCGGTCACTGCAGCTTTAAAGATATTGGTTTTTGTTACCGCAAAAGCCGTTTGATACCCGCCCCATGAATGGCCCTGAATACCCACCGCTTGTGGATCGGCAACCCCGATGTCGATCAGGTGCTGTACGCCAGAGGTTAATGCCTGTACAGAGGTTTCTCCTGGGTAACCCACCTCGAAACGAATATCGGGCAAGAAAATGGCGTAGCCATTATCGGCATACCATGCAAAGTTCGGCCTATGATTAATCTTCATCTGTGGGAAGGCGTGCAACCTGTCGCTCATAAATCGGTAAAAGTAGACAAGTACAGGATAACGCTGACCTTCAACATAATTGGTTGGTTTGATCAAAACGCCATCGAGCGGTTTGCCGTCGCCATTGGTCCACTGAACTAACTCTGACTGTCCCCAGTTAAAGGCATCACGCTGCTTATCTAAGTTAGTTTGACGTACCGCATTTTGCGGTGCATCGACAGAGGCGGTGTAAAGATCGGGAAACTGATCGTACTGCTCTTTAGAGTACACGATTGTCTGTGCATCTTTACTGCGCGCCAGCAACTTAAGCTTATAGTCGCCATCCATTAAAGGCTTCACCCCTGCGACTCCTATCTGCGCACGGTAAAAACCATCGCCCTTGGTGATATCGTTATAGCCATGAAGCAAAACTTTATCACCATTAGCTAACACACTTGGATACTCTTTATCTTGAACCAAGCCAGTTACTCGATATTGGATCTGTTGCTCACGTCCCTGACCTGCTGTCAGTTTAAATGTATCATTCGATAGCGTATTGACCTGCCAAATATCAAACTTGTCGTAAATCAACAAACCTGCATCATCACCAATCCAAGGACCAAAACCATAACTTGGCGCGTTTGATGGGTAGTCATGATCTTCATTGGCAAAAGAAACACCTAAATCTTTGGTAATGTTGATGCGTCTATCTTGAGCTATCTCATACAGGAACACGTTCCCGTGCAAGTAATAGGACACAAACTTTTCACCCGGGGACAAATTCGGCTCTTCTGAACTGCTCTGTTGAGTAAGCAGCGGGATCTTCCGTCCTGTATTGAGATCAACCAGATAAAAATCACGATAAAATCCAGCCCAAGTGATCATCTTACGGTATGGCAGATCAGAACTGGCCAGTACATAGCGCTGCTGTTGCTGCACCTCTATATCTGGCACATCGAGATCAGCAAGCTGCACTAAGTTATTGCCCTTGACATGCAGTACAGCTAAATAGGTTCGCTTAACCTCCTTCTTATATTGCTGAACTTCATGAGGCTTAATACGAGGATCCTCACCATGCCATACTCTAAGCGCACGATTTGAGGTAATAATATCTTTATCAAATAGATCGGACTGCTGCTCATATTTAGCCAACTCTAATTGCTGAGCCACCTGAGGCACACGGCCAAAGAACAAGCGTTGACTGTCATCGGAAAAGCGTAGCTCAGCGTAACGATTAAGCGTCCAATCTGCTGACTTAGGCGTTTTAACAAGCTGGTTATTTTCAAGGCTCAAAAGTGCCAATTCATATTCGCGACCAAAAGGTGCAACCTTGGCATCACCATGGGTAAAAGCTAAATACTTACCATCATTTGATAAAGCGATAGCACCAAATTGCTGCTGTTTTAAACTATGGACAGTCGAAGTGCTATTATCGGCCAGCTTAACCAGGTTTAACTCATGCTTATTGGTTTCGATATTATTTATCGCCAATGCAAAATTTAACCCTGACTGATCAAAACTAAGCGCCGTAACGTCTTTAAAGGTTATTGATTTCAAATCGTTAAGAGAAAGCAGCTCGACTGTCGTGCCCTTATCCTCTTTATCGACTTCTATATCACTTTTAGCGCTTTGCCCATTATCAGCCGATTTTTCATCTTTTTTTGACTCTTCGGCTTCAAACCAGATAGCTAGATGAGTTCCCTTATCATTGAACTCAAAGGATTTTACACGCTCATAGCGGATCTCTTCACCCGTTGAGGTATCTAACAAAACCAAGCCGGGCTTGAGTTTCTTCTTGGCTTTCTTGCTGGCTGTTTCTGATTCCAAAAGCGATACTTCATCGACAAACGCCACAAAACGGCCGTCATGGCTAACTTTTGGCTTACTCGCGCCTTTTACACTAAACTGCTTATTAGCTACGAGGTTCCTTACAAGGCCGTGACTATCGCCACGATCCGGAGTCACCTCAACGGCCAGCATATTGCCAGTATCTGAAATAACAGGCTTTTTAAGCGATTCGAATCGCATAATATCGTCGGGAGTGATGCTATTGTTGGCCGCTATCAAGTTTGCTGACAGCAAACTCGTCGAGAATAGCAATAGAGATGTAATAGGTAATGACTTCAAGGTCTTCCTCATTATTTATTATTAGACTAAAGTAGACTTTTTAACCTTCTAACGATCAATCATCGTCATAAGCAGTTATTTATGCAAGTTACCCTACAGAAAAAAACGTGAGATTGCTCACTATTTCCTGTGAAAGTTGTGTAAAAGTGTTTAAAATACATCGAGCAAAAAGAAAATAATTCCAACTCACTTGCCGTGTCCCAAGACATGGTCAGACAATTGCAGTAACGCCTAACCGTGGTAGGACTATCCATGACAAAAAGAACGATAACCGTTATCCCTGGTGATGGGATTGGCCCAAGCATTATTGACTCAGCACTTAAAATTCTTGATAAAGCTGGTTGTGACTTTGAATATGAGTTTGCAGATGCCGGTCTCGCTGCGCTAGAAAAGCACGGTGAACTATTACCTCAGCGCACATTAGAGCTTATTGAAAAAAATCGCATTACACTAAAAGGCCCACTAACAACACCTGTTGGCGAAGGCTTTACCTCTATTAACGTGAGCCTACGTAAGCAATTCAGCCTTTACGCAAACGTACGTCCAGTACTGTCTTTTAAAGGCACACAGGCCCGTTATGACAATATCGATATCATCACAGTACGTGAAAATACCGAAGGCATGTATTCAGGCCTAGGGCAAACCGTCTCTGATGACGGTGCAACCGCTGAAGCAACCAGTATCATTACTCGCCAAGGTGCAGAGCAGATCACCACATTTGCTTATGAGCTTGCCCGTAAGGAAGGCCGTAAAAAAGTCACTATCGTCCATAAAGCTAACATCATGAAGTCTACCTCTGGACTATTCTTGAAAGTCGCTCGTGAAGTGAGCCAGCGTTACCCAGATATCACGACCGAAGAGATGATTGTTGACGCAACCTGTATGAAGCTGGTGATGAATCCTGAAAACTTCGATGTGATTGTCACCACAAACCTATTCGGTGACATCTTATCAGATCTTTGTGCTGGCCTTGTTGGCGGCCTAGGTATGGCACCTGGTGCTAACATTGGTAGCGATGCGGCAATTTTTGAAGCGGTGCACGGTAGTGCGCCAGATATCGCTGGCAAAAACCTAGCAAACCCAACTTCTGTTGTACTGGCATCGATTCAGATGCTTGAGTATTTAGGTATGTCAGATAAAGCCGAGCTTATTCGCAACGCGATTACCGCTGTGATTGAAGAAGGCGACCGCACCACACGTGACCTAGGTGGTACTCACGGTACAACCGACTTCACTCAGGCCGTGATTGAGCGTTTATCTTAATAATCAAGTTATGATTCAATAAAAAGGCCCCATGTTTTCACATGGGGCCTTTTTTAATGCTTTGTCCCGACCCGAGTTGAGTCGGCACTTTAGTCAATATTTACCAAGGCTGAGTAGGTCTCAAGCAAAGGTGAACGGTCACTTCATCACGGTCATGGTAAAGATGCTTAGCTGCGATAGTAAAATCATCTACGCCGTTCTCTTTTAAGATCTCTTCCATGGTCGCCAAAATGGTCGACACCTCTTTATAGCGTGCCTTCATCGGTAGCTTTAAGTTAAAAATCGCTTCTTTAAACCAACCGTTAATCGCCCATGCCTCAATCAGCTCGGCCACGCGAGATGGCTTTTCAATCATGTCACACACAAGCCAGGTGATATTCTTTCTAGGTGGCTCGAATCTAAAGCCGTCAGCCTGATAATGTTTAACCTGTCCGGTATCCATTAGACCTTGATCCATCGGCCCATTATCGACAGCGGCAACAAACATACCGCGTCTCACAAGCTGATAGGTCCAGCCACCTGGGCATGCGCCAAGATCCACAGCCTTCATACCACTACTGAGGCGAGTCTCTTGCTCTTCTTTAGGGATAAAGTGAATAAAGGCTTCATCAAGTTTTAATGTCGAGCGACTCGGTGCGTCCGCTGCGATCTTAAGTCTTGGGATCCCCATGAAATATGGCGAGCTATTGTTACTTAACGAGTAACCCACATAAGCTTGACCCGAAGCGACAAAACAAACGTGAATAATCGGACGCTTGCTGTTTTCTTTTTCGAGTAAGGTACCTGACTTCTTCAGTGCCTGTCTTAGGGGCACTGTAAACTTGCGACAGAAATTAGATAGCTCTTTTGCTTCGTTAGTATCTGGCGTTTCAACACGTAATTCACCCGCTTTATGCACTTGAGTCAGCGCTTCAACTATCGGGCTAATTCTATCTTGCTCCGGTAAGCCTTTAAGCAACTCCTTGGCCGCAAACATCTGTCTGGTAAAAATAAGCGAGTCTAGACTGATATTTTTAGCTAAAACTTCAGCATCACCGGCTTGGAAGCACTGAAAAATCACATAAGCATCGTTGGTGTTGGTTTTTACAAATCCACCAATATCGAGCTCAGCTGCGCGCACTTGGATCTCTGCTGCACAATCTTTCTCATAGCCAGCACGGCAAAATAAAAATAGGTTTATCATTGAATTTCCTGAAGATAAAAATAATATCAATCAAAATAGCACTTAGTAAAAGCGTTACCTAGGCTTCAAAGCATAACGCTAAAAACGGTCTGCGTTATTGAAGTATTGATATAAAAAAGCGGCCAACAAAGTTGTTGCCCGCTATTTTACACTGTTCAAGCTTTGCTGTGTACTGTCTAAAATTTAATATTCACCGCGCAGCCTTAACCTATAGATAGACTAAGTCACCACTAAAAGCTTAATCCAGCTCTTTAACGCGATTACGCCAAACTGCGACGGCGATAAATAGCCAACCTAACAGGAAGCAGACACCACCCATTGGGGTAACAGGACCAGTCCATTTAGCGCCGATTAACGCATAGAGGTACAAAGATCCCGAAAACAGCACCATACCCGCGATAAAGAGGTAGCCGGCCCAGTCCAATAATCGCGACTTTAGCCAATGACCAGAGAACGCCACCGCAATCAGCGCGAACGTATGGTAGAACTGATACTCAACGCCTAAATTAAAGATGGCAATGAGATCTGGCGGCGCCACATTCTTCAATCCATGGGCACCAAATGCGCCCAATGCTACGGCAATAAAACCACTCAATGCTGCTAGCAGCAAAAATCCATTACGCATTAAACCTCCAGCTAGCCATCGACTCCGCTGCCGACAGATAGAAAATTTGCATTCCAAATAACTGTATTATCACTCGTTATGATAACTGCGAGATAAAGCCTTTTATTAGCGATACCGCCTGAGCTAGGTTAGCCTCTAACGTAGTTCCTGACGACTTCCTTGGCTTAAAACTATGATCGCCATCGGTTAACCAATGCAGTTGTACTTTTTTCATTTCTGGCCAAGTGTCAACTAATCCCTTATGACCAAACTTATCTCGCTCACCTTGGATCACCATCAGTGGCGCTAACCCCCCCTCGATCGGTTCTAAACGCGGCTCGCCACCACTGAGTGGAATAAAGGGATAGCCAAGACAGGCAACACCATCAACCTTTAGGCTCTCGGCTAAAATTGTCGACATCCGCCCCCCCATAGACTTGCCCACTAAGTAGACTTTCTTAGGCTTAAACTGTTGTTTAAGAATACTAAGCTGCAGCGCGTAGTCGGCAATCAACTTCGGCGCCCTGTCTGGCGGACGACGCTTACCATCGATGGCATTGGCACGCATATAGGGAAAGTTAAAACGCACGACTGTTGCGCCTACGCTCAGCCCCTTGGCCATCTGAGTCATAAATTCATGGTGCATATTCGCGCCTGCACCATGGGCCAAGATAATCAAGCTGTCGCAGTCTTTTTCGGCGCTATCTTTTTCGGCACAGTCTACGAGATAGTGCTGCGCATCGAAAGCTAGCTCCTCGGGAGTTAATTCAGCAACGGCCGCGGCTAACTCACCCTCAAGGTAGGCTTGTTTTAACTTATCCTGTAAGCAGCTCACTGCGCGTCTCCTCTTCGAACATATCGAGCATCCACTCTCTAAAAGCTGCGACCTTACCAATATCGGCATGGCTTTGTTGGCACACTAAGTAATATGCATTTTTACTGACTAAAACTTCAGGAAAAGGACAGATAAGACGACCCGCTTTAATATCGGGCCTTGCAAGTACACTGTAGCCTAGCGCCACACCCTGGCCGTGAGCGGCAGCTTGTAGCACCAATGAAGAATGACTAAATATTGGACCTTGGTTCACATTAATATCAGTAATTCCACATTGTCTAAACCAAGCCTGCCAATCTTGGCGACTAGAGTCGTGCAATAGGGTATGATTTTTCAAATCGCTAGGTTTTTCTAATGGCTTGGGACCGCTTAATAATAGCGGTGAACAGACCGGAATTAACACCTCATTCCTGAGCTTATCGGCTCGCATTCCAGACCAGTTCCCCATACCATAATAGATGGCCACATCAACGTCATCGGTCAGCGAGCCATCTTCATCATCCACAGCCTTAATTCGCACATCGATCTCTGGATTTTTCTCACTAAACTTGGCCAATCGTGGCACTAACCATTGAATCGCAAAGCTCGGCGAAGTGGCTACAGTAAGGGAACCGATAGCACTTCGGGCTAATAATCTATCGGTGGCATCGGCAAGTTGGGTGAAAATATCTTTGATGTCGAGAAAGTAGCTTTGCCCCTCCTCTGTTAGCAGTAATGAACGGTTCTTACGTCTAAATAATTTTAATCCAAGATACTCTTCTAATGCCTTGATTTGATGACTCACGGCAGCCTGGGTAACAAACAACTCTTCTGCCGCTCGAGTGAAGCTCAAATGCCTAGCTGCTGCCTCAAATGCCTTCACCGCATTCAGGGGAGGTAATCGTCTTGCCATAGTGATCCAGATCCCGGTTTTTAATTAGTTTTTCTAATGTCTATTGTTACATTTTATCGTTTGTTAAGGCCAGTACTTTCGTTCAGAATTTGCCCCAACGAAATGATACTAGTTGGACAGCCTCTACGACGTAATTGGGGAGTGTCTAACAACCCAAATACTAGCCCGGAGGCTACCGCGTATGTTAAACCTAAAATCAGTATTTGTTATCGCTATCCTCGGCGCCTCAGCCAGTGTTAGTGCCGACGAAATCTCTATCAACACCAAAGATATCGAAGCGACATTAACAGCTAACTTAACAGAAAGCATGGAGTTAATGCAGGCTCAACTGACTGCTGAGCTAGATACCATGTTAGCAACTGATGAACTAAAGAAGAACGAAGAAGCTACGGCTCAAGTATTATTAGCCGACTAATAAAGCGCTAGTACTTCAACTTTAAAACCACCTAATAGAGGTGGTTTTTTTGTATCTATTAACCGCTAGCTAGCGGTTAATAGCTACAAAAAAGGCAACCAATATTGGTTGCCTTTTCGTTTAAGCTCACTCTAGCGCTCACAAACGCCGTTTAAGGACGGTAAACCTTAACATTGGTGTAACCTTGCTCTTGCAGATAAAGCGCCTGTAGCTTGCTCATCACGCCACGGTCGCAATATAACAGGTAATTCTTCTCTTTATCGAGATCACCAAACAGCGTCGCTAGCTTATAGAAAGGAATCGCCTTCACTTCGACACCAGCGACTTCAAGGGGAGCCTTCTCCTCCTCTTCTGGTGCACGGACGTCGATAATGATCTCACCAGCACTAATCGCATCGACAGTTTCTGTTGCGGTAATTTTGGTATCCATCTGAGTTGCAATCTCCCTAATATCGATAACTTCTGCATCTGCAATCACGCGCTCGAGCAGATCTTCAGAAAACTTAGCTTCTTCAGCTTCAACTTTTGACAACACCGCTTTTACCGTTGGCTTTTGAGAAATAACGCCACAATACTCAGGAATTGATTTAGCAAAGTCTTCGGTACCGATTTCACGGCTAATATTGATGATGTCTTGCTTATCCATTGCAATAAGAGGACGCAAAATCAATTGCTCTGTACAGCGGTCGATGACATTTAAGTTAGTCAAGGTTTGGCTAGAAACCTGCCCCATCGCCTCACCCGTAACCAAGGCTTGAATGCCCATCTTATGCGCCACTTTTGCTGCAGCACGCATCATCATACGCTTTAACACCACGCCCATCTGGCCGTTATCGACGCGCTCTAGAATTTCTTGTACCACAGGGTCAAACGGCACAGAGATAAACTTAACCTTATGTGATTCGCCATACTTCTGCCACAAGTGGTAAGCCACCTGCTTAACACCGATTTCGTGCTGGTCGCCACCTAAGTTAAAGAAACAATAGTGAGTACGAGAACCACGCTTAATGAACTGGTAACTCGATACGCCTGAGTCGAAACCACCAGAGATCAGTGACAACACATCTTCCTGAGTCGCCATCGGGAAGCCGCCAAGGCCTTCAATACGCTTATCGATGAGATATAGGTGTTCATTATCAATCTCTAGATGCACTGTCATATCAGGATCTTTTAAGCGAACACCCGCTGCTTCGGTAAATTGATTCAATCCACCACCCACATAGCGCTCAACTTCAATAGAGTTGAAGTCATGCTTACCCGCGCGCTTAACGCGTACACAGAAGGTCTTGCCAACAAGCTGCTCTTTATAAACAGCTAACGTCTGCTGGTAGATATCGTCGACTGAAGTGAAGGTACTCACGTTTACTTGCAGTACATGAGCGATACCAGGAATACAGGCTAAACGCTCACCAAAGGCTTCAACCAGATCTGGCCTATCATCTGGTACCATCACCATGATCTTGTCCCACTGACGCTGTACTTTAGCGGACTCATCCACCTTTCTAAGTACATTACGAATATTGGTCTCGAGCATCTTGGTAAAACGCATTCTTACCGGCTTGCTCTTCATCATGATTTCAGGAAACAGTTTTACGATAAATTTCATTGGTCTTCCGCGAGGGGGTAGTTTAAACAGCAATTTTCCGATTATAACAAGAACGCGGGGCAATTGCGTATATCCAATGTCAGTTTGTCACCACAAAAATCAATTATTCCCCTATCAATAACCTGGAATCGCTAAAATGAAAAAGGCGCGCAACCCAGTCTCCTAGGTTGCGCGCCTCTATCGCTGACTAATGACAGCTACTGACTCACTTGGATCTCTTGAGACTCTTTGGCTTTGCCCTGCTCTATCGCAATCTCGACTCGGCGATTTCGTGCGCGATTAGCGCTAGAGTTGTTCTCTACTAGCGGATCCGATGACGCCATTCCCACCACCTTCATCCGCTTCGGATCAAACCCCTTAACCTTAATCAGCTCATGCCCCACGGCTACGGCACGTTTACTCGACAGATCCCAATTAGAGCTATAGAGTTCGTTAGAGATATTCCAGTCATCGGTATGCCCCGATACGGTAACGATGCCAGGCACATCCTTAAGCAATTCACCCACACGGCGGATCACAGGTTTAAACCTAGGTTGCAAGAAGCCCGAGCCTGAGGCGAAGGATCCTTTTTCTCGAATGCGAATAATGATCTGTTGCCCAAGTGACTCGATCTCGATGGCACCATCGACAATCTCTTTATTGAGCTCCTGGGCCATCTTCTTCACCTGCTCATTAATCTTATCTTGAGCCGATGCTTGAGTTTTCGTCGATTGCGTATCCGATTGAGCGGCATTTTCAGCCTTGGCTTCGGCCTCACTCTGCTCCTGCGCCGTTGCCGATGCTTGACCACCGCGCTGTTCGCCGCGCTGCTGCTGAATGCCGCCAGCACTATCATCTTCGCCCTCTTGAAACTCAAGCATTGGCTCTGTCATCTCGTTAGTTTGCTGGTTGATGATCTCAATCGGCGTAGGCTCGGGACGCCCCGGCCTAAATTCAAGGGCAATCACCGAGGTGCCTTTAGGAATATCTTTGACTTCGACTTTATTCTGCACACCGAAGGCGTACTTCATCGAACCTGCAATCTGCTTAAACTTCATCACATCCATTTCTGAAAACGCGAGCAGCAGTACGAAGAAACACA
This sequence comes from Shewanella sp. Isolate13, assembly GCF_022398325.1. Classification (GTDB taxonomy): domain Bacteria; phylum Pseudomonadota; class Gammaproteobacteria; order Enterobacterales; family Shewanellaceae; genus Shewanella. The sequence goes on from NZ_JAKEVD010000003.1 coordinate 47,358, forward strand.
TCAGCAACGACATCAAGTCGGCGAAAGTTGCCAACCAGAGCGGCGCACCGGGTGGCGGACAATCACATTTGGCTTTTTTAGCCATCTGTTTACGCCCCGTCCAATGTGTCTATTTTTCTTGATTTTTCGGATAGGTAATTCTTCAAAAAACCCTCAATGACTCTTGGGTTCTGGCCATCTTGAATCGCCAACACCGCATCCATAATAAGATTACGGTTTAACATCTCTTCACTCATTCGAAGGGATAGCTTATCGGCAATTGGTAGTGCGACCATATTGGCAACCACTGCCCCATATAAGGTAGTTAGCAGTGCAACCGCCATCGCGGGGCCAATAGACTTAGGATCATCCATATTTGATAGCATGCCAACAAGACCGATTAGGGTACCAATCATGCCCATCGCTGGCGCCACATCACCAATAGACTTAAAAATACCGATCCCCGTTTTATGACGCTCCTCAGTCAGGGCGATATCTTTTTCTAATGCATCGCGCACCACATCCCCATCGTGGCCATCCACCAACATGTCGACTGCTTTTTGCATAAAGCTGTTACTGATCTCAGCCTCTTCCAACGCCAAGAAACCACCCTTGCGTGCGGCATCTGCCATAGAGATTGACTGTTCGATAAGCTCTTCTGGTTTATCTAGCTTAAAAATAAAAGCTTTAGCTGCAATCTTAGCGGAACCTAAAAACTGCTTGAGGTTATATTTCATCATAACCACAAATAATGAGCCGATTAGAACGATGAGAATCGAGGGCACGTTGATAAAAATGCCAATGCCACCACTACTGACCATTGCCATGATAATGAAGACAAATGCGCCAATAAGTCCAATTAGGGTTGCTAAGTCCAAAACCGCTCCTCAAATACCAATCAATACACTGTTTTTCGACTGTCTCGAATACCAAGTGCTACATAAAATGCTGAGAATAAAATAAGTAGCGACAATATTACGCCTTAGATGCTACGGCAAGTACCAAGAGGCTAAACATGCCATTAGCCGCTACTTTTTTGGTATTCCAACTTATATAACGACCAAAATGATAATCTCTTGAGTGATATTTCCAGCAATTCGTGTTCATTTTCCGCTAAAATACGCCTTCGCTTGCAGGAAATCGCCAATCCCCTAACCGTTTGGCCGTAGGGTAGCGCTGTTAACTCACGGATGTTTTACTTACTTTAAAAGCATGTTTGCAATTGAAAGCGTGCTTTTGCGCAAATAGTCAACGGCTCAATTTGACCCATGTGCCCTGCTGATATACTTTGTGTACCGCTTATTTCTAGGAATGATCATCGTGGCAAAAAAACCAGAAAATCTCTCATTTGAAGATTCACTTTCCGAGCTAGAAAAAATCGTAACCGATTTAGAGCATGGCGACATCGCTCTCGATGATGCATTAAAGCAATTCGAGCGCGGAATTAAACTTGTGCGCAACAGCCAGAGCAAGTTAGAAAATGCCCAACAAAAAGTCGCGGTGCTAATGCAAGAAAAGGGTGTCGACACCCTTAAACCTTATGATGTCGAGGGTGAGTAATTGTTAGTAGCGTCACTGAAACAGTACCAAGAGCGTATCAATCAACAGCTTGAATTTCGCATCGACTCGCTAGCCGATATCGATCCGCAGCTTAAAGCGGCCATGAAGCATGGTGCCTTAATTGGCGGAAAACGAATTAGACCCTTTCTGGTTTATGCTGTCGGCGACATGTTAGGTGTTAAGCTTGCGACCTTAGACGCTTGTGCAGCAGCCGTTGAATGTGTTCATGCTTACTCGCTTATTCATGATGATCTACCCGCCATGGATGATGATGCGCTGCGCCGCGGCCAACCAACTGTGCATATCGCTTTTAACGAAGCAACCGCAATATTAGCCGGTGACGCACTGCAGGCACTTGCCTTCGAAATTATCAGCGATCCGATTGAAAACATTACTCCATCACAGAATTTAGCTATGGTTAAAGCCTTAGCTAGCGCCTCTGGGTATAGTGGTATGTGTGGTGGTCAGGCGATGGACTTAAGTGCCACCAATAAGCAGATCGAACTCGCCACCTTAATACAGCTACACAAATTAAAAACCGGTGCGCTTATTCGCTGTGCGGTAGAGTTTGCCATTATTGCCGCTAAAGTAGAGGGACAAGAGCGTCAAGCCCTACTCGACTTTGCCGACGCTATCGGCCTCGCCTTCCAAGTACAAGACGATGTCCTCGATATTATCGCTAGCACCGAAGAGCTTGGAAAACCGCAAGGTTCAGATACAGATTCAAACAAAAGCACCTATCCAAAGTTGCTTGGATTAGAGGGCGCCCAAAAAACTGCGAGCAGTTTGATTGAGGACGCACTATCAGCGCTGGCCAAATTACCATACAATAGCCAGCTAATTGCAGAATTCGCCCGTTACATCGTTGAGCGAAGAGTATAATAAAGAGACAAAGAATCTCGATATGAGTTTTGATATTTCTCAATTCCCTGTGCTTGCACAGGCTAATACCCCAGATGAGCTAAGACAGCTCCCTCAAGCCGTACTGCCACAATTGGCAGATGAGCTTAGAGGTTTCCTATTGAAGTCTGTTGGTAAATCAAGCGGTCATTTCGCTTCGGGCCTTGGTACGGTGGAACTCACCGTAGCACTTCATTACGTGTACAACACGCCATTCGATAGACTTGTTTGGGACGTAGGCCATCAAGCCTATCCACATAAAATCCTGACAGGTCGTCGCGAAAAAATGCACACCATTCGTCAGAAAGGTGGCGTGCATCCATTCCCGTGGCGTGAAGAAAGTGAATACGACACCTTTAGCGTCGGTCACTCTGGCACCTCAATCAGTGCAGCATTAGCTATGGCTGTTGCCGCCGAAAAAGAGCAAGCTGGCCGTAAGGTTGTTGCGGTTATCGGCGATGGCGCGATGACTGGCGGCATGGTATTTGAGGCGATGAACCACGCAGGTGACTTGCACAACGACATGCTAGTGGTACTAAACGATAACGAGATGTCTATCTCTGAAAACGTTGGCGCGCTAAACAATCATCTTGCCCAGCTGATGTCAGGTCGTTTCTACACCACGATTCGTGAAAGTAGCAAGAAAGTGCTTCAAGGTATGCCAGTTATCAAAGAGATGGCTAAGCGCACCGAAGAACACCTTAAAGGTATGGTCGTGCCGGGCACCATGTTCGAGGAGCTAGGCTTCAACTACATCGGACCAATCGATGGCCACGATGTGGACGCCCTCGTCGAAACCATGCGCAATATGCGCAATCTAAGCGGCCCACAGATTCTACATATCATGACCAAGAAGGGTCGTGGTTATGAACCGGCAGAGAAAGATCCGATCGGCTGGCACGCCGTGCCTAAGTTTGATCCGTCAACCTTTGAGAAGCCTGCCACTATGCCATCAGACCCAACCTTCTCTGAAGTGTTTGGTAAGTGGTTATGTGACATTGCTGAAAAAGACGAAAAGGTCTTGGGGATCACCCCTGCGATGCGCGAAGGCTCTGGTATGGTTGAGTTTTCTCAGCGTTTCCCTAAGCAGTACTTCGACGCCGCAATCGCCGAGCAACATGCCGTGACCTTAGGTGCGGGTTTCGCCTGCGAAGGCTACAAGCCTGTGGTGGCGATTTATTCAACCTTCCTACAACGTGGTTACGATCAAATGATCCACGATGTAGCACTGCAGAGACTGCCTGTACTGTTCGCTATCGACCGCGGCGGTATCGTTGGTGCCGATGGCCCAACTCACCAAGGGGCATTCGATTTAAGCTTTATGCGCACCGTCCCCAACATGGTGATCATGGCACCGTCTGATGAAAACGAATGTCGTCAGATGCTGTATACCGGTTATTGCTATAACGACGGCCCAACGGCTGTGCGCTACCCACGTGGCAGTGCGACAGGGGCTAAACAAGTAGAAACCATGACGGCTCTGCCAATTGGTAAAGGCTTGATTAAGCGCCAAGGTAAAAAGGTCGCCATCCTTAACTTTGGTACGACATTAGCCAGCAGCTTAGTCGCTGCAGAGGCACTTGATGCTACCGTTGCCGATATGCGCTTCGTGAAGCCGCTTGATGTTGAGCTAGTTAAAGAACTAGCTGCAAACCATGATGTGCTCGTGACAGTTGAAGAGAACGCCATTATGGGCGGCGCGGGCTCAGGTGTACTCGAACTATTACAGACACTGAAGATGCCTAAACCAGTATTACTCATCGGCTTACCTGATGAGTTTATTAAGCACGGCGCACCTGAAGAGATCATCAGCGAGCTAGGATTAGATGCTGCGGGAATTCAGAGACAGATCGAAGAGTTTCTTGCTTAATCTTATCTAGGTAGAGGCTTTGATTAAAACCAGCTAAATAAAAAGGACTGCCATGGCAGTCCTTTTTTATATCTTGATGCTAAGCCATGGCTTAGCATCAATGGCTCATTAACCTTGAGAAACCATCACCATCGCAGGGCGAAGTAGACGCTCGTTCAAGGTGTAACCCTTCTGCATCACCATCATAACGGTGTTTGCAGGGAAGTCTGCACTTGGCTGCATGCCAATAGCTTGGTGAAGTTCTGGGTTAAACGCATCGCCTTGTGGGTCAACCTGGACTAAACCAAATTTCTCAACTGTGCTCACGAAGCTCTTAGCAGTTAACTCTACGCCTTCGTAAATGGCCTTAGTCGCTTCAGCTTCAGCGTCTGTGCCCTGAAGAGCACGTTCCATATTATCCAATACAGGCAGCAACTCATTAATAAACTTTTCTAAAGCGAACTTATGTGCCTTCTCGACATCGATGGCCGCGCGGCGACGAATATTGTCCACTTCTGCTGCGGCGCGGATCACTGAGTCTTTTTGCGCTTCAACTTTTGCTTCTGCTTCTTGCAAAGCTTTTTCTAACTCTTCAACACGGAAGTTAGCCTGAGTAAGCTCATCCATCAAAGAGGCTTCGTCTGTGGTTTCTGTGCCATTTTCATTTAGCAATTCACCCTCTACGATCTCTTCAACTTGGTTATCTTGTGCTTTATTTGTTTGGTTGCTCATTTTTGCTCCAGCTAAAAATGCTTTGTTTCTGCATGCTCTGGGCATATTATGGGGATCAAATTTAAGGTTTCAAGGCCTAAAGCTGGATCTAACATAAATTATGAGCAATACGTTTCACACAATTGGTCTAATCGGTAAACCTAACCATAAAGGAACCACACAGACCTTAAAAAGGTTGCATCATTGGCTTAGCATGCAAGGCTACAAAGTGTTGGTCGAAGAGCGAGTCGCTGGTGAACTTGGGCCTCAAATCCAATCTGTCGACCTGTTAGAAATTGGCAAGCAATGTGATTTAGCCATCGTTGTCGGTGGTGATGGCAATATGCTAGGTGCGGCTCGTGTGCTTGCAAGATTTAATATCGGCGTCATCGGCGTTAACCGAGGTAACTTAGGCTTCTTAACCGATCTGCCCCCCGACTCCTTCGAAGAAGCCTTATCTAAAGTACTCGAGGGCGAGTTTGAAATTGAGCAGCGATTCCTACTCGAAGCCGAGGTACATCGTCACGGCGAGTTAAAATCGAGTAATACCGCAGTCAACGAAGCGGTACTGCATCCAGGTAAGATTGCTCATATGATCGAATTTGAAGTCTATATTGACGACAAATTCATGTATAGCCAACGAGCCGATGGCATGATTGTCTCAACCCCTACTGGCTCAACGGCCTACTCTCTGTCGGCAGGTGGCGCTATTTTAACGCCAAATCTCGCGGCGATGATCTTGGTGCCCATGTTTCCACATACGCTTTCCTGCAGGCCAATCGTCGTCGATGCAGCCAGTATCATCAAGCTAGTCGTATCCCCACACAACGGTGATAATTTAGAGGTTAGCTGTGATGGTCACGTTCATCTGTCCGTTCTGCCTGGTGATGAGATAATTATCAAGCGCAGCGAGGAAACCCTAAGGCTTATTCATCCGAAAGGACATAACTACTTCCACGTGCTGCGTAGCAAACTAGGCTGGGGTAGCAAACTGTTCTAATGATTCAATACTGCCGATATGCCGACTTAGGCTATCGGCATCACGTCTGCCCTTGCCCTTCCTGTAAACTCGTAAATTTCATAACTTCCACCGTTAGTAAGCTACAGTATTTATTGCACCGTATTTTAGGCGGTAGAAACTAACGCTATGTTAGTTAAATAACTAAGCCAGCCAAAAACATTAACTTAGATTAATAATGATAATTAAGCGTAAAAGAACAATACGCAAAGTGTGACGATGGTCACGACCAGAGTGTAAATCAAAGCTCTTAGTAAGCACCAAATAAGAAATTTAACGATCAAATTCAGCATAAATTTATCGCCAAAAGTTACATATCGATACCTTTACCGCTAAAAATGTTGCAAAAATTACACTCCGCATGACAATCTATCATCAACGACCATATTTAGCGTGATCGCGATCACCTTATGTAAAACTCAAAAACTGTGAGCGATCTCACTAACAGTATTATCAACCACAATTAGGGCAGAGCATGATCTAGATCATCTTTGTTAATTGCTAATTCACGTTTAGTACACACCCTACCCGTCACAACTAAAGATAAACAGAGACTCGGGTAGCAACAATTGAAGTGAGTCGCTCAAATTTAGCCATTCAAATCTAGTCATTTGAATTAGAAATTGAAGCTAGTTACAGCAATATAAATCAAACGAGGCAAGCATGACCTTTATTCAACTACTCGCAAGCTTAACGCCGATTATCAGCGTAATGCTGTTTTTAGTCCTGCTCCGGATGCCAGCATCGAGAGCCATGCCAATTTCGATGGTATTCACGGGGCTTGCAGCCGTATTTATCTGGCAAATGGACACCACCTTCCTTGCCGCTTCAGTGGTTGAGGGCTTACTTTCAGCATTAACGCCATTGACCATTATTTTTGGTGCTGTGTTTCTGCTTAATACGCTTAAGTATTCTGGCGCAATGGATACCATTCGCGCGGGTTTCACCAATATTAGTGGTGATGCTCGCGTACAGGTGATTATCATCTGTTGGCTGTTTGGCTCATTTATTGAGGGCTCTGCAGGCTTCGGTACCCCTGCCGCAATTGGTGCGCCACTGCTGGTGTTACTTGGCATTCCCCCCATCGCAGCTGCGGTAGTGGCGCTGATTGCCGACTCAACTTCAGTTTCGTTCGGTGCTATCGGTCTTCCCGTTCTGTTTGGTATGGAGCAAGGACTGACACAGGGCGGTAGCAATATGGCTGCTGAGCAGATTGCCCAGCATGGTGGCAGCTTCGCCGATTACGCACAGTTTATTGCGATGCACATGATCACTATCGACCTAGTGACGGGCACACTGATCCCATTAACTATGGTTGCGATTCTGACTGGCTTCTTCGGCCGTAATAAGTCGTTCAAAGAAGGCTTAGCCATTTGGAAGTTTGCCCTGTTTGCAGGCCTTGCCTTCACGGTTCCTGCATGGTTAATCAACTATTTTGCAGGCCCTGAGTTCCCATCGGTTATCGGTGCACTTGTCGGTATGGCGCTTGTCATTCCAGTCGCTAAGAAAGGCTATCTACTGCCAAAAGAGCAATGGAATGATTTTGCTGAAAATGACGGACAAGAACGTAAAGAGTTAGATACTGAGGTTAAGTTCTCACAAATTGCGGCGTGGTCACCCTACCTTATCATGGCTGCGTTGTTAGTACTGTCACGTACTGTAGCCCCACTAAAAGCTTGGTTATCTAGCTTTAACATCAGCTGGACTGGATTATTAGGTACGGAATTAAAAGCAGGATTTGCGACACTGTATGCCCCTGGCGCTTTCTTTGTCTTAGTCTGCATCCTTGGTTTCTTCCTCTTTAAAATGAAATCACCTGCGATAAAAGAGTCTATCTCTGTCTCTTGTAAGTCTATGGTTCCCACCATTATCTCTCTAGGTGCATCTGTTCCTATGGTGAAGATCTTCCTTAACTCTGGTGAAAATGCATCCGGCCTTGCCTCTATGCCAGTTGCGCTTGCAGATACTCTAGCTAACACCATGGGCGCAGTTTGGGCTTGGGTGTCACCGATTGTGGGTATTTTCGGTGCCTTCCTATCTGGCTCAGCCACCTTCTCAAACATGATGTTCTCCGGCCTGCAATACAGTGTTGCCGATAATATTGGCGCTAACCACGCACTGATTTTGGCGATGCAAGGCATTGGTGCTAACGCCGGTAATATGATGTGTGTGATGAACGTGGTCGCGGCGGCTACGGTTGTTGGCATGGCAGGACGCGAGTCCGAGATCATCCGTAAAACAATGCCTGTAGCACTAGGCTATGCTTTAGTCGCAGGTACTATCGCAGCGGTTTGGGGTGGCTTCTAGCCCTTCCCACTCTGGCAAGACGATAAACAGAAATAATAATATCGAGAAAGCCGCACAAACAGCGGCTTTATTCACTCAAAATATGTGTGTGAGATAAAGTTCATGTCGATTAATTATGAAGCAGTATTAAGAGATTTACGTAGACAGGTGGGTGAACACGCCGCCACCAACGATCCGGTCCGCCGTTTTGCTTGGTCTACCGATGCTAGTTATTTCCGCATCGTACCTGAGATTGTGGTTCATGCCGATACCTTAGAGCAAGCCAAACGCACACTCGCCATTGCTCGCACCTATGGCGCGCCAGTCACATTTAGAGCTGCAGGTACTAGCCTTTCAGGCCAAGCCATTGGCGAAGGCATTTTGCTTATCCTCGGCCATGACGGCTTTAGAACCCTCAGCGTGAATGAAGATGCATCGAAGATCACCTTAGGCACAGCCGTTATCGGTGGCGATGCGAACGCAGTACTCAAGCCTCTAAATAAGAAAATTGGCCCCGATCCCGCCACACTTGCTTCAGCCAAGATTGGTGGCATCGTCTCCAACAACGCCTCGGGTATGTGCTGTGGTACAGCGCAAAATAGCTACCAAACGATTGCTTCGGCCAAACTACTATTTGCCGATGGCGCTGAGCTCGACACAGGTTGTCAAGCGTCAAAAGATGCCTTCACTCAGTCTCATCCACAACTTTTAAAAGAACTTACTGATCTGGCAGAGCTAACTGTTAACAACACTGTGCTCGCTCAACGCATTCGTAAAAAGTTCTCCATCAAAAATACCACGGGCTATAGCCTGAATGCACTGGTAGACTTTGTCGATCCATTTGAACTCATTAATCACCTGATTGTAGGTGCCGAGGGTACACTGGCGTTCGTTGAAGAGGTTACCTATCACACGGTCGATGAAGCACGCTTTAAAGCCTCAGCCATGGCGGTATTTTTCAATATGGAAGATGCCGCTCGCGCGATTCCGCCACTGGTTGGCGACAGTGTTGCAGCAGCAGAACTATTGGACTGGGCCTCTATCAAGGCGGTAACAGGTAAGGCAGGAATGCCACTATGGCTATCAGAACTGCCTGAGGGAGCCTCGATTCTACTGATTGAATCACGCGCGAATGATAAGCAAACTTTAGATCGCTATACCCAAGATGTCATCGCCAAGCTTTCCCATATCGAGACTGAACGCCCGATCACATTCAGTGATGACCCCGCGGTATTTGGTCAATATTGGGCAATGCGCTCGGGTCTGTTCCCAATTATTGGTGGCGAGCGCCCTAAAGGCACCTCTGTAATCATCGAAGATGTTGCCTTTGAACTTGAACATTTAGCCGCAGCAGCAAATGATTTGACCGAGCTATTCCATAAGCATAACTACCCTGAAGGTGTTATCTATGGACATGCGCTTGCGGGTAACTTCCACTTTATCATAACGCCAACCTTTAACTCTCAAGCCGATATTGAGCGCTTCCACGCCTTTATGCAAGATGTCGCCGAGATGGTGATCAACAAATACGATGGTTCGATGAAGGCCGAACACGGCACAGGCCGTGCGGTTGCACCTTTTGTTGAAATGGAATGGGGTAGTGACGCTTACACCTTGATGAAGCGCATTAAGCAAATTTTTGATCCTGAAGGCCTATTAAACCCAGGAGTTATTCTTAACGATGATAACCAAATTCACGTTAAAAATATCAAGCCATGTCCTGTGGTCGATGACTTAGTCGATAAGTGTATCGAATGCGGCTTCTGCGAGAAAACCTGCCCAACGTCAGCGCTAAATATGTCGCCACGTCAACGCATTGCGACCTTAAGAGAGATCGAGCGTCTAGAGCAATCTGGTGACAAGCAAGCCGCTAGAGAGATGCGCGCCGCCGCCAAGTATGATGTGGTCGATACCTGCGCCGCCTGTCAACTTTGTACTATAGCCTGTCCGGTTGATAACAGCATGGGTGAGCTAGTACGTAAGCTCAGAACCCCTTATATCACTAGCACAGAGCAGAAAGTGCTCGACTTCCAAGCTAAGCACTTTGGCGCTGTAAACCAGGTGATCAGCACAGGTTTCGATGTGCTCGGTACCATCCACAAGATAACCGGCAGTGCGATAACTGGCGCGATAATGAAAGCCGGACGCGTAGTCAGCAAAGAAGTGCCCTATTGGAACCCTGATTTTCCAAAGGGAGGCAAGTTGCCGAAACTGACCGCAGCAATTCCGGGGCAGGAAACCGTAGTTTACTTCCCTGCTTGTGGCGGCCGCACCTTTGGTCCTACACCCAAAGATCCCGATAACCGAACCTTGCCTGAGGTCATCGTGACTTTGCTTGAGCGTTCTGGTTATAACGTCATCACACCGGAGAAGACCCGTGAACTGTGTTGCGGTCAGATGTGGGAGTCCAAGGGAGACTTTAAAAACGCCGATGCTAAACGCAAAGAGCTAATTGAGACTGTTGCTGCCATGACCCAAGGCGGCAAACTACCGGTTATCATCGATGCGCTCTCGTGTACTTACCGCACTCTTGCAGATGATAAGTCACTGACCGACAGAGTCGAGATTGTCGATATGGTTGACTTCATCCATGACAAACTGCTCGGTAAGCTTACTATTACGCGTCAGAAACCTGCAGTAGCACTACACTTAGGTTGTAGCGCACGCAAGATGAAAGTTGAGCCAAAGATGGAAGCGATTGTTGAGGCCTGCAGCAAACAGGTTGTTCGTCCAGCTGGAATCGACTGCTGTGGCTATGCCGGTGAAAAAGGCTTGTATAAACCAGAAATCAACGCCAGTGCACTGCGTAATATTAAAAAGCTCATTCCTGTCGATGTGAGTGAAGGCTACTACGCTAACCGCATGTGCGAAGTAGGTCTAACTCAGCATAGTGGGATCTCTTATCGTCATCTGGCTTATCTACTAGAGGAGTGCACTCGCTAAAGCCTTTCAAAGTTAAGCCTAAATTTCAGCAATAACCCTCTCATTAGGGGCAGCGACTGCCCCTAATTCTTTTCATTTATCATCAAGATAACTCCAGCCTCAACCAAACAAACCATTTTTAGTCATTCAGATTACCCACCTAGAGTATAAACTCAATAATTAACATATTAAACAAACAGATAGCTTGTTTTCATTTTTGCAAAAATGACTCTTGTTATTTGCTAAATTAGCACTACTTTTTACAAGGTTATCGGCCTATATTTAATGTGTGAATAAATATAGGCGAATGTCCGCTTACTAAAAAGTCGGCTTTTTGAGCAGGCTTTTTGCGGCTACTTTTACAGTTAGAAAGTCGCTAACAATGTCTGCAAAATAGAAGAGAAAACACAATGAAGATCGCACTTTTCATTCCGTGTCTAGTGAATCAGATGGTCCCAGAAGTGGGAATAGCCACCTTAGAATTATTAGAAAAACTCGGACACCAAGTCATACTGCCAAAAGGCCAAACATGCTGCGGCCAGCCCATGACAAACTCAGGTTGTTATAACGAAGCCAAGAAGACCACCATGAAACTGCTCAATGCCTTCAAGGGCGTTGAATGTGATGCTATCGTCTGCCCTGCCGCTTCCTGCCTCGTTGCCGCTAAAGAGAACTTTCATGAGTTCGATAGCAGCCCAGAAGCTCAGGCTGTCATTGATAAACTGTATGAGTTAACCGAGTTTCTTCACGACATCTCTCCTATTCCAGCCTTTAATAAGCCTTTCCCACACAAGATCAGCCTACAGATGAGCTGCCATGGCATTCGCATGCTCGACTTAGCCACCCCGAGTGAGCAGATGGGGCCAAGAATGAATAAGTTCGAAGCTGTACTTGCTGCGATCCCTGAGATTGAAATTGTCTATCCAGATCGCCGCGATGAGTGCTGCGGCTTCGGTGGCACCTTCGCCCTAGATGAAGGCGCGGTATCCGCCAAGATGGGCAAAGATAAAGCCCAGGCTCACGCCGAAACTGGCGCAGTCTATGCCGTTGGCTTCGATCCCTCTTGCTTACTGCATATCGATGGTATGGTCAGACGGCAGAAACTGCCAATTGAGACTCGCCATATCGCTCAAATCATCAACGCAGCGCTTTAGGAGAAGATATGTCTAGCTCTAAATCAGCGGTACATGCCCATAAAGCGGAGATCTTCTGTAAAGATGAGTCTCGCGTCGATTGGCACTCTAAAGCCCTTTGGGTACTTCGAGAAAAGCGTGATCGTGCGGCAGGCAGCTTGCCAGAATGGGAACAGCTACGCCAAATCGGCTCTGAGATGAAGCTGCACACGCTAACCCATTTAGCGCAGTATCTCGAAGAGTTTGAGCAAAACTGCCTCAAAAACAATATCAAGGTGCACTGGGCTAAAGATGGCGCAGAGCATAACCGTATCGTGCATGAAATCTTAGCCAAACATCAGGTCAAAAAGCTGGTTAAGTCTAAATCTATGCTCACCGAAGAGTGCCATATGAATCCATTTTTGCAGCAACGTGGCATCGAGGTGATAGATACCGACTTAGGTGAGCGTATTATCCAGCTTGCAGGGCAGCCACCATCACACATTGTAGTGCCAGCGATTCACCTGAAAAAAGAGGAAGTGGGCGATCTGTTTCATGACAAACTCGGCACAGATGCTGGTGCCTCAGATCCGCTTTACTTAACCCGCGCCGCCCGTGCTCACCTGCGTGAACAGTTCCTGTCTGCCGATGCGGCGATGACAGGGGTTAACATGGCGGTTGCGGACACTGGTGCGGTGGTAGTGTGTACCAACGAAGGCAACGCCGATATGGGCGCCAACTTACCTAAGTTGCAACTGCACTCAATGGGTATCGACAAAATCGTGCCTAACATCGACAGTGCAGCGGTACTGCTACGTACACTCGCCAGAAATGCGACTGGCCAGCCGATCACCACTTACAGCTCTTTCTATCGCGGCCCACAAGAGGGTGGTGAGATGCATGTCATTATTGTCGATAACGGCCGTACTGATATGCTGAAAGACAAAATCTTAGCCGAATCACTTAAGTGTATTCGCTGTGGTGGCTGTCTCAATACCTGCCCTGTTTATCGCCGCTCTGGTGGCTACAGCTATAACTACACCATTCCCGGTCCAATCGGCATCGCTGTTGGGGCTAAAACCGATGATACTAACTCTATTCCTTGGGCCTGTACCTTATGTGGCAGCTGCTCTTATGTATGCCCAACGAAAGTGCCTCTGGATAAGATCATCCATCACCATCGTCGCCTAAAAGCCGAAGCTGGGAAACTGCCTTACGGCAAGTCAGGCTATATGCCGCTAGTCGGCAAGTTCATGGCCAGTGAAACGGCGCTAAACTGCTCGATGAGTATTGCCCGTACGGCACTGAAGATCCTACCAGGCAGCCTATTGAAACCATTCTCAGGCGCTTGGGGGAAATATCGCGAATTACCTGTGGCCCCCAACTCAAGCTTCGAAGCTTGGTTTAAGAAAAATAGAGGGTAGAAACATGTCTAGTAAACACGACATTCTTAACGCGCTAAAGAGCGCCGCAATTGCGCCTCAAGCCATGCCAGTTATCAAGGTTGAACCGCGCATTGATGATTTAGTCGGTCAGTTTGAAACCAGCCTCAATACCGTTGCAGGCACCTTGCACCGTGAAGGTGGCTTAACTAAATTACAGGCACAAGTTGATGAGCTTATTGCTCAGGGCATGCAGATAATCTCTATGGTTGAAGGTATTAAAGGCAACCGTGAGGTGACCGATACCGCCCACCTGCTAAGAGATATCGATTACGCAGTGATCCCTGGAGACTTAGGTGTCGCCGAAAATGGCGCTATCTGGGTCAACAACAAAAACCTTGGTCACCGCGTGACGCCGTTTATCTGTGAAAATCTATTCTTAGTATTAGATTCAAACACGATAGTGGCTAACATGCATCAAGCCGCAGGTAAGCTAACCTTAGACTCGGGTGAGTTCGGTACCTTTATCGCAGGTCCATCAAAGACTGCCGATATCGAGCAAGCATTAGTTGTTGGTGCCCACGGCGCGTGTAGCTTAAACGTGTATTTGGTTTAAACCTTCCAATAGCAGCTATACAAGATCAAAAAAGCCCTAATTCATATTAGGGCTTTTCACCTATTTCAGAACGCAATATACGCTCTGAATAAAATGAGACTTACCTTTTCTCGACATAGTATTCTAAATTAACCTTAAGCCCTTTTGCCTCAACCGCTTCGCCATCAATAAATTTGGGGGCATAACGCCATTGCTTTAATGCTATCAGTGATTCTGCTTCGAACTTGCTGCCACCGTTAGACTCTATCACCACAACATCTTTAACAAAGCCCATTTTATCTATGGTAAAGCTCATCTGCGTACTGCCACTTTTTCCTGATTTCAAATAAGAAATCGGGTAATCAGGGTGCTTACGAAACAATGGTGTAGGCTCTATATCTTCCTTCCATGGCTTCATATTGCCAATGGCAATACAGTGCTGGGTGGACTTGTCACTCTCACCTTCTAACTCATAAATCTGCACTAATTTAGCATGAGCAGCCAGCTCATAGGGATGATTGTAATCAAGCTTTTGAAATTGAGTGATGACACCTAAAAACAGCTCTTCGGCCTCATCATAATCTTTTTCTGCAAAGCGCACATTGCCCACCCTAAAGCTCGTGAGCACTCGCTTCATGGCATCTTCTGGCAGTAATTCACTGTAAGCTTCTTGTGCATCGAAAGCATAATTACGCACTTTACGGGTGTAATAACGAGAATTAACTAAACGTTCAAAATAAGCCATTTTGGTATCTGCTATTAACATCGGATTATCGGAATCTTCAGCAATATCGAGGGCATCATCCAAAAACTCGCGCGCATATTTTTTACTGCTGGCATCGCTTAGACCTAAAAGCGGGTCAATAAGCTCGACAGCTTCTTCACCATAATGCTTACTGTAGATTTGTAATGCCACTTGAGATAGCTCATACGCTTTTGGCTGTATTATTTTCGCTTTAACCTTTACCTCTTGCTCAAAGGTATTTTTAGGCATATTCGCAATTAATGCATTTGCTGCATTTAATGCCAACATCGCAGTATTAATATTATCGGCACCAAACTTTAACTTACCGAGTTCATAAGACTGTAAAGCATAAAGCTCTGCGTCAGATTGATTGTCGGCACTTACCGCGGTTTTATAGGCTGAATAGGCTTCGCTAAACTCTGAGGCAAAAGTAGATGAAGAAAAGCTAACCACTGTCATAAAGACAGCAGCTAGTACAATATTTCGATGATTATCACTAGGGGTGGGGAACATGAAAAGTCCTTATTTCATTGTATTTTTGATATGTGACTTATAAAAAGCGAAAGCACTAAACATACAATTTGATGTACTAAGTCAGCTATTTATTAGGTGTTACATCTACAGCCCAATTAACATATCAATACCCCCTCAACGATTCAACAGCACAGCCCCATTATTGGGAATACCTTTACCATTATTCCACGGTTATAAATTCTAGGTTTAACGCCATAAATACCCAGCATTAAGCCAGTAATTTGTTATGGGTACGCTTCATAATCCAACCCATCCAGATCACTAAAATTGTGCTGCAGGTCGCCAGTGAAATCCATACGCCCGGTACGCCAAACGCCCAAGCAAACACCCACAGAATTGCGCTAAATAGGATCAACTTAGCTCCTGTTAAAATAGAGGCCTCTTTGGAATAGTTAATCGCTTGGAAGAATGATGCCCCAACTAACAGCAGGCCTTCCATCGGCAAGCCCCAGAAATACCAGCGCATGCCTTCTGTGGCAATAGGTGTAAGCAAGGTATTATCCCCCGCAAATATATACACAAACAGCTCAGGCACTGCATAGATAAAGACTAAGCCAAGCCCCGCACAAACTAAGGTCACAGAGAAGGCCATTTTCAACGCCTGCTTAACCCTGTCGAATCGCTTGGCTCCAGCGTTAAAACTTAAGATCGGCTGTACGCCGAAGGCAATACCTTCAAATAAGAGATAGAAGAAGGCCTCTGTGTAACTCACGACACCATATGCAGCGACATGCAGCGGCGTACCCACGGTAAGAAACGCCACATTGTGCAGCGTTAGCACCACGGTTAGATACATATTCATTAGGAAGCTGGGGATACCGACGCGGATAATATTGACACAGTGATCCCATTTAAGTTTCATCTGCTCAAGGTTGATACCGATTTCGGTTTTACTGCCAAAGAAATGCTGTAAACACAGTGCCCCCGTGACGGCTTGGGAGATCATGGTCGCAATTGCCGCCCCCATCAATCCATAGGGAAAGACCACAATTAACAGCCAGTCGAGGACAGTATTGAGTACGCCACCTAAGATTAAAACAAAGGTCACAAATCCTGGGCGACCATCGTTCCTAAGTAGCGCGGTAAATGCCATCGATACAATCGGAAAGGTACCTAAAGCAAAATACCAAAATAGATAGTCATCGGCGCTATTGAGTACCTCCCCTTCAGCACCAAGCAGTATCAAGATATCTCTTGAGAAATAACAGCCAAATAGCGTGGTGATTAAACCAGAGAGCAAACACAGACTAAAGGTGTTGCCCAATATGCGCCGCGCAATATGCGTCTCACCTTGTCCCTGGTGAATTGACACTAGGGCCGCGCCGCCCATGCCTAAGGTAGCACCTATTGCATAGAGGATCGCCGCGATGGGATAGGCCAAGATCATACCCGCAAGGCCAACCTCACCCAAATAATGGCCGATAAACATGCCATCGATGGTGACGTAAATCCCCGTCACCAGCATTGATAGAATTGTCGGTATGCTATAACGCCAAAATAGCTTGCCTATTGGCTCTGTGATCATCGGCGAGTCGACTGCGACTCGATTGGTTTCAGCTGGCGGCATAGGGTGGGTCATGGTCATTCTCTAATTATTGTTATTATTTTCGCAGAGATACAGCTCTGTAGCTTACAGAGCGACTAAGATACTTAAAATACTCATGAGTTAACATGCAATTAAGTAAAATTGATCTTAAAAATGGATAGCTAGACCCCAAGTCGCGAAGATAGCGCTAGCAAAGCCGCCTCTACAGCTTGGATATCGATTTTTGACATCGAAAGCATCTCGATACGTGAGTCCATGGCATCATCGATCTCTACGATGGATAGCTCTGAGTCAACACGGTTAAAACCTGCAATCCCCTCTTCGGTGATCATTACGGCTTTTAGCCTCACAACATCTAACTCTTTGATTAAAGATACTAACTGTTCAAAGTCGAACTCATAGCTTGGCTCAAACACCCAACCACAACTATAAAAACCATCACCTTGATTGGTCTTTCGCTGCAACCCGCGTTCATCAAATTGAATGTATTGACTCGCAGCGGAGTCGGTATCTTGCTCTGAAAAGAGCGGGCTATAATTTAGATCAATCAGACGCGGCTGCTGAATACTTCTTGTACTCGCTGCCATTATTTTAGGCTCAACGCCAGAAACAGAGTCTGCTGCACTAGTCGCAAAAGTAGAGGTCACGCCTTTATGGGGAAGGTCTAACAAGGCAAAAATTGATGAACTGAGCTCGTCCGCTTGTTTAAGGCTCCATGGCTTGACAGTAATGACTTGCCTATCGGCGCCTTTAACTAATTCAAGGTAATCAGTTAATCGCGTCATGAGTGCTCCTTGGTAGCTATCGGCCTTACTCGCTAGTACCAGATCGGCAACGCGTAACTGCTGATTAAAGATCTCATGCTCAGTATAGCGACTATCATCGAGCTTTCTCGCATCCACTAAGGTGACACAGGCTTTCATCGCTAATACTTGTCGATAGTGAGGTTGAGTCAATACCTTAAGCACCTCTTCAGGATGACCTAAGCCCGTTGGCTCAATCAGTAATCTGTCAGGCTTAGCTTTGGCGATAAGCTGATTAATCGCCACTTGCATAGGTAAGCCTGCAGCGCAACACATGCAACCACCCGCGACTTCCTTGATCTGTACCTGCTGTTTGTTGCTATTGAGTAACCCAGCATCTATGCCTATCTCACCAAACTCATTGACCAAAACGGCCCATACCTCTGCCTCTGGCTTATGCTGCAATAGGGCTTTAATCAAAGAGGTTTTACCGACGCCTAAAAAGCCGGTAATCACATTGGTTGGGATAATGCTCTGGATCATAGTGCTAGCTCATTCTATCGAATAGCCAGTGATTCTAATCCCTAAGAGGCTTTGATGTCACCCCATAGCCTTAACTAGGGGTAGCGATAAGGGCTTAGGCCAGCTAATGATGCTACTTAATCAATATAATGCTTATCGATATAATCACACCACAGTTCTGAGTCTAACTTTGGATTTGCCTCGTCTCCTCGGATCCCTAGCTTAAACTCAACCACACTGCGCCACTCCATTGAGCCAAGATCGGGTCCATGCCCTTGACCATCACCTGTGGAGACTTGTTTTTCGACTTTCTTAAACCAGTCTAAATTACAGCCATTTGGGTTAGACTCTGGTGCCGATGCACTCTTAACTTCGGTTTGCTGCACTATCGATTGTTCTGAACTGGCTTGTTCATCATTAACGGCGCAGCCCAGTAGCAAACTTGCCACAGTTACAACCACGCCTAAGTTCACTAACTTACTCATCATTGCCTCCTCTTATCCCCGTTAAATAATCTGCTTCTATCTCGGTTAGAAAGCCACACTAAACTCGGTCCAAGCTTCTTCATTAATAGCGCGGGGATTATCCTTTATATTTTTTAGTTTAAAAGACTTACCTTACCCCATAAAAAAAGTGAACACACGATTAATCGATGTGTTCACTTTCTGAAGCTGAATTAACGAATATGGGGGCTATTTTTTAGCTTTGTCTTTCGAGCGACCATAGGTGCTCTTACCCGATGTTGCGCCACGGAAGCTGCTCTTTCCCACTGCATTTTTAGCGGTGCGGTTTTTATCCTGATACTTTCGTTTATTATGACTCTTCTCTTTAACAGGCTTAGCTACCACATCACGATAACGTGCGGGTAGAGGCGCGCCCTCTTCATAGCCTGACATGGTAATGCACGGTAAGCTCTGGCCGATTAACAGTTCAATCTCCTGCAACATGCTCTTGTCTTGCGGTGATACAAACGAGATTGCGTGGCCTGCAAGGCCTGCGCGTCCTGTGCGGCCAACACGATGTACATAGTCCTCGGCGGCAAATGGCAGCTCAAGGTTAATCACCAAAGGCAGTGCCTCGATATCTAGACCACGAGCAGCCACATCGGTCGCCACCATGACCCTTAATTTGCCAGACTTAAACTCTTCGAGTGCACGATTTCTTGCCCCTTGAGTCTTTTCACCATGAAAGACGGCATTTTTCACACCATCAAGTTTTAACTCGGTATGCAGATGCTCGGCACTCTCTCGCGTGCTAACAAATACTAATACTTGCTGCCAATTATTACGACCAATCAGTTCTGACAGCAACTCGGCCTTACGGCGAGTATCGACTAGATAAACTTCCTGAGTGATAAGGCTTGCCGTCGTCGATGTCGCGACATTGATCCATTCAGGCGCAATCAACATCTTCTCGGCTAGCTTTTTCACCTCTTCACTATAGGTCGCTGAGAAGAAAAGCGTTTGATGGCTAGCAGCGACCAACTTTTTAACCTTTTCGATATCGCGAACAAACCCCATATCCAGCATGCGGTCGGCTTCATCCACGACTAAATGAGTCACATTCGAAAGATCCAGACCGAATTGACCAATATGATCGAACAAGCGACCCGGGGTAGCGACCAGAATATCAACCCCTGCTTGCAATGCTTTACGCTGTGGATTCATGTTCGAGCCACCATAGACCGCCGTGGTCTTAAAGGGTAAGAACTGCGCGTAGGCGGTAATATTATCGGCAACTTGAATGGCAAGCTCGCGGGTTGGCGTCAACACCAATACCCTCAGCTTAGGTTGATACTCAAGTTCCGCCTCATCTGGTGCTGAGAAGTTATATACCTTAACTAACCTGTTTAGCAGCGGCAGGGCAAATGCGGCTGTTTTACCAGTACCGGTTTGCGCACATGCCATAATGTCTTTACCTTCCATGGCAACGGGTAAAACCTGCGATTGAACTTGGGTCAATTGCTGGTATCCGCGCGCAGAAACTGCATCTAATATTTTGGAATGTAAATCGAATGCATCAAAGTTCATGGTCGGCTCAATAGAGTTAATAAGAGTATAAGGAACAAAAGTGAGCGCGGAGTCTAGCAAAATACCGCGCCAGATAATAGCCAAGATCAAGCCGATTCTTTTGTACTAAGCTCTTTCTATATGAGGGGTCTCAAGGTAAGCCTGCTCAAACTTTTCAACCGGGACGGGTCTTGAAAATAGATAACCTTGGCCATAATCACAGCCCGCACCAGCTAATACCTTACGTTGGTAATCGGTCTCGACCCCTTCAGCTATCACCTTCATGCCCAATTTATGGGCCATGACGATAATCGCTTCACACAGGGTAAAATCATCACTATTACTGTCTAGGTTTCGAGTAAAAGACTGATCAATCTTTAGAAAATCAATCTCAAACTTCTTAAGGTAGGCCAATGAGGAGTAACCCGTACCGAAATCATCCAGCGAGATCTGTATGCCGGAGTCACGATATTGCTTCAACCTAGAAGAGATAGCACTATTGCCATCGAGCAATAAGCCCTCGGTGATCTCGATACAGATGTTGTTATTGGTTAAGTTCAGTGTCTTTAACAAAGATATCCAAGAATCAAAGCTCTCACCATCATCTCTAAACTGAACGGGAGACTTGTTAATGCTTATCTGTACTTCGACTCCGAAACGATCACGCCATAGCGCACTTTGCCGAGCCGCTTGCTGAAAAACCCAGTTACCGATTTCAATGATCAGCCCAGTTTCCTCTGCAACCGCAATAAACTCTATTGGCGAAACCAGACCACGTTTAGGGTGGCGCCAGCGGATCAATGCCTCAGCCTTAAGTCTCTGCTCCCCCTGCATACAGACGATAGGCTGGTAATAGAGTTCAAATTCTTGATTAGCAATGGCCTGACGTAAATCTTGAATCAATCGCATCCTATACTTAGCGTATCGCTGCATCGAGGGGGTGAAATAATGAAAGCGATTTCGGCCTTCATCTTTGGCGGCATACATCGCCTGATCGGCATGCTTTAATAGCCCTTCAATAGTCGAGGCATCATCGGGATAAAGCGTAATGCCTATGCTCCCACTAATATAGGCCGTTTCCTCGCCCAAGTTATAGGGCTCCGCAATACGAGTTAAGATATGCTTCGCCACCTTATCTACACCTTTGATATCGGTGATCCCCGATAAGACAATGGTAAACTCATCGCCTCCCAGCCTTGCGACTACATCCGTTTCCCGAATACAGCCTTTCAGACGTTTGGCGGTTTCTGTTAGCAACATATCGCCCATGTCATGACCAAGTGTGTCGTTCACCTCTTTAAAATAATCTAAGTCTAAAAACATCAGGGCAAAATGCAGCTCTCGAGTATCTGACTTCAAGATCTCCGCATTAAGGTAGTCAAGCAACATGCGTCTATTAGGTAAACCTGTTAACGGGTCGTAGTTCGCCTGCTTCCATATAATCTGCTCGGCTTGCTTCTTTTCGGTTATATCGGAAAACAGTGCCACACGCAGCTGACTCTGGGCTTCGGCATCGAATAACGTATTTAGCGTAAGCCAAACCACGAACTCCTCACCATTTTTGCGCCTTAGCCATACTTCCCCCCGCCAACGCCCTTCCTCTTCGAGAGCCAGATTCATCTGTTCATAGGCGCTGCGATTGTTACGGCTACACTGCAATATCCTAATATTTTGATGCTTAACTTCGGCTTCACTGTAGCCAGTAATATCTGAAAACGCCGCATTGATATTAATAATAAGCCCTTGCTCGTCCTGCACGCTCATGGCTTCACAGCTATTGTTATACACAGAGGCTGCCAGCTTTAATGACTCCTCAACCCGCTTTCTTTCGGTGATATCTGTATGGATACCGCACATCCTTATGGGGCACCCGCTTCGATCGCGGCTCATCACTTTGCCTGAATCTAAAATCCACAATGTTTCTGCGGCTTGATTGCGGATACGGTACTCTATTTTATGCTGTTCGCTTTCACCGTTTAGATGAGCCTCTATCGACTTAAGTACTGCAACTCTATCCTCGGGGTGAATCGCATTAATCCACAATTCAGGCGACCGATTGAGGGTTTCGACATCACAGCCCAATATGGCAGCGCTGTGCTCATTACGTTCAATAACATCACTACGAATATCCCAATCCCAAAACCCCAGCGCACTACTGCCAAGCACTAACCCCAATTGCTCCTGGCTCGCGGCTTTGTCTTTCTCAGCTTGCTTTTGAGAGGTACGATTCAACAATCCTGTAATGATTAACTCGACTTTTGAGTGCACTCTTTGACAGGCCACTGTCATGTGGGTGTACACCATCGACTCATCTTTTGCGATAAGAGCAACATCGAGCTCAAATTCATCGACCTCCCCCTCGATCATCTGAGCAAAGTGATGCTTATACAAATGGAAATCACCGGGAGATACCAACTCCTCCCATGAGAAACCCAACAGTTCCTCCTCGGTATACTTAAGCATCTGACACAAGTTAGGATTAACTTTAATCCAGCCATGATCGACATCGGTTATTGCGATGGCCATATTTCCGCTATGAAAATGCGACTTAAACAACAGGTGATCCTGTAACTTGAGTTTTTGCTCTCTTTCAATTTCGATGCGCCGAGATAATAGCAACCCCAATAAAACGGTCGTGATAGGAAAGATAAGCAACAGAGGAATAGTGACCTGTTTTAGTAGAGCGATGGCCATTTCAATAGGCATAGTCAGGCCCCAGAGTAATGCCACACTATTAGTCATGAAGCCAAAGGCCCATAACTCACTGATGCGAATATCCTCTATATCACCTTTACGATACTTTCCCCAAAGGTAACCAATGAGGCCTGATGTCACTATGGTACCTACGCCCGACCATGCGGCGATCCCACCTTCATTCAATCGGTATAGGCAACTTAGGACCACCGCGACTAGAGTGGGTATACCGCCAAAAAATAGGCCGCAAATACTTAGAATTATGGTTCTTGAATCTAAGAAAACCCCATCACTGTACTGCCAAGGCATTAACATAATGGAGATGGTGATAATGGCGACGAGAAAGCCGCTGCCGATACGCCATAAGATAGCTAATGAACGTTTTTGAGTCCGCGGAAAGGCGTCATAGACGAGTACTATGGCAAGTAATAAGGCGGCATTTTGTATGAGTGAGAGAATTAAGCCTTGTTCCATAAGAAGCTATTCATCCTTGATAAATTCTTTTAAAAGTTATTTTTATAGTGCATAACCTATTCTAGAAGGCGACCATTCAGCCTTGCTTGTGAGCGATTAAACCAATAACCCCTAGCAAACTTAAAAAGAATCTAATGTTTGCCAATATTGTCCCATATTGGACTCAACTGCTTTATAAGCCTCTTACAAAGATAAACACTAAATAGCTAAATTTCAAAGAACTTAGACGAAATATTATACTAATTAATCATCAGCTGAGGTAAAAATTATGGTAGAGCAGAGAACCACTAAGTGCGATAGAAGGTTCCTTTGTAGGGCCTAACCACATCGGGAGTCTGGAAATAAATGATAGAGGAGTGAGTCAATCTTTAGGTATAAGCCGCTTAAACAATCGAGCAATATTTCACCACAGGTGAGTTATGATGAAATATTGCCAAATATTGACTGTTAACCCGCTTGATGGGTCACTAAGGTCGGCTTAAGTAAGTTGTCATGAACAGGGCAACGATGACAGACAGTATCGATAAACGTCTGCTTTTGCTCTTCGTTTAACGGCTCATTATTAACTGCGGCATCCATCTCGACTGTGATATCGATATGTTTAAATCCAACCGGATCGTCGGTAGCCTTACCCAGCAGACCTAAGGTATTTAGCTGTGCCTTGATGGAGACATCAAAATGGTTAAGTGTGACTTTTTGCTCTCTGGCGACCATTCGAGCTATGGTAGAGATACAGCCAGCAAGAGAGAATATAAATGTCTCTAATGGATTTGCCCCCTCATTACCCGCTGTTGGTTGGTCGATGACTAACTGGTGCTCTCTTACCTGCGCGGTAACCTTCCAGCCTTCGCCCATATGTGTTTTAACTTCAACGCATTTTTCCGCCATCTCAAATCACTCCATTAGATTTATTTCAATGAGGTTATTCTAATGGTTATTCTGACAAAAACTCAAGCACAGTTCACGCTTTCTCCAATTTTTCAGTAAGTCGATATACAGGTCACTTACTGTGATAAACTGCCCCTAAACATCCTACACAGACAAAACTAAAGCTAATTCACTATGTCGCAAACTCAATCTCTGCAGTCAAATACCTCTGAATCTAAACCCGTTCAGTACAGCAAGACTTACCACTTCCCCGTTCAAATCTACTATGAAGATACCGATTTTTCGGGTGTGGTGTACCACCCTAATTTTCTAAAGTATTTTGAACGTGCCCGCGAGCATGTTATAGGAGCAAACGAGTTAGCTAAGTTATGGGATGAACATGATTTAGGGTTCGCCGTATACCGTAGTGATATGCTTTGCCACGATGGTGTGGAGTTTGCCGATATTATCGATATTAGAACCAAGTTCTACTTTGAGAGTAAATACCGTACGGTTTGGTTACAGGAGATCTGGCGCCCCAATGGCAAAAAGCCTGCCGTCACAGCCCAGATTGAGATGATCTGCATGAATAAGAAACGTCAGCTAAGTCCAATGCCTGCACAATTAATTGATCGCCTAGGTGAAGCCTTCTCTGAAGCTGTTATTTTTTAAACACAGCCCAAACGACAAAGGTAAGTCCGCAATTTAGCCTGCGACTTACCTGCTTATTTTGGAAGTGTTACGCCTCACTTATTTTTGACCAGCGGGACTCCAACTCTTTCGCCGTTAAAGGCTTCGAAAAAATATCACCTTGAACTTTATCGATGCCCATACCGAGCAGTAACTGTAATACATCTTCGGTTTCCACCCCTTCGACAGTCACCCTAAAGCCAAGGCCTTTGGCTAGGCGGATACTGGTATCCATAATATGACGAGCTCTTTCGTCAACTTCTAAATCATCCAAAAATGCCTTATCTATCTTCACTTCATCAACAGGTAAGTACTTAAGGTAAGCCAACGAGGAGTGGCCAGTACCAAAGTCATCGATAGCCACATCGATGCCAATTTGACGTAAACGTTTAATGGTGGCAACCGCCCCCTTAAGATCTTGCATCAGCTTGCTTTCGGTGATCTCTATCGAAATCACATCCGCGTTGAACTGGTACTGTTCTAGCCTTGCTTCTATGCCACTGATCAAAGAGACGTTACCCAGATCTTGAGT
Organism: Shewanella sp. Isolate13; assembly: GCF_022398325.1. Classification (GTDB taxonomy): domain Bacteria; phylum Pseudomonadota; class Gammaproteobacteria; order Enterobacterales; family Shewanellaceae; genus Shewanella. Next base: position 73,028 of record NZ_JAKEVD010000003.1, read on the forward strand.
CGATAGGTTAACCGCTACCTGAAGCTTTATACCCCTTTGCAGCCATAGAGCCTGCTGAGCAAAAACCTCGTCCAAAACCCATTGGCTAACGATATCTATCATGCCGGAATATTCGGCTAATGGAATAAACTCCGCGGGAGAGATATTACCCAGTAATGGGTGCTGCCAGCGCATTAGCGCCTCTACTTGATGGCAGCCTCCTTTGGGAAGGCTTTGTTTGGGTTGATACACCATATAAAGCTCACCGTCACGTAGCGCCTTAGCAAGACTATTGATAATCGACACTTCTCTTAACTGCACAGCATCATCACCCAACAAGTATTCAGACAGTGCCACGTCGTGGGTCTTGGCTTTTTTTAGCGCTAAGTCGAGCCTACGTAGCATGGTACTAATATCACTATGAAACGGCTCTAACGCCAGGTGTCCCATCTGCACTCTTGTGGTGATGATACTCCCAAAAATGTCATAGGGAAGCTGTAATTTATCGATAAGCAACTTTAGTTGCGACTCCGTCATTGCACTGGTGAAATAGATAAGAAACTCATCTTCATTCATCCTGGCAATCAGCGAACTTTCGGGAGCAAGGCTTCTCACTCTGGCGGCTATCTGCTTAAGCAACTCATCACCAAAGTTAAAACCAAATAGGTCATTCACGTAGCGAAAACGATAAATGTCGAGTAGCACCAAACTCCCTTTATCTAACGGCATCATGGCTGCCATCTTACGCTTCATACTTAAACGATTATCAAGCTCGGTGAGTTTATCGCGTTCAGTTTGTCGACTCTGGGTATAGAGCCCTGTGATTAACTCATGTAAACCAGCCAATTTAGCGGCTAAAGAGGCCTGACTAGAGGAGAGTTTGATATCTTTAAGGGAGAGGTTGTCAAACAGCTTATTAACTTGATTACGCAGTCTATGGTGTTGCCACAGTACCCATACTAACAAAATGAGCAGTAATAAACACACAGCGGAAATCATCCTAAAACTGTCCATATATGAGTACTTTATCCGTTCTAAAAACTCAACTTATTCTGTTATAAACTATAGCGCCTAGCTGCATCAGCGCCACCACACACTATAGTTTACCTTTGCTCACTAGCACTATATTAGTGGGCTCACTTATTCGTAACTAGCCTTAATAGATTGATAGTTCTCTAAAAATTTCTCGCTGGTTAACTCTTCGGTCGATACAGGTAAGCCGCGCTCAATAAATACCGCCATTCTTTGCTCTAAATCTGCACCCGCTTTCAGCTCGCCCGTATAAAAAGCCGCAGCTCGAATGAAATCCAAGTATGTAACTCGCTCCGCACTATAAGTAAGATCGGCCCAGCGTTCGACCACTTCCATCACATCTGGCGAAAACTCCCAGCTGCTCAATACTGCACGGCCTAGCGGCCCCTGCAACTTTTTAACCAAACTACGCAATAACTCTATGCTATCGAATAATTCCGGCTGCGCCTCAGCCTCGGTCAACACTGGTAATGCCCCGATATTATGCACAAGGCCAGCAAGTGTCATGGTGTCATAATTAAGGTTACTTCCCGGGTGGGTCTCATTATATAGCTGTAACATGGCACATGCAGCCGAGGTGACATCGATTGAAGAGTTCCACACCTCATCCATCACCTGCCACACCATCTGATTGGTCGAGATGAAGAGTTGCTCCATCGCTATCGAGGTCGCAATCGACTTTATCTGCATCAAACCGATACGGTTAATTGCAGCGTTAAGGTTATCGGCTGGGATCCCGCGGCTGTATAGGGCACTATTAGCGATGCGGATCACCCGAGCTGAAATTGCCGCGTCTTGACCAATGATCATCGCCACATCTTTGAGGCTGGCATCGTCTCGGCCAACCACCTCCTGCACCCGCATCGCTACCTCTGGCAAGGTAGGTAAGACTAAGGCGTCTGATTTTAACTTTTTCAACAAACCAACTAATACTTGATGCTCTGTAGACATCCCGACTCCCTTACTATTCGTATTAATTTGCAGCGAATTGAGTATATCAGCAGAACGCTTTAAGCGTGTGTTCAAAATGTTATTAAAGGGCTAATACTTAACCAAGTGCCACGATTAGCGTCAAATCGCTTAAAAATTGATAACGAGATCACAAGACTTTATAATAAACGACTCAGATCGACCTGAATCCACTTATTATATACGGCTGACTTTCTTGCATTAGCACACCCGCATTCAGTAAAATGCGCGGCCGATTGTCGAGCCCTTATCCGTTAACAGAGAAGCTATTATGTTTAAACCAGAGCTATTATCCCCCGCCGGTACGTTAAAAAATATGCGTTACGCCTTTGCCTATGGCGCCGATGCAGTTTATGCCGGCCAGCCAAGATATAGTCTTCGCGTACGTAATAACGACTTTAAAATGGAGAATCTGGCTGCTGGTATTAAAGAAGCCCACAGCCTGAATAAAAAGCTCTATGTGGTCAGCAATATTGCACCGCACAACGCGAAACTGAAAACCTATATCAAAGATATGGAGCCTGTGGTTGCTATGCAGCCTGACGCGTTAATCATGTCAGACCCTGGTCTTATCATGATGGTACGTGAAGCGTTTCCCGATCAAGTGGTGCACTTGTCGGTTCAAGCAAACGCCATCAACTGGGCGTCGGTTAAGTTTTGGGAATCTCAAGGTATCAAACGCGTCATTCTTTCTCGCGAGCTATCTCTTGATGAAATCGAAGAAATACGTCAGCGCTGCCCAGATATCGAGCTAGAAGTATTTGTTCACGGGGCACTTTGTATGGCCTATTCTGGTCGCTGCTTATTATCTGGTTATATCAACAAGCGTGATCCTAACCAAGGTACTTGTACCAATGCTTGCCGCTGGAAGTACGATGTCCATGAAGCCAAGCAAACAGAGAGCGGCGATGTGGTTGCCGTTAACCCTGAAGTACAGATTGAGACACCAACATTAGGCGCGGGTCAACCTTCAGACCAAATCGTACTGCTTCAAGAAGCGGGACGTCCAGGCGAATATATGCCAGCGTTTGAAGATGAGCATGGTACTTACATCATGAACTCAAAAGACCTACGTGCGATTCAACACGTAGAGCGCTTAACCAAGATGGGCGTCGACTCACTTAAAATTGAAGGTCGTACTAAGTCTTTCTATTATGTTGCACGTACCGCGCAGCTTTATCGCCAAGCGATTGAAGATGCAGTCGCGGGTAAAGACTTTGACCGTACCTTGATGCATAACCTAGAAGGTCTAGCACACAGGGGCTACACCGAAGGCTTCCTACGTCGTCACGTACATGATGAATACCAAAATTACGATTACGGTTACTCAATCAGCGATACGCAACAGTTTGTGGGCGAGTTCACTGGCGTTCGTAATGAAGCAGGTTTTGCTGAAGTTGATGTGAAGAACAAGTTCCTTGTTGGCGACAGCGTTGAGGTGATGACACCTCAAGGTAACCTAACAATCAAAGTTGATAGCCTAATTAACCGCAAAGGTGAAAGTGTTGAGGCTGGTCTAGGTTCAGGACACTTTGTATTCCTAGACGTCCCTGCAGGTGTTGAGCTAGACAAAGCCGTGTTATTGCGTAACTTGCCACAAGGCCAAGATACCCGTAATCCACATCAGCCTACAGCTTAAGTGAGTTAAATTGTATTTTAGAGCGATTCAAACGTTCTAAAAACAAAGGTTACAAATTAACAAAGGCCTCTATTCTAGAGGCCTTTTTAGTTTAGGTTGAATCAGTTTAAGCTGGTTAACTATAAGCTTGTTAGAAAGTCACTCTCGCCCTTAACCCAAGCACCCAGGTATTTTTTTCTGTTGAGATAGCGGGGTTATCAATATATTGAATATTAGGGGTTAACTGCACAAACTCACCCAGACTCATGTTGTAATAAAGCTCTGAGGTAAATTGCTTGTCGTCAGTAACGCCATAGGCCTTGCCTAAGTTCTCATTAACCTCACTGAAGTTAATCGCAAAACCTAAGTTATTTTTCTCGCGACCTAAACCAAAGTAACCCACACCCAATGTTAACGATTTATCGTATAGCGCCACATCACCTTCAGAAAACCCTCCGCGAATAAAAGGCATCATTTGCGGCGTAATAAAGAAGCTGGCGGAGAAGTTAACCCCTTGACCACTTTCACTTGGCTGAGTGAGATTATGTTGAGTACCACCGTCCATATGCCACAAGGTAAGGTGGATATTGTCGGTATAGATATGCTCTTGAGATGCCGTCCAGCCAAACTCAAACGTGGTAAACAGCTTATGATCGTTAAACAAGGTCTCAAAGCCGTCACTTGGTTTATCTGAGCGCCCTTTCGCGTCGGCAGCCCCGGCAATAATATAAAAATTGTCATCAAGCATATGGCCAACAGCCAAACCTAAAACTCCGTCGTCGGGTAAACCTATTGCGCCCGCACCAGTGCTAAAAGCCAGATTGGTAAACCCTGTCCAAGGACTCGCTAACGCGTAAGTATCGACATAATCTGAGGTATCTAAGTAACCCGCCATTAACGCGGTTTTACCTTGATTAAATTGCTGCTTCCAATAAAGGTTGGTGAGTCGCCCACCTTGGTCGCTATATGCAGGCCCAATCATGCCGATGTACCCAAGCCCAGGCTCAATAAATGAATAGGCTTTAGGCGCGGTATCGCTATAAGCATGTCTATGCTCAACTTTCCACACTAATCCCCCCACATTGCCACTCTCTAATCCAGTCAGGTTCCAAGAACCATAAAATCGAGCCACTCCAGCAGCCGAGTTATCATCCCCACCTTCAGTAGGAGAACTTGCCGACAAGCCAAGCGCTTGATAATCCAATCCCAAAGTCAGGTTATGTTCACTTGCTAGGTTTTCACGCCAAGACTCTTTCTTACGCGTGTTATCTTTGATGGTGTTATCAACGGTATTAGGGCTACCAAAGCTAGTACTGGCATAACTAGTAAAGCTAAACAAACTACCACCAGCAAGACTTGCTCCGATTAAAACAGCTAAACGCATTGTATTCATAAAGATTTCCTTGTTAACACGCCTTCATTCCATGTGTATCAATTAGTTAGTGAGCATGCCCTTTATGATGCTCTTTGTGATCTCGCTGCTGTGTCGCTTCCATCGTATCTGTGTAATATTTCTCAATCGTTAGTGCATCCATGGCGTAACCCATAGTGACATTCATTTTGCCGTCAACCAATTGCACTAGCTCAGTTTGCTTACCTGCGTTAATCGTGCCGCGCACTGTCACTGGAAACTGCACATTCTCAACTTCAAACCCCGGAGGATAGCTCAATTTCACAATTTGGTTTGCCGCTGGAGGCGGCATATGAATACAAGCCCCCGCATAAGGCAGTAACAGAAACTCTGTCGCTTTGACGCCGTTAAACTTTGTCGGCACCACAAAGCCTGACATGCTGACATGCTTACCATTAACCTCGCTATTCAAGCTCTCGGCTCTTCGCTGAGCCAGCGACATATAGCGTGCTCTAGCATCGAGCGCAGCATCTACATCGACACCTTCATCTAGTAAACGTTGGCGTGCTTTAACGGCGTTTTCTATATCAACTGCTTTTGCGCTATCTTGCAGTTGAATAACAGTAGCAAGTAATCTTTTTTGACTTTCCGTCACTTCAGGCAAGCTAACATCTTGCTCATTAATAGTTGGCGCCAGCACCTGCCAATCTAATGCTTGCACCTCTATTGTTTGCAGATCGAGTGCTTGTCTATCTAACGGCTGTCCATTAGCCATTTCAGAGTCAGCATGAACCGCAAAAGATAAGCTCAACAACATTAATAATACTTTCTTCATCGCGCCCTCTAAAACAATTGATTTCTCACATAAGCTTTTACAGATAAGAGTGATAGCGGCTTTAGCATTAGCCCTTCACACAGGTTGTTCAAACCCGCTTGTAGAGCCCGCATAGTGATAACAGCCGTAGGTAATAGCTTGTAAGTAAAAGGCTGTTGATAAAAAGGCAAGCTAGATGGCTTGCCTTTATCCTTAAGACAACCCCGTCAACTTACAAAGTATTTTTATAAATCACACCGTCTTTCATGATGATCTTCATCGGCTCTATTCCATCACGCTTAGGGGCATCAAACCATTTCTCGTTAGCACCAATTACCGTGAGATCTTCTAGTGGGTTACCATCAACAAGCAACAGATCCGCATATGCGCCCTCTTCGACAACCCCAAGCTTACCCTCAAAGTAAGGGTCTAACACTTCGCCTGCCAACTTAACGATTTCACCATTGACCGATGTCATCGAAATCAAGGTGTAGTGGTTACCGAAGAACTTGCCACTGAGGTAAATAGAGTGGTCAGCTTGCTGCTCACAAGCGGCAACGCCGCCGACACAATCTACGTGGAAGCCTAGCTTAGGCTGATACTTATTGACATTGTCTATGTAGTCACCAAAAGCAGCTTGCGCTGTTTTAGCTTTTCGCGCAGAAGCGGGGTTGGAGTTAATCGCTTCGATTTCACCTAAGTAAGGCGAAAACGCGGTCATATTGGTGGTCATATAGGCATCATTTTTCTTCATTGCTCTATAAACGTCTTTATCGAACATAAAGGCGTGCTCAAGAGTTTTCACACCTGCCTCTAAGTTGCGCAGCAGCGAGACCTTACTGTAAGCATGTGACATGGCATAAGAGCCGTAGGCATTGGCCACTTCGACCGCAGCTTGCAGCTCCTCAAGCGAATAGGCATTGAGCTGCCAAGGGTCAAATGATGACGCCACGCCACCACTGGACATTAACTTAATCTGTGTTGCACCTTGCATGTAGTTTTGACGAGCACAGGCTTTAATATCGCCAATACTGTCTGCAGTGCAGCTCATACCAAGGCGGCCGCCAGAAGAGTTGTGGCCATAAAAAGTCTCATTAGGCGTCGTAAAATTGCGAAAATCCGCATGGGAGCCCGTTGGGCCAATAAATGCGCCAGACGGATAAATTCGCGGACCCACTAGCTCGCCGCTATCTATGGTTTTCTTAAGGCCTGCGCCCATACCACCCGCATCACGCCAAGTGGTAAAGCCTGACATCAATGCCGACTTTGCCCGCGCCGCAGAACGTGCGGCCAACTCTTCCCAGTTACGGTTATTTTCAATATCCGGTAAAGAGGTGCCATTCATTTGTAAGTGACCATGGCCTTCAATCAACCCAGGCATTAATGTCATACCTTTGCCATCAATCACTGTTGCATCTTGCACAGAAATCGCTTCGCTAGATACTTTACTGATCTTGTTATCTACCACTAATACTTGATAGTTTTTTAGTAGCTCATCTTTTTTACCGTCAAACACGTTTACATTGGTAAACAGAGTCGACTCTGCGCTAACAGAAAAAGCTAGTGAGCAAGAAACAGCAACAACAGACATCTTCAACGTTCGGTATTTCATTCGGGCACCTCAAGTTATCCATGCTTGGTGAGTTTTCACCTCGCGTAACATTCCATACTTTGAAAAGCGTTACAGCATTAGCAGTTACAGATATTACATATCAACAACTTACCGCTAACACTGCGTAATCTAGATGAAATTGTGACCCAATTCAAGTTGATATTATAGCCACTTGATGACATCGGGTGAATATAGGGTAGCTAAGTTGTTGCACAGTGATTAATGCTAGTTGAACTGCTGCCGAAACTGACTGGGGGTCATGTTCATTTGCCGTTTGAAAGCCCGGGTAAAATGAGCCGCGTCCGAGTAACCCATTCTAATCGCGATTGAGGTGATCTTTAGTGAGGGGCACTTTAATAAGTCTAAGGTTTGCTCAAGCACCATTTCTTCTATCACAGCGCCATATTGAACTTGCTCTTTTGCTAAGCGACGCTGCAAGGTTCTCACATTTAAATTTAAAATTTGCGCAGCGGTCTTAATCGGCAATTTGCCCATCGACAAGTAAGGTTGGATAGCCAACTTAAAAGTACCGAGAAAGCAACTCTGTCTCGGCTCTGCTGCGACCTGATCTGCTGTTGAAATATAGGGATGAGTAACGGGCGCCTTCATTAGACTTTCTGCAATAGAAAAAGCCGTTACTGGCCTATTGCTGAAAAACTGCGCTCGACTCAGCTGGGGTAATCGAGAAAACACTGCGTCATTGGCGGATTGAACCCCCACTTGCTCAGGTCGCCACTTATTGTTTGTTAGCGCTGATAACAACTCACAAATAAATATCGCAGAGAATAACTCTGCATGGGAGAACCAAGCTTTATCCACCCCCTCTTTTTCCCGCACCAACCACCACCTACCACCAGTGAATTGGGTATAGACCTGAGTGTGGGTCATATTAATCTTTAATTGCTCAGTAAACTCATCTAAAGCCGCTTTCAATGAGTCCTTTTGAGTCAATCGCCTAATAAATTGGGGAATATAGATATTTTTACATGCACTTTGGATCAGTTGAATAAATTCTTGAGGTTCGAGCTTTTCGCCCAGAGTTTGAATAAGATTTTTAACCGTATTCTCAGGAAGATAGTCATAGCCACTCTCATTAGAATAGAGATCAACGGGGACTTTTGCCTGCTGCAACATAGGATAAATACTGCCGTCTAACCCTCTGAGCAAACTCGCAAAAAATACCACATCTTGTCGCTGAATAAGCGGTATTGCTTCATGATTAGGATCCGAGCGAGAATCAGGCGACATAGCTTCCCCTTAATGATTATTTTTTAGTTATAAATCAATATAGAATGCCTGTCTATATCATCAGCTAAGCCGCGCTTCATCCTGCTAAGCTCCAAACCGCGACTAAAAGCATACTCGCTGCATGATAATAGTCTGGCTTCATCTGGCCACTAGCCTAGTCTGCAGCCCTTTGTATGGTATAATTAGCCTGTATCACTTTCTGATGACTCCGTGAAACGGGGTTCTAGTACATTTAATAGGCACGCTAATTCAATGGCATTATTAATCGACGACAGCTGTATCAACTGCGACATGTGTGAACCCGAGTGCCCTAATCAGGCCATTACTATGGGGGAAGAGATCTATGAGATCGATCCAGTACTATGCACAGAATGCGTTGGTCATTATGACAAGCCTACCTGTATCTCAGTATGCCCTATCGATTGCATCGCAGTTGACCCTGACCACAAAGAGTCTGAAGACGAGCTGTTAGTTAAATATCATATCATCACAGGTAAACCAGTTTAATCGGCGCCTAGATGATAAAAATGGAGCCAGATGGCTCCATTTTTGTTTTGTGCCAAGCCATAAAACGATAGCGCTATTTTACGCTCTCCGACTAATGACTTCGTCGACGTGACAACGTAAAATTGCGCGCATTATCGCCGTGCGAACTTAATTTAATTAGGTTGATTTCCGTTAATCCAGTTTTGTTTAGCGCTCGTTTATCCTTCCCAAATAGATGTTAGATGCCCATGTACTCTGCTCAGCACTGCTTTACCCGTTTCAAGTCTGCTATCGATAGTTATGAGCTGCCAAAGCGCTTTACCTTTCCCTTTTATTACGAGCCACACCCGCTATGTTTGTTGGCCGCCAAAGAGCTGCAAAGCTATTTGAGCACCCAGAATGACTGGCAGCATAACTTTGGTTTAGACAATACTGTCGACAATAAAAGCGGTGCCATTGGCAAGATGTTTGGGGTATTGCTGGTTCGAAGTTCAAACGGTGAACTTGGCTATTTGGCGGCGTTTTCCGGCAAACTCGCCGAGCAAAACCTAATCAATGGTTTTGTGCCGCCGGTATTCGATATGCTCACTCAGGGAAGTTTCTTTCAAGCGGGGACGTTAACGCTCAATCAATTGACAGAGCAACTCCAAGCCTTGGAACAACGGCCTGAAATTGAGGCCTTAACAGTAATGCTCACCGAGTTACGCAGTCAAGCCGATAGCGAACTAGAGGCGATTCGTGCGCAAATTATTGAAAACCGTAAGGCTCGCAAATCGCGCCGAGCTCTTGCAGAAGCAGAACAAAACCCTGCATTGCTTAGCGAGCTGAATATTGCACTAGGTAAAGAGAGTGTGGCTGAGAAATTTCAGCTAAAAGCGGCAAAGCAAGAGTGGGATAATCGATGTGCCGAGGTGTCGCTACAGCTAGAACACCTACTCAGTGAAATTGCAGAAATTAAGGCTAAGCGAGCTCAACTCTCTAATCAATTGCAAAAAAAATTGTTTGCCCAGTATCGATTCTTAAACCCTGCTGGTGAGTTTAAAGATCTCAACGAGATCTTTAACTCTGCCCCAAACCAACAGCCGCCTGCGGGGGCTGGAGAGTGCGCTGCGCCTAAACTGCTGCAATTTGCATTTAGCCAAGGCTTTACCCCCTTGGCAATGGCTGAGTTTTGGTGGGGCGCGTCGCCTAAGTCTGAAATCAAGCAACATAAGAACTTCTACGGTTCATGTCAGGGTAAATGCCAACCTATTTTGAGCCACATGCTCGAAGGTGTTGAGATGGATCCGAACCCATTGCTGAGCAATCCCGCCGAAGGCAAATCTATCGAGATTTTATATCAAGATGAGGTGATGGCGGTGATCAATAAACCTGCCGAGTTTCTCTCTGTACCGGGTAAGAGTGTGACAGATTCAGTTTATGCTCGAATGAAATCGATGTTTCCTCAGGCGACCGGCCCACTCATCGTTCACAGATTGGATATGTCGACCTCGGGCTTAATGGTGATTGCGCTAACTCGCGATGCCAATAAGTCACTGGCACAGCAGTTTATCGCGCGGACAGTGGAAAAGCGTTATCTGGCGCAAGTTGCAGGTGTGGTACAAGGAGAACAAGGGGAAATTAGCTTACCGCTTAGAGTCGACTTAGACGACAGGCCGCGGCAGTTAGTGTGTTATGAGCATGGTAAGCATGCCCATACTGTGTGGCAGGTAAAATCTCGCAGCGAGAAACACACCATGCTGTATCTCTATCCCCACACAGGAAGAACCCATCAACTGCGAGTGCATTGTGCTCATCATGATGGCTTACATCTACCGATTATTGGCGATGATCTCTATGGAAGTAAGGCCAATCGATTACACCTTCATGCTCAAAGGTTGGTACTCAATCACCCTGTGACCAATGAACGTTTAACCTTTGAGGTCGATGCCGACTTTAACCTAGAGCCTTAGCCTTTAACTTGGGAGATACGGTTTAACCTAAATGGTTAAACCGTCTTCCTAATTGCTATGCTTAGACAATGAGTTACGCAAAACTCGGCTGAGCTTTCGCTTGCAAGGTTTGTAGCGTCTCTGCCAACTTTTCAATTGTCACTCTAATGGCAGCAGGCATGGCATCAAACTCGACACTTAACAGCAAGTTTTTGACCTCAAGCCCAAGCTCAGTGTCGCCTTCGATGCAAAGCTTACGCTGGAAAAACAGTGTATCCGGATCTTCTTTCGCCGCTGCGATTAATAACAACTCTTTAGACTGAGCGGTAAAGGTCACCTCTGCACCATGCAGCGGTCGTACATGCCAGCACTCATCAAAAGTAACTTCGAAGGTTAACCCTAAGTCTTCAATGTTAATCGCAACCCAGCGGCCTTCTAAAAAACTCAACTCATCGTCTTCTGCTTGCTCCGCAAGTAACAAGCCTAAGATGCGCTTTAGCAGCTCCGCCTTCATCGCGAAAGGCACAATGGCTAATGGGCGAGCAAGGACTTTAGGTCCTATTTCGAGTATTTGTTGCGCTAACTTATGAGGAGGAAAACCTTGCATGTAGAAATGTGTCCAAAATGTGGCAAAGAAAGGAATATTACCTAGATTTTATGATCACAAACCTGTTTTACATCAAAAATTTGATCTTCATTCCCTTTTAAACTCCTGTTTCATTCTTTTTGGAGCATCCATATGGAACTGCTGTGCCCCGCGGGAAATCTCGCTTCTTTGAAAACCGCTCTCAATGCAGGAGCCGATGCGGTCTACTTGGGTCTAAAAGACGATACCAATGCGCGCTCATTTGCAGGGTTAAACTTTACCCCTAAAAAGTTACAACAAGCTGCTGAATACACAAAAAAATGCGGCAAAAAAGTCTTTCTAACCATCAATACCTTCCCCAAACCAGGCGAAGAGAGTCGCTGGTATCAGGCGATCGATCTTGCAGCCGATACCGGTGTCGATGCGTTAATCATGGCCGACCTGTCATTACTTGATTACGCTCACAGTCGTTATCCTCACCTCCCCTTACACCTATCGGTACAGGCCAGTGCCACTAACTTAGGTGCGCTGACGCTGTATAAGGAGGAGTTTAATATTGAGCGCGCAGTACTACCGCGTGTGCTATCGATGAAGCAAGTGCGCGATCTTGCCAAGGTCACCCCTGTCGATTTGGAAGTTTTCGCCTTTGGTAGCCTATGTATTATGGCCGAAGGCCGTTGCCATCTCTCTTCTTATGTCACCGGACAATCGCCTAACACGGGGGGGTCATGCTCGCCAGCTAAACACGTACGTTGGCAAGAGGTCGGCAGTGACCGTCTAACGCTGCTAAACGATGTGTTGATCGATAAATCTGGCTTAGATGAGCAGATGGGCTACCCAGTGGTATGTAAGGGTCGTTACACCACAGATGAGAACACGAGTCCAAGTCATATTCTCGAATCACCAACCAGCCTCAATACCTTGAGCTTGCTACCCGAGCTTGCCAAGGCCAATGTGGTATCGCTTAAAATTGAGGGGCGCCAACGAAGCCCTGCTTATGTTGAGCAGGTCACTAAAGTGTGGCGCGCTGCTATCGACAGCTACATGTCTGCACCAGAAAAATATCAAACGCAGCAGGCTTGGGATCAGGCACTAGCAAAGGTCTCAGAGGGACAAACTACGACTCTTGGCGCTTATGAGCGTAACTGGCAATAAGGAATAATAATGAAAACGTCACTCGGACCACTGCAGTATTGCTGGGAAAAAGAAAAAGTTAACGCTTTTTATAAGCAGGCTGCCCAGAGCAATATTCCTTTGATTTACTTAGGCGAAACCGTATGTAGTCGTCGACGCCAGCTTAAGTTTTCAGATTATTTTGCCCTCGCCCAGATGCTAAGAGAGTCTGGAAAAAATGTCGTGCTTTCCACTCTTGCGCTGCTAGAAGCGCCATCTGAATATAATGAGTTGAAAAAGCATGTCGATAATGGCGAGTTTATGATTGAAGCCAATGACATGGGCGCGGTGCAAGCGGCAAAAGAGCGTAACCTACCCTTTGTCTGCGGCCCAACTGTGAATAACTATAACTTCGCCACACTAAAGAAACTGCACCAATGGGGTATGCAGCGCTTCGTTATGCCAGTCGAGCTTTCTAAAGAGTGGTTAACCAGCGTTATTGAAACAGAACAGCCTATCCCTTTTGAAGTGGAAGTCTTTGGTCATGGCTACTTGCCACTGGCTCACTCTGCACGCTGCTTTACCGCTAGGCAACAGGGACTGCAAAAAGACGATTGCCAGATCGTGTGCTTATCCCATTCTAAAGGATTGCTCGCCCAAACCATGGATGATCAACCTCTGCTCAGACTAAACGGTATTCAAACCCAATCGGCAAGCTTAATTGATCTCTCCAATGAAGTTGAGCAGATGAAGCTGATGGGAGTCGACTACTTTAGAGTGTCACCAAATAGCCTGCAGAGTATAGAGATTGCTGAACACATTCTTCAGCAACCAAGCAGCGATAAAACCCAATCTTGTAACGGTTATTGGCACCAGACAGCCGGATTTAACCAAGTAGCTTGTAGCTAAACATCCCGTGCCATTAAACTATGTAGCACTCCTTAGCCAGCTTACCCAATAACCCGCTTTATAAGAAAAGCTCGCTTATCAATAGGTAAGCGGGCTTTTTTGTTGGGTGTTACTCGATGATTAAGCTGGTTTAAATAAACATTTTAATCGCTTAAAAATAATCAAACGCGACATGGCTAGATAACCGCTCACGGTTTTTTGATGCAGACGAAAAATCGTATCGTAGAGACGACGCACGAGTCGCCCCTTCAAGATCAATCTGTCGTTCATCATGGTACTAATGGCAAAGTTATGTCCAATAGCGACCACCATGCCACCATCGTTGTAGACGAAAGGCTTCAACTCTTTACCATTTAGATGGGCCACCAGACTCTTAGCTAAATGTACCGCCGCTCGGTTAGCAGCCTGAGCTTTAGGCGGCACCTGACTACCGTCAGCTTGTGGAATCGCAGCGCAATCCCCCAGTGCAAAAATCGATGAATCGAACGTAGTAACCAGCGTTTGTTCCACAACCAGTTGGTTAAGTGAATTACTCTGTAGCCCGCCAATCTCTCTCAGCCAATCCGGCGCTTTGATCCCTGCCGCCCAAAACTGCACATCGGCATTTAACACTTGGCCGTCACTGGTTGTCATGCGATCAGCTTCAACACTTGCAATGCGGGTGTTGAGCATTACATTAACCTGATACTTTTCCAGCCTGAGTAATGCTTGCTCTGACATCTTCACCGGACCGTTTGGTAATACTCTATCGGCCGCTTCAATCAGGTTGATATTAAGTTTTGCGGCATAAGGGTTGCGGCTTAACTCCTCGCTAACTTTGGCAAGCTCTGCCGCAAGCTCTAGACCCGTCGCGCCTGCGCCGACGATATTGATAGTACGGCTCAGGCCTGAGCGTAACAGGCTACTGATTTGATGCCAGCTATCCCGAGCTTGCTCTGGGGTGTCTAGGAACAAGCAGTGCTCCTTTGCACCTTGGGTAGCAAAGTCGTTGCTAATGGCACCGATGGCAATAATTAAGTAGTCGTATTCCAGTGTATCCATGTCACCGTTTGGTTTACGGACCGAAAGCTTCTTGGTTGCGCGGTTGATATCCATCATCCATGCCTGATAATGCATATAGCCATTTTTTGCGCCGTGAGTGAAATAGCACAGGCTATCGAGATCACTGTCAAAGGTTCCCGCCGCGATCTCATGGAAACGAGGCTTCCAATAGTGGTGGGTTTCCCCCTCAACTAAAATCACTTCATCTTGGCTGTTCACACTACGACCTAGAAGACTTGCGATTTCAAGCCCTGCAGCGCCGCCACCAACAATAACAATACGAGACATAATAACTTCCTCTGCGCATCGATAGATGCAGACATAATTTAACAATCGCCTTAGGACTCAAGGGAAATACGTTCGGTATGATCCAGTGCCAGGCTTTAGATGGCGCTCATTATAGTTATCATCACGTCAGGAACAATTAGGCTAAAAAGCAAATCACCTTTACTAGACAGTAATAGTCATGCGGGTGAAAAAGCGTTATCAAACTGAATTTAAAGGATTTTAACGCCCCTTTCATATTGACTGTCGATCAAACGCTTAAGCTGTACGCCAAAATGGGCACTATATTAAGCCCGTTTAAGCGCTGTTATTGGCAGCTTTAGACATATGGCTTTAGTCACTTAGCGAGCTGACCATCTTTGATAAAAGCGAAGAGATAAGAGCCAAGAACCACTGCTCAAAAAGAACAAATATTAGCCACTCTGCTTATTGTGGACTATGCATAGTAGAGGCTTTAGCCGTCGACTTGTCCTCAGCTCAAATAAACGCCTCATTATTACCGTGAGGTAAAAGTTATTTGCATTTCACGGAGATTATCGACACTGAGGAATTAGTTATAATCTTTCACACTAAATACGGTGGTAAGCCGTACTGCTAAATTCATTTAAAGTAGGAATATAAGATGACAGCAAAAACTATCAAATCAAAAGCCGCAGTTGCTTGGGCTGTTGGCGAACCACTCTCTATGGAGATCGTAGATGTTATGCCGCCTCAAAAGGGCGAAGTACGTATAAAAATGATAGCGACAGGTGTTTGCCACACCGATGCCTTCACCCTTTCAGGTGATGATCCAGAAGGTATTTTCCCTTGTATTCTTGGCCACGAAGGCGGCGGGATAGTTGAATCTATCGGTGAAGGGGTAACTAGCGTTAAAGTGGGTGATCATGTGATCCCACTTTATACACCTGAGTGCGGTGAATGTAAGTACTGCAAGTCTGGTAAGACTAACCTTTGTCAGAAAATCCGTGAAACTCAAGGTAAAGGTTTAATGCCTGACGGCACTACACGCTTCTCTAAAGATGGTCAACCTATCTTCCATTACATGGGCACCTCGACTTTCTCTGAGTACACCGTACTACCAGAGATCTCATTAGCGAAAGTGAACCCTGCAGCCCCGCTTGAAGAAGTCTGTTTATTAGGCTGCGGTGTAACAACCGGTATGGGGGCTGTAATGAATACCGCTAAAGTTGAGGAAGGCTCAACTGTTGCGATATTCGGTATGGGCGGCATAGGTTTATCCGCCATTATTGGTGCAGTGATGGCTAAAGCCTCACGCATCATTGCTATCGATATCAATGAAAGCAAGTTTGAACTAGCTCGTAAGTTAGGTGCGACTGATTGTATCAACCCAAAAGACTACGATAAGCCCATTCAAGAAGTCATTGTTGAACTCACAGATGGTGGCGTGGATTACTCGTTCGAGTGTATCGGTAACGTACACGTCATGCGTAGCGCACTTGAGTGCTGTCATAAAGGTTGGGGGGAGTCGGTCATCATAGGCGTTGCAGGAGCAGGACAAGAGATCTCAACTCGTCCATTCCAGCTGGTAACGGGTCGAGTATGGAAAGGTAGTGCATTCGGTGGCGTCAAGGGCCGCTCTGAATTACCGCAATACGTTGAACGTTACATGGCGGGTGAGTTCAAATTAAATGACTTTATCACCCACACTATGGGACTCGATCAAGTTAACGACGCATTCGATCTCTTGCACGCGGGTAAGAGTATCCGCACCGTGCTTCACTTTGATAAGTAGATAATCGATAACACAATAAGCGCTCTGGCGCTTATTGTGTTTAAGAGCGTTTGTATATTTCTTACCTTTTCACTAACTAAGGTCAACGGCTTTAGTTTTTATCACTAAAGCCGTCCAAAATAGAAACGTGACTAGGCTAGCCCATTGAATGATGGCTGGCCACCAGATCTCCGCTCTAGACGGCTGCGCTAACATCTCATCGTAAAAAGCGCTGTCCCCCACAGTAAAGCCCAATTCAAGTAAAGGCAGTAATAGAAAAGAGGTCATAAAAACGAAGGCAAACAAGGCAAAAATATAGGTCAAGGTTGTCCCTCGCGCCTCAGTGACAGTCAGCTGCTGCAAGCCATAAAGTAGTAAACTGACGCAACCAAAAATAAAGAAGTATTTAATCGCGATAATATGCAGGTGATACACATTAATAGGAAACAGTCCCGTTGCGGCAAAAGCAAGATAGGTTAATCCTAGGCTCACATAAAAAGCATAGCTCCAAGGAGAGGCATTAAGCTGGAGACTAAGTAAGCAAAACAGCACCACACAAAGCCCACCGAAAAACAGCCCACCATTAACGATCACCGCAAAATAGGAGTGACCATAGCTTCCCAACTCGCTCAGCGTATTGCTCAAAAAACTAAAGTTTTTACCATCAAACTGTTCAAACATTAGCACCGATAACACCAGCCCCAGTACTTGTCCAAAAATACCAAGCATGCCAAATCTGAATGCTAACCTTGAAACTTTACTGTATTTCTTGACGAGCATAGTTCCCTATTAAATCACTTTATTAACGTATATTAATGTATATCGAATCGGCTAATGGTAAAGAGGCATAGCTCAGAGTTTTAACAAACAGTTACAACAGGAGTATGTAATCTAACTGTTATTTTTATAATCTGCGCCATAGAAATTCAAGTTTTTTGCTAAAAACAATCTAAAAAACATAGAAGAAAAAGAGAATAAACCCAAAACCTTAACTAAATTCAGTCAACAAAATTCCTCATGATAAACAGACATTAAAAATCCTCCTTCACAATTTAAACACTCGTATTAATGTTATATCCTATACCGCCGTGTTAATACATTGCGATACTTGCGCTATGCTTTTGCGGTCACATGGAATAATTATGACAAACAAAATAACAAACGTGATTAACCAAGAAGTTAAGTTAAACCCTAACGACCAACTCATATCCACCACAGACAAACGCGGGGTAATCACCTACGTTAACCAAAGGTTTATTGAGATCTCTGGCTTTGAACAGGCAGAGCTGATCGGCCATAACCACAACCTTGTGCGCCATCCCGACATGCCTAAGGCGGTCTTCGAAGAGATGTGGGGCAAATTGCAGCAGGGGCTTTCTTGGCGTGGCGTGGTGAAAAACCGCCGTAAAGATGGCAAATACTATTGGGTCGATGCCTTTGTGTCGCCACTGTTTGAGAAAGGCGAACTCATCGGTTATCAATCGGTTCGAGTCGCAGCCAGTGAGCGACTGACCAGCAAAGCAGCCCAAATCTATCAGCGACTCAGCCAAGGAAAGTCGATTAACGACCCCATAAGTCTAACCAATAAGCGACTGCTCTCGGCAGTCTGTGCTAGCACTGGATTGTTGATCGCTGGGACAATCTGGGGCTGGGGGATTATTATTGCGGGTATCATTCTAATGGGAGCCAACCTTGCCATCTTCTACGATGAAGCCTTTCGTGTACCAGCAAAACTGATGAAGATGAAGTTAGAATATGACTCTATTAGCCGCTTTATCTATTGTGGTCGCGACACCTCATCACTGTTGGATTTTCAATTGATGATGAAGGACGCCAAACTTCAAGGGGTACTCGGACGCTCTCAAGATAATGCCCAACATATCGAAGATATTGCCAGCCAGTTAATTGCGGCGACAGAGCAAACTCATGTGGGCTTAGAGATAGAGAAACAACAGATAGAACAGATAGCGAGTGCTACCGAAGAGATGGGGAGCACCATCTGCGAAGTCGCGAAGAACACTCAATCCACCTCTGACAGCATTCAAGACAACTATCAGTTTTGCCACGACAGCCGCGAAAAGATGCAACAAAATGCCATCGACATCCACCAACTATCTGATTCTGTTACTCAGGCGGCAGCTAATGCGCAGCTGCTCAATAAAGAGGCTGAACGGGTCGCAAGTGCAATGTCTGAAATAGACTCTATTGCCGAGCAAACCAACTTACTTGCGCTTAATGCCGCCATCGAAGCCGCCCGAGCAGGTGAACAAGGGCGGGGGTTTGCCGTAGTCGCCGATGAAGTCCGTGCCCTGTCGAGTCGCACACAACAATCGACCACCAGCATATCTAAGAGTGTCGATAAAATGTTCTCTATGCTGACCCTATGGTCAAAGCAGATGGAGCAGAGTAAGTCTCAAGCATTATTATGCAGTGAAGATGCCGAAATCTCCGTTAAAAAAGTAGATACCATCTACCAATCGATGAAAAACATTCAAGAATTAGCTATTCAAAACGCGGTTGCGGCAGAGCAACAAACCTTAGTGGTGACCGAAATTAATCAAAATATCAACAAAATTAGCCAAGCCTCAAGTGAAAATCTATGCGCAGTAAACTTGGTAGAGGACTCGGTGAAAGAGTTAAAGCGTAATGCTGAAAAAGCAAAATCTTTGAGAAAAACATTTAGTTAATTCCTCTTTAAAACCCCATTTAGCCGTCACGATATAAAGTTGACGGCTAAAAAACCACACAGTTAAACAACTCACACGCAACATTAATAAACATCTGTTTTAAAAAAGATTTAACCGAAAAAAGTTTTGTGCTTTTTTGCAAACTTCCGATACAATATAAATAATCATATTGAGCTAATAACTATTCGGCAGTAGTGAATATCACTATTGAATTGCTGAATCGTTTTGTTTCGATGTTTTAAGGCGACGACCTCGCCGACTAACAGTTGAATGGATATTCAATAATATTTCTGTTGATGCATAGACGTCTATTTATCGTCACATTAAGCAAAAACTCGCTATTTAGGGTGTAGAGAAAGTGTCAGAAAAACAAACCCATAATATAAAAACAATACTCACGTTCATCGTGCCATCTTTGATTGGTCTGCTGCTGTTTATGATGCCAATCAGCTATCAAGATGCACTGACGATCCCTATCGCAATCATCTCCAAAGGCTTACAAAACCTTTTAAGCGGCGTACTCGTCGGTATCGTAACAGCGATTGTTATCTTCACCGCTTTCGCTTCGCTAGTGACAAAGCTATTACAGCCAAAATTGATTGTTGAGAATCGTTTTTTTAACTCCCTCTTTAACGTAAGCCCTATCTGGCTAGTCGTGCGTATATTGGGTGCAATTTTTATCGCTTTGACATTCTTCGATGTTGGCCCTGAAGCTATCCGTTCAGGTAGCACAGGCGCATTAGTACTCAACGATCTACTACCTGTACTATTTTCAGTCTTTTTATTCGCGGGTATGTTACTGCCGCTACTGCTGAACTTCGGTCTACTTGAACTGCTAGGTACCATGCTGACTAAAGTGATGCGCCCTATCTTTAACCTACCGGGTCGTAGCGCAATCGACTGTATGGCCTCATGGTTAGGTGACGGTAGTGTCGGTATTTTGATGACCAGCAAGCAGTACGAGGCTCGCTTCTACACTCAAAGAGAAGCAGCCGTTATCGGTACCACCTTCTCTGCGGTATCGATTACCTTCTCGCTAGTGGTGATTTCTCAGGTTCAACTAGAGCATCTTTTCGTGCCTTTCTACTTGACCGTGTGCCTTGCCGGTTTAGTTGCGGCGATCGTCGTTCCTAAACTGCCACCTCTGTCTTGGAAGAAAGATCTTTATGTCGATGAAACGCCTCGCCACGCTGACGATGAAACCATTCCAGCGGGTCACGGTGTATTCTCATGGGGTCTACATCAGGCGCTAGCCAAGGCTTCGCAAGCAGGCGGTGTTAAGCACACCCTCGTTGATGGCATGAAGAACGTGGTCGATATGATTTTTGGCGTGATCCCTGTAGTAATGGGTATCGGTACTATCGCGCTAATGATTGCCGAGTTCACTCCAATCTTTGAATACTTAGGCATGCCTTTTATCCCGCTACTAGAGCTATTACAAGTTCCGGAAGCTGCTGCGGCCTCTAAGACAATTATGGTTGGCTATGCGGATATGTTTATTCCGGCAATCCTAGCAAGCTCTATCGAATCAGATATGACTCGCTTTATCATCGCGACCTTGTCTGTGACTCAGCTTATCTATATGAGCGAAGTGGGCGCACTACTGATTGGTAGTAAGATCCCGGTTAACTTCCTTGAGCTGTTCGTTATCTTCATCCTAAGAACACTCGTAACGCTTCCAGTTATCGCAGGTGTTGCGCATCTAATCTTCTAAACCGCCTCAAATCGGGTCACGGTTTTAACTAAGCCAGTCGCTATTGTGACTGGCTTTTTTTATCTTTTAAATCCATCGCATTAACCTTTTCACCTATGCCTCGTTCAGGCTACTCTCGACTCATGCTCAGCAACATTGCCAAGCCAGCTTTGAGTTTAGTCAGCTTGAGTCTAGCCGCTTTGCGTCTAGGCTAGCGTGACAGTGCACATCCCTTCTCTATTTCCAGTTTCATAGCTTCTTTCACGGCGCCCTACAAACTCGACGTTTAATCCCCTAGTACGCGTTATCCCTAGGCCGTATTGTTCTAGCAGTCGAAACCAACAGACCGCCCTAACTCGCTTCACCAAAAGAGTAACTAAAGCACCGCAATCCAAGCCTCAGTGATAAGCGTGCAACCGGTGAATACCTCACAAATCGACTCAAGACTAATGGTTAATAAACGCAGACAAAAAAGCCAGTCACTGAGGACTGGCTTTTATATCGTATGGCTAACGCTAAGGCGATGGTGATTAAATTGCCCAGCCGCCCATGTAGAACACCACTAAACCTATGGTAATGGCCAGCACACCAGGCTTAAGCTTACGCCATTCGCCGCTGCATAGACGACCAATCACTAAGGTCACAAAGCCCAACATAATACCCGTCACGATATTACAGCTTAGAATGATAAATACCGCACAGGTCAAGCCCGCCATCGCATCGACTTTATCGTCAAAATCAAGCTTAGTGACATTGCTTAGCATCAGTAGACCCACATACATCAATGCAGGCGCAGTTGCGTAAGCTGGAACTAGGTAGCTAAGTGGCGCTAAGAACATCATTAGCAGGAATAACACACCGACTATCGTTGCCGTTAGACCCGTCTTACCACCCGCTGCCGTACCTGCCGCAGACTCGATATAAACGGCGGCCGGAGCACCACCTACCGCGCCAGCAAAGATGCTACTCACAGAGTCTGAGGTTAAAGCCTTACCACCGTCGATAATGTTGTCATTCTTATCAAGCAGGTCGGCTTGGCCCGCTACCGCGCGGATCGTGCCGGTTGCATCGAAGATAGCCGTCATCACCAATGCCAATACGATAGGCAGTACCACAGGGTTCAATGCGCCCATGATATCGAGCTGACCGATAAGTGACTTATCAGACATTAGATCAGGCAGAGCAAAAAAGCCTTGGAACTTAACCGCAGGGTCGAATACTAACCCGAATACAGATAGCGCGATGATGACCAATAAGATGCCACCAGGCATGCCGCGACGTTCAAGTCCGATAGTCGCCGCAAGGCCAATGATAGTCGCAATCACAGGTAGGCTATGAATATCACCGAGGGCCACAGGCAGGCCGGTGTCATTGGCCACAATTAACTGCACGCTGTTAGTCGCGATCAGTAATAGGAATAGACCGATACCAATACCTGTACCGTGAGCAATACCCTTTGGTAAGTTGGTTAGTACCCACTGACGAACGCCAGTAACGCTCACAAGCGTGAACACTACGCCCATTAAGAAAATAGCGCCCAAGGTCACCGGAATAGAGATCCCCTGCCCAAGCACCATACTAAATGCGGTGAATGCCGTAAGTGAAATCGCGCAGCCTATTGCCATTGGCAAGTTAGCCCACAAGCCCATCAGTAGCGAACCAAAGGCCGCGATTAAACAGGTCGCAATAAATACTGCGCCAGTATCAAATCCGGCAGCGCCCAACATATTTGGCACAACAATCACCGAATACACCATGGCTAGGAACGTCGTAAAGCCCGCAATAACTTCACGTCTTAAGGTACTTCCACGGGCTGAAATATTGAAGTAACGATCCAGAATAGAATCGCTAGGAGTTGCAGAGTTTGGCAGAGTCTGTTCAGACTTCATAGTTTTAACCTTTTGATCTCTTAAATATTAGGCAAACCAACTGGGTTCAGTTGGCGACTAGGCTATGGCAGGTAGAGCCCCGACTAAAATATCGGGTGAGAGATCCACTTATGCCAAAAAACGACACAGGTGACCTGCGAGCAATATGCCTGGTAAAATTTACTCTTACCAACACAGCCTTTGTTGGCGCGGAGTTTACAGCAATCGAGACGGCGGAAATAGTTAACCAAGAATATTTTTGATTAGTATCAATAAAAATGTCCATTAACTTGGCAATAACTCTCCTTGGTCGCTATAAAACGCAAAAAGCAGTGCCTAAGCACTGCTTTATTTACTAATACCTATTACTTAACGGCGACGTTTACCGCCCCCCAAGGCGCGTTTCTTTGCTCTTTGACGCTGAGCTGATTTGCTATTTTTGCGGCTAACGGGCTCCATTTTAGTCAGATCGGGTTCAAAGCCTGCAAGCCACTGCGGCGCTAAGCGCTTATCCAGTACCGTCTCAACTTCTTCCAGCAGCAAGGCATCATCTTCACTATAGAGGGTTACCGCCTTACCGACACTGCCTGCTCTTCCCGTACGGCCGATACGATGAATGTAGTCTTCGGCAACAAAAGGGATCTCGTAGTTGACCACATATTTAAGCTCAACAATATCCAGCCCTCTGGCCGCGACATCGGTCGCCACCAGCGCTTTGATCTTGCCCAGCTTAAAGTCGTTTAGTACCTGCTCGCGGGCACCTTGGCCTAAGTCACCATGAAACGCCTTAGTCTCAATCCCTGCTGCTAACATCTTCTGCGCGATACTGTCTGCGGTCTGTTTTTTGCGGCTAAAGATAAGCACTTGATGCCAGTCATGCTTGTTAATTAAATGACAGAGTAGCTCGGTCTTACGATCGCTATCAACCGCATAGACTATCTGTTCGACACTCTCTGCCGCACTATTGGCCTTATCGACTTCTATGCGTGCAGGCTTATGCAGAAGTTTCTTACTTAAATCGTAAATCGCTGAGCTAAAAGTCGCCGAGAACAGCAAAGTCTGCCGCTTAGCTGGCAGCTGTTTTAAGATCGCACTAATTTCATCCATAAAGCCCATGTCTAGCATGCGGTCTGCTTCATCGAAGACTAAGTAGTCGATGCTCGATAGGTTCAATGAGCCGCGACGAAGGTGATCCAATAAGCGACCCGGTGTCGCCACCACTATGTCACAACCAGCCTTAAGCTTTGTCGCCTGGGCATCGATACTCACGCCACCATAGATCACCACACTCGAAATATCGCTATTCGCCGCATATTGACCGACGTTGGCATTAACCTGTACAGCCAATTCTCGCGTTGGGGCTAAGATCAGTGCCGAGGGCTGCTTATTGGGTAAAGAGGTATCAACCGCCTTATCGAGCAAGCGTTGCAATAATGGCAAGGTAAACGCCGCGGTTTTACCGGTTCCGGTTTGTGCGCTAGCCATAATATCTTGGCCAGCTAAAATAGCCGGGATAGCCTCAGCTTGAATCGCTGTCGGCTGCTGGTAGCCCTTTTGTGCAATCACGCGTTGAAGTTTGTCACCTAAGGGGAGTGATGAAAATGACACGCTGGCATTCCTTAACTTGATACATAAATCACAATCTAAACAGCCGTAGAGTTTAACAGAACTCAAGGTGAATAAGCGCTAACATTTAAACATCCCCATGAAGTTAACGACTCAAATGAGCAAACATCTACTGCAGCCACCAGCTTTTATCTATCGCTGGAGTACCTGCCGGCAGCGTTGGGTTATCTAAGTAGAAGAGTTTGCGTTGGGGCAATTGTGCTTGCTTTATCTGCGCTTTATGGTGCTTTAAGAATAACCGCTTAAAAGAGCCATCTGCTAGTGCCATATGTAGCCCCTCCTCAATACGCTTTGCCAGTGCGCCGTTGTTGTTATTCACGAAAAAATACACAGGGTATTCATATTGCAGCGCGATATGTTTATCGATAACCAGATCTGGAAAGGCTTTTGAATGTTCGGCAAGTTCCCGCCAGGCTTCATTAACACCACGGGGAAAGTAATCAAAGCGTTTGGCATTGAGCATAGCAAATAAGTTTTCATAGTTAGGCTGCTTCTGCACTGGAATATGATTACTTTCTAAGATAGCCAAATCCGCCCAATGAAATACAAAGCCAGCCTCAAGCTGCTTAAATTGCCCGAAACTATCTGTTGCAGAGTTCGCCACAGCGGCGAAACGCTCAATGTTATCTCTATGGATAAGCAGTATTCGTAAGCCTAAGATCCCACGCATAATTGGAATTTTTACTGGTAAGAAGCTTTGCTCCCGCTGCTTGGTTGTCGCGAGAAAAACCACATCTATCTGGTTATCTTGCAACATCACCAAACCGCGACTCTGGCTGACCACCTGCTCTAGAGGCTCCAGTTTGGCGAGGCCATACTTCGCAGCGGTTTTCTCTAACACTAAGTTAAGCAGTGCAATACGGTAGTTGAAGCGGGAGTCCTGCTGGTAATACTTCACCACTTGGGGCGATATAGGTAAATCAGAACTCGATACTGTTTGCCCTAGGGGCCCTTTAACAACTCCCGTACTCCCCAAGATGGGTGTCGCTTCGCGACCTTGTGCTGTGGCATCCTTAGCTAATAATTGCCAGCTCGCTATAGTGAACACTATTGCTGAAAATAGCTTAAGAGGCTTACTTCTGCTAACCATCTGATATTCCTACCACCAACGCTTGGTACACCTTGATATGTGGCTATGATGGCCGAATCGTCTACAAATTGAAACCGTTATTCAGGCTCATCCGCAAAGGTGGCAAACGCATTTCATAGGGTATCGCCATCTGCACTGATGATTTGGTTATCGACTTGTTGCTTTATTGTTCTTTTTATACTTTAACTTATACTATACGCAAAACATCGATAATAAGAAAAACAATATGCTCATCAACAAAATAGCCAACATTAGCCTTGCCGCTATCATAGGCTCTCTAGCATTTGATGCTTTCGCGGCGGTTGAATTTTTYGATCCTATCGATGGCTACTTTGATGCTGGGCAATACCTTGCAGAAAACGCCTATGGTTTTTTACCCGTCCCAACGATTATCACCGAACCTGCGGTGGGTAACGGCATTGCCGTTATGGGAATGTTTTTACATGAAAGTGCCCAGCAGCAACAGGCACGTAAAGAGCTTGCCACTCACTCAATCGATGGCGGCGCACAGCTATTAACGCCGGGGATCTCAGTCGTTGGCCTTGGCGCAACAGATAACGGCACTAAGATGGCATTTGCAGGTCACAGGCAAACCTGGGCAGAAGACAGCATTCGCTACCTTGTCGGTGGCGGTTATGGCGATATCAACATGAGCTTTTACAGCCAGAGAGACTTTGCCCAAGACTTGTCGTTAGACATGAATATGCAGGGCTTGGGTGTTATTCAGAAGCTGCAATTTCGTATCGATGAAAGCCCTCTGTTTCTTGGGGTATCACAAAAATATGTCAGCCTAGACTTAAGCAGTCGCCGTGAATTTGAAAATATCCCACCTGAACTTGCAGATAGGCTCGCAGATATTATCAACAGAACCCCTAAGATCTCCTCGATTGGCGCCATTGCCGAATACGATAGCTTAAACAACTTCTTCATGCCCACCAGCGGCTACAATTACCTGCTCGAATACGATTGGTTTAGTAAAGATCTCGGCAGTGATTACAACTACCAAACACTTAATGTTAAGGGGCTGAACTATTGGCCACTATCAAACAGCCTTACACTAGGCTTGAAGCTGCATTATCAAACCATAGACAGCAACGGCCGCCTGCCGATTTTCACCTATCCTTTTATCCATCTACGTGGCATCCCCAAAAATCGCTATCAGGGTCAAAACGTCGGCTCAGGCGAAGTTCAAATCATGTGGAAGCTAACCCCTCGCTGGATGTTACTCTCTTTTGCAGGAACTGGAGTCACAGGCAAGAGTAGCAGCGATATGTGGGACAGCGAGATGCAAAATGCTTATGGTGCGGGCTTTAGGTACACCATAGCACGGCGTTACGGCTTACATATGGGAGTCGATGTTGCTCGCGGTCCAGAAGACACCGCTTTGTATATCAATGTTGGCAGCGGGTTTTAAAGGGATGGCTGTGACTGTCGACTCGCCTCTCACTAAGCAAATTAATTTAGACAACCCTGATATAGCGAGAGCTGGCTCACAACTCCAGCAAAATGTGAATAATTAAAACCGGGTAAAACGCTTACGATCACAGCTTTCCCGTTCAAAAAAACGACAATACCAAGCCGTTTTTTCCTGTTTTTAGGTTTTGCAGTTTAGTGTTTGAATTATCACATCACGCGTTATTATGGGCGCAAGCCTTAGGCTTTATCTCGATGGCTGTCGGTTGGTGGGCCAACTCTCAGAAGAATGATCGACAATTACTCTCTGGTAACCTGATTGCTTCAAGCCTGACTGCCGTTCACTTAGGTCTGCTTGGCAGCAGCTTAGGCATGTTTAATCAGCTGCTTAATCTTTTACGTTTCGCGACATGTCGAACCCGCAGCCATCAAAGGGGCTTGCCTGCTCTATTTTCGAGTATTGCCCTTCTACAGGGATGGATATTTGCCGAGCATTGGAGCGAATGGTGCGCTGTGGCAAGCGCCGTGCTGATGAGCTTTGCCCTCTTCTACTCAAGTGGTGCGAAGTTGCGCTCGGCGATAATGATAAGCAACCTACTTAACTTAACGCTTTCCGTCTACCTAAGCTCTTGGTCAGGGATCGTATATCAAGTTGTCACACTGCTGATATTAACCCGCAGCCTAATACCTCATAAACGGGCTCAGCGCTTTGATGAGCAGACCGCTTAACTGTTCCAACTTACTATCTAAGGCCAATTTATCCGCTGGAAATTTGTACAAACATAGTCACTTAGCTATGATTGCCATAAGATAATGATACAAGCATAGCAGTCACACGCTGTAGGGATCACGGTTAGATATGGATGACAGACGATTATTTTCGCGGATAATATTTGCAACGGATGCCCAGTTAATCAGCCACGATAGCTGCTGGGCAACCAAGCTATTGGATATTAGCCTTAATGGCGCCTTAGTCGAACTCCCTCAAGACTTTAGCTTTTGTGGCAGCGAACTGACACTAGAGTTCAGCCTTCAGGAGCCTGAATTTAAGGTCTCGATGCTAACAAAGTTAGTACACAGGGAAAATCAACAGCTGGGCCTAGCTTGCCAGCACATCGATGTTGAGAGTATTAGTCACCTTCGCAGACTACTGGAACTTAACTTAGGCGATGCCACCCTACTCGATAGAGAGTTAGAGCGGTTATTCAAGCCCGATAGCTGCGCTAGCTCAGACTCTAACTTAAATTCCAACTCCCAATAGCAGACAACTCTACTGCGATAACGGGTAGCGTCAGATAAAAGCGCCGCAATTTTTGCGGCGCTTTTGTTGCTGATGAATCGCTAGTTGATTAACTCTAACAACTCATGAATCGTCTTCACCGGAATAATCTTCGCGCCTGAGCCTTCCATCGACTTATGATAATTTCGATAGGGAATAAAAATCTCGGTGAAGCCATGCTGAATCGCCTCCCTGACTCGCGGCACGCCACTGTCGATTGGGCGAACGTCACCGTTTAAACTCAGCTCGCCCATGATGCAGGTGGTTCTCGGTACCACAAAGTCATTCAAGCTACTGAGCAGCGCCGTCACCAAGGCTAGATCGATACAAGTTTCAGACTCATCAATCTTAAGGCCACCCACCAAGTTAAAGTAGGTATCGTGGAAGATTTTGGTCTTAGTGTGCTTACGCAAGATACCGGTCAGCATCTTGATCCGGTTCATATTTAAGCCCACACAAACACGCTGAGGAAACTCCGCTTCGGTTTCAGTGGTTAAACACTGGATCTCAAGCAGTAGATTACGATTGCCCTTACGGATACAGGTGATTGCGGCTCCCGGTGACTCGGTAGTTGAGCCCGACAGAAAGATTTCACTCGGATTATCGACACTTATCATGCCGCGCTCTGTCATCTTAAATATACCCACGGTATCGACATCGCCAAAACGGTTCTTATTCGCCCTAAGGGTACGCACCTGACCATCGTTACACTCAATGTGGGTTAAACAGTCGACAATATGAATAAGCGTTTGTGGCCCGGCAGTTTCATTATTCTTATTAACGTGAGCCACTAAAAACATGGTCACATTGTTTTGCTTACAATACTGAGTTAATGCCTGAGCACTGCCTTTAACCTGTGATGGCGAGCCTGGGCTACCGTTAGCTAAATCGGTCACTACCGCCTGAATCGAATCGATTACCGCAAACTTAATCTTCTTCTCTTCTAGCTCGGCGATAATGGCTTCAACACTGGTTTCAGCCATCAAGTAGAGGTTGTCTTCATTACAATCTAACTTAAGGCGATTGACTCGGTTTTTAAACTGAGACAGCGACTCTTCGGCAGTACAATAAAGTGATGGCATCAACTGCGACATGCGAGAGACGAGATCAGATAGAATCGTGGTTTTACCCGCCCCTGGATCCCCTGAAATAATATTCACCGATCCCGTGGTCAATCCGCCACACAGGACGCGGTCAAGCTCGCCAATCCCCGTGAGCATCTTTTGAGCTTCAAACTCTTCAATCTCGTTTAGTTTTTTTGAGCCGCCGCCCACAGAGCCCGCGTAACCAGAAACCGAAGCACGAGCGGGTTTAACCGTCGAGATCTTCAGTTCACTAATGGTGTTCCACTCCTGACAGGCACTACATTGCCCCTGCCAGCGAGGAAAATCCTGACCGCATTCATTACATACGTAAGCTGTTTTGTTCTTTGCCATAGCCCTTTCTAAATCACATAAAATCGGTAAAGTAATGCCAATATTGGCCGATACTAATTAAAGTAGGGATAATAAGCGAATACTCCCTTAAAAAATGTCTAATACCAATCAATATAAGAAGCTGATCTATTCAGAGCGCTTTTTGGCAAACTAATTCAAAGCGAATAGCTGAAAGAATGGTTACTCCCTTGTGAAGCTGTTCAACGCAGAAGTAGGCAGCCAAAAACGCTCCAAAATGGCGAGTTTTAGCGCCTCTGATGCAGTGTTAACGAGCTTAACCGTAGAATAACTATGCTCTTCACTCGTTGCAAACCACATGGATGTGGTGAATGTCATTCAAGCAGGAGCATTTAATGACCTTGCCTCAGAACCGCTAAACTCTCGCTGAGCGTTCAGATCTTTATACTGATTGGTATAAAATCCTATCAGCCGTCGCTCTATTTAGCACCCAAAAAGAAGTGATTAATGACTTTAGAATTGCATAAAGCTCTTATTGAACAGTTAAAACCCCTATTAATGGAGCCTGAGTTTTCGGAGCTATTCGAACAACTTACTGCCGATGAAACCAATTCAACTCGTTTTTTACTCAAGATGGAGCTCAATAGACTGGCTTCGGCCTGCACAAGACTGATCGATCTACGCAATAAAACCGAACTCGACTGTGAGGAGTTTACTTTTGCAGGCCAGCAACATTATCTAGACGCTCCTGCTAAAGAAAGGTTTTTAGAGGCTCTCGCCCTCTATCGCGATGAATATACCTTAGGTGTATACGAGCAGGTAATTGAGGCTCACAAACGTCGAATTCTAAAACAACGGCAATCTAGCCAGAATGAAGTCGCCGTTGACGCCTCACCGTTTGTTGCTAAGGCCGTAGTATTAGGCAGTTACTTTGCCCGTAGCGAAGAGCGTATGAACTACAGCATGCGGATCAGTGTGATTCAGGGGCATCTTAGCTTAAAGGGGATCACGGTCGATCTCTCCGTTGGCGGCGCTAGGATCCGTATTCCAACAAAGCAGGGGTTACAGGCTCATATACCCGTTCGTATCAAGCTATTGGAACTTGGAGAGGGGTACTACCATGAGGATCTGCAACAGGGTATCGACTATCAAATTGTCGATGCTGAAGAGAATCATGAATACTGTTGGTTAAGGTTAAAGCGAGTTTCCGGCAGCGAAGCATTAGCTCAAATGCTAGAAAAACTGATCCGCGGTTATAAGTTTCGCTACAAGGTCGATGTCAATGATGTCTTAGTGACGACAAAAGGGCTGGGGTTTGAGCGCCATTACCTGCCGCACTTGCCACACCTACCACTGTTTGTTAGTGGCGCAGGCCGCGAGAGTGATACCGACGAGGTAAGACTATCACTGAGTCATATGCTACTGAGTCGTGATAACCAAAGTGTCAGTGAATACTTTAAAGATGAAGATAATATTAGTCAGCTAGGTGCCTTTCTTACTCCTGCTAGAATCAAGTGCATCATCGACTCTGAGGACAATAGTCCCCACACTCAGTTCTTCAGCTTTACTTTTAGAGCTCAAGGGGCGCTCTACTTTTACTCGGCTAGCTTAGCCGAGCTCAAGGCTCGTAACCTGCTGGCACTTTTGCTCAACTTTGCCTCTAGCAAGGCTAGCTTTCGCATTTTTAAAGTCACCAAGCAAGTGATCGACCATCAGCAATCCTACAAGGCCAGTATCCTACCCGGGGATGAAGCGCGCTACTCAGCGCTCACTGAAGCACAACTTGGCGCATTTAGTCATGTGCTGCAGCTTAGTGATATCACCCCTGAGAAAGCTGCAGAGCAGTATAAGAGTTGGAGCGCGGTTCATTTAGCTAGCGAGTCTCAAGCTGGAGTGAATGAACTAAAAATTTTTGGTCAACAGAAAATAACTCAACACGCCATAAAACCGATTTCACTGCAATTTAGCGAACGACGCAACGAATCACGCTTCGCCTTTAAAACTGCCGTGATGCTAAGCCAGGGCGAGATCCATACCATAGCGAGTACAGACGATATCTCCAGCCGCGGCATGAAGCTCACCCTCTCAAGTCCCGTCAAGTTCAATCAAGCTGAGCCAATTTTAACTAGCTTCCCTAAGCTGCAAGCTATCGCAGGCAAGCGTACGCTGCAGTCCCTGCCCTATCGCTTGATCCGCACCCGTAAAGATGGCGTGACCTTGCACTTTGCGGCGCAAATAGGTCATACGCCTCATGTGGGAGTCGAGTTCTTAAATCAGTTAATTGAACATAACCGCGAAAAACTAGAAAAACTCAGCGAAAATAATCAAGACGTTAAAGAACTAGCCGATGGCATGAAAAACATCGTTATGCGTAAGCTCGCCTCTTTACCTTACTATCTAGAGCGCACGGAAAAATCAGCCTATATCTCAACCCTAGGCATAGGCACCGAGCAAAACCATATCGCCAATATTTTTGCATCTCAGCGTGATAGCACTACTGAGTATGATCTCGCGCCGCTGTTAAATAACGATAGACTAAAGCGTGACTTCATCACGCCAATTCGCACAATGAAACCACAACATGGTTTATCCCATTTTGAAGTCTATGTGCAGATCTCACGTATGTCCCAAGGACAGATAAAAGTACGCTGTATCGGTGAGCAAGATCTACCTGAACGCTCGCAGCAATTGAGCTTTATCCAGCGTAGCCAGAACCTTGGTGAATTCATGGCGCTGAGAGTCTATCGCGGCGCGACTGGCAAACCCGACTTAAACTATATTCGCAAAGAACGAGACTACATCCAGATCCACTCCTCCCATAAAGCCAAGAAGCTAGAGGAACAGCTTTGGAATATAATTGGCGTTGGCGAGCTACTGGATGTCACTCATGAGGTGCTATTACGCTTTCCTGAGCTTAACGATTAACGCAGCGCTCGCTCTCAGAAAAGTTGCTGTACCCTGATAATAACGGTGACTTGGGCACCACCCGCACCCGAGGCTTAAGAAGCCTGCACTTGAGCAGGCTAAAGCTGAGATAGTTAAAGTCGAGTAGCTTAACCTGATATAGCTAGACCTGAGGCGCTGGCGGATGCTTTATCACTCGATACATATAGCCGACAACCGCTAGGTTAATCAGTAGCACTGCAGCCGTGAGCAGATTAGGCTTAGTCAATAATTCATAGGCTTCAAAAGGGAGGTAAATGCCGCCACTGAGTAATGCAAACCATTCGGTCCACACTAGGCTATGCCACAGACCATAGGCTTCGATAAAACGTATAGCGGCATACAACAAGGCTCCAGCTATCACAAACATAATATTTTCCTTCGTCACCTTCCCAGCCTCGGTAATCACCTCTTGTACTAAGTGATTTGCAGGGTTTAAATGAGAGTGCCGCAGTAACTCTTCCACCACCAACTGAATATCTTGCCCAGCTAGTTTGTGCAGCCCAAAAACAACTAATACCGATATTAGGCCTTTAGTGGCCTCAAGAAGTGCTATGGCTTTTAAGCCTTTCTTAACTGATGACATGGGATCCTTTAAGGCTAAAGAGAGACTCTATAGCTATCAATGATTGCAAATAGCGCTATTTGCCTATTTTACGCCATTTTACAATATATAAGTGCGGTATTAACTAGCTTTAATGGTGGAGTGAGTTTTGACACATTTGTGCGGCCAAACCCCTTGACCGCTGGCTTATATTTAACCACTCATTAATTAACGATGAACTGAAGATGTATTTTTATTAATGAAGGCGAATAGTTAATTAGCGCCGATAACTCCTGAGGTATAGTGCTAACTAAGGCGATTTATGTCCGTAAATCGGAGATGCTCTAGGTAGGATAAACACTACGACTAGCAACGATTTCAACGCTTAGCAGGACTAAGTCATCGCCTTGATAACTATGCCCCTTTAGGAACACCAACAATGCTAGATTCATTCGTCTCAGTCATTACAGCCCTATGGCAACAAGACTTCGCTTCATTGCAGAGCCCTGGTAGCGCAACCATGATATACGTCTGCGTTTTCACCTTAATTTGGCTAGAAAGTGCATTTCTTCCCGCGGCCCCCATGCCCTGTGATAGCGTTGTTATCCTCTCAGGCAGCCTAGCCGCAGCAGGAATAATCAGCTTCCCAACAGTATTTGCCGCTTTAGTCATTGCCGGCGCGACTGGCAGCTGGGTGGCATTCATTCAAGGTCGATGGCTACATAGGCTACCTAAAATCCAGCGCTGGATCGATGCGGTACCCGAAAACCGTATGAAGACGGTTGATACTCTACTTAATAAACATGGACTGCTGGCTCTATTTACCGCGCGCTTCATTCCTGTTGTACGCCCTCTATTGCCATTAATGATGGGGCTACATATCAAGAAAGTCTCAAACTTCCACTACTTTGCTTGGTTAAGTGCTGTAAGTTGGTGCGCATTATTACTTGGCTTTGGTTACGCCCTATCCTACCTGCCAGAGAGCATTGCTCGTGTCGTCACCATGGTACTCATTATCGCACCATTCTTAACACTGGCGATTGCCATTGTTAGTCTGTTAAGTAGCTTCATCATTAAGAAGAGACGCGCAAGAAAACCGATTGTCAGTGAGATCATTCAAGAGGCGGTGCTGCCCAAGGCGCAACCTATAATGAAGAAAACCATAAAATAGTCTCGCTACCCTAGTTAAATTTCTATCATCCAAAAGCCACCTCATAAAGGTGGCTTTTGTTTTGCCGGAAAGCGAAACCGATCCTTATGCTTCGCTCAGGCAGGTTAGGTAAATACGCCAACGTGACTTTAACTCCTGAATAATCCACTCAGTCATCAACGCATCTTGCATTGATGACTAATTTAATACGATGACTTGGATAGCCGCTTCACAGGCCTGAGCTTAGTCCATAGGCTCTAATGCCTTAGGTTTAACCTGACAAATCCCCCACAACCGCTACACAGAACGACTTTAGATGACATTTCCTACGGTAGTAAAACGGGAGCCTGGCAGCTGGTGGAGTGAATAAGCTGACCATGGCTCTAGAACATCGTCTCGAAGCTCTCCCCTTTTATCAATGAGTCCTATCTCAATCCCCCCTACCTCAATAATCCTATAATCCTATCTCTGTAATTTCCGCTTCAATTTCAGTCAAGCTCGAATGAACATGACAATAGAGAGATGACTGAGGATTGAACGACTGAGTATCAGTCATG
This sequence comes from Shewanella sp. Isolate13, assembly GCF_022398325.1. GTDB lineage: Bacteria > Pseudomonadota > Gammaproteobacteria > Enterobacterales > Shewanellaceae > Shewanella. Next base: position 107,978 of record NZ_JAKEVD010000003.1, read on the forward strand.
AATCGCGAGCAAAAAAAAGCCCAAACTTAAGTTCGGGCTTTAATAGAGTCTCGAGGTATTTAGCTCTTAACTGATATAGCTCTGGCCTGCGTAAACCACGAAGTGCCTCAGTGCGAGTACGCCGAGAATCGTGCTACAAGAAACCGTGATTAAAAAGCCCTTTGTGTGACGCCAAGCTTTAGGTGCTAATGTACTGGCAAGGACTGGCACCACAAGGCCTAAGCCCACCACGCCAAGCCAAAATACACTGGCCCAAGTGCCGGTCGTGATTGCAGCGGTTGCCGCCTGAGCTGCAGGGCCCGAGAAATTAAGACCGACAAATAACAGAACGAGACAGAGTGCTTCGTTAAAGGCCACTGGATATTCGATACGGTGCACCTGCTCGATACAATCTGACTCTTTCTTACTGAAGAACAGCGTTGCCACCAAGATGTTACCCGCAGAGCCCACAGACAAGGCAGAGGCCAAGAACAGCGCTGGTAATACCGCAGTGTTCAGGATTGGGTAACTGATCATCGCCGACAACAGAAAACCTGTATATACGCCAACCCCCAGACCTAAGCCAAAAATCAGCTTATTCAGGCTATTCTCTAGCTGACGACAGACTTTCAGCGTTCCCGCAAGCCAAGGGGCATATTGCAGAACCTGTTTTTCAAATACCAACGCCGCAAACACAAACACTAGCGGAATATAAACCAGCAGTGCAATTACCCCCCATGCCATCACTGACGTTAGGTTGTAGTTGAGCAGGATATGATAAAACTCAAATGGCTTCGTCAAGTCCAGCACCAGCAGCGCCATCCCCAAACAGATAGCCACAGGGCCTATCACCGCAGCAGCTTTAATGACAGGCAAACCTTCTGTCGGCTGACCACGACTCTGCTTGTACCATTTAAGGCCTATGGCCACCAGCATAGAGCCTGCTGACAGACCCGCCATAAACAAGTACACCGCGATGATCCAGTTCCACACTACCGGATCGTATTGCTCCATCGAGCCCCAGATATTATTCATGCTTTGATCCCTCCTTTACGGCTAGGAATACGGTAGACACGAGGCTCGGTGCCAAGGTTTACCTTCTGTTGGTAGTTAGGTTTTGTATCTAACACTCTGCGCACTTCGGAGCTCATATCATTGGCATCACCAAACACCAGTGCTTGAGTTGGGCAAACCGTCACACAAGCAGGCTCTTCGCCGCGCGCTAGGCGCGTTTCTTTACAGAAGTCACACTTATCTGGCACCCGTGTTTCTGGGTTAATGAATCGAACCTTGTAAGGGCAAGCCGCAACACAGTAGAGGCAGCCTACACACTTCTTCTCGTTAATAGAGACGATGCCATCATCATTAACGTAAGCCGCCCCCGTAGGGCAAACCTTGACACAAGGAGCGTTCTCACACTGCTCACAAGAGACACGGTTATACTTAAAATGTAGGTGCGGAAAGTTGCCATAAGGCCCCTCGATTCTAACCTGAATGCGAGTCACCGACTCAGGCACATTGTTTTCACTGCGGCAAGCCACATTACACGCTTGGCAGCCAATGCACTTATTTTCATCGTGCACGAGAACATAACGCTTAGTCATAATTAACTCCGATTAAATCTTGGCAATCTTGACACCGGTGGTATGCAAGTTCATACCCGTTACCGGAGAGGTCACATGTGGAAGTAAGTTACCGCAATGCACACCTTTACCGGTTGCACGAGCGAGTTCCTTGTTCTTTGAACCACAGCCCATATAGGCAAATACTGTGTCGGGTCGAATACCTGGGGTCACTAAGGCATGACCTTCTTCACTGCCGGTATCGTTATAGACACGGATCTTGTCACCATTGGCGATCTTCAATAGCCCCGCCGTGATGGGGTGGATCCAAACCGCATTATCTGACATCAGGTTTGCCAACATAGGTACGTTCTGGGTGCCAGCATTGGTATGAACGGCGACCTTACCCTGAATGAAAAACAGCTCATCGGCCTTTTTCATCGTCACTTCGCGGTAGCGAATGACCCCACGACCCGGCGCCATTTTCTCGACCTTGGCAGAACTCAACTCAATCTTGCCTGTCGGGGTTTTGAAGCTGAGCTGGCTGGCGTAAGTACCATCTTCATCGACAGCCTTAGCATTGGGGTAAGTATTCACAAAGTCTCTCACCATGCCGCGCTCACGCAGCATTAGCGGCTTACCAAAGCTCACATAGCCGTCTTCTTTTATTTTTCTCAATAAGTCAAAGTCACGCTGTACTTGGAACAGTTGCAAGGTTTCCATGTTCTCCCAAGGGAAGTACTGGCCTTGACCGAGTCTGTCAGCAAGCTCTTTCCAAATTAACCAGCTCGGCTTAGTGTCACCAATGGTTTCAACCACACGTTGACGCACATAGTAGGCAGGATTCTTACCCGACTTATCGGCAATCTCTTCATCGCGCTCAAGGTAGGTAGACTCAGGGAGGAAGACGTCGGCATAGGCCGCGCTCTCACTGATATAGATGTCACACGCCACCACAAAATCAAGCTTTTGCATGGTTTTAACGATACGCGCTCTATCTGTCATGGTTTGCATAGGGTTAGTACGGCTCATCACCCACGCACGTAGCTGATAAGGAGTCGCGTCCAGTGTAGAGTCAAGAATCGTCTGGTAAATGCCCCCCGAAGACCAAGTTAACGCATACTGCTCATCCACCATATCGATACGCTTAGCATCAATTTTTGGCATGCCATCGACACCCGGCTTAGCGAGGGTCGGCGCAACTGGCTCACCGGCAAACTTGTTATAGCTCGAGGCTTTCTTACCAAAGTACAAGCCGCCTTTACGCTCGATGTTACCAATCAATACGTTGGCAGCGTATAGCGCACGGCGCATCTCAAACTCTTCGGTGGTAAACGATGAACGGTGACCAAAATCCACCATGGCATGTGGCGCCGCCGCAGCGTATTCATGGGTAATGCGGCGAATATCTTCGGCAGGCACGTCACTGATAGACTCGGCCCACTCAGGTGTGTAGACTTTAACTTCTTTAGCGAACTCTTCGAATCCCGAAACATACTGGGCAACGAACGCTTTATCGTATAAATCGTCTTCAATCAAAACATGACATATCGCCAATGCGACAGCAACATCGGTACCCGGCTTAATCGCGTACCACTCATCGGCCTTATCCGCCACAATCGAGAAGCGTGGTTCGAACACCACCAGCTTTGCGCCCTTCTCCATCTGTGCATTCATCATGCCTCTGGTTTCCGACATATTAATGCCTTCATAGAGGTTATGACCGAAGTTGATGATGTACTTAGAGTTGCTTAAGTCACGCTTAATCTTGCCACCAAACATCGCTTTCGCAGCGATAACATAACTGCCTGGGCAGGTCGACGCGTGAGTAAAGGTGTTTGGACTGCCAAAGGCCTTGGCTAAATGGAAAAGGTGCCCCGATAGTGAGCCTGATTTAGATGAGAAAGCGACAGTCTCTGCGCCATGCTCAGCTTTAATCTTATTAAGATTCTGCGCAATCAGCTCATAGGCTTCATCCCACTCAATCTCTTGCCAGTTGCCTTCACCGCGCTCACCAACACGCTTCAATGGCTTAACGATTCGCTGTTTATCATATAGCTGGCTATGACCCGCACCACCACGAGCACAAACGGCGCCACCAAATGACTTAGCATTTTTGTTACCGAGAATCGATACGTTCTTGCCGTTGACGACACGTGCCGATATCGGGCAGCGAGTCGAACACATCTCACAAATACTTGCGACAGACTCTGCGCTACCTTGCAGTTGTGAATCCCCAAAGGCTGCTAAAGAGCCTGGCAGCGTTGCTAATGCGCAAGTCGCTGTGCCGGCTCCGGCCCCTTTGATAAAGGTTCGCCGATCTAGTTTCATGATAAATCTCCCAATGACAGTTGTCCTTAGGAGAGCTATAGATGAAGCCCTGAGTTAACTGCTGAACACAATCAACTTATTTCCTAAGGTTTTCATCATTGTTATTGAGGAGAGTGATATTGGATATTGTGGTAAACCACATACCGGATGTGAGAACGCGGCGTTTGTGAAGCAATTCACAGTTCAAATTTGCACCAACACAGCGAAGTGAAGGTGTAAATTGTGGTAAACCACATAAAGACAAAAAGGTTAACATTTTGCTGGCTGCAGCATGTTTTCGATACAAAATGTGCGCCGAAATAGCCGCACATCCTCGTCAGAAAAACAGTGTAATCATGCTTAAATTACACCTCGATTGGCGCCTCGCTGCCGCGCTTTTTCAAGCTCAGCATTGCTACGCTGCCCGATACGCCATCGTCACGGTTGCTTAGCATGAAGTGACCACCATGGTCGTTAATCACCTCTTTACAAATAGCGAGTCCTAGACCTAAACCGTCCACCTTTGTGGTATAGAAGGTCGCCATAAGCGTATCGGAGTCCATCGCTAAACCTTGGCCATTATCGCTAATACGCACATTGACCTGAGACTCTTTAAAGTCCAGCTCAATGTGGATTTTCCCCGAGCGGGAATTCTCGCTGTCGGCAATCGCATCTAAACTATTCTTGATAAGGTTTATTAGTACCTGCAGTAGGCCAACACGGTCAGCGGTGATAAAGAAGGGCTCGCCTTTTATCTGGGTATTAATCTGAATCTCTCGTCTGGCTAACTCAAGCCTTAATAGTGAAATACTCTCCTCGACTAAGGTAAGAATATTCACATCGACCATCACCGCCTCACGACGCTTAAGTAGGCCTCGAATACGATGTACCACCTCACCTGCACGAGTCGATTGCTTATGGATTTTTTCTAAGAGTTCGATGCAAGACTCCACATCGGCTTGCTGCTTTCCTTGCAAGCGCATGATACCGCCTTCGCTATAACTGGTAATCGCTGCAATTGGCTGATTGATCTCATGGGCCAAGCCTGCACCAATCTCTCCCACAATAGAGGCACTCTGTAAACGCTCAAGCGCCACGGCTTGCTGTTTCAGTTGGCGCTCAGACTCGATTAATGAGCTACTCTTTTGGTGGAAGCGATACTCGATCCATAGGTGATAAAGCGTGGCGACAATAAATACTAAAACAGACAGGATCCCCCAGTGACGATTCTCCTCTAGCCATTTCTTCACCGCCTCCCAGCGACTACTGTCGGGAGACTTAACATGCAACTCCTTAAATAACTTGATCACGGCAAGCTGACTAATAGGAGAGGTCCAGCCCTTAAGTTGCGCCTCGATCGCCGCTGGTGAATCCGAATGCAGATCGAGTAAAGCTTGGGTGATCTCCTTGCTCAGTTCAGTGCTAACGCTCTCTGTCGCAGCAAATGACCAGTTCGGATACAGGGTGGTACTGCATTGGCACTCAACCCCATCGGGGCGACTCGGGTTCAACACTCGAAAATCGCTACTTTTAAGCACCCCACGCGCCACCATATCCTCTAAGGTACACAAGGGGGTGATGGCCGCGTCCACATTGCCGTCGCGCACTTGATAGAGCAAAGGGTCGAGTGGGAAGCCTAAAAACTTAGTCTCACCAAAAAAGGTATCAGGATCCATACCTAAACCATGCATCAAGCCTACGGTTGCTTGATAGCCCCCCAGCGCATGAGGATCACTCGCCGCTACCACCTTGCCTTTTAAGTCATACAGGGTGCGATAGTTACTATCAGCCTTAACAATTATCGCCGAGCCAATAGCCGAGGTGGTACCGTTATGGCGCTTAGAGCGCATCGTCGCTAACCAAGACAGAGGATATTGATTAGAGAGGTATAGATATTGTCCTGGGTTAGTAATGATAAACTGAATTTGCCCTAACTCCATCGCTAGGTTTAGCGCCTTAAAGTTTCCCGGATACACATGAAACTCGGCATTGGGCACCTGCTCATTAAGATACTCCATCATGGGCGTCCAACGCTCCACGGCCTGCTGATGCCCCCAGTTTGCTAACACGCCCACGTAGAACTGCTGTGGCTTAGACCAAGCCACCGATGAGAATAAAAGCACACATATACAAAGCAACAGTCGAGACAATTAAAGTTCCTTAAAAATCAACGCCACTCGTTATTTACCAATAAAGCCATCACACATCAGTTTTAAGCGCTCACTCAGGTAAAAGTGGAGTCATGTTATTTAGCAATAGCTTACGCTAGCCTTGGAATTTAAGAGCGTGATGCAATTCATGCTTTATAGATTATTGTTGGATTAAAGCGGCGAACTGGGATATCTATCATCTAAACACCAATAAACATAAGGGGTCTTCGTGCAACAGCAGCTCAATGGGCCAGTCTATCTCGTTGATGACGATGAGGCGATTATCGACTCGATCGGCTTTCTGATGGAAGGCTATGGCTATAAGCTCAGTAGCTTTAACTGTGGCGATCGCTTTTTGGCCGAGGTCGACTTAAGCCAGGCTGGATGCGTGATTTTAGATGCGCGTATGCCCGGGCTAACCGGGCCTCAGGTACAGCAACTACTCAGTGATGCTAAGAGCCCACTGGCCGTAATCTTCTTGACCGGGCATGGCGATGTGCCTATGGCTGTGGATGCCTTTAAAAATGGCGCCTTTGACTTCTTCCAAAAACCGGTTCAGGGTAGCTTACTATCGCAATCAATCGCCAAAGGGCTAGCTTACAGTACTGAGCAACACCAAAAACGCACTAACCAAGACTTAATTGATACCCTGTCTGAACGGGAAGCTCAGATTTTCCAGCTAGTGATTGCAGGCAACACCAATAAACAGATGGCAAATGAGCTGTGCGTGGCAATTAGAACCATCGAAGTTCACCGCTCAAAACTAATGACGAAACTAGGAGTGAATAACTTAGCTGAACTCGTCAAACTTGCCCCACTACTCACTCATAAGTCTGAATAGGTTTATCGAAGGTAATGGCTAGCCATTAAAGTTGTGGTACCAGTCTCTAACTCGGGGGAAATGGTCGTTCACCGCATCTTTGTGGGTGAGCATCCCGCCATGATCATAGTCGTGCTTAAAGCCCTGCTTTTTTGACAACAAGGTATAATCAACCTGCTTAATTTGACACTCAGCAATCATCCGCTTTACATCACTTGGATTACCTAACACAGTATCGCCTTTCGCCGCGATGAACCAAGATTTAGGCCAATTGGCACGACTTGCCGCCTGTTGATAATCGAAGCCGTCATCACTGTCGATCCACTTACCTCGTACCCAATCGATACTCTGGCGTAATGATGCCCGTGACTCATTATCCATGCCTATTTTCAATTTATCGGCAGGCAGGTAGCCACTGCGCCAAGCGATTATCGGTGCGACCTTATTCCAAATAAGATCGACACTGAGCCACTTCTTAACCGACTTGACCTCGATGCGACGCTTACTACCAAATGTCACCAAGGAGGCAACCGTTCCTTGTAGGCTGCTGTAACGTGCAATAGCACTGGCCATTAACACCCCGCCCCAAGAGTGAGCACACCAATGCACCCGCTCAACCTTAGGGTGAAGCGATAAAATATACTGCTGAATTAAGGGGAGCTGCTCTCGAATTACTTCACCTTGACCGGCTTTAAAACCACGAGCGAGTTTTGGCTCGCTCAGGCCTCGACCAAGGGTATCCAATACATACACCACCACGCCCGAGTCCGCCAAATAACAGCCAAGCCCCTTGCCTGAATCACTGTAAAACACGCGCCCATTTGACATGGCACCATGCAGCATCAGCACAGGCGGTTTACTCATGTCAGCATGAACTGGCGTTATCTGCCTTAAATGCAGATGACCATGGTTGTAGGGAATATAGAGGGATTTTTGCTGAATATTCAATGGCTAACACTCTTATTGTTTTTTAACTAAGCTACTGAAATACTAGCCTAAAAACAAGAGTAAAGACTCTAACAAAGTGTTCAATACCGTCGGCGGAACCTGCCTTAAAACGCGATAAGGTTGAAATCAATCAAAGGGATCAAGATGATAGCTGTCTCTTTTAAACATAAAAAAGCTCATAACAAAATTGCTATGAGCCTCAAAACGTAACGCCTAGTGTTAACGCTAAAATTAGTGTTAACGCTAAAATTAGTATTAACGATCGGATTTGATAGCTAATGTCTAATATCTAGCACCATCTACCCGTTAAGTGCGCTGAAATAGGTAAGGTAACACCTTAAGGTTGAGTCGATTGATGCTGACATCCGCCGCCTGGGCCAATTTGGGCTTAGCATGGTAAGCAATACCAAAGTCGGCAGTATTGATCATCGGAATATCGTTCGCGCCATCACCTATCGCCACCCTCTGCCCTACTGGTATCTGCCACTGCTTGGCACATTTAAGCACAGTATCGGCCTTATATTGAGCATCGACGACCTCTCCAGAGACGGTACCGAGTAGTTTACCGTCGTCAATATCGAGCTTATTCGCATAAGCAGCATCTAACGCCAATTGCTGCTTAAGGGAGTTCACAAACGGTGTAAAACCGCCTGAAGCCACCACAGTGCGCCAGCCATGGCTCTGCAGCTCGGCAATCATCTCCTTTAAACCAGGCATTAGCGGCAACTTGACGCATAAGGTATCGATAATTTCAGCGCTAGCACCTTTAAGCTTAGCAACGCGAGCCCTGAGGCTCTGCTCGAAATCGAGCTCGCCTTGCATTGCGAGCTCAGTAACTTCCGCCACGGCTGCGCCTACACCCGCCATTTCGGCCAGTTCATCGATACACTCAATTTCAATCGCAGTTGAGTCCATATCCATTACCAATAGACCCGCTTGGCTTAACAGAGGCGCATCGACTGCTAACTCAAATAACTCTAAAGACGTCGTCTCACTAATCGCTGCAATCTGCTCGGCGCTTAAAGCCTCTGATGTGCAAACCTCGAGGCAATTCAGACCGCAATCGCGCTTAATCAGAGCTAGGCTCAGTTTGACATCGAGGGATCCAAGCCAACTCTCTATAGCGTCATTGATAAGTTGCACTGTATTTGGGGTTTCTAATTCGGAAAATAGAATCCGATAACGAGAAAAACCTCTAGGATATTCGGCCTCGATATGGCGGAAACAACTTTGTTCCCCAGCAGTAAAAGACATGCTACCTTCGGTAGTTAACCAAGCAAAAACAGTCGATTGACTCAAACTTTCCATTAGTTATAGCTCTCCAGCTACCGAGCACAGACATAATCAATTATGATTAGGTGAGTACACAATAAATTAAGGGTTTCAGTGTTCTATTTAAAAGGCCTAAAAAAGAGCCATCGAATAAGTCGCCTATTACAAATCATCATAGCGATCGCATTATTCATCGGTCTCGATCAGCTGTGGGAAACTAGCCTACTACAAGGACAGCAGCTTCTAAAGTCCCAAACAGAAAAGATGGCGAGATTGCTGGTTCAACAAACGGCTTATGGTGCCGCGCCTGCACTTCAATTAGAGAATGATGAGCAACTGCAGTGGTTAGCTCAAGCATTGGTATTAGATCCTAAAGTCATGTCTGCCAGTATCTTCAGCGAAGATGGTGTAAGACTATCATTTGCTCAAAGCGTCATCGATGAAGATCTAGAGCCCGACTCTGAAGAGCTGGCCTCAATTTTGGAGCAGTACCCGCCCTATGTTGAAGCCGTGTCTCAAGATGGTAAGAATTTAGGTTATGTAGAGGTACGTCTAGAGCCTAAGTACTTCTTTAATGAAATTAAAGAGGCTCATCATATCAACATGGAGCAGCAACAAATAATGCTGTTAATTGCCGGCCTCATCGGCATGTTGCTATCTCGGGCACTCTCTTTCAAACGCGCAGACTTCGATAGGCGTAAAGCCAGAGTCAAGCTACGACGATTACTGGCCAAGAAAACTGAAAAGGCCGCAGCAAAGGCTGCAAAGCAGCAAGCTAGTGAGGCTAACAAGCAGGCGAAAAAAAACAATTCAACTGATATCACTAAAACTGCTGTCAGTGCCGAAGAGCAAACCATCGCATCGGAGGGAGCCGATGTGATATCTAAGCTTAAGGCTGAAGCCACGACTCACTCTATGGCTGAGCCGTCAGAGCCTGCTCAAGCACCTACTCAAGAGCTTACTTCTGAGTCCAATCAAGCGCCAGAGCTTGCGCAAAGCGATAACAAGAGTAAAGCTAAGGCCAAAGTTGCTAGCAAACCTAAAGCGTCTCCTAGCAAGCCTAAAGCCGCCACGAAACGTAAAACAGCCACTAAGCCTAAAGCCAAACCAGAGGCTCAATCAGTTGCGGCAGCAGAGAAAAAGACTAAGGAGAAGTCTGAAACAAAGCCAAAGGCTAAAGCAAGCCCAAAGCCAACCCAGAAGCCTGACTCAAATAAAGCCCCTAACTCAGATTAATGCGGGCAAATAATGTCTGGGAATAACGGATAATCGACTGATTAAGCGATAAAACAAAAACGGACGCATAAGCGTCCGTTTTTATTTGGCAGTCTATAACTGCAGTGCAGAAACGATTACAGTGTAATAGCCGCTTCTAGCGTCATTTCGATCATTTCGTTGAAGGTTGTTTGACGCTCATCAGAAGAGGTCTTCTCACCTGTACGGATATGATCAGATACAGTAACAACACACAACGCCTTAGCACCGAACTCTTTCGCTACGCCGTATAGGCCAGCAGCTTCCATTTCGACACCTAGCACGTCCATCTTTTCCATTACGTCAAACATAGATGGGTCTGGCGTGTAGAAAAGGTCTGCAGAGAATACGTTACCAACGCGGTACTTAGTACCTTTGGCGTCAGCAGCTTTAACAACTGCGCTTAGTAGGCTGTAATCACAGATAGCTGCGAAATCTTGGCCTTTGAAACGTAAACGGTTAACTTGTGAGTCAGTACATGCACCCATACCGATGATCACGTCACGAACTTTAACGTCAGTGCTGATCGCGCCACAAGTACCCACGCGGATTAGGTTCTTAACGCCGTAATCTTTGATCAATTCAGTTGCATAGATTGAGCAAGATGGGATACCCATACCTGAACCCATAACTGAAATACGAACGCCTTTGTAAGTACCAGTGAAACCTAGCATGTTACGAACGTCAGTCACTTGCTCAACGTTTTCTAGAAATGTTTCAGCAATATACTTAGCGCGTAGTGGATCGCCTGGAAATAGAACTGTATCGCCAAATGCGCCGTCTACGGCATTAATGTGTGGTGTTGCCATCAGAATAACCCCTATTTGTATTTTTTAGACCGTCGTTAATAACTTGAGTCTTTGTTTGCTAACGGCTCAAAGTGAGCCGTCAAATTTAAAATCTTTTCACGGCTTATGAACGAACGAATGACTCGCCATATTCCATAGGTTCAAGCTTAAAGTAGCTTGCAATCGACTGCCCCATATCAGCAAAGCTGCTACGGCGTCCTAATGAGCCAGCTTCAAGGCCTGCACCATAGGCTAGAACCGGCACGCGCTCACGAGTATGATCGCTACCAGGCCAAGTTGGATCACAGCCATGGTCGGCAGTTAGCAGCAGGAAATCATCCTTATCCAGCAACGCTAAGATCTCAGGTAGACGAGAGTCGAAGTACTCAAGCCCGCGAGCGTATCCAGCAACGTCACGGCGATGACCGTAATGAGAGTCAAAGTCGACGAAGTTAGTGAATACAATGGTATTGTCACCCGCTTGCTTAACTTGCTCTAAGGTCGCATCAAATAGATCTTCAAGACCCGTCGCCTTAACCTTCTTAGTGATCCCGCAATGGGCGTAAATGTCAGAGATCTTACCAACACTCACGACTTCACCACCTGCCGCTTTAAGCTTATCAAGCACGGTTGGTGCTGGCGGCTCAACCGCGTAGTCACGACGATTACCAGTACGAGCAAAGTCACTCGGGCCAGTGCCGACAAACGGACGCGCAATCACACGACCGATGTTGTAATCGGCAAGCTCTTCACGAGCGATAATACAAAGCTCATAAAGCTTCTCAAGACCAAATGTCTCTTCGTGACAAGCAATCTGGAACACAGAGTCAGCAGAGGTATAGAAAATTGGCTTACCTGTGCGCATGTGTTCTTCACCAAGCTCTTCGAGAATAACTGTACCCGAAGAGTGGCAGTTACCTAGAAACTCCGTCAGCCCTGCTCTCGCTAGGATTCTATCGGTTAGCTCTTGTGGAAAAGAGTTGGTCAAATCACTGAAATAACCCCACTCATAAAGGACAGGTACGCCTGCCATTTCCCAGTGGCCACTTGGTGTATCTTTACCCGAGCTCAGCTCTTCTGCGTGACCGTATGCACCAATCACTTCGACATCGTCACCAAAGCCTGCAGGAAATTCACCTGTGCTCTCTTTCGATGCATGACCTAGGCCTAAGCGCGCTAAGTTAGGAAGCTTCAATGGTCCTTCACGGCCATCATTCGCTTTACCTTCGGCACAGGCCTTAGCAATATGACCAAAAGTGTTAGAACCCACATCGCCAAACGCCTCGGCATCGTGCGCTGCACCGACGCCAAACGAATCTAGCATCATGATTATAGTACGTTTCATAAACTGTGCTCCGTTACAGATCCGACTCGCGGATATAACGATAAATTTCCGGTGTTTTTTCCGGTTTGGTATCACCAATGTGAATCGCTTTTTTCACTGCCGCTTCGGCTTCAGCAAAGGCGCTTTCAGATTGTGCATGAATAAAGGCTATCGGTTTGTCGCTATTGATCTCATCGCCAAGTGCACAGACTTTAGAAAGTCCAACACTATAGTCCAGAGCATCACCAGGCTTGCGGCGACCGCCGCCTAAGGTAACGACTGCCAGTCCAAGTTCACGGGTATCCATCGCCGATGCGAAACCAGCTCTGTCCGCATAAACTGGACGAATAATTTGCGAGTCTGGTAGATACTTGCTGTAGTTCTCAACAAAATCGGCCGGGCCACCTAGACCTGACACCATGCGTCCAAAGATCTCAGCCGCCTTACCGTTATCTAATACTGCGTTTAATTTAGCGCGAGCTTCCGCTTCACTAGTTGCGATACCGCCAAGCTGCAGCATTTCGGCACACAGCCCCATAGTCACTTCATAGAGACGAGGATTACGGTAAGCACCAGTCATGAAGTCGACCGCTTCTTTCACTTCAACTGCGTTACCAGCACATGACGCCAACACTTGGTTCATGTCGGTGAGTAATGCCGTAGTCTTAGTGCCAGCTCCATTAGCAACGGCAGTAATACTGCGTGCTAACTCTTCAGAAGCTTCATAGGTTGGCATAAATGCGCCCGTACCGACCTTAACGTCCATGGCTAATGCATCTAGACCTGCGGCAAGCTTTTTAGAAAGAATGGAAGCTGTGATTAACGAGATGGACTCAACCGTTGCGGTATTATCACGAATAGAATAGAAACGCTTATCGGCAGGAACGAGATCGCCAGTTTGACCAATAATAGCCACACCCGCTTCTTTTACTACCTTACGAAACAGTGCGCTGTCTGGCTCGGTATTATAACCCGGAATGGCGTCAAACTTATCGAGCGTACCACCAGTATGGCCAAGGCCGCGACCGGAAATCATTGGTACATAACCACCACACGCTGCCGCCATAGGGCCTAACATCAAACTAATGACATCTCCCACGCCACCAGTTGAATGCTTATCGATAATCGGACCGTTTAGATCCAATGACTGCCAGTTGAGCACAGTGCCGGAGTCACGCATCGCAGTCGTTAATGCAATACGCTCATCCATGTTCATGTCATTGAAATAGACCGCCATACCTAGGGCTGCGATCTGACCTTCTGAAACCGTATTGTTAGTGATCCCTTTGACGAAGAATTGGATCTCCTCTGTCGAAAGAGCCTGCGCATTACGTTTTTTACGGATAATTTCTTGAGCTAAAAACATGTACTACCTCCAAGAGTGTAACTTAGTTTCCATTAAATAGAAGTTTCAGTTATCAATCTGCTTAAGGGGAATCAAAAGCCGTAATATTGTTACATACTAACGAACTTTTGATACACCTAATAAGATTTAGATCACACTTAACAACAAGTTTAATCTTTAAAGGTTAGTAACCTTGTGCACCTTGTGGTGCATCGCCTAGCTCAAGTGTATGAAGTAGGTTAGTCAACAGGCTTGACGCGCCGAAACGGAATGTTGCTGGAGTAGCCCAGTCATCGCCTAGTAGACGTGCAGCAACGCCTAGGAACTCAGCTGCTGCTTCAGCGTCTTTTACGCCACCTGCAGGCTTAAAACCTACTTTAGGGTTCTTTTCGCTGATCACAGTCATCATGATTTCTGCCGCTTCTAGAGTTGCGTTTACAGCAACTTTACCAGTCGAGGTCTTGATGAAATCGGCGCCAGCATCGATAGACAGCTCAGATGCCTTACGGATAAGAGCAGGATCGGCTAACACGCCAGACTCGATGATCACTTTAAGGATAGCGTCTTCACCACACGCTTCTTTACAGGCTTTTACTAGCTCGAAACCGACAGTTTCATTGCCTTCCATCAGAGCGCGGTATGGGAATACGACATCAACTTCGTCGGCACCATAGGCAACTGCTGCACGAGTTTCTAACACAGCAATAGCGATATCATCGTTACCGTGTGGGAAGTTAGTCACAGTCGCGATCTTGATATCTTCGCCACCGATTTCATTCAATGTTTTACGCGCAATAGGAATAAAGCGAGGATAAATACAAATTGCAGCAGTATCGCCAGCAGGCGTCTTAGCCTTATGACAAATCTCGATCACCTTCTGATCGGTATCATCGTCATTCAGGGTTGTAAGATCCATTAGATTAATGGCTTGTTGTGCTGCTTTTTTTAAGTCGCTCATAATAGCTCTCCGAGAAAGATTCAAATTATTAATTTAAAACAGAAAATTATCGCACGGCGATGCCTTGAACTGGCTTATTTTGATTATAGTTATGGGCCGGGCCTTCGGGCATTGCCGAATATATGCCTAGGTCCTTACAGACTCTAGACACAAAAATACTATTCAGGTATCCAACGTTGTTAACTCCAATGAGCGCAACCATCCTGACACTAGTGTCACGACTTGAATCCATGAAGACCGGGAAGGGAGATTGATACTGCTATTTCTGCCTTTCCGCGAAAAATCCGTTTTAGCGCGTAATAAATCTATTGTAACTTTTACTGTAACTTCTCTTATGTCGATTTTTATTAGAGAAGAGTAGTCAATACTTACCTAAACAAGCTTGTTAACTAAACCCACTTTAGTGAGCATAATAAATATAGCTGATGCTTAAGTAAAAACTAACACCTTTGTATTACCGTTTGCTATATAGCTGACCAAAAGCTGAAATAAAATTTTAAGGATGAACGTGGCAGTGAGTGGAAGTTAGATAGAGCCGCGAAGTTCGCGGCTCTGACATAGACTCACAAGGTTTAAGCTAATGCTTAGAACTTGTAAGTAGCAGTTAGGTAATGTGCCCAACCAGTAGTTTCTAGACCTACGATACCAGCACCGTCTTCAAGTAGGTATACGTCTTGGTAGCCCTTTAGACCATAACCTAGAGCGTAGTTCTCTGAATGCCAGTGTAGACCGAAGTATGCAGCGCCACCACTAGTAGTTTGTGGAACGAATTCGTTGCCATACTTCTCATCAGCACCGAACTGGTAATCAACATAACCTTGGAAAGAGATGAATGAACCGTTGTCGAAGTTAACAACAGGCTTGAACCAGTTCATAGAGAATTGGTAACCGTTCCACTCTTTGATATTCATGTCATAGTGAGCGTATAAGTTCATGCCAGTTTTACCTAACCATGGAACCATAACGTCAGCACCGATACCCCAGAAAGATGCGTTTACATCACCTTTACCGTCTTTATTGAATGCTCCGCCACCCCAGTTGAATAGAGTAGAGAAGTATACTTCTTGGATTGGACCAGCAGATAGATCCCAGCCAGTCATCGCATCGATAGAGAAACGTGGTGCAAGCTTCATGAACATCTTGCTGTCGCCGCCAGTCTTATCGCCTGAGCTGCTGTTAGTTAGGTTGAACACGTCAACATAACCGTATAGATCAACGATACCAGCGCGGCCGCCGAATTCCATCTCTAGGTAGTCGTGGCCATCGCCGTCACCGTCAGATGGTAGTTCATTGAATGCGTACATTGCGTTGAACTGCATCCAGCTGTAGTCGCCAGCGCGTAGGTCTGTACGGTCAGCAGCGAAGGTAGGTGCAGACATTGCAGCAACAGCTGTAGCAGCTAGTGCTAAAGTTTTAACGTTTTTCATCATCAACCCCATTTCTATTTATGGTTTGCTGCTCCTCTTTATTGAAGAGTCAGCGTTTCTTTTTTATGGCGCGCATTTTACTTTATTTACATCAAACATCAACATTATTAATGTAAAAATGCGAACACTAAGTTTTAACATTCGAACAACTTTTGTAATTTCAAGGCAGTAAGTACTGCTTTATCACTCTTATTGTTGTTTTTAAGCCGAAACAAACCCTAACCCTAGTTATTGATCATTTCGTTGAATGTTTAGTTTGGAAAACGATTGACTTACATTTGTTTTAACTTGACTAGAGCTAAAACGAAGACTGAGCCATATAGGCTCAGTCTAAAAGAGGCTTACAACGCTAGGAATAGACCCGCGATAGTTGCACTCATTAAGTTAGCTAGAGAACCTGCGATAACTGCGCGGATACCAAGCTTAGCTAAGTCATGGCGACGAGTAGGAGCCATTGCACCTAGACCACCAAGTAGAATCGCGATTGAAGATAGGTTAGCGAAACCACATAGAGCGAAAGAGATAATCGCTTTAGTACGGTCACTCATCGCAACACCAGTCTCAG
This sequence comes from Shewanella sp. Isolate13, assembly GCF_022398325.1. Taxonomy (GTDB): domain Bacteria; phylum Pseudomonadota; class Gammaproteobacteria; order Enterobacterales; family Shewanellaceae; genus Shewanella. The sequence goes on from NZ_JAKEVD010000003.1 coordinate 124,680, forward strand.
CTACTACCATACCGCCATCGGCTAGATCTTTTAGGTATGGAGCAAAGTTTAGGTAAGCAACGAATTCGTTAACAACAATCTTCTGACCGATGAAAGAACCCGCTACAAGCGCTTCGTTCCAAGGTACACCGATAAGGAATGCTAGCGGCATGAAGATGTAACCTAGAATCAATTCTAGTGTTAGGTTTTCCATACCAAACCATCCGCCAACACCACCGATGATGCCGTTGATCATAGCAATCAAACCTACGAATGCTAGAAGCATTGCACCAACGTTAAGTGCTAGATGCATACCAGATGAAGCACCTGCAGCTGCAGCGTCAAGAACGTTAGCAGGCTTATCAGGATCTTCTGGTAAGTCGCTCATGTCATTCTTAGCTTCTTCTGTTTCAGGGTGCATCAGTTTAGCCATTAATAGACCACCTGGTGCTGCCATGAATGAAGCGGCAACTAGATACTCAATTGGTACACCCATCTGCGCATAACCCGCTAGAACTGAACCAGCGATAGACGCAAGACCACCCACCATGATGGCGAACAGTTCAGAGTTAGTCATCGTCGCGATGAACGGACGAACAACTAATGGCGCTTCAGTTTGACCAACGAAGATGTTCGCTGTAGCAGACATAGACTCTGTACGACTTGTGCCAAGTGCTTTTTGTAGACCACCACCGATAATACGGATGATCCACTGCATGATGCCTAAATAGTAAAGAACTGCGATTAGAGAAGAGAAGAAAACGATGACAGGTAGTACGTTAATGGCAAAAATAAAGCCAACTTTAAAGTTAGCTAGATCACCGAATAAGAAACCAATACCGTTTTGTGCGTATCCAATTACACTAGATACTGCGTCAGACACACTTTTCAGAATGTCTTTACCGACTGGAACATACAATACGAAACCACCGAAAGCGGCTTGAATTGCCAATGCACCAAATACGGTACGCTTGTTAATTGCTTTTCTATTGTTTGATAACCCGAAGGCTATCGCTAGTAGGGTGACCACCCCTACTAAACTCATTAAAATATCCATTAACCATCACCCTATTGTTAATACTTTTTAATTATGTTGTTAACCAACCTTTTCCTACGAAACCGATTATACCCGACCACGTCGCTAAAAGCGTCGTATTGATCAAATTTTTGAGGTTTTATTTCAATGATTTTGTTGGGATTTTTGGTGCGACATACATCTGTTTAAACAGAAAAAAACTAAAGGTCAAAGAGTTGCGTAACATTAGAAAACATCTGTTCTGAAATAAGAACGGGTGATTTTTTTTGTAAATTTGCCATTTTTTTGAGGATTTCAGGCAAAATTAGCGGCGAGTTACGATTATTTCGGCTATTTTTTGGCGCCATTGCAGGTGAATCGGTTTCCACAATGAAGGATTCTAACGGTAATTCGGCCACGGTTTGTTGTAACTTAGGTGCATTATCATTGAGTAACAAGCCACCTATACCCAACTTGTAACCCAATTTAACATATCCCATGGCCAACTGAGGGCCACCATAAAAGCCATGAATGACCCCTTTCCTACGCGGTGCCTCACTTTTAAGCAAGTTTAGGGTTTCTTCATGAGCTTTAACGCAATGCATAATGAGAGGTAGGTCAAACTCTTTAGCTAGACAGATTTGAGCTTTGAATAGCTTCATTTGTGTTGTGAAATTACTTTTATGTAACTTATCAAGCCCGCATTCGCCCACAGCGACTAAACTGGCATCACCTTTATGCGCCTCAAGTAAGCTCTTTAAGTCGGTCATATCCTTAGCTGAGGCATTTTCACAATACCAGGGGTGCACCCCTAATGAAAAGTAACTGCCGTACCGCTTGGCAATGGCAATCTGGTTTTGCCATTTATCGGCCGAAACGCCGGGGATCACAACCTGACAGATCCCTAAACTATGCATCTTGGCGTATAAGGAGTCGCGGTCTAGATCAAACTCAGGAAAATCTAAATGAGCGTGACTGTCGATAATAGCTTGCATCATTTCGCCTTTATTTTCCGTTAAGTTCACACTTTGCAGCGCCTTCAGTTAAGGGACTTGGTTGTGCTTCGGCCCTCGACTTAATACTGGTCAGTTCCGGCTCAGATAAACGCGGCGCGCAGCTGCGGCGATTCTCAGGCGTTAAGCCCATGGCATCACACCACTGAATGTACTTAGCCCAGACTTTTTTTATAAACTTCATATACGCCCTCCTTTCCCCTTGAGTTTATAAGCCCTTTCGATATAAGTGCAAGGTACCTTAGCTAATACCAATCAGTATAAAGACTTGCTCGTTTAGTGAGAGCGCTGTGGGCCTGAAGCTCGCAATTCTTGAACCTTTATAGTGGCCAACATCTGCGCCGCACTAGCGGACAAGCATTCTTTGCGCTATTGCCTTGAACGTGTGTGCCAAAAACCGCCCTGAGTCAAGCGACCGCTTATACTGACTTGGGTTAATAAAAAAACAAAACCCCAGGCAATGCCTGGGGTTTTAGCGATGAATCACTTAACGAGTACTAGTATAGCGAGTATTCGTTTTCGCCTGTCTTAGTTTTCGCGTGTCTTAGCGAACTCAATATCAGGATAACGTTCCATCGAAAGATTGAGGTTAACCATAGTCGGTGCAATATAAGTCAGGTTATCACCACCGTCTAAAGCTAAGTTTTGGCTACACTTACGGGTAAACTCATCTAGCTTCTTATGATCATCACAGTAAACCCAACGTGCAGTTGCAACGCTAATCGCTTCGTAAATAGCCTCTACCTTATATTCGGTCTTTAGACGACCGACAACCACTTCAAACTGTAGCACACCTACGGCGCCTACAATTAAGTCGTTGCTATCGAGAGGCCTAAATACCTGTACGGCGCCCTCTTCAGAAAGCTGTACAAGACCTTTAAGCAACTGCTTTTGCTTTAATGGGTCTTTTAGGCGAATGCGACGGAACATCTCAGGCGCAAAGTTAGGCACACCAGTAAAGCGAAGTTTCTCGCCTTGGGTGAACGTGTCACCTATACGAATCGTGCCGTGGTTATGTAAACCGATAATATCACCAGGATAAGCCGCTTCCGCGCGGTTACGGTCGCCCGCCATAAAGGTTAACGCATCGCTGACATTAACGTCTTTACCTAGACGCACGTGGTGCATCTTCATGCCCTGTTCGTAGCGGCCAGAGCAGATTCGCATAAAGGCAACACGGTCACGATGCTTAGGATCCATGTTTGCTTGGATCTTAAATACGAAACCACTGAATTTTTCTTCTTCAGGCTGTACATCACGCGCTTCGGTTTCACGAGGCTGTGGTGTTGGTGCCCACTCAACGATACCGTCAAGAATATGGTCGACACCAAAGTTACCTAATGCGGTACCGAAGTATACTGGCGTCAACTCGCCTTTCAAGAACAACTCATGATCGAATTCGTGTGATGCACCAACAACCAGTTCCATCTCATCACGAATATCGGCAGCGTAGCTGCCAATCGCTTCGTCAAGCTCTGGGTTATTTAGTCCCTTGATGATACGAGAATCTTGAATAGTGTGACCCATACCGCCTTGATACAAGATCACTTCATCACGCAGCAGGTGGTAAACCCCCTTGAACTCTTTACCCGCACCAATTGGCCAAGTAATAGGAGCACAGGCAATATTGAGAACTTCTTCGACTTCATCCATCAATTCGATTGGGTCACGAATATCACGGTCGAGTTTGTTCATGAAGGTCACGATTGGTGTATCACGCAGACGCGTCACTTCCATTAACTTAATAGTACGTTGCTCAACACCTTTCGCCGAGTCGATAACCATCAAGCATGAGTCTACCGCCGTTAATGTACGGTAAGTATCTTCAGAGAAGTCTTCGTGACCTGGGGTATCAAGCAAGTTAACCAAAGCATCGTTATATGGGAACTGCATTACAGAGGTTGTAATCGAGATCCCGCGATCTTTTTCCATCTCCATCCAGTCAGACTTAGCATGCTGACCTGACTTTTTGCCTTTTACCGTACCCGCTTTCTGCAGCGCGTTTCCGAATAAAAGAACCTTTTCAGTAATGGTGGTTTTACCCGCATCTGGGTGAGAGATGATGGCAAAAGTGCGACGTTTGTCGACCTCAACTTTATAGCCTGACATGTTTACCTGTAATTCTGGGAGTTCACAAAGGCCGCAATTATAGCCGCTCACCTACCTTTTAGCTACCACATCGGGTGCATCGGCATCTATTTGTAAAGCCTGCGAATAAAAAAGCCTCCGAAGGGAGGCTTTTAATGCGCGTTGATTAACTTTAGTTAGTAGCCATATTTAAAGCTTCATTGGTTTTAGCAAGCTCAAGCCTCGCGTAACGATGCTCAACAAAATCATAGATATTTGTCGCCAATGCTAATCTAAAGTAATTAGCCGCCTCGGCATTATCACCCCGTTTTTGCGCAATCTTTGCCATATAGAAGTAAGCTTCACAAAGACGCTCCGCATATTCATTAGGATGCTTTAGCCCCTCTTTCGCGAGATTAAACACCTCTTCCTTAGTCTTTTTCCCTAAGTAAAAATCGACTAAAGCCGTAGACCATACATTAGCCTGTAAATTCTGGCGGTTCTCGGCCAGCTTAAGCTGTGCAGCTTGCTCGTCAATCTCACGCTCTGCTAAATAGAGCCACAATACTCTATATCCGTCAGATGGGTCTCGGTCGTAAAAGGCATTCATATCCGATACGGCAAGTTCCATACGCTCACCATAATAGAGTGAAATCCCGCGGTTCAGGTAGGCATAATCGTAATCAGGTGATAGTTCTAATACAGCATCGAATGCTTCATAGGCGCTTTCAAACTCACTTTCCTGAGTGTAATAGATCCCAAGGAAGTTATAAGCATCGGCTAAGTTAGGCTGCAACTTTAATGCTTGGTGAAAATCGATACGACTCAATATACGCAAGCCGACACGATCATAGATAACACCACGGTCGTAATGAAAACGCGCACGCTGCTCAGGTGTTAACTCCACAGAAGCCAAGATTTCATTCAACTTAGCTAAGGTAATTTCCAATTTATAGTCGGGCGAAACAGGGGCAACCCTTATCGATGTTTGTTGTTCACTATCGGACTGAGTGGACACACATCCTGTCAACAGCATACTTACACTTGCCATAGCCACTACCACGGCAGTTCGTATCTTTTGATTCATCCATTTAACCTTTTGAGTTCGCCAATAGCACCAATCATAGCAACCCCTTATCACGACTGCTATCAAGGAATTGAAAATAATCAAATTAGCGCAGATTAATTGATCAACTTTAATTTATACGCATAAAAAAAGGAGGCCTAAGGCCTCCTTTTTATTAAAGTGTTAGTGCTTACTCAGCTGCAGGCGCTTCGGCTTTAGGTGTCGCTTCTTTCATAGAAAGACGTACACGGCCTTGGCGATCAACTTCCATCACCTTAACTTTAACTTCTTGACCTACTTCTAGGTAGTCAGACACGTTCGCAACGCGCTCTTCAGCGATTTGAGAGATGTGTACTAGACCATCTTTACCAGGAAGAATCGTTACGAATGCACCGAAGTCTACGATACGAACGACTTTACCGTTGTATACAGAGCCAACTTCAACTTCTGCAGTGATCTCTTCGATACGACGGATAGCTTCTTTAGTCGCTTCACCATTTGCAGAAGCAATCTTCACTGTACCGTCATCTTCAAGCTCAATCGTAGTACCAGTTTCTTCTGTTAGTGCACGAATAGTAGCACCACCTTTACCGATAACATCACGGATCTTCTCAGGGTTAATCTTAAGAGTCGTGATACGTGGAGCGTGGTCAGAAATATCTTCACGGTGACCAGAGATAGCTTGATCCATAACATTTAGGATATGAACACGCGCACCATAAGCTTGCTTTAATGCGATCTGCATGATCTCTTTAGTGATACCTTCGATCTTGATATCCATCTGCAGAGCAGTAATACCGTCGCGAGTACCCGCTACTTTAAAGTCCATGTCACCAAGGTGATCTTCATCGCCTAGGATGTCAGAAAGAACTACGAAATCATCGCCTTCCTTAACTAGACCCATTGCAATACCTGCAACAGAAGTCTTGATTGGTACACCAGCATCCATAAGGGCTAGAGAAGTACCACAAACTGACGCCATAGAGCTTGAACCGTTAGATTCAGTGATCTCAGATACAACACGAACGCTGTATGGGAACTCTTCAGCTGTCGGCATAACAGCGTTGATACCACGCCATGCTAGCTTACCGTGACCAATTTCACGACGCTTTGGTGAACCTACCATGCCCGTTTCACCAACAGAATATGGAGGGAAGTTGTAGTGCAACATAAAGCGGCTAGTTTGCTCGCCCATGATGCTATCAATCTTCTGCGCGTCACGCTCTGTACCAAGTGTACAAGTTACTAACGCCTGAGTTTCACCACGAGTAAATAGTGAGCTACCGTGAGTACGTGGAAGTACGCCAGCCATCACGTTAAGTGCACGAACCATATCTGGTTCACGACCATCGATACGAGGGTTACCAGCGATGATGCGGCTACGAACCACTTTCTTCTCTAGGCTACCAAGTAGACCATCGATTTCACGGGTATCTGCATCTGGGTTTTCAGCCAGTAATGCTTCTTTAGCTGCTGACTTAACAACGCCAACTTGAGCGTAACGATCTTGCTTAACTTCAATTTGGTAAGCTTCTGTTAGACCAGCTTCTGCCAGCTCTTTGATCTTAGCAACAAGCTCTTCGTCTTGTACTGGTGCTGACCAGTCCCATACAGGCTTGTTAACTTCAGCTTGTAGCTCTTTAATTGCTTGAATAACAACTTGTTGCTGTTCATGACCATAAACAACCGCACCTAGCATAACTTCTTCAGGCAGTGCGTTTGCTTCAGACTCAACCATAAGTACAGCGCTTTCAGTACCTGCAACAGACAGCTCTAACTGGCTATCAACAAGCTGCGTAACAGTTGGGTTAAGGATGTATTCGCCATTGACATAGCCAACACGAGCCGAACCTAGTGGACCATTAAATGGAATACCAGAAATCGATAGTGCAGCAGAAGTACCAATCATAGAGATAACTTCTGGGCTGATTTCAGGGTCAACAGAAACAACTGTAATGATAACCTGAACTTCGTTCTTGAAACCGTTCGGGAATAGTGGACGGATTGGACGGTCGATTAGACGTGCAGTTAGGGTTTCGCCTTCAGATGGACGACCTTCACGCTTAAAGAATCCACCTGGGATCTTACCTGCTGCGTATGTTTTTTCCTGGTAATTAACGGTTAGCGGGAAAAAGTCACGGCCTGGCTCTTCAGCTTTCTTGCCAACAACAGTAACCAATACCGTTGTATCACCCATACTTGCCAAAACAGCAGCATCTGCTTGACGCGCAATAACACCGGTCTCTAGAGTGACCGTATGCTGACCATATTCAAAACTCTTTACGATTGGATTCACGTGAACCATTCCTTAATATTTAATTACCTTAATTACGCGCGTAAGTATACTGCAAGTTTATTCAATAGATAAAGAGAATAGATTGATGACAAAGCACAATCTTTTCTCTAAAGTGAACCAACTCGTCAATAGCGAAGGTAACCTTAGCTGGTCACAAACGAGTGAAACAAACCTAAACCATTGATATAAGGGAAGAGAGTTGATGAAGGAGAGTTTCAAATCGCTCACATGGAAGCAGACCGTTTTGCTCGTTTCTTCCACTTTATTTTTTGCTGTTGCGATCTTTTTAATTGAAATTTTTCTACTCGTCACCGATACACGTGAGGAGCTTAGCCTGACCCAACGTGAGCTAATCGACTCCTTTGAGCAACCAGCGATAAATGCCATCTGGGCCCTAGATGACCTACTCGCCGCTCAAACCATTCAAGGGATCTTGAAAGTCAAACATGTTAGCTCCGCATTGTTAGAACTCGAAGATGGCAGCCGCTTCGTCTCAGTTAATAATGGTGCGCCAGCCGCCAATCCAGAATTTTTCATCAAGATCAGCTCGGAGCTATTTGGCGATCTAAAAGAGGTTTCTCGCTCCCTATATCGACCTTTCTATACCGACGCGAATGGAAATAAAGAGCTTATTGGCACCTTAACGGTGTTTTATGATACTCAGGAGCTCACAAGCGCTTTAATTTCTAGCCTTAGATTTAGCCTTTGGGCGACACTCGCCCGCGCTTTTCTACTGACGTTAGTGCTTTCCGTTGTTTTTCATCGTTTCCTTACCCAGCCTATCGCCAAAATAAGCGAGGCTATCGACAAAATTGATCCTGAGTCTCCTGCGAAAAATCTACTTCCCGTGACTCGCTCCCATAGCAATGATGAGCTTGGTGTCGTTATCTCAAAGCTTAACCAAATTTTGGCGCAGTTCGACACAACCCAAAATAAGTTGCGCAAAATGGCCACCAGAGACCCGCTAACAGGCTTACCTAATCGTACTCTACTACTAGAAACCATCACGGTAACCATTCAAAGAGCCAAGCTTCAAGAGTGCCGATTTGCCCTGCTGTTTATTGACTTAGACAGGTTTAAGAATGTCAATGACTCGCTTGGGCATGATATAGGTGACCAGTTCTTAGTGCGTGTAGCGCGTAACCTAGAAATAGCCGTTGGCCAGTCTGGAACTGTTGCAAGGTTAGGCGGAGACGAATTTGTGGTACTTGCAGACAGCATTGAATCGCCTAACCATGCGGCCGAACTTGTCGATAAGTTGCTCATTCAGCTCAATGTTCCTATGCAACTTAATGAACATACAGTCCACCCAGCAGCCTCTATTGGTATTGCGATTTATCCCGATGACGGCCTACGGGCAGAAGATCTCATTCGTCACGCCGATATCGCCATGTATAGCGCCAAGGCTGCGGGGTCAAATCAATGGGCATTCTTTAAGCCACAAATGACAGAGCGCGCAGCCGTGCGATTACGCACCGAAGCCTCACTGCATGATGCACTGGAAAACAGTGAGTTTTTACTACACTTTCAGCCAAAACTCGATCTCAAAAGTGGAGAGGTGGTTGGTTGTGAAGCGCTGATCCGTTGGCAAAAAGACGGCCGCCTTATTAGCCCTGCCTCCTTTATTCCTGTTGCCGAAGAGACCGGGATTATCATCCCCATTGGCCGCTGGGTAATAGAGCAGAGCTGTAAGACCATTCAGCAGTGGAAAGTTAAATATAACCTTGCCATGCCGATCGCAATTAACGTCTCCTCCCAACAGTTCCAAGACTCAAGCCTAGTCCCGGATATAAAACAAGCGGCACTACGCTACCAAATAGCGCCAGAACTATTAGAGATAGAGATAACTGAAACGTCTTTAATGAATGATATTGAAAGTGCAATCATTAAGTTAAATCAATTAAAGGCCGCAGGATTCGGCATCGCAGTAGATGATTTTGGTACCGGTTACTCTTCTCTGTCTTATCTGCGTCGCTTGCCGATAAATACCATGAAAATCGATCGCGGCTTTGTTTCTGATCTACCGCAAGAGAGCGCCATAGCATCGACTATTTTGATGTTAGGAAAACAGCTGGATCTGAGCATTGTCGCAGAGGGAATTGAAAATGAGCAGCAACTCGAATGGTTGCAAAAACGCGGCTGCGAGATAGGCCAAGGTTTTTACTTTAGTAAGCCTTTAGCAATAGACACCTTTGAAGCAAATTATCTCGCGGCAAACCCTAATGCCCGAGAAACGATTAGCTGACTATAGCGCATCACCAAGGTTATAGTCGTAAGCCATACAGGCTCAAGAGACCTCAGCGAACACGACAGAAAAAACGAGCATAAAACAGGCACAAAAAAAGGAGGCATAGCCTCCTTTTAATAGATCAGACGTTAAAATTAACGACGTAGACCTAGTTTCTTGATTAGTTCTTGGTAACGAACGTTTTCAGTACGCTTTAGGTAAGCTAGAAGCTTACGACGAGAGCTAACCATACGCAAAAGACCACGACGTGAATGATGATCATGGATGTGCTCTTTGAAGTGACCTTGTAGGTGGTTGATTTGTGCAGTTAACAATGCAACCTGAACTTCAGTAGAACCAGTGTCGTTTTCACAACGGCCGAATTCAGCCAAGATTTGTGCTTTTGCTTCAGTACTTAGTGACATTTCTATCTCCAAAATATTTCATTAAAATTCTTTAGCCGATCACTAACTCAGCCAAAGGGGCGCGCCATTCTACCTATTTAGACTTTAGGTAGCAAGCCTATTGTAGGATTAATCATCCACAATTAGTCTTGTTGCTCCCTTAATACAATAAGGCGCTTAGGAGCCAGTAACCCATCATCGTTCATTTGGCCAATACCAACAAACTGATGCGCTTCACCTATGGTGATCCGCACTAATTCATCAACAGGTAGATTAGCCACCTGAACTGGATTACCGTTCATCAGGTAAGTCGCTAGCTCATCAGAGACATTCACCTCTTTAAAGCCACTTACCGCTGTATCCATAGGTAACAGAAGCGGATCTAACACCTCTGTTAACGGTAATGATTCCGCCTCAGCCTTGGCAACTAGCTCTTCTAGCTGCTTGAGCGACACCATCTTGTCGTATGGGTAGCCCGCAACCTGAGTACGACGCAGCATGATAACATGTGCACCACAGCCTAACATTTCACCTAAATCATCGGTGATAGTGCGGATATAAGTGCCCTTTGAACAATGAATGTCTAAGGTTAACTCATCACCTTCAAGGCTAATAAAGTTAAGCTCAAACACATTGATTGGGCGCGCCTCTCGAGGAACTTCAATTCCTTCACGGGCATACTTGTACAAAGGCTGGCCTTGGTATTTCAATGCAGAATACATTGAGGGAACTTGCATCGTCTCACCGCGAAAATGTTCCAGAGCCTCATCTAACTGCTCTTGAGTGAAGTTAACTTCTCTCGTTTGAACAACTTCACCGTCCGAATCACTCGTATCGGTACGTTGACCAAGCTTAGCCGTCACTAAATAACGCTTATCAGCATCGAGTAAGTGCTGTGAGAACTTCGTAGCCTCACCCAAGCAGATAGGTAACATACCCGTAGCTAGCGGATCCAGAGCGCCGGTATGACCTGCTTTATTTGCATTAAAAAAGCGCTTTACTCTTTGTAGAGCAAAGTTTGAGCTCATGCCGGTGTCTTTATCTAACAGTACAATACCGTCGATAAAACGGCCGCGAGAACGACGTGCCATTATTTGTCGCCCTCTTCCTTGCTGTCTTGCTCTGCATCAGACTCGATGCCATGCTGCTTCTGCTTGGCTTCATCATTACTGATAACGCGGCTAACAAGGTTAGACATACGCATACCTTCAACGAGTGAGCTGTCATAGATAAAGCGTAGCTCAGGCATAACGCGCAGCTTCATGCGGCCTGCAACGAGTGAGCGGATATAACCCGCAGCCGCCTCTAATGCCTCGACTTTCTGCTCGACTAACTTTGGATCTTCTTCGAAGAAGGTCACATAAACTTTTGCGTAGTTTAAATCGCGAGAAACGTCTACATCGTTAACAGTGACAAAGCCGATGCGTGGGTCTTTCATATCACGCTGAAGCACAACCGCTAGCTCTTGCTGTAGTTGCTGTGCAATACGGCGTGTACGACTAAATTCTTTTGCCATAATATTTTGCCATCTAATCAAAAAGTAAGGGCGGCTAACGCCGCCCCCATAAATACTGAGACAGGTTTACAATGTACGTGCTATCTCAACGGTCTCGAAGACTTCAATCTGATCGCCAACTCTGACGTCATTATAGTTCTTCACACCGATACCACATTCCATGCCGTTACGAACTTCGTTAACGTCATCTTTAAAGCGACGAAGTGATTCAAGCTCACCTTCGTAGATAACGATGTTGTCACGTAGTACGCGAATTGGTGCGCTACGCTTAATGGTACCTTCAGTAACCATACAACCAGCAATTGCACCAATCTTAGGCGATTTAAACACGTCACGAACTTCAGCAAGACCAATGATCTCTTGTCTGAATTCTGGTGCAAGCATACCACCCATTGCGTCACGCACTTCATCAATTAACTGATAGATGATGCTGTAGTAACGTAGGTCAACACTTTCGCTATCAACAACTTTACGCGCCTGTGCATCAGCACGAACGTTAAAGCCGACCATAATTGCGTTAGACGCTGCAGCTAGGCTTGCATCAGTCTCGGTTAAACCACCTACACCGCGAGCAATAATATTCACTTTAACTTCGTCAGTCGATAGTTTATCTAGTGAATCAGCAATCGCTTCAAGTGAACCTTGAACGTCAGCTTTAAGTACCAAGTTAAGTTCTTTAACTTCGCCTTCAACCATGTTGGCAAACATGTTTTCAAGCTTAGACTTCTGCTGGCGAGCCAACTTAACGTCACGGAACTTACCTTGACGGTATAGTGCAACTTCACGTGCTTTACGCTCGTCGCGTACAACGGTCGCTTCGTCACCCGCTGATGGCACACCTGATAGACCTAAGATCTCTACAGGGATAGATGGACCCGCTTCAGTAATAGACTTACCGTTCTCATCTTTCATTGCACGGACTTTACCGTACTCTAGACCACACAGAACGATATCGCCTTGCTTCAAGGTACCTTCTTGTACAAGTACTGTTGCAACTGGACCACGGCCTTTATCTAGCTTAGATTCAACAACAACACCCGCAGCCATACCTTCACGAACAGCTTGCAGCTCTAGTACTTCAGCTTCAAGAAGAATACCTTCTAGTAGCTCGTCGATACCTTGACCAGTCTTAGCTGAAACGTGAACAAACATGTTGCTTCCGCCCCAATCTTCAGACATTACGCCGTGCTGAGATAGCTCAGACTTCACGCGATCTGGATCAGCTTCTGGCTTATCGATCTTGTTCACAGCAACAATCAGTGGAACGCCACCGGCTTTTGCGTGTTGAATCGCTTCGATTGTTTGAGGCATAACACCATCGTCAGCCGCAACAACTAGAATTACGATATCGGTAGCCTTAGCACCACGAGCACGCATTGCTGTAAATGCAGCGTGACCAGGGGTATCTAAGAAAGTGATCATACCGTTGTCGGTTTCAACGTGGTATGCACCTATGTGCTGAGTAATACCACCCGCTTCACCTGAAGCAACTTTCGCACGGCGAATGTAGTCAAGTAATGAAGTCTTACCATGGTCAACGTGACCCATGATGGTAACAACTGGTGCACGAGGCTCAACCTTAACGTCACCGTTACGGTCAGCAAGTACTTGGTGCTCTAATTCGTTTTCACGGGTTAGAATTACCTTGTGGCCCATCTCTTCAGCAACAAGCTGAGCAGTTTCTTGGTCCAGTACTTGGTTAATCGTCACCATAGAGCCCATCTTCATCATCTGCTTGATGATTTCAGTAGCTTTAATAGACATCTTAGAAGCAAGCTCTGCAACAGAAACCGTTTCACCGATACTTACGTCAGCTTTAACTACTGCTGCAGGCTTAGTGAACGCGTGATCCATTGACTCAGGAGCAACGCTACGATTGTTGCGAGCGTTACGTGGGTTACGGCTATCACGACGGTTATCTTTACCACCGCGCTTACCTTTGCCTTTACCCATAGGGCTGCCGCTATTGGCATCGTTACCCGCTTTTGCTGCTGGCTTACGAGTACGACGACCACGCTTTTCAGCGTTTGCATCGGCAGTATCTTCAGCCGCACGCGCTTCAGAAGATGTTGTCACGTGGTGATCTACACTCTTCTCAGCTTCTTTACGGGCTTTTTCTTCTTCAGCCCAACGCTTCTCGTTTTCTTCAGCTAAGCGACGCGCTTCTTCAGCAGCGGCGCGAGCTTCTTCGTCAGCCTTGGCTTTAGCAGCAGCTTCTTGTGCAGCTAATAACTTAGCTTCTTCAGCTTTAGCTTGTTTCTCGTCTGCAGTTTCTGCAACAGGCTTCGCTACTTGAGCTTTCGCCTTCGCTTCGGCTTCTGCTTTAGCCTTTGCTTTAGCTTCTGCTTCGGCCTTAGCTTTCGCCTCAGCTTCTGCTTTTGCTTTCGCCTCGGCTTCTGCAGCAGCTTTCGCTTCCGCCTCAGCCTTAGCTGCTAATTCAGCTTCAGCCGCTGCGTCACGCTTAACGAAAGTACGCTTCTTACGCACTTCAACTTTAACGTCTTTTGATTGACCGCCGCTACCCGCAACGCTCAATGTCGAAACTGACTTACGCTGTAATGTCATTTTCGTTGGGGCAGAATCGCCACCATGCTGCTTCTTAAGAAAATCGAGTAGCTGTTGCTTCTCTGATTCAGAAACGGTATCCGTTGCAGTTTTCTTAATACCTGCTTGTGAAAACTGCTCGACCAAGCGTTCAGCGCTCTTCCCTACTTCTTTGGCCAATTTATCTACTGTAGTATCTGCCATCTATAAAACTCCCCTCTGTTGATCGACTTATGCTTCTTCGCCAAACCAACAGATATTACGGGCAGCCATAATTAGCTCACCTGCTTTTTCTTCTGTTAATTCTTCAATTTCGATCAAATCATCAATGCCTTGTTCGGCTAAGTCTTCAAGCGTAATAACGCCTTTGCTTGCCATTACGAATGCCAAGTGTCTATCTAGACCTTCTAACGCAAGAAGCTCTTCACTTGGTTCAGCACCGTCAAGTGCTTCTTCAGTCGCAAGTGCGCGAGTAGAGATCGCCGCTTTAGCGCGCTCTCTTAATGACTCAACGATATCTTCGTCGAATCCATCAATTTCTAGTAGTTCTGATTCTGGTACGTACGCCACTTCTTCAAGAGAAGTAAAGCCTTCATCAGAAAGCAGTTGTGCAAACTCTTCATCAACGTCTAGTGCTTGGATGAATAGATTCACCACTTTAGCGCTTTCAGCCTGATGCTTAGCTTTCATATCATCAACTGTCATTACGTTTAGTTCCCAACCAGATAGTTGAGTCGCTAGACGAATATTTTGACCGTTACGACCAATTGCTTGAGCTAGGCTGTCTGCTTCAACGGCGATATCCATTGAGTGGTTGTCTTCATCTACGATGATTGATGCCACGTCAGCAGGAGCCATACAGTTAATCACGTATTGTGCTGGGTTATCGTCCCAAAGTACGATATCGACACGCTCACCACCAAGCTCGTTTGATACAGCTTGTACACGAGCGCCACGCATACCAACACATGCACCGATAGGATCGATACGACGGTCGTTTGACTTAACAGCGATCTTAGCGCGAGAACCTGGATCACGAGCTGCGCCCATGATTTCGATCATCTCGTCTTGAATTTCAGGTACTTCTACGCGGAATAGCTCAATCAGCATATCTGGCTTAGTACGAGTCAAGAATAGCTGTGCACCACGTGCTTCAGGACGCACAGAGTAAAGCAATGCACGAACACGGTCGCCAGGACGGAATGATTCACGTGAAATCAGATCTTCTTTAAACAGCACACCGTCGGCATTGTTACCTAGATCAACAACAACGCTTTCACGGTTGCTCTTCTTAACAACACCAACGATCAATTCACCTTCACGGTCACGGAACTGATCGACAACCTGCGCACGCTCAGCTTCACGTACTTTTTGTACGATAACTTGCTTAGCTGTTTGAGTGGTGATGCGGTCAAATGCTACTGACTCAATCTCATCTTCGATGAAACCACCTAGCTCAACTTCTGGATCATCAAACTTCGCTGCTTCAAGCGTAATTTCACGGAATGGGTTCTCTAAAGGAACACCAGCGTCTTCTACTACCATCCAGCGACGGAAAGTTTCATACGCACCTGTTTTACGATCAATAGCAACACGAACGTCGATATCACCTTCGTATTTTTTCTTGGTTGCTGTGGCTAGTGCAATCTCCAGCGCTTCGAAAATCTTCTCGCGCGGTACACCTTTCTCATTTGAAACCGCCTCAGCGACTAGCAGAATCTCTTTATTCATTGTCTTGCCTCGTTCACCTTGAATTCATCAAAACTTAGCGATTAAGTTGCCTTTACGGATATTATCCAAAGCAACGATCAGTTCGTTCCCATCTACCGACAGATTAAGCATTTGCCCATCAACGCCAGTAACGGTGCCTTTTAAATTACGACTGCCAGCTACTGGCATCGTTAATTGTACTTTTACGGTCTCCCCGATGTAGGCCTTGTACTGCTCTGCAGTAAACAGAGGTCTATCAACACCTGGAGAAGAAACTTCTAATGTGTATTCTGTGGAGATTGGATCTTCAACATCCATAACAGCACTAACTTGGCGGCTGGTTTCAGCACAATCTTCGATGAAGATGCCTTTTTCATTGTCTATATATAAACGCAAGATAGAATGCTTGCCTGCTTGAATATATTCCAAACCCCAAAGCTGATGCCCTAATGCTTCAACTGGCGCTTTGAGCATCTCTACCAGTTTGCGTTCTAATGTAGCCAAGGTTAACACCCCCAGAAAAACAAAAAAGGGCCTAATAGCCCCAGTACACGTCACACTCGGTGACAGTTTTATAAGTTCCAGATAACAAAAAACCCCGTAATGACGAGGTTGATATATCCAGAACCTGTAACAGTATAGAAATAAATTTCTTTACTGGGAAGCTGGTTGCGGGGGCCGGATTTGAACCGACGACCTTCGGGTTATGAGCCCGACGAGCTACCAAACTGCTCCACCCCGCGACAACTTGTGCAAGTATATTGAGAAACCTCGTCACTTGCAATAATAAAGGACTCTTTAGCCTCTTTATTATCCTCGATTTCGTCATTAACGAAACCAGGGATTTGGTGCGGATGGAGGGACTTGAACCCTCACGAGCATAGCTCACCACCCCCTCAAGATGGCGTGTCTACCAATTCCACCACATCCGCATAAAACCGTGGTTTGACTGTTTTTAATTAACTGCTACGTATAAGAGGTTAATAGCAGTTTTACAGTCGGTATCAATCGTTGTCGATTGATACCATCATAAGTTTCCTTATGAGTTAGTCAGGGATTTTGTCTTCTGACTTTTCAGCTTCTTGCTGAACTTGTTCTACAACTTGAGCTGCATCGCTTCCTAAATCGTCCCATGCACCTTCAGCTTTAGAGTGATTCGCACTTAGGTTACCGATAGTAAGGCTTAGTGCAAAAAACGCTACTGCTAGAATCGCAGTTGAACGAGTCAAAAAGTTACCAGAACCAGATGAACCGAACAGAGTACCTGAAGCACCGGCGCCGAAAGAGGCCCCCATGTCAGCACCTTTACCTTGCTGGATTAAGATCAGGCCAACTAGACCAATCGCAACCAACAAGTAAACAACCATTAGAACTTCATACATATTATGCGCTCATCGCTATCGTACATAAACTGAGAAATTCGGTAGCATTAAGGCTTACACCGCCAATCAAACCACCGTCTACATCAGGTTGAGCAAACAAGTCTGCTGCATTACTCGGTGTTACGCTACCACCGTACAAAATCCTGATGTTTTCTCCGATAAATGGAGATACTTCAGAGAGGCGTTTGCGAATAAACGCATGAACTTCTTGAGCCTGCTCTGGCGTAGCGCTCTTACCTGTTCCCACTGCCCATAACGGCTCGTAGGCGATAATCGCGTTGTCAAAAGCCATGGTGCCATTCTTTTCGATGACCACGTCTAACTCTTCAGCAATCACTTCAAAAGTGCGTCTTGCTTCACGAGCTGGACCCGACTCACCAACACATAATATTGGGGTCAAACCATGTTTCTGAGCGGCAGCAAATTTCTCTGCTACAATATTACTCGTCTCTCCGTACATACGGCGACGTTCTGAATGCCCGATAATAACATATCGGCATCCTGAATCCTTTAACATCTGACCAGATATTTCACCAGTATAGGCACCGAAGTCATGTTGACTAAGGTTCTGAGTTCCCATTCTGACTAAGCAACCATTTAAGGTCTCTTTATTTTCATCTAGTAGCTGTCGAACACTCTCTAAGTAAATAGAAGGTGGACACAAGACCACTTCCACTGAATCATCTTGGAGCTTGGTAGCGAACTTTTTGAATAGCTCTTGCGCCAACTGCGCACTGCCGTTCATTTTCCAATTACCAGCAACCATGGGACGTCTAAGTGCCATTACTGTCTCCTTTGAAAGCGGCGTGAATAATAGCGAACCACTTATGAACTTACAATACCTAAAGGCGTTATTTTTTCATAATCTTGGCGAGAACGCGCACTTTTTACGCGACCACTATCCCAATGACACGATTAAACATCAATTTGCAGAATATTTAATCGCGACATAGCTTCAACACCGTTGTTAATCCATTAATTACTAAACTAAATTGCGTACTGCATCGGCAATATAATTAGCATATTCAGTTACTGCAACTTGGTCATCACCTTCAACCATCACTCGCAATAGTGGTTCAGTACCCGACTTACGCAGCAATACTCGACCACGCGCGCCTAGCTTTTGCTCTACTTCAGCTTGCGCAGCGAGAACGACTTCAGAAGCTAACGGATCGCTGTCGCCTTCGAAGCGAACATTAACTAACACTTGCGGCAACATTTTAATATCCGCAGTTAACTCTTCAAGGGTGGCATTTTGGCGCTGCATAGCAGCCAACACCAAGATACCCGCGACAATACCATCGCCAGTCGTACCATGATCTAAATTCAAGATATGACCTGAGTTTTCACCGCCGATACGCCAATCATGCTCTTTGAGTAACTCCATCACGTAACGGTCGCCAACTTTCGAGCGAACAAATGGAATATCAAGTGCTTGCAGCGCAAGATCTAGACCTAGGTTAGACATCAAGGTGCCAACCACACCACCGCGAAGCACACCACGCTTTTGTGCATCGCAAGCAAGAATATACAGGATTTCATCGCCATCGATTACGCGGCCATGACGGTTAACCATCATGATACGGTCACCATCGCCATCGAGCGCAATACCTAAATCGGCATTTTCAGCCAATACCGTTTCACAGATCTGCCCCATAGATGTCGCACCAACTTTATCGTTGATGTTCAATCCATTTGGCTTATCACCAATCGCAATGACTTCGGCGCCTAGCTCTTTAAATACACTTGGAGCGATGTGATATGTTGCGCCGTGAGCACAGTCAACCACAATCTTTAGTCCGCTAAGGGTCTGCTCAGCTGGAAAGTGACTCTTACAGTATTCAATATAACGACCAGCGGCGTCATCGATACGGGCAACTTTACCTAGCAAGTGCGACTCTACGCAAGTTAACGTCTTTTCGAGTTCCGCTTCAATCTCAAGTTCGACGTCATCATCGAGCTTACTACCGTCATTAGCGAAAAACTTAATGCCGTTATCATAATAGGGATTATGGGAAGCACTGATCACGATCCCCGCCTCGGCACGGAATGTACGTGTTAAGTATGCTACAGCAGGCGTTGGCATAGGACCAATCAGCATCACATCGAGGCCCGCAGCAGAAAGGCCAGCTTCTAGTGCCGACTCAAAGAGGTAACCCGAGATCCGGGTATCTTTGCCTATGATCACCTTCTGGGTACCAGCACGAGATAACACACGACCTGCTGCCCAACCAAGCTTAAGCGCAAGCTCCGGGGTCATCTTACCTGCCCCTACCTTGCCACGAATACCGTCTGTTCCGAAAAATTGTCTTTGCTTCACTTGAACTCCAAACTCAATAATCAGGTAGATCTAAATCCATTGATTCTACCGTAAAAAATACTAACCCTAGCTGAACGGCTGGCCTGTAAAGCCCTGTGCTAAGCTAAAGTTTTAAAATTCTTGGCAGCGTCTAACACCGCTATCATGTCACAGGTCTCTTGTACGTCATGAACCCGCACTATCTGAGCACCCGCTTGTATTGCCAGCATATTACCAGCAAGTGTGGCACTTAATCTTTGTGATACCTCACGTCCAAGTAATTGACCGAACATGCTCTTACGGGATAATCCCGCAAGCACTGGTAAATTGAACGTGGAGAACTCAGCCATCCGATTGAGTAATTCATAATTATGAGCTAATGACTTACCAAACCCAAATCCAGGGTCTAGCACAATATGCTCTCGCTTTATTCCTGCAGCAATACAGGCATCGATTCGTTCACTAAAAAACGCACTGACATCACTTACCACATCATCATAATATGGCGCATCCTGC
Organism: Shewanella sp. Isolate13; assembly: GCF_022398325.1. Lineage (GTDB taxonomy): Bacteria > Pseudomonadota > Gammaproteobacteria > Enterobacterales > Shewanellaceae > Shewanella. The sequence goes on from NZ_JAKEVD010000003.1 coordinate 144,714, forward strand.
ATGGTTCTTGGCTGCCCCTGCATATGCATCAAACACACTGGCACATTGAGCTTTGCGGCGGTTTCTAATGCTTCAGGCTCTTGCAAGGCTCTTACATCATTAATCAAATGAGCGCCGGCTCTAACCGCTGCCAACATGACGTCGGCTTTACTGGTGTCGATAGAGATCCACACATCATGATTACGGCTAACATATTCAATTAGAGGCAACACACGTGCTAATTCATCATCAACCGACACATCTTTCGCACCGGGACGGGTAGACTCACCACCGATATCGATGATTTTTGCGCCCTGGGCCACCATTAAATCGGCTTGCTTGCAGGCTGTTTCAAATGATGAATATTCGCCACCATCAGAGAAGGAATCAGGCGTAACATTTAAGATCCCCATCACGACAGGAGAACTCAAATCAAGCAGGTTTTGACCGCTGGTTAATATAGACAAAATAAAGCTCCGTAAACAAGAAAACCCCTAGACGGGGTTTTCTTTATCAAACTAAAGATTACTTAGCTGGAGATTCGTCAGCATCACTGACATTTGGCTTCTCTTCTTTAGCTTCCTTGATCTCTTCTTTCTTCTCAGATGAAGTGTTATTGCTGTCACTGTCGTTAGACTGCTGATCTTTTTGCCATTCGGCAGGCATACGCACTTCACGACGAGCCATCAAGTCATCGATCTGCTCAGAGTCGATAGTCTCATACTTCATCAATGCATCTTTCATTGCATGAAGAATGTCCATATTTTCGGTTAGGAAAGTATGCGCTCGACCATAGTTGGCATCGATAAGCAGCTTCACTTCTGCGTCGATAATGCGAGCGGTGTCATCAGACATATGCTGAGATTTACCCATGCTACGCCCTAAGAACACTTCATTTTCATCTTCAGCGTATAGTACAGGGCCCAGCTTCTCAGAGAAGCCCCATTGGGTCACCATGTTACGCGCAATAGAAGTGGCGTACTTAATGTCTTGTGACGCACCAGTAGAGACTTTCTCGCTACCGTAAATCAAGTCTTCCGCGATACGTCCACCGTAGGCAACCGAGATTTGACTCTCAAGTTTACGACGGCTCTGACTGATAGCATCGGCCTCTGGTAGGAAGAAGGTCACACCCAGTGCGCGACCACGTGGAATAATCGTTACCTTATGCACAGGATCGTGCTCTGGCACCAAACAACCCACGATTGCATGACCCGCTTCATGGTAAGCAGTCATCTCTTTCTCTTCTTCCGACATCACCATGGTACGACGTTCTGCGCCCATCATGATCTTGTCTTTTGCACTTTCGAACTCTTCCATACCAACAACACGGCGGCTGTTACGAGCCGCGAATAGCGCCGCTTCGTTAACAAGGTTCGCAAGGTCAGCACCAGAGAAGCCTGGCGTACCACGGGCAATGACACTTGCCTTAACGCCATCTGCCAAAGGCACTTTGCGCATATGAACTTTAAGAATTTGCTCACGACCACGCACATCAGGCAAACCTACAACCACTTGACGGTCGAAACGACCTGGACGTAGCAGTGCAGCATCGAGTACGTCTGGACGGTTAGTCGCAGCGATAACGATAATACCTTCGTTACCTTCGAAACCATCCATCTCAACTAGCATCTGGTTAAGTGTTTGCTCACGCTCATCGTGACCACCACCCACACCGGCGCCACGCTGGCGACCTACGGCATCGATCTCATCGATAAAGATGATACAAGGCGCAGACTTCTTCGCTTGCTCGAACATGTCACGCACACGAGATGCACCAACACCGACGAACATCTCTACGAAATCCGAACCCGAAATAGTAAAGAAAGGAACCTTAGCTTCACCGGCAATCGCCTTAGCAAGCAAAGTTTTACCCGTACCTGGTGGGCCAACGAGTAGTACACCTGTTGGAATACGGCCACCCAGCTTCTGGAATTTAGTCGGCTCTTTTAGGTAATCAACCAGCTCTTTAACGTCTTCTTTCGCTTCGTCACAACCAGCAACGTCACCAAAAGTCGTCTTGATCTGATCTTCGCTCATCAACTTGGCTTTACTCTTACCAAATGACATTGCGCCTTTACCGCCCCCGCCTTGCATCTGGCGCATAAAGAAAATCCATACACCGATAAGCAGTAGCATCGGGAACCAAGAGATAAAGATCTGGGTTAAGAAACCAGACTCCTCAGCCTCTTGTCCTTTCATCATGATGCCTTTACGGTCTAGATCGTTGATTAAATCAAGATCTGGCATCGGCATGATAGTGACAAACTTCTCGCCTGTAGTCGTTGTTCCTTCAATGGTACGCTGATCGCTTTTCACTTCGACAGTACTAATCTGTCCAGAGCGAACATCGTCTAAAAAGGTTGAATAATCCATCTTCTGCTTGGTAGAAGAAGAGGGGGAATAGCCCTGAAAAACTGACATCAACACAACGGCGATGACAACCCAGAGAATTAAATTTTTTGCCATGTCACTCAAATTACTCGACCTCTTTTAAAGTCTTTCGAAAACTAATGTTAGAGTACTTACGATAGATTACTATAACTTGTAACCTGTCGCCACAAGATAGACTTCACGAGAACGTGGTCTCGAAGAATCTGGCTTACGTGTTTTAACGGTTTTAAACGCCTCTTTAACCGCTTTCATATATTCATCAAAGCCCTCCCCCTGAAAGACTTTAACTGCAAAGCTACCATTAGGTGCCAACACTTGATGACACATATCTAACGCAAGCTCTACTAAATACATAGCGCGAGGCTGATCGACCCCACCTGAACCACTCATGTTTGGTGCCATATCGGATAATACAACATCAACCTTGGCATCGCCTACACGCGTGAGCAATGCATCTAGCACTTTCTCTTCACGGAAATCACCCTGTAGGAAGTCAACACCAACAATCGGGTCCATAGGTAAGATATCACAAGCAATAACTTTACCACTGTCTCCAGCCAATTTAACGGCAATTTGAGACCAGCCACCCGGTGCGGCACCTAAATCAACAACCGTCATTCCCGGACGAATGAGTTTATCTTTTTCCTGGATCTCTTCAATCTTAAAGGCCGCACGCGACCTTAAACCGCGCTTTTGCGACAGTTTGACATAGTGATCGTCGAAATGTTCCTGCATCCAGCGAGATGAACTGGCTGTTCGTTTTTTTCCTGACATTTAAAATCCGCAACAAAATTGAGAGTTACACAAAGACTATATAAGGGTAGAATAGCGGGTTTTCAACAGTAACTCAGCATAAAGTTGGTATAAATGAACTTAACAACCAAACAAAAACAGCACTTAAAGGGCTTAGCGCACAGTCTCAAGCCTGTAGTGATGCTTGGTGGCAACGGCCTGACTGAAGGAGTACTGGCTGAAATTGATAATGCACTTTCTCATCATGAATTGATTAAAGTGAAAGTAGCCTCTGGTGACAGAGAGCTTAAAAACGCTATCGTAGATGCCATTGTACGTGAAACTCAAGCTGAAAAAGTACAGCTTATCGGTCACGTCTTAGTACTGTTCCGTCAGTCTGAAGAAATGAAAATTGCTGTGCCTAAGGCAAAGTAATTAGCAAGGGCCTCTTTAAGAAGCCGTTGCAAGATAAATAAAAAGAGCCGCTGTTAATTCAGCGGCTCTTTTTTTATGAGCCTTTTATGGTGTTTCGCTTAAAGGCTCAACCTTGTAATGCTCTGCACTCACCTTTAGAAACTCGGGTAAGCAAGTACCCACTGATACTGACGAAATCGTTCCAATCATGATGCCGAGAAACATGGCAATAGAAAACCCCTGCAACGGCGCGCCGCCCATAATCCATAAGGCAGCAACGGTAAACAAGGTTGTACCGCTGGTAACCATGGTGCGCGAGAAGGTTGCTTGCACCGCACTGCTACAGATCTCATCAATCGCCGCTTTTGGCTTAGCAATGAGCACTTCCCTCACCCTATCGGCAATCACGATAGAGTCATTCAATGAGTAACCCAAAATAGCCAGTACCGCAGCCAGAATCGTTAGATTAAACTCCATCTGAGTTAACGAGAAGAAGGCCAACACGAAGATAACATCGTGAAATAGCGCGAGTAGTGCGCCACTGGCAAGACGCCACTCAAACCGAAAGCTCAAGTAAGCCAAAATACATAGCATTGCTGCAAGTAGTGCCAAGCCGCCCTGTTCTGCGAGCTCTTGACCAATTTGTGGCCCAACGATACTCGAGTTGAGCACTTGAACATTATCAGTCAAAGGCGCCAATACCGTTTTAATATCCTGCGCCCCAGCATTGTCTACTTTGGCGTAACGCAAAATCCAACGACCAGGTTCGCCCGCGGAAATAACACTGACCTCCTGCTCAGATGTTTTGGCCAACAACTCGCTAATTTGTTCAGCCTTGATCTTGGGATCAAGTTTGACTTCAGTAACAATTCCGCCAGTAAAGTCTAGGCCCCAATTAAAACCATTAACCAAAATAATGCCAATAGATGACAGCATGACAAGCACAGAGAAGATACTCGAGAGGTAACGTGCCTTAGTCAACTTGCTTAATTTACTCATATTCTTAAGTTCCATATTACACCTTCACATTACGACTAAAGTTACGACCATATGCCCAGTTAACTAATGCTCTGGATGCAAATATTCCGGTAAACATACTGGTGAGTAGACCTAACCCTAGGGTTAACGCAAAGCCTTGAATTGGCCCGTTACCAATAGCGTAAAGCACCACAGCCGTTATCATGGTGGTGAAGTTGGCATCGACAATGGTTGAAAAGGCGCTATCGAAACCTCTATCGATAGCATGAGCAAAACTTCTCCCCTCCTTTAGCTTATCTTTAATCCTCTCGAAGATGAGTACGTTAGTATCCACTGCCATACCGACTGTTAACACAAGACCCGCAATGCCCGGCAGAGTTAACACCGCGCCAGGGATTAATGCCATTAAGCCAAAAATAAGGATCATGTTGGCCACAAGCGCCACGTTTGCTATCCAGCCTAAACGGCGGTACCAAAGCCCCATAAACAATAATGTCACCGCCATGCCTAAAGCTAGCGCTGAGAAACCATTGGTGATATTTTCCTCACCAAGGCTCGGGCCGATAGTACGCTCCTCTACGATAGTCACCGGCGCCGTCATCGATCCTGCACGCAATAAGAGCGCTAACTGCTGCGCGGCGGCGTATTCTCCCACGCCAGTAATACTAAAGCGGTCACCCAGTTGTGATTGTATTGTCGCAATGCTGATCACCTCGGTGGTTTGTCTTATCTTGCCTCTATCATCACGGCTATACTCGCTGTATGAGGTCGCCATCGGCTTACCGATATTGTCACGGGAAAAGTCCGACATCATGGCGCCTCCCTCTCGGTCTAAATGGATCACCACCTCTGGTAGCCCCATCTCTCCAAGAGACGCTCTGGCATCGACGATATGTTCACCGCCTAGTACTGGACGTCTGGCGACATAGACAGGTTGCTCCTGCTCATCTTTGAGAACCTTGGCATTGACTGAACCCGGCTGCTTAACTTGATAAAAAGCGAGGCTTGCAGTGGCGCCGATCACAGACTTGGCAGCTGCAGGATCTTGTACACCTGGGAGCTCGATGCGAATGCGGTGCTCACCTTGACGCTGAACCACGGCCTCACTGATCCCAAGCTGCTCGATACGGCTACGCATGATCTGCAAGTTTTGCTTCACGGTTAGATCGCGAATATTAATTTTTTCAGCTTCAGACAGGCCAACATTTAGAGATTGGCCGCCAGAATTAGTGATTTGCCAATTGGGATATTGAGTTTTAATAAACTCTCTTATCGCCGCTCTTTGGGTTAAGTCTGTTGTTGTGATATTCACATGGCCGTCAACCTGCTCCTGAATCGTGACACCATATAGCGACTGTTCACGCACAAATTGTCTAACAGACTCGATGAAGGTATTGGCCTGCAGCTTATAAACGGGGTCAATTTCAACATCGAGTAGAAACTGCACTCCACCTCGTAGATCCAGCCCCAATTTAATAGGGGAAAAACCAAGTGACAATAGCCAGTTAGGCGCTGCTGGCGCAAGAGTAAGGGTTAACTTAGCAGGATCTTCTACTTGGCTTACAAGTAAGGTCTTGAGCTTGCTCTGTTGTGAATTGTCGTCAAGCACGATCAGAGTTTGACCGCTAGCCTGATCGATGCGCTTGACGCTGATACCTTGTGATACCAACAGTTGATGTAACTCCAGGGGGTTAACCTTAAGACCCGCCTCATCGCTTATTTGCACCGCAGCATCCTCACCATAGAATGTGGGTAATGCGCTAAATAACATAATGATGATAGTGACTACTAACAGCACATATTTCCATGCGCTGTAATGGTTTAAGATTGTCGGACTCTTGTTCTCTCTCATAATATTTTGCTCTGTATATTGCCTAAGAACGCGATAATGACTTGCCATTAGTCCGGGTTATTAACCCGTAAGAGTGGACTTGGGCACAAGTAATATCGCGGTAATCGCTATCGAGAAGAGCCTGCTTTTAGTGACCAGCCTAGTCATGCTTAAAACAGCAAATAGTACTTACCAATGCGGTGCTAACTCATAAAAGTAATGAGTGGGAAAACACACGGCTAAGCATGAAACCTATGTTTTAAAGGCAAAGTTTATAAAACCTTCCTTTAGCCAAATGAGGTTTGTTGCTGCACAGAGGTAAAGAAGTTCTCGATAGGTAAGCCGAAATGGCTTATGGAACTTAGCTAATGGCGCGAGCTTGAGAAAAGCGATAGAGAAGATTGGACTCTTTCCAAGCGGAGAGTCTATGTGTAGAACTTGGGATATGTAACAACCAATCGAGAGCCGGAGTAAACTCCACTCGGTAACCTACAGTTAACGATGGAACGGCAGGCGATATAAATTCAAACGCGAGTAGATATTCTGGACGTGTTTGCTGTGGATCATGCTGCGAGAAACTGACGAAACGTGATGATACCAGCGGCGCATATTCAGAGTCATCTCCCTGCTTCTTCTGGGCGTGATTATCCTTTAGCGTAATAGAGTTGACATCAGGCAGGCTTAACACAGCCAAGTCAACACCCTGCTTTACTTGCGCTTGTAACTGCGATTGGTCTTTTAACTGCGCTCGCTCATTAACGTGCCCAGCCACTGAAACGTCAGCTTGCTGTGGTTTTTGCTCAGACGCACTCGCAGCCACAGGCGTGAGAAATAATCCCCCTATGAGCAACAAGATAAATCCAAAGCGCACCAATAACTGCAATTAACGTCCCAATATATGTCTTATTTATCGCTAACATAGTAAACCTAGTTAGCTAAAGACACAAAGCTTTTAATACCCATTAAACCAATAATAAAGCCGCTAAAAAGCGGCTTCACTCGACTATCTCACCCTAAAGTTAGATGTAGTCTACTTTGATGATTTCAAAATCGTTAGTGCCACCTGGGGTTACGATAGAGATCTCGTCATCTAGGTTCTTACCGATAAGACCGCGGGCAATCGGAGAGCTGACTGAAAGCAAGTTTTCTTTAATATTCGCTTCGTCTTCACCTACGATACGGTAAGTCACTTCTTCATCGGTATCGACATTCAAAATCGTCACGGTAGAACCGAAAATAACACGGCCGTTGTTAGCCATAGTTGTCACATCGATAATCTGTGCGTGAGAAAGCTTACCTTCGATATCTCTAACGCGTGCCTCACACAAACCTTGTTCTTCGCGTGCTGCGTGGTACTCGGCGTTTTCTTTTAAATCGCCAAGTTCACGCGCCTCACCAATTGCTTCAGCAATTTGTGGGCGGCGTTCGAACTTAAGATAATCTAATTCTTTACGCAGTTGTTCAGCACCGACAACTGTCATTGGAACCGTACTCATAAGCTTCTTTCGTCTCCTTTAAAACAAAAGCATGCCCCACTGAGCCTAACTGTCAGTGAGATAAAAATTTGGTGGAATTGCGTTATTGTAAACGCTGAGGGCAAACGATGCACTCTAATCTATCTGTTGCGCTCGATAACTTAGCTTCTGTGTTCAAAATATAAGTCAAGCTGGCGATATAAACGAGGAATACAGCAATAACGATATCGTAACAGCCGATCTAGAGCTTACTCAACCTTGGCTAGAGTTACTAGCCGTTACAGATAAATTTTTTATTGAGCCGCTTCTCGCCTGCAATAAAAAAGGCCGCTAAAAGCGGCCTTTTTATTCAAGCTTCGCTTAACTTACTGGGTAATGCGCTTATGCAACTCTTGTACTGACGTCACGTTCGAGCGGTCATCCGCCGAGTGAGCCATACAAGTTGCAAATGCTGCGTTCAGAGTCGTTGTGTAGTTCACCTTGTAACGCAGTGCACCACGACGTAGCTGACGCGAGTCTTCAATCGCCTTACGACCTTCTGTCGTGTTAACAATGTAGGTGTACTCACCGTTCTTGATGCGGTCAAGAATGTGTGGACGACCTTCATGTACCTTGTTCACTAGACGTGGGTTAATACCCGCTTCGCCTAAGATAACCGCAGTACCGTGTGTTGCATCAATTTGGTAACCTAGCTCAATCAATTGAGCAGCCAAATCGGCTACACGGGCCTTATCGCTGTTACGAACAGACAACAGTGCTCGACCAGACTTAGGTACTTCAGATGTCGCACCTAGCTGTGCTTTAGCATAAGCTTCGGCAAACGTATCACCCACGCCCATGACTTCACCCGTTGAGCGCATTTCAGGGCCAAGCAGAGGGTCAACACCTGGGAACTTGTTAAACGGCAATACCACTTCTTTTACAGAGAAGAATGGTGGAATCACTTCCTCTGTGAAGTTCTGAGACTTAAGGCTTTGTCCCGCCATCACTCGCGCAGCAATCTTAGCCAATGGTACGCCAGTCGCCTTAGAAACGAATGGTACGGTACGGGCAGCACGTGGGTTAACTTCAATCATGTAGATCTCGTTATCCTTCACCGCGAACTGTACGTTCATCAAACCTACAACCCCGAGCTCCATTGCAAGCTTACCCACCTGCTCACGCATGCGGTCTTGAATGTCTTGGCTCAAACTATATGGAGGCAATGAACAACCAGAGTCACCTGAGTGAACTCCCGCCTGCTCGATATGTTCCATGATTGAACCAATCACAACCGTTTCGCCATCGCAAACCGCATCGATATCGATTTCGATTGCGTTGTCTAGGAAGTGATCCAGTAGTACTGGCGATGCATTCGATACGCTTACCGCTTCGTTGAAGTAACGACGTAAATCTTGCTCGTCATATACGATTTCCATCGCACGACCACCAAGAACATAAGATGGACGCACAACCAGCGGATAACCGATACGCTCAGCAGAAATCACTGCGCCTTCAACGGTCGTCACAGTATCGTTTTCTGGCTGCTTCATGCCTAGACGTTCAATCGCTTGCTGGAAACGCTCACGGTCTTCTGCGCGGTCAATCGCATCTGGGCTAGTACCGATAATTGGTACGCCAGCGGCTTCTAGGTCACGAGCCAATTTAAGTGGTGTTTGACCACCGTACTGCACGATTACGCCCTTTGGCTTCTCAATGCGTACGATTTCAAGCACGTCTTCAAATGTTACTGACTCGAAATATAGACGGTCTGATGTGTCGTAATCGGTAGAAACCGTCTCAGGGTTACAGTTAACCATGATGGTTTCATAACCGTCTTCACGTAGGGCTAATGCCGCGTGTACACAGCAGTAGTCAAATTCAATACCTTGACCAATACGGTTTGGACCGCCGCCCAACACCATGATCTTGTCACGGTTTGATGGGTTCGCTTCACACTCTTCTTCATAAGTAGAGTACATGTAAGCCGTGTCAGTCGAGAATTCAGCCGCACAGGTATCAACACGCTTGTAAACAGGGTGAATTTCAAAACGAGTACGCAGTTTACGCACTTCCGTCTCGCTAACACCTGCAAGTGCTGCTAGACGAGAGTCTGCAAAACCTTTGCGCTTAAGCTGGCGTAGGAAGTCTTCAGTCAAACCAGCAAGGCCGGCTTCAGCAACTTGCGCTTCAGACTTTAGTAAGTCTTCAAGCTGTACAAGGAACCAAGGGTCGATGTTAGTTAGGCCAAAGATGTCTTCAACTGAAAGACCTGCACGGAATGCATCGGCGATATACCAAATACGGTCTGCACCAGGCTCTTTAAGCTCATGTCGAATACGGGTTAACGCTTCGCTATCTGCAAGGTCGATATGCGGACATAGACCATTCTTACCCACTTCAAGGCCGCGAAGGGCTTTTTGCAGTGACTCTTGGAAGGTACGGCCAATCGCCATCACTTCACCCACAGACTTCATCTGTGTGGTCAAGCGGTCGTTAGAACCAGCAAATTTTTCAAAGTTAAAGCGTGGAACCTTAGTCACAACGTAGTCAATTGCAGGCTCAAATGATGCTGGAGTCGCACCGCCTGTGATGTCGTTGCTTAGCTCGTCAAGAGTAAAACCTACCGCTAGCTTGGCGGCGATCTTAGCAATCGGGAAACCTGTTGCTTTAGACGCAAGTGCTGATGAACGTGATACACGTGGGTTCATCTCGATGATAACCATACGGCCATCTTTCGGGTTGATACCAAACTGTACGTTTGAACCACCTGTTTCAACACCAATCTCACGTAGAACCGCTAGTGATGCATTACGCATCAACTGGTATTCTTTATCCGTTAGGGTTTGCGCTGGTGCAACCGTGATTGAGTCACCGGTGTGAACACCCATTGGGTCGAAGTTTTCGATAGAACAAACAATGATACAGTTATCATTGCGGTCACGAACCACTTCCATCTCGTACTCTTTCCAACCAATCAGAGATTCGTCGATAAGCAGTTCGTTAGTCGGTGATAACTCTAGACCTTGAGAACAGATATCCTCAAACTCTTCTTTGTTATAAGCGATACCGCCGCCGCTGCCACCCATGGTGAAAGACGGACGAATAATACATGGGAAACCAACTTGGTCTAATACGCCGTAAGCTTCTTCCATAGTATGTGCGATACCCGCACGCGGACACTCAAGGCCAATCGACTTCATAGCTTTGTCGAAACGGCTACGGTCTTCCGCTTTGTCGATTGCATCGGCGGTAGCACCAATCATATCAACATTAAACTCTTTTAGTACGCCACGGCTTTCAAGCTCTAGTGCACAGTTAAGTGCTGTCTGGCCGCCCATGGTTGGCAAAATCGCATCAGGACGCTCTTTAGCAATAATGTTGCGTACCACTTCCCACTGGATTGGCTCGATGTAAGTTGCATCGGCCATTTCAGGGTCAGTCATAATGGTTGCAGGGTTAGAGTTAACCAGAATAACTCGGTAGCCTTCTTCGCGTAGGGCTTTACAGGCTTGGGCGCCTGAGTAGTCAAACTCACAGGCTTGACCAATTACGATTGGTCCAGCACCTAGGATAAGAATACTCTTTATATCTGTACGTTTTGGCATTGCTTAAATCTTCTCCCGGATGAGGTTACTACTTGGCGTTTTTACGGTATAACTCAATCAAATCGATGAAGTGATTGAATAACGGCGCAGCATCGTGTGGTCCAGGGCTCGCCTCTGGGTGGCCTTGGAAACTAAATGCAGGCTTATCAGTAAGGTGAATACCTTGCAAAGAGCCATCAAACAGCGACTTGTGAGTCACCTTAATGTTGGCTGGTAGTGTGGCTTCATCAGCAGCAAAACCATGGTTTTGGCTGGTGATCATCACGTTACCTTGCTCAATATTGCTTACTGGGTGGTTAGCACCATGATGACCAAACTTCATTTTCAGTGTTTTAGCACCTGAAGCTAATGCCAATAACTGGTGACCCAAGCAGATACCGAAAACAGGAATATCTGTTTTTAAGATCTCTTGAATCGCAGCGATTGCATAATCACATGGTTCTGGGTCGCCAGGACCGTTTGATAAGAACACCCCATCAGGATTCATCGCTAGCACTTCACTCGCCGGAGTTTGTGCAGGTACAACCGTCACATCACAACCGCGGTCAACCAACATACGTAGGATGTTGCGCTTAACACCATAGTCGTAGGCTACCACTTTATACTTAAGCTCAGCTTCTGGGGTGTCAGATGGCAAACCGCCAACTAAACGCCAGCTGCCGCTGCGCCATGAGTAAGTTTCATTTGTAGTGACTTCTTTAGCTAAATCCATGCCTTTAAGACCAGGGAAGGCTTTAGCTGCAGCTAGCGCTTTAGCTTCATCTAAATCACCAACCATGATACAACCGGCTTGAGCGCCTTTTTCACGTAGGATACGAGTTAATTTACGGGTATCGATATCAGCAATGCCAACAACGTTGTGAGCGATCAAATAATCGCTTAAAGATTGCTGATTACGAAAGTTACTTGCGATTAGCGGCAAGTCTCGAATGATAAGGCCACATGCATGAACAGAATCAGATTCTGTATCTTCTTCATTGGTACCAGTATTACCAATATGTGGATAAGTGAGGGTTACCATTTGACGTGAATATGATGGATCAGTCAAAATTTCTTGGTAACCAGTCATTGAAGTGTTAAAAACGACTTCACCAACAGACATCCCTTCAGCACCGATTGCAGTGCCAGAAAAAATGGTTCCATCTTCAAGTACGAGTAAGGCAGACTTTGTCAACGCGACCTCCGGAAAGAGCCAAATCATTGAAATTGATTGTTTTTTGTGTGTTTTTAAGATACCAACTTTCGCTAAAATGCAAAATTTTGACAAATTCCGCCGATTTTATATGTAAAATTTAAACCTGTCCATAGTACAGATAAGGAATTTGTCAAAAAAATTTTTTTAGCAAAAAAAAAACCGCTAATAGCGGTTTAAATAATTATGCTTTCAAGCCTAAGACTTGCTGCATATCGTAGAGCCCTGCATCTTGCTCGACCAGCCAAGTTGCTGCGCGCATCGCGCCATTGGCAAAGGTCATACGGCTAGACGCTTTATGGGTGATCTCTAAGCGCTCACCAATATCGGCAAATAGCGCTGTGTGTTCACCAACTATGTCACCAGCACGTACAGTCGCGAAACCTATGGTTCCTCTGTCACGTTCACCGGTAATACCTTCGCGGCCATAAACGGCGCACTTCTCCAGATCACGGCCTAAGGTTTCGGCAATCACTTCGCCCATCTTAAGCGCCGTGCCTGATGGTGCATCTTTCTTATATCTATGGTGACCTTCGATAATCTCGATATCACTGTAATGCCCCATTACCTCTGCAGCCACTTCAAGCAGTTTCCACATCAGGTTAACGCCGACGGCCATATTGGGTGCCATTACAATAGGTACTTGATCAGCATAGGCTGAGATTTGCTCTTTCTGAGCATGATTGAACCCGGTTGTACCGATAACGATTGCCTTGCCATGTCTTGCACACCAGTCGGTGTGAACCACGCTGGCTTCTGGTGAAGTAAAGTCGATAAGCACATCAAAATCATCGACAGCTTTATCGAGTGAGTCGGTGATGGCTACGTTCATCGAACCAACCCCAGCAAGCTCACCAGCATCAACGCCCATTAGGGTCGAACCTGCACGTTCAATCGCTGCGCCTAGCAAAATAGCGTCATTTTGCTTTGCCGCTTCAATAAGAGTACGTCCCATACGACCGCTGCCGCCGGTTATTGCCACTCTTACTCGTTCAGTCATCTCAGTGTCTCCCTGCATATGTCAAAAAAAAGCCTAAGTATTAACTTAGGCTTATTGTCTAACTTAGATAATATCTAATAGTTCAACTTCGAATACCAAAGTTGAATATGGTGGGATCGCTGCACCCGCACCGCGCTCACCGTATGCTAGGTGCTGTGGTACGAACAGTCTCCACTTAGAGCCTACAGGCATTAGCTGTAGTGCTTCAGTCCAGCCAGCGATAACGCCTGAAACTGGGAATTCTGCTGGCTCACCACGAGCTACAGAGCTATCAAATACATCACCAGAGATGAAAGTACCGTGATAGTGAGTACGAACTGTAGAGTCGTAACCTGGCTTGTCGCCATTACCTTCAGTAATAACTTCATACTGTAGGCCTGATTCTAAAGTCACAACGCCTTCACGTGCACCGTTATCGGCTAGGTACTTATCACCTTCTTCAGATGCAGCAGCTGCAGCAGCTTCTTGAACTTTCTGGATACGCTGACTAATTTCAGTGAATGCAATTTGCATATCTTGCATAGATACAACACTTTCTTTACCTTCGAAAGCGTCAGATAGACCCAATTGAACAGCAGAAATATCGATACCTTCAAACGAGTTAGCAGCTAGTTGCTCACCTAGTTGACGACCAACACCGTAGCTTGCTTGCGCTTCAATTGTACTGAACTTCTCAGACATAATGATTGTACTCTCAATGATTCAAATGAATTTTCGCGCGCAACTTTATCATAATTTCTGTGATGTTGCCCTAAAAACCGTAGCTATTTTGGTCTTTGACAAGTATTTTTCACACTTAATTTGCTGGCTTGATATAAAGGCTGGGCTTTTGCCTGCATCTGTTGCAACTGAGCGATACGTTGGCCGTGTGACGGATGAGTAGAGAGCAGTTCAGGCCCTTGCTCGCCGCCCGCTTTTGACATGTTCTTCCAAAGCTCGACACTCTGTGCGGGATCAAAGCCTGCTTTCGCCATCAATTCTACGCCGACCACATCCGCTTCTGACTCTTGCTCACGACCGTATGGCAATATGTAACCCACTTGCACACCTAAACCTAGCGCGGCCATATAGAGCTCTTTATCGGCAATACCGCCAGCACCGAGCGCCAAATCGGCAAGCTGCATACCCGCACCTGTCAGCTGTGCACGTGATACCTGCTCGTTACTGTGATTTGCCAGTACGTGAGCAATCTCATGGCCAATAACCGTGGCAAGTTGGTCAGCATTGACCGCCACATCAAGCAATCCGCTATACACGCCGATATGGCCACCCGGCAAGGCAAAGGCGTTGACTTGATCTGACTCAAACACCACCACTTCCCAAGGTAAACTCTGATCGGGCAGCGCTTGAGTCACTCTGTCAGCGACACAATGAACATACGCGTTTAGCGCTTTATCTTGACTGATTTTTTCTTGCTGTTTTATCTGAGCAAAAGAGCTATCGCCAAGTTGTGACATCTCTTGGGATGAAAACAGCAAGGTTTGCCCACGGCCTGTAGGTGATTGATGTGTTGCACAGCCCGTTAAAAACAATGCCGCGCTAAGCAGTATTAGTATTCCTTTCATATATTGCTCTCTTCCATTTTAAAAATAATACCAATCAGTATAAGAATTTGATCAGCTCAGAACGATTTTTGGCAAACTAATTCAAGGCGAATAGCTGCAATAATGGTTATTCCCTTATAAATCTATTCAACGCAGAAGTAGGCAGCCAAAAACGTTCCAGACTGGCGAGTTTTAGCGAATCTGATGCTGTGACTCTTAATAAACTTGAACCAAGTTCAACCATGCTCTTCGCTCTTTACCTTGCCTCAAAACCGCTAAACTCTCGCTTAGTGACTAAATGTTTGTACTGATTCGTATAATAAAAAGCCCCGCAGTTGCGAGGCTTAAATTATATACTGAACGAACCCAGTTTTAGCTATTTAGATCTTGAAAAAACTTCTTCACGCCATCGAAGAAACCTTCAGCCTTTGGGCTATGCTTCTTCGACTGACCCGTTAAGGTATCTTCAAATTCACGAAGTAGCTCTTTCTGGCGTTCATTAAGGTTAACTGGCGTTTCCATTACAACCTTACATAGCAGGTCACCTACCGCATGGCTGCGAACCGACTTAACACCTTTACCGCGCATACGGAACATACGGCCTGTCTGCGTTTCGGCTGGGATCTTCAGATTAACCTTACCATCGAGTGTTGGCACTTCAATCTCGCCACCTAAAGCAGCCTTACTAAATGAGATTGGCACTTCACAGTAAAGGTTGTTGCCATCACGCTGGAAGATAGCATGCTCACGCACGCTCACCTGCACATATAAGTCTCCTGGAGGTGCACCGAACTCACCAGCTTCACCTTCGCCAGAAAGACGAATGCGATCGCCCGTATCAACCCCTGCTGGGATCTTAACTGACAGCGTCTTACTCTTCTCGACACGACCTTCGCCATGACACTTGTTACAAGGATCTTTGATGATCTTACCGCGACCGTGACAGGTTGGACATGCCTGCTGAACAGCGAAGAAGCCTTGACGCATCTGCACTTGGCCTTGACCATGACAGGTACCACATGTGGTTGGCGAAGAGCCTTTCTTAGCACCGCTGCCATCACAAGCGTCACAAGCAGCCAATGTTGGGATACGTAACTCTTTAGTTAGACCGCGAACCGCTTCCTCTAGAGATAGTTCAAGGTTGTAACGCAGATCGCTACCACGTGCTGCTTGGCGCTGACCACCACGGCGTCCACCGCCGAAGATATCGCCAAACACATCGCCAAATACGTCGCCAAAATCGGCGCCGCCACCGAAACCACCGCCACCGCGGTTAGGATCGACGCCAGCATGACCAAACTGATCATAGGCGGCTTTCTTATCGCCGTCGGTTAGGATTTCGTAAGCTTCTTTAACTTCCTTAAAGCTGGCTTCAGCCGCTTTATCACCCGGGTTACGGTCAGGGTGAAACTTCATTGCTAAACGCTTGTAAGCTTTCTTAATTTCGCGTTCGCTGGCATCACGTCCGACACCTAATACTTCGTAATAATCGCGCTTTGACATAGTTTTAATACTTTCTTTGCTAAAGTTGCACAAACGGGCGTTAGAGTTTCCTCGTAACGCCCGCTACAATAATTTAGGAGTTACCCGGCATTATTTTTTGTCGTCTTTAACTTCTTCAAACTCAGCATCGACTACGTCATCTTCTGGCTTAGCCGCTTTCGCTTCGCCTTCTGGTTGACCTTGCTGTGCTTGCGCTTTAGCTTGAGCGATTTCCATTAGTTTAGAAGACGCTTCCATTAGCTCTTGAGTAGACTTTTCAATCGCTTCTTTGTCGTTGCCTTTTACAGCAGTTTCAACGTTAGCCATTGCAGCTTCAATCTTCTCTTTCTCGTCCGCTGGTAGTGCCTCACCCGCTTCTTCGATCTGCTTCTTAGTCGCGTGAACCATGCCATCAGCTTGGTTACGAGCCGTTACTAGCTCTTCGAACTTAGCGTCTTCGTCAGCGTGTGCTTCAGCGTCACGAACCATAGCTTCAACTTCTTCATCACTTAGGCCTGAAGAGGCTTTAATGGTGATGTTTTGTGCTTTGCCAGTCTTCTTGTCTGTAGCAGATACATGCAAGATACCGTCAGCATCGATGTCGAAAGCAACTTCAATTTGTGGCATGCCACGTGGAGCTGGCTCGATACCTTCTAGGTTGAATTGACCTAGAGACTTGTTACCGCTTGATTGCTTACGCTCACCTTGAAGTACGTGAATTGTCACGGCGCTTTGGTTGTCGTCAGCAGTCGAGAATGTTTGTGAAGCTTTAGTCGGGATAGTGGTGTTCTTCTCGATAAGCTTAGTCATTACGCTCCCCATAGTCTCAATACCTAGAGATAGTGGAGTAACGTCTAGTAGCAATACGTCTTTAACGTCGCCAGATAGTACGCCCGCCTGAACCGCAGCACCGATAGCAACCGCTTCGTCTGGGTTAACGTCTTGACGTAGCTCTTTACCGAAGAATGCAGATACTTCTTCACGTACTTTAGGCATACGAGTCTGACCACCAACAAGGATAACCTCGTTAACATCAGAAACAGATAGGTCAGCATCAGCTAGAGCAACTTTTAGCGGCTCAAGTGAACGCTTGATCAAGTCTTCAACTAGTGACTCAAGTTTTGCACGAGTGATCTTAACCACTAAGTGCTTAGGACCTGTTGCATCAGCAGTGATGTATGGCAGGTTAACTTCTGTCTGTGTTGTGCTTGATAGTTCGATCTTCGCCTTTTCTGCCGCTTCTTTTAGACGCTGCATCGCTAGTGGGTCGTTACGTAGGTCTAGACCTTGCTCTTTTTTGAACTCGTCAGCAAGATACTTGATCATACGGTTATCAAAGTCTTCACCACCTAAGTGAGTGTCACCGTTTGTAGCAAGTACTTCGAAAGTTTGCTCGCCATCAACGCTGTCGATTTCGATGATAGAGATATCGAATGTACCACCACCTAAGTCGTAAACAGCAACGATGTTGTCGCCTTGCTTCTTATCGATACCGTAAGCAAGTGCAGCCGCTGTTGGCTCGTTGATGATACGCTTAACTTCGAGACCCGCGATACGACCCGCATCTTTAGTAGCTTGACGCTGTGAATCGTTAAAGTATGCAGGAACAGTAATAACCGCTTCTGTTACTTCTTCACCTAAGTAATCTTCAGCTGTCTTCTTCATCTTCTTCAAGATTTCAGCAGAGATTTGTGGCGGAGCCATTTTCTTGCCTTGTGCTTCAACCCATGCATCGCCGTTGTCAGCGCTGATGATTTTGAATGGCATGATATCAACGTCACGTTGAACTTCGTCATCTTTAAAACGACGACCAATAAGACGCTTAATAGCAAATACTGTGTTATTTGGGTTTGTTACAGCCTGACGCTTTGCAGACTGACCAACTAAGGTTTCATCAGCAGTGTATGCGATGATTGAGGGTGTAGTACGATCGCCTTCAGCATTCTCCAATACGCGCGCTTTGTCGCCATCTAATACTGCAACACAAGAGTTAGTTGTGCCTAAATCGATACCAATAATTCTACCCATGGAGTCCTCCGAAAAACTTTTTAAAAACTAAATTTGTTATCTGGTTATTGAAATGGGGACAGACCGAATCGTTTTCAAGTCTTTTTTTTTCACCCCAAATCGTCTCTTAACCCCTATATTGGGACGTTTAGAGTGAATACAAGGGAAAATTTAAAAATTATCTTAAGAATGCATTAATTTGATCTATGACTCGTTCGTAAACTGAGCCAAAACGTATAATGGATACAATCTAGAGGTAGCGTGTCAATTGGGTTCATCACGAATCAATTTACGCTTAGTTGTCATCTCATTTTGTAGAGTAGTAAACATTGAAATCATCCCATCAAGCGTATCTGTTTGGTATCGGTGCCATTTTCCTATGGTCCACCGTTGCAACTGCATTTAAATTAGCATTGGCGCACTATACGCCGCTGCAGCTGGTATTTGTGGCTGTTACAACCTCAATATTTGCCTTAGGTGTCATCCTGATCGCACAGAGAAAATTACCGCTAATTAAGCAGCAATTTCTCTCAAGGCCGCTTTTCTACCTACAGACTGGGCTACTGAATCCATTCCTATACTATTTAGTTTTATTTAAAGCTTACGATCTGCTGCCAGCTCAACAAGCACTGTCGCTAAATTACACTTGGGCGATTTTGCTGCCGCTATTATCGGTGCCTTTACTTGGGCAAGCACTGCGTAAGAGCGATGTCACAGCGGCATTGGTTGCTTATTGCGGCGTATTCTTTATTGCCACCAAAGGTAATATTACTGGCGTGCAATTTGAAAGCATGACAGGGGTTGCGCTGGCGCTAACCAGCACTGTACTTTGGTCGCTTTACTGGATTGTAAATACCAAAGATAAAGGCGATCCAGTTGTTAGTTTGCTTCTGAGCTTTCTAGTGGGACTGCCTTTTATCCTAGTCGCGCTCATGCTGACCCAATCGCTGCCAAGCCTAGATCTGAAGGCACTATTGGCTGGCGTCTACGTTGGGCTATTTGAAATGGGTGTCACCTTCGTACTCTGGTTGGTCGCCTTAAAGAAAGCCGAGCGCACAGCCAGTATCAGTACCTTGGTATTTATCACCCCTGTGATGTCGATTGGCTTTATCGCTTGGATTTTGCAAGAGAGCATTGAAAAGTCGACTTATATAGGCCTAGGCTTAATTATTCTCGCTCTGGTATTACAGCAAGTTTTGCCCAAAGTTGGTCAATGGCGAACAAGGAAACGTATATCAGCTTAAACGCCTAAAACAGCAAAGTTACTCCTTCTAGCCGAACTTTATGTTCGGCTTTTTTCGTTTAAAAGCCATTAATAAGCTAAACTTTAATTGTAAATCAGCTTAGGCATAGGTATAAAGTAACAATTGCGTAACAAAATGGATATTAGTTATGTATTACAAATGTATGGATGCACTTAAATATTTCAGACATCCCAAAATAGCCATGTTTATCAGACTCAGTTCTATGCTAGTTGCCGTGGCGATGTTGTTAAATGAGTTACACTTAGGACGCTCCTACTCTTGGTATTTTGCGTTTCTATACTGTTTTTTTCTCATTCCATCACTCTACTTTACCCGAGAGAATCGGTATCGGCATTTTTTCTATATGCGAGACGTGCTTAAACCCTTTAGGATCTATACGGTATTGATGACACTCACCTACTTTGTGTTATACGTACACCAGATCGTCACTTATGAGCTGCAAATATTTCAACCGCCGCACACTTAACGACACGTATCGAAATAGCGCATCCCCCTAGAAAAAGTCATAAAAAAAGCCGCTCAATGCGGCTTTTTTATGTGAATTAAATAGACAATTTGTAAGCCCTGTTTAACCTCGAACCGTATAATCGCCCCAGGCTAACCATTTATAGGTTGTAAGCGCTTCTAAACCCATAGGTCCACGAGCATGTAACTTCTGTGTACTTACCGCAACTTCGGCACCAAGGCCAAACTCGCCACCATCGGTAAAGCGAGTGCTAGCATTGACATAGACCGCGGCTGAGTCGATAGCATTCATGAACTCACTTGCGGTATGGATATTATCGGTCAATATCGACTCAGAGTGACCACTTGAGAAGCTACGGATATGTTCAACCGCATCGGCTAAGTCTGCAACGACTTTGATCCCAAGAGTCAGAGATAGCCACTCTGTCGCAAAGCTCTCAGCTGTTGCCGCAGAAACCTCAATACTTTCTGCAGTCAAGATAGCTTGCGTCTGATCACAGCCATAGAATTTAACCCCGAGGTTAGCTAAGTGCTTACATAACTTAGGAATAAACAGCTCTGCATGACTTTGGTGAATAAGCACAGTATCCAGCGCGTTACAAACCGTAGGTCGCTGCACTTTGGCATTTTCAATGACAGAAACCGCTTTTTCTAGGTTAGCCTCAGCATCAACGAAGATATGACAAATACCAATTCCGCCTAAAATAACTGGAATCGTTGCTTGCTCCGCACATAGACGCTGCAAGTTCTGCCCGCCTCTAGGCACGATCATATCGACATACTTATCAAGCTTTAATAAACCGGACACTAAACTTCTATCTGGGTTATCAATTAACTGTACGCAGTCTGCAGGCAAGCCTTGTTCAATCATGGCTGAGCGGATCACTTCACAAAGCGCTTTATTTGATGCCAGCGTTTCTTTACCGCCACGTAAAATAACCGCATTACCAGTTTTTAGCGCCAATACCGCAATATCGACAGTCACATTGGGGCGTGCTTCATAAATGACTCCAATGACACCTAAAGGCACACGACGACGTGACAAACGTAACCCGTTATCGAGTAGTCGACTATCGATCTCACTACCTACAGGATCGGTCAAGCCAATCACGTTATCAATGTCGCCAATCACACCCATTAAGCGAGTTTCATCGAGTAATAGACGGTCAATCATCGCGTCAGACAGACCATTGGCCTTCGCCTGTGCCACGTCTAGTTGGTTAGCGCTAACAATATCGGCCTTTGCAGCTGTGAGTTTATCGGCAATACAGCGAAGCAGAGCTGACTTTTGCGCTCCTGAAAGACAGGCTAATGCATAGCTTGCCTGTTTAGCGTTCTGCCCTAAAGCCGTTAAATATCCTTCGTTACTCATAACACCACCATGTCGTTGCGGTGAACCACTGCATCACCATAATCATACCCAAGCACTTCTTCGATACTATCTGAGTGCTTTCCTGCAATCTTAGTCATATCTACTGAGCCATAGCGACTCATACCTTTAGCATACACCTTGCCCTTGGTATCAATCAGCTCAATGGTATCGCCACGTTGAAATACACCTTTTACTTCGGTTATGCCTTTAGAAAGTAAGCTTCTGCCCTTCTCGGTGACCGCTCCTATCGCACCGCTATCAAGTACAACTTGGCCACGGGCTTTCGGTCCGGCTAAGATCCACTGTTTACGGCTCTCTAATGGATGCTCAAGCGCGGTAAAATGCGTACCTACAGGTTTCGAACAGACCACATTTTGAATCACATCTTTATGGTGGCCCGAGGCTATCACCACCTCTATACCTGCACGACGCGCGATATCAGCCGCCTCAAGCTTAGTCGCCATGCCGCCGGTACCTAAACCAGATACGGCACCGCCCGCTAGCATGCGTAGGCTATCATCGATATTTTGAACTTCGGTGATCAGTTTTGCGTCAGGATTCTTGCGCGGATCAGCGTCAAACAGACCTTTTTGATCCGTTAGAAGGATAAGCAGATCGGCATCACATAAAAGCGCGGCTCGTGCAGACAAGTTGTCGTTGTCACCGACCTTAATTTCCGCCGTTGCCACCGCGTCATTCTCGTTAATAATTGGAATGATGCCATTATTGAGCAAGGCATTGAGTGAGTCTCTCGCGTTTAAGTAACGCTCTCTGTCATGCAAGTCTGCGCGAGTCAGCAATAGCTGCCCAACATGCAAACCATAAATACTAAATAACTGAGACCAAGCTAGAATTAGCTGGCTTTGCCCTACCGCAGCAAGCAACTGTTTACTGGCAATGGTATCGGGTAATTCGGGGTAGCCTAAATGCTCTTTACCAGCGGCTATCGCACCAGAAGTACACAATACAACTTCGACACCCGCTTTCATCAAGCAGGCCATCTGCCGTGCTAATTCAACCATGTGTGCTTTATCTAGCTTACGGCTGCCAGAAGTCAGTACACTCGTTCCCAATTTAACCACTACGCGGCGGTAGCTAATCTCACTTAAGTTCATTATTTGCTAACAAAATTATATTGAATAAATCCTTATACCCAATCTAGGTTTGAAATGGTAGTAAGCACCAACAAAGAAACTAAAAAAAAAGCGGCAATTAGTGTTTTCCAATCATAAATGCTGGAAATTTAGCAGAACGTTGAAATTTAGCGCGAGATTTTTTAACAGTCCCCCTAATAAAAAGCCACACTCGATGTGGCTTTTTATCTAAGGTTCATCTATTCACAACGGCTGTTAGCCATAGATAAATTTGGCGATAAACAGTGCGGCTAAGATCACCACGCCAATGCTGAGATCTTTATAGCGTCCGCTCATCAATTTAATCATTGCATAAGAGATAAAGCCCAAGGCGATCCCTGTAGCAATAGAGAAAGTCAGTGGCATAAGGATACACACAACCACCACAGGCGCCGCTTCGGTGATGTCTTCCCATTCAACATGAACCAGCCCCGCCATCATCAAGATAGCGACATAAAAAAGTGTCCCTGCCGTCGCGTAAGCTGGCACCATACCCGCTAATGGCGAGATAAATAACGCTCCCAAAAAGAGTAGTCCCACGACCACAGCGGTTAAGCCTGTGCGGCCGCCTGCGCTGACACCCGCAGTACTTTCGATATAACTAGTCGTAGTTGACGTTCCCAACATAGCACCGGCAATGGTTGCCGTACTGTCTGCGGTTAGTGCGCGATTAAGTCTAGGTAAACGGCCCTTGTCATCTAAGAAGCCACCGCGCTGCGCCACCGCAACTAGGGTGCCAGAGGTATCGAATAGATCGACAAATAGAAAGGCAAACACTACAGATAACATGCTGATTTCAAGCACACCAGACAGATCCATTTTCATAAACGTCGGCATAATTGAAGGCGGCGCAGACACAATACCTTGATACTGCACATCGCCAAACAGTAGGCCCAAAGCGGTAATAGCAAGAATGCTAATAATTACCGCCGACTTCATGCCTCTATGTACCATGGCAATAATCAAGAAGAAGCCCAATACCGCCATCACCGCCGGGAAAGCAGTAATATCACCCATAGTCACCAGCGTTGCAGGGCTCGCAACGACAATGCCCGCACTCTTAAGGCCTATCAAAGCCAAGAAAAGACCGATGCCAGCGGCGATACCGAGTCGCAGTGACATAGGGATACTATTAACTATCCACTCTCGAATACGCACAAGCGATAGAATTAGAAAGCAGATCCCCGATAGAAACACCGCACCTAACGCCGTCTCCCATGAATAGCCCATCTCGCCAACGACGGTATAAGTAAAGAAGGCGTTGAGCCCCATGCCAGGTGCCAGTGCAATCGGGTAGTTCGCCACTAAGCCCATCACTAAACAGCCTATTGCTGCAGCCAAACAGGTAGCGACAAACACCGCACCATGATCCATGCCCGCATCGGCCAGCATCATAGGGTTAACGAAAATAATGTAAGCCATGGTCAAGAAGGTCGTTAAACCAGCCACAACCTCTTGCTTTAGCGTTGTTTGATGTTGTTTTAATTTGAATAATTTTTCTAACATGGAACTAAGTCCCTTGGATTTTATTATATTGATTTGTAGGGTGTAATAATTGCTAACTTAAGTAAGGCTTTTCTAGTTAGCAAACAATCATTGTCTGCTTCACCGTGCGCCTAGGTTAACAAGGTACGAATATAGATATGTACAAAAACCGTCCAACCTGTACATTTCGGTGCGATTATACGGGGGGTTTAGGTCAGAGACCA
The DNA here is from genome assembly GCF_022398325.1 of Shewanella sp. Isolate13. GTDB lineage: Bacteria > Pseudomonadota > Gammaproteobacteria > Enterobacterales > Shewanellaceae > Shewanella. Next base: position 169,273 of record NZ_JAKEVD010000003.1, read on the forward strand.
GTTATTTAAAACGCTTGTTTATTTTCGAATTTGGCAACTCTGGAGCTGATTGAGTTCAGCTTCGGTCTGCTTCAGCGAACCGATTGTTTTGCTGTTAATAACAATGGTGGCTGTCGAGTTTTCGACTTGAAAGTTAGACTATGTCTAACAACTAAGCGTTGAAGCAATCAAACTTCGTTTGATAAAAGGTCGTGAGCTTCCAGCTCACACTCGGGCAAGGAGGACTGCTCGTCCTTATCCTCCTTGCATCCACCATGACGCCCCGACGAAGTTACATGCATTAGATACGCGCCTCATACTTATGGATAAATCGCTAACGCTTCCGATGGGGCATCCTGCCCCGCGAAAGCTACACCGACATCCCTGTCGGCATCACGCGATTTATTCCAACGTACTTCGGCAACTTCGATGGGGAAACGGTGTTTTCTGTGGGTCCAATATGACCAACTAACTATTGATTTATGACTAAAACTAGAGGGGCAACTAATTACGCCCTAACATCAGTTCAAAAAGTTTACTCTGACTCGACTAATTCTTGCCCAAGTTCATCGTACTGTTTATTTTGATTTGAGATACGAACAGTATGAATCCATTGGGAACCTACCAGTGAAAATATAACAATCGCACTTCCCTCATTGATAAAATCTTCATCAGGGATGTATTGAGCCTTGAGATTACAAGAAGAAAAAGCGTAATCAGGATCGAGCTGACAGAAAGAAAACTTCTTCAATATATCCAGTGCTACTGGGTTTACTGATAGGAGTTGCTCAACACGGCACCATCTATCGCCAAGCCTAAAGTAATAGTTATCTTCCTCATTGGGAGTCATGATAAGGTTCTTTACAAAAGAAGGTTCAATTAAACCATTTGCTAAGTCATTCAAGAAATTTCGAAATTTCATACATATCCCTATAGTCTTGCTATTCACATAACGCCCGCCTAAGCGTTTTGTTTCCGCACTTGAGGCGCTTGTTAACTAGCATATACAATAAGCTTCGATATATGGTTTATAAAGGATTTAGCTTTCGTTTCGTCTCTAGTATAAATATTCTTAACGACTCCACCGTTCTTATTTAATAATTTAATAATATACCACTCTCTTTTTTTGAATAATCTAGGGATAGATAAAGAATTAAAATAATAGCGTTCAATCGTGTTTTTTAATTCTGTAGATGAAGAGTTAAGTCCTAAGGCTGAGCTATTAGATAAAGGAGTTACGATGCCTGTTGATTTTGTCTTAGACAATACTCCGTAGTCAAAACCAATAAAAAGTTCATTTACCACAATACCTGATGGTCGATATTTAATTGGTTGTTCATAAACAACTTGTTCAATTACGGCTGTGGATGCTTCATAATTTGTTACATCAACAGGCCTGTAATCAATTGGTGTTGCGGAACAACCCGTCAAAAGTAAAAAGAAGAATAAAAGAAAACATCTCACAGCAGATATCCTATAGTGCTAGTTAACGCCGCGCTAAGCGACAAAAATTTGGTGGCCAAAATTAGTGAGGAACGAGCAAAAGCCAACTGTTTTTTGTCTGTTCTTTAGCGCCTTGTTATGTATTACCTATCACGAATTTCAATTGTATAGTCTGGAGCTTCTTCCCATTTGATTGTTTTTACAGAACCAGTACAGCCACTACGAGTTGTTCTATAAGTAGTAATGCCTGTCACTTTCTTATCAGTAAACCAAATGATTTTATGGTCGTTATAACCAAATCCTGCGCCTGAAACACAATATTGCCATGCTTCTTGGTTTCCTTTAAATTGTCGGTCGTACGGTACTCCAAGTATTTCAATAACCTTATCTTTAGGATCACCAGAGTCGATTAAAATAGTTTTATTATCGAGAGTCCCACACCCCTGAAGAACAAGAAAAGCAAACAGGGAAATAAAATATTTTTTCATCTTACTCAAAACTCCGTTGTAATGCATAACGCTCAGCACAGCGGCTGGCAAAACTGGCGCGTGTTTGCGCAGCAATTTGAGTGACAGGTTTGACAGTCCGTTGCTGCTTGTTAGCCATTTTACTTTAAAACCTTGGCTAACTTTTCGATTGAACTACCAATTTGATCAGAGCCAATTTCTAGTTTAATAATAACTCTGGATCTTATTTGTTCTGCAATATCGCCTCTGCTTGGTGCCCAATCGCCGTAAACAAAATCATCTAAAGTAATAGGAATAAGAATCTCTGTTCCACCTTCCTTAGCCTCTCGCTCTAGAACCCTTTCAATTTCATTTAAAACACCGGGTCTCGTAAGTGATTCTTTTGAGCAAACCAACAACACTCGATCATGGTTATTAACTCCATCATGCATCATCCGGTGTAGTTTATCTCCTGGATTAGCATCATCAGGAAAAAACCATGTCTTAATCCCTTTTGACTTAATCTTTTTGTTTATCTCTGTAACGGCCGGCTCATCAGGCCCTCCATAAGAAATAAAAAGTGTTTTATGCATTTCACTCTCATCTACTATATCAATTAGAGTCTTAACGGAATTAAATGCCTGAATGACGGTTTCTCTAGGTATGCAAAGCTTATTTGTGTAAAGAACAACTCTTGGTGCAAAGACCATTTGATTTGTATCAATTTCATGGCCTGTAGGTTTTAGGCTATTTCCTATTCTCACATAAACAGATGAGTCTAGCTCGGAAAAGATTTTATCCATGGATTGAGCAACAGCATAAATCTCCCCCTTACTCCCTAAACTCTCAATCGCTATTGCCCTTTGCTTCATTCCAGACTGAGAATCTTGTGCAATCATCGGCCAAATCCTTAAGGCTTCATTACCATGTGCATCACTAAAAATACTTTCATGATTAAGTACAGATGCAACTGGAAATCTCTTTTGTAGGAAGGCTACGGCATTTTTACATAAGTCTGACATATTGCTCCTTTCTGGATCGATGGCTAACGCCTTAATAACTGGCAAAGTTTGACGGGCTAAAATACGAGATAAGCGAGAGAGCCAGCCGCATTCCCCCTATTTATCAGGCTATTAGCTGCACTTCAACCGTTCATTTAGATTTTCAACAAGCGCTCCCCAATGAGCATTTAAACGCATGAGGTTATTAGCAGATTTATTTAAACGTTCACTTGTTATAGTAAACATTTCAATAGCATATTTTTCTGCTTTTCCTTGCACCTTACTTATTTTGAGTTCATTTGAATCAAAGCTATCTATTACCACATGGACACAAATATCTCGTATTTGAACCGTACTTTTTGTGGCTTTGATAAGAGATATAAGATCATCGTCGGTAAAATCTAGTTCTGTCAGTTCTTTCTGAATAAAACCCAGTTTATGTGAGAGCGTCAGAGGCTTCTTTTTACCTTTACCAAATTCAAAGAGAATGCTTACACATTGGTCAACATATCTTTCTATTGGCGACCAAAAAACCGTAAGCATTACAATGACCGTCAACCAAGATTGTAATATTTCTTGCTCATTAATTGTTTGCTCTGAGCTCATTGATTAATTCTCGATAGTCATCAATACAGCTAACAGCTTATTAGTGCGCATGCGCGTATATTTGGCAAAACGCGCATGCACATTTAATAAACCTATTATTTAAGGCTTACTAAAGTAAAGCTATTGATTTATAAGCACTCTACCAGAGTGGTGCTGAATAAACGAGCACGAAAATTGAAAAGTGAGCATTAATATTGATGTCTTATCTAAAGTAATCAGCAGCAGTCATTTATCGATTAGCCAAAGTAGGTCAATTGGCTTGTTACTGAACGGTGCAACTTATCGCCTATAAGTCACAAAGGGGCATTTCCGCGTTAGACATCAAGCAACACTAACCTAAATGAGTACACCAATTACCCCGTGTAGATACGGCCATGACCGTCCATGACATGGACGTCATGGCCGAGCTTACAAGGATGTATTCATAGCGTGTCACGGCAGTGTCTGCACATGCGCCCGCTGCAGGCGATTGATAACGATTAAGCTACAACACAGAACTTGCCTCCATGTAGCAACACAACCGATAGAAATGTATTCAGCCTTCATTCGAAGGCTAACCAACTTTGGGGCAAAACTGAGTTACGACACTTACGGGAAACACCCATTCCCCATCGGAGTTGCCGAGGTCATTGAAGAATAATCTCGTGATTGAGGCAGGATGCCGAGATAGCCTTAGTAGAGCCATGGATGGCGATTCTGAGGCGATAGAGATTTTCGAAAATGAGTGAGGGTCAACAACTTCGTCGGGGCGGCTCGGGTGATGCAAGAGGGGAAGCTGTTGTCCCCCTTTTGCCCGAGTGTGAGCTGGAAGCTCACGACTTTGGTCAGGCGTCAGCCTGATGGATTACCAATGTGGGCGAAGCGCCACGACCTTTATCAAGCGTAGCTTGATTGCTTCAAACGCAAGTTTGTTAGACGGAGTCTAACTTCAAAGCTCAGGCGCAGCCTGATTTCCAGCCTTAAATTCAAGGCAAAAAAACCAGCTCAAAGAGCTGGCAAGACATGTTTCAAGTGTTCCAAAAAGGAGATCGGCATAATGTTGCTAGCGTTAGTTCATAGCAATACCTGTATTAATGCCCCCACCATGAAGCATCTATTAAAATTCAAGGCAAAAAAAACCAGCTCAAAGAGCTGGCAAGACATGTTTCAAGTGTTCCAAAAAGGAGATCGGCATAATGTTGCTAGCGTTAATTCATAGCAATATCTCTATTGATATCAACTTACCTTCAACATCATTGGAATTTAGGCAAAAAAAAACCAGCTCAAAGAGCTGGCAAGACATGTTTCAAGTGTTCCAAAAGGAAATCGGTTAGCGCGCTAGCGTTAATCAATGGCATATCGACAAGGTCAATATACAACTTGAGTCTAAACACACCCAAAGGGTGTTATAAGGTTGATGGATGATGGAACTACCTTTAAGGAGGGTTAGCCCTTAAAAGTCATGGCGTATAAACCGCCACGCAAAACAGTTGAATCCAACCAAGTGTTTTGCCAGTAAATCGTAGTTTGCCCTGTATAAGACACAGTCAATACTCCTAACAAAGTTGTAGACATATACTCAAATTAAATCAGTCAATGGGGTTGAGCCAAACTAATTTAATGAGTCAACTTGTCGCTCGATTCCTTGGAGAATTATCCTTCCTAGATAGACCTAAAACTGGAAAGACTCTGCTTAACCAGTGAAAGCAATTATATACCCGTGTAATTTTATTACAAGACTTTCCGTTAAAAAATACTCAAACAGTGCATAAGGGGTAATTTTACAACACGGTAAAGCGATCTAGATCACACAAATAACCGTATAAACGGGGTTATTCACAGTTGGACACCTAATCCGATCAAAAAAACTACATTTTAACGCCGAACACCATGGTAATAAACAAACAAAAAGATTCCCGATGAACCAGATCTAGCTCATCGATAAAAATTAGATAAAAAAAAGCCCACTCAATGAGTGGGCAAGACATTTCAAGTGTTCCTAACGGAAATTGGTTAACGCGCCAGCGGTAATCAATGGCAAATAGCGGGAGTATACTAACTCAGGCTAATTGCGACTTGGTCTACAAGTATCTAAAAGATACATTAAAGGTTGATGGAAACTGATTAACTAAAAAGGAGGGTTAGCCCTTGAAAGTCATGGCGTATAAACCGCCGCGCAAAACATCTGTGTTTAACCAAAAGCTCTGCGAATAAATAGTGTTACTAAAAAACATAATTAATACTCCTAACAAAGTTGAATTCCAAATACTCTACTTTCGTAAAAGCCGTTCGCTGGCTTGTAGAGTCAACTTGTCGCTCGATTCCTTGGAGAATTATCCTTCCTGGATAGACTAAGTGTCGCTAAGCACCATTGCTTACCCGACGAAAGCTATTATAGATAAATGTAGTTTTATTACAAGCTTTTTATTTAAAAAAGCTAAAAAAAGCCTATTTTGGTAATTTTATTACAGCTTTTACTAAAGCAAGCTGCTTCTAGAGCCCTTTTGTCGGCCAGAAACATCATGTTTGTACGCAATGAAAGTAAGAAAGCCGGCGAAAGAAGCCGGCTTTTAAAAGCGACTGGATGACCTAATTGCTACGACAGGTCATATAAGTAAATAAGCCCACTAAGGGTGTTGCTGTTGGCGTACCATATTGAGGGTGCCCCTCGGTTGCGCTACCTGCAATATCTAAATGTGTATAAGCAATCGGCTTATCAGCATTTAAGCCATGGCCACTAAGACCCGACGCTTCAATCAAGAATGCAGCCGGATACTGATGACCGCGCACCGTCACTGATGAGGGGGCATTATTTGACGACAACATATCTGCAGCCTCTGAAGGATCGACAATTTTACTAAAGTCATCACGACGCAATTGCGTCACTTCAATCGGCTCCCCCCAAAGCAACGCTTGCTCTTGCATGTTTGATGCGACACTTGCCTGCTTGGCAACACTGTTTTCAACCGCCGCTGTGTATCCACCAAAGCATCGCACCACATGACCCGTTAATGTCGCCACAGAGAACATCTGCGGGTTAACAGCATGAACAGCCTTTAAACGCAGATGCGATAGCAGATCGGCCAGCACCAAACGCCCCTCTGCGTCAGTATTACCAATACGGACGCGTTTACCCGCATGGCTGGTGATGATCTCATCGGTGACAAACGCTTCACTACCGATACTGTTACGCACTAAACCAAGCTCGGCCACAACACGGATCCCTTTAGGTTTTAGCACACTGATGGTTTTCATCAGGCCAGCAACCGCGGCGGCGCCACCTTTATCTCGGCTCATCCCCGCCATACCACCAGCAATTTTCAGATCGGCACCACCCGTGTCGTAAACAACGCCCTTACCGGCAAACAAGTAGGTACGCTCAATCTCCCCTTCGCCGACATACTCGAGCTTTACCACTCTAGGTTGATGTCTTAATACGCCAAAAGAGGAGCGACCGACTGCACTTAATAATGGGTAGTCTCGCTCTAAAATGTCTCTGTCTTCGACCACACTCATTGATAAGCCGGAATTTGTGAGTGCCTCCACGCAGTAATCAGCAAAAGCCGGCGCAGACATACGCTCAGGCTCTGTACCGCATAAGTCACGAGCAAGATTACGCCCCGACTCTATTGCGGTTAATGTCATGGCACAGGTTGCAGCCTCTTTAGTATCAGCCAATAGTCCTATTGCCTCTAAAGGTTCATCGCCACCACCTGCTTCTCTAAGCTCCAGTGCTTGCCAAAGTTCCTGTCCACAAGCGAGTGCGGCAACCTCGGGCGCATGTTGATAACGCTGTTCAGCGAGCGTGTTTACTAACAGCAAAGGCCGCTTCGCTCCCGCCTCTTTCGCTAGCTTGATGCCCTCTCTCGCCGCATCGGCAAACACCCGCACATCTTGGTAGTCATCATCCGCCTTTTTAACTGGCGCGATGATCAAGCGCCCCCCCGCGAGCCCTGGAGCAAACAGTAAAGTCACTGATTGCCCTACGCGTTTATCAACTTTTTGACCATGATTCGCCAGCAGTGAAACTTCATCGAGTTTTATTGAGCCGAGATCTGGCGTAACCACCACCAGCGCATCCCAACCACTGCCTTCGAAAATGGCATCTTGTTCGATCACATCAACAAATTTTACCGACCCCATAACCTTATCCTTCTTACTCTTTTATTTTTTGTTCCAGCATTATTCCCCTATTGTGCTGAGAATACCAACGACTTTACCGCCTATGAAAACTATTGTGGAAACTTAGCCTGACAAGCTTAAATAAAAGCGACGGCAAACGACTCTGCAGCCCATTAAGACTATGCTAGACTGTCTGCAATTTCTGCCTCACTGGCAGCCGCGCGCTATAGATATTACTCGAATAGGGGATTTTTAAGTGACCACTCTTAGTCAGTTACAACCACAAGCACTTTGGCAATGGTTCGAACAGATCTGTGCCATTCCGCATCCATCTAAACACGAGCAAGCATTGAGTGCTCATATTCAAGCTTGGGCTAAAGACAAACAACTTAGTGTCATTGAAGACAAAGTCGGTAACCTTATCATTAAGAAGCCAGCGACTGCGGGCATGGAAAACCGTAAGACCGTCGTGCTGCAAGCGCATATCGACATGGTGCCGCAGAAGAACGCAGATAAAGAGCATGACTTTGAGAAAGATCCAATCGAAGCCTATGTCGATGGCGACTGGGTTAAAGCCAGAGGTACGACTCTAGGTGCCGATAACGGTATTGGTATGGCTTCAGCCCTAGCGATACTGGGCGCCGACGATATTCCTCATGGCCCACTAGAAGTGCTACTGACAATTGACGAAGAAGCGGGCATGACAGGTGCATTCGGATTAGAAGCTGGCATGCTAGATGCCGAGATCCTAATCAATACCGACTCTGAGCAGGAAGGTGAGATCTACATGGGCTGTGCTGGCGGCGTCGATGCGCAGTTTAGCCTGCCTATGGTTTGGCAATCACCTGAACCGGCTAATGCCAGCTATAAACTGTCTATCTCAGGCCTTAAAGGTGGCCACTCAGGCGTAAACATTCACCTCGGCCGTGGTAACGCTAACAAGCTTTTGGCTCGTTTCCTGTTTGCTAACGCCGATGAACTTGCGATTGAGCTAACGCAATTTACTGGCGGCTCACTGCGTAATGCGATCCCACGGGAAGCTGAAGTTAGCTTTATGCTACCAGCAGAAAATCTACCTTTATTACAACAACGAGCTAAACAGTTCCAAGCATTAGTCCGAGAAGAGTTAGCGATTGCCGACCCAGACCCAGTACTCACGCTGGAAGAGATCCCTGCGCAAAAGCAAGTGATGAGTGAAGAGTCACAACAGATCTTAATTGATCTGCTTAATGCTTGCCCTAACGGCGTTATTCGCATGAGCGACGAAGTGGAAGGCGTAACAGAAACCTCCCTTAACGTGGGTGTTATCAGTACCGATGACAACAGCGTACAGGTTCTTTGCCTGATCCGCTCACTGATCGACTCAGGTCGTGAAGAGATTGAAGGCGTATTAAGCTCGCTGGCAAACCTTGCAGGTGCAAACGTTGAGTTCAGCGGTGCCTACCCAGGCTGGAAGCCCGATAACAGTTCTCCAGTGATGGCAAGCGTGCGTGAAACCTACGAAGCGATTTACAACAAAGAGCCAACTATCATGGTGATCCATGCAGGCCTTGAATGTGGATTATTTAAGAAGCCTTATCCTGAGATGGATATGGTGTCTATCGGCCCAACGATTCGTTATCCTCACAGCCCAGACGAAAAGGTTAACATTACGACCGTTGGTCAATACTGGAAGCTCTTATTAGCCGTACTGGAACGTACACCCGTTAAAGGCTAATCGATAAGCACTTTTAACTGACAGTACTGTCAGTTATAAAGGCCACTTAGCAATAAGTGGCCTTTATTATTTCTAACAGAAGATAGGGGAACAATTGCCGCTTTATCCCTAGCCATTCGTTACCTTCACAGCCCAGATGAAAAGGTCAATATCACGACTATCGGTCAATACTGGAAGCTGTTGTTAGCGGTACTGGAACGTACACCCGTTAAAGGCTAATCGATAAGCGCTTTTAACTGACAGTACTGATAAGCTATAAAGGCCACTTAGCAATAAGTGGCCTTTTTTATATCTAACGAACGATTTCTAACTGTACGCCTAAAAGCCTAAATCCATCTGCGAGCTATCCACATCGTTATCTTCTATTGTTGCACTGTTCGATGCCAGCCCCACTGAAACCCCAAGTAAGCGAATCCCCCGCTCATGCTGCCTCTCCATTGCTTGCTCGAGTAACTGGTAAAACAGGTTTACCGAAATCTCGTCGCTGCGGTGCTCTATGGTTGTCTGTTTAAAATCCTCAAACTTTATTTTGACCACCTGCTTATGAATCCTTCTATCTTTCGCGCTGCGACTCACGCGCGCGCCCAACTCCTGAATAAGTTGCGGCATCACGGCCCTACACTGCTCTAACGTGTGAATATCTTTTGCCAAGGTGGTTTCCACCCCAACCGACTTCCTCTCTCTATTGGGAGAAATACTTCGCCTGTCGATACCTTTGGCCCTTTCAATCAACACACTGCCAAACTTTCCAAAACGCTCAATCAACTTAGGCTCAGGGTAAGCCTGAATATCACTGCAAGTATGCAGCCCAAGCTCTGCAAGCTTTTTAGCGGTAACCTTGCCCACACCTGGTATTTTAATCAAGGGCAGAGTTTTAACAAACTCATCAATCATGTCCGGTCGAATCACATACTGTCCATTGGGTTTATTAAGATCGGAAGCTATCTTGGCCAAAAACTTCACCGGTGCGATACCAGCAGATGCGGTGAGACCCGTCTCGGCTAGGATATCGGCTCGAATAGCCTCGGCGATTAAAGTTGCAGAGCCTTTGCAATGCGGGCTGTCGGTCACATCAAGATAGGCTTCATCTAGCGATAGTGGCTCGATTAAGTCGGTGTAACGCTCAAATACTGCTCTTATCTGGCTGGATACTTCTTTATAGACCTGCATACGCCCTGGAACCAAAATCAAGTCGGGGCACAGCTTTAATGCATAACCTGATGCCATCGCCGAGCGCACACCAAACTGGCGCGCCTCGTAGTTACAGGTACTGATCACCCCCCGACGATCACTGCGTCCACCGACGGCAATCGGTTTGCCTCTTAATTCGGGAAAATCACGCATTTCCACTGCTGCGTAGAAGCAATCCATGTCTACATGAATAATTTTTTGCAAGCCAATATCCTCCGAAAAGAATATTACTGTATATAAAAACAGTATTCAATATAAAGCACACAGATCTAATGCCAACGATGCTAATCCTCAAGGCGCGCTTGCGCTATGATCGCTACCTCGGTATTACATTTTAGGCTGGGGGTAAAATAGCTGGGTTAACATAGTTAGCTCGTCTGCAGATAAGATGGAACTCAGCTTTACGTGGCTCGGTACTGTTTGATTTAAACTTTGCTGTAGCTGTTCATCATTGGCTTGTGCTTCGAGGCGCTCAATATACTCTACGAGGTAATCAACCTGAAATTGGTTATTGGCATCAAGATGAGTTTCTTCTGCATTAACAACTAACATCGCTTACTCCTCAACAGCCTAATATAAAGTATTGATACTGAATGCCTCGATCGCTTGGCGATTCGGGCGCAATGAAATCGATGTTGGCATTATCAGGCTATAGATTAAAGCAAGGCAGCTGAATATTAGCTGTATAAGCAATATATAAAATGGCTGTTTATTGGCAGAGGATTGGTAACAATTGGCCGTTTTATTGAGGCAAATAAAAAGGCGCTATTAACGCCTTTTTAGTTCAAGTCTTACTCTACATTTTACTCTGTAGATAATTTTGTAAGCCTACCTTGTCAATCAAGCCAATTTGCTTCTCAAGCCAATACATGTGATCAGACTCGGTTTCCTCTAGCAGAACCTCTAAGATCTCTCGGGTCTCATAGTCACTCTTTTGCTCACAAAGCGCTATCGCACTGCGTAAGTTATCCGCAACATGATACTCATAAGCTAAGTCATTTCTGAGCATCTGCTCTGTATCTTTACCAATATTAAGCGGTTCTCTGCTCGCCACATCAGGCGTGCCTTCAAGGAACAAGATACGCTGCACTAACTTCTTCGCGTGCTCCCTTTCATCATCTGACTCATGAGAGATCCGCTCATGTAGCTCATTAAGCCCCCAGTCTTCATACATCAAACCATGGACAAAGTATTGATCCATAGCTGAGAGCTCGCCGGTGAGCAGTTTATTTAATGTGTCTATGACTTCTTGATTACCTTTCATAACTGGCTCCAGTTAGCTCATCTTTGACTGCAAGTAATTTTGAATACCCGTTAGCGATATAAGCTCTAACTGAGCCTCGAGCCAATCTAAGTGCTCCTCTTCATCTTCTAACAAGTCTTCGAGAATATCGCGGCTCACATAATCGGCCTCAACCTCGCACAAGGCGATCGCCTCTCTAAGGAGAACCAGCTCTTCTTCCAACATGACTTTGTCACACTCAAGCATCTCTTGACTGTGCTCGCCAATTCGAATTTTATCTAGCTGTTGTAGATTCGGTAGCCCTTCAAGAAACAACACTCGCTCAATCAGTTTGTCGGCATGCTTCATGTCCTGAATGGACTTCTTGTAAGCCTTCTCATCTAGCTCACCTAATCCCCAGTTCTTATACATGCGTGCATGAAGAAAATACTGATTAATAGCAGTCAACTCGCTGGTCAACACCTTATTGAGCTGACTAATGACCTTAGGTTGTCCTTTCATCTGTTCATCCTTATTAAAAATTGATCTATATCAATATTTACAACCTAGAACAAAAAACACACAAATACAAATAAAGTTTATATTTCAACATGTTATTAAAGAAAATAGTTATCATTAACACTACAATTCCCAATTGTTATGAAACGATACCTAATGAGTCATTTATCTTGGGAAACTAAGTAATTAGCACTAAAAAGAGTGGCTGAAGCAGACAGATTTAAAACACTGGAGCTGCGCAGATATTAGCTCAAGCAGTAACAAAGACGGGATTAAGTGAAAAATGATATAAAAAAGGCCCCTAAAAGGAGCCTTAATCTACGTAGCGTTATCGAGCTAGATAATACGGTTCTGCGCTAATTTTTCACGGCGCTCTTGTTCAGCCATTCTGGCTTTACGCTTATCGCAAGGATCGTCACAATCACAGGCTTTCTCGATCCCGAGTGCACCTAGGCCGCCACAGCTTCCGGCAACCGCTTTCTTCTTTAGCAAATAACCGATCGACATTAAGAAAAAGAATGCTAGTAATACGACAAATGCCGCAATAAATGTGCTCATATTCGACTCCAACTACTGAGTAACGAAAGGTTTGAAGGCTTCGCTATAGAAAACCTTAAAGCCATCATCTTGCTTTTCAATTAGCATTATCGCTAGATGCTCACGTTTAGCAAGTTCTAATGATGCTTTTGTGCCCAAAACCATCATAGCCGTGGCGTAGCCATCAGCGATCATAGACTGTTCATGCAATACGGTAACCGAAGCCAGCCGATGATTTATCGGGTATCCGGTGCGTGGGTCAATCAAGTGAGAGAAACGTTGTCCGTCTTCTTCGTAATAATTACGGTAATCACCGGATGTCGCCATTGCCATGTTCTTTGGCGAAATCACCTGCTGTACCGCAGTGCCTGAATCTGATGGCTGCTCTATTGCGATACGCCACAATGAGCCATCGGCTTTCGTGCCTCTAAGGCTAATTTCACCGCCAATCTCAACCAGATATCCGGTTGGATGATACTTATCTAATAGCGCCGCGATTTTATCGACACCAAAACCTTTGGCGATAGACGAGAGATCCACATAGATGTCTGGATTATTCTTACTGATCCTATTGCCATCGATCTCTATTGCTTCGATCCCCGTGCGCTCCATTGCGGCATCGATCTGCTGTTGCGATGGGATCTGAGTCGGGCGCTTATCGGGCCCAAAGCCCCACAAGTTCACTATAGGACCTAATGTAATATCGAGCGCCCCATCGGTATTTTTGTATAGCTCAATACCTGTCTCAATGACGGTCGCGGTATCGGCCGATACTTGCATCCGTTCGCGGCGGGTCATCTGATTAAACTGAGATAACTCTGAATCAGGACGATAAGTCGACATCTGATCGTTAACCTTTTCAAGGGCTAAATCAATCTCGGCTTGCAGTAACTGTGGATCGGGCATCTTATCGTTAGGCACAACCTTAATATGATAAGTTGTGCCCATCGTGTTACCCGACAGTGAAATCACTTCAGCTTGTTTAGAACAACCTGAAATAAAAAAGGCTAACCCGATAAGGGCCAGCCAATTTACTAAGGTCTTAACCATTTTGACCTAAATCTCCAATAAGAGAGAGGTTAGCCACCGAAGTCATCCAATAGGATGTTTTCATCTTCGACACCAAGATCTTTAAGCATACCGATTACAGCTGCGTTCATCATTGGTGGGCCACACATGTAATACTCACAATCTTCTGGCGCTTCATGATCACGTAAGTAATTCTCGTACAATACGTTATGAATAAAGCCAGTGTATCCGGTCCAGTTATCTTCAGGCTGAGGATCAGACAGTGCAACATGCCATTGGAAGTTGTCATTATCTGCCGCTAGGCCATCGAAATCTTCAACATAGAACATTTCTCGGCTCGAACGTGCACCGTACCAGAAGCTCATCTTACGCTTAGACTTAAGACGCTTAAGTTGGTCGAAGATATGAGAACGCATTGGCGCCATACCCGCACCACCACCGATGAATACCATTTCAGCATCGGTATCTTTAGCGAAGAATTCACCAAATGGACCAGAAATAGTCACCTTATCACCCGCCTTTAGGCTCCAGATATACGATGACATCTTACCACAAGGTAAAGAAAGATTGCGTGGTGGCGGAGTCGCAATACGTACATTCAACATGATGATCCCTTCCTCTTCAGGATAGTTCGCCATTGAATATGCACGGATTGTTTCTTCGTCAACCTTAGACTCTAGCTTGAAGAAGCCAAAGTGTTCCCAGTCACCACGGTATTCTGCTGGTACGTCAAAATCAGCATACTTAACATGATGAGCCGGTGCTTCAATCTGAATATAGCCACCTGCACGGAAAGGCACTGACTCACCGTCAGGGATCCCAAGCTTAAGCTCTTTAATGAAAGTCGCTTTGTTATCGTTAGAGATAACTTCACACTCCCACTTCTTGATGCCAAAGATCTCTTCTTCAAGCTCGATTTCCATGTCAGATTTAACGTTTACCTGACAAGATAAACGACAACCGCCACGGGCTTCACCCTTGGTGATATGGTCTAGTTCAGTTGGCAGAATATCACCACCACCTGACTTTACGATAACCTTACACTGGCCACATGAGCCACCGCCACCACAAGCTGACGATACGAAAATACCGTTATCAGCAAGTGCCCCCAACAGCTTGCCACCTGCTGCAGTTTTAATTGCTTTATCTGCATCTTCATTGATGCCAATCGTAATATCACCACTTGGTACTAACTTAGATTTGGCAAACAAGATGACCAAAACCAAAATCAATACAATCGCGGTAAACATACTCACACCGAGATATACATCGATTGGTGTAGATTCAAGAATACCCATTAACTTATCCTTAAAGGTTCAAATTAAGACGTCGTTATGGTGCCTCTATTACAGAGACACACCAGAGAACGACATGAAACCTAGAGCCATCAAACCAGCGGTCACAAAGGTAATACCTAAGCCGCGCAGCCCATCAGGAACATCAGCATATTTTAACTTTTCACGAATACCAGCCAGTAGCACAAGTGCTAATGCCCAACCGATACCAGAACCTATGCCAAACACCAAACTTTCACCTAGGTTGTAGTCACGCTCAACCATGAAAGATACCGCACCAAAAATTGCACAGTTTACAGTGATTAGCGGTAAGAAAATCCCCAACGCATTGTATAGTGGTGGGAAGTACTTATCTAATGTCATCTCAAGGATCTGAACCAAAGCTGCAATCACACCGATAAAGGTAATGAACTTCAAGAAGCTCAAGTCAGCATCTGGCACGCCAGCCCAAGCTAATGCACCTGGAGCCAGTAACCCTTGATAAATAATTTGGTTAACAGGAACTGAGATAGCCAGTACCACGATAACTGCTACACCTAGACCCATGGCGGTGGTTACTTTCTTAGAAACAGCTAGGAAAGTACACATACCAAGGAAAAAGGATAACGCCATGTTTTCAATGAAAACAGAACGAATCAATAGACTAATATAATGTTCCATTATGCTTATCCTTTTGCTTCTACTTGCTCTGGCTTAATAGTACGAATAATCCAGATCAGTGCACCAATCAGGAAGAACGCACTAGGAGGCAGAAGTAATAGGCCGTTAGGCTGATACCAGCCGCCGTCTGAAATCTTGCTTAAGATTTCTACGCCGAATAATGAACCATTACCAAATAACTCACGTACGAAGCCAACTGACAGCAAGATCGCACCGTAGCCTAGACCATTACCAATACCATCCATGAAACTCATCATAGGAGGCGTCTTCATCGCATAGGCTTCTGCACGGCCCATAACGATACAGTTAGTAATAATCAAACCAACGAATACCGATAGCTGCTTAGCAACATCGTAAGCGTAAGCCTGTAGTACTTGGTCAACCACGATTACCAAAGATGCAATAATGGTCATCTGTACGATAATACGAACGCTGCTTGGAATATGATTACGAATCAAAGAGATAAATAGATTCGATAACGCACATACTGCTGTGAGTGCGATTGTCATAACCAAGGCCGTTTCCATTTTACTGGTTACAGCCAAAGCACTACATACACCCAAGATTTGCAGAGCAATCGGGTTATTGCTGAGGATAGGTCCGGTTAGAACCTGTTTAAGTTCTTTAGCATCAGCCATTAGCTAAGCCCTCCATTGCGAGCCTTCTCGATAAAGCGCGCAAAACCTTCTTCACCTAACCAAAATTCAAGTGAGTTCTGAACACCGTTACCCGTTAGCGTTGCACCTGACAGCGCATCAACACCGTATGGTGATGCTGCAACAGCAGGGTTCTTAGTGACGCTAATTGCAAGTTCACCCTTGTCATTGTAAAGCTTCTTACCCGTCCACTTTGCAATCCACTGAGGATTTTGAACTTCGCCACCTAGACCAGGAGTTTCACCAGAACCCGTAAAGCTGTAGTAAACCAAGCTACGAATGGTGTTTAGATCCGGTTCAACGGCTAAGAAAGCGTACATAGTCGACCATAGGCCATAACCTTTAACTGGAATAATCACAGTCTGTAGTTTTTGGTTATCGTCATGAACTAGGTAAACAACCGCTTCATTAGCAACACGCTTAACCGATGCAATATCGTTTTTAGGCACAAAAGACGTTGCAGGTGTACGCGCCGCTTTATCAGCATCGAATGCGTTTGCATCACCTTCAACAAAGTCACCTGTTTTAAGGTCGACTAATCTTGCTTCTACATACTTGTCGTATGTCGCAAGCACTTGCGATTTGTCAATCTTGCCTTCTCGAGGGTTGATTAAACCAGCCGCTTCAAGAATGTACTTTTGCTTATCGAGTAGCTTGTTTTCCTGCTGAGTCGGCTTCAGCAATACTGCCGCAGTCGAAACGAACATAGAGCAGATGAAACATAAGCCAACAACAACAAACAGTGTTCTACCGAAAGAATCTTTATTACTAGCCACGAGCAATCCTCCGCTTAATATTCGACTGAACCACGAAATGGTCAAATAATGGAGCAAATAGATTCGCGAACAAGATAGCCAACATCATACCTTCAGGGAAGGCTGGGTTGATAACGCGAATGAATATCGCCATAGCACCGATAAGAATACCGTAAGCCCACTTTGCATTATTAGTGAAAGACGCCGAAACAGGGTCTGTCGCCATAAACATCATACCGAATGCGAAACCACCCAATACAAGGTGCCAGTACCAAGGCATGGCAAACATAGGGTTAGTATCGCTACCGATAAAGTTAAGTAGGTAAGAAACGGCAATCATGCCCACCATCACACCACCGACGATGCGCCATGAAGCGATACGGGTATAGATGATAACCGCGCCACCAATCAAGATAGCTAGAGTCGATACTTCACCAACAGAACCTGGGATGAAGCCGAAGAAGGCGTCCCACCAGTCTGCCGTTAGACCATATTCCAGTGTGCCTTGCGCCGCTTGGCTCAGTGCCGTTGCACCAGAGAAGCCGTCAGCAACAACCCAAGTGGTGTCACCAGACATATTCAGTGGATAAGCGAAGAACAGGAATGCTCGGCCAGCCAATGCAGGGTTAAGGAAGTTACGGCCTGTACCACCGAAGATCTCTTTCGCAACGACCACACCAAAGGTGATACCTAGTGCAACCATCCATAATGGAATTGTTGCTGGCAGCGTCAAGGCAAAAAGAATCGAGGTTACGAAGAAACCTTCGTTAACTTCATGACCACGGACAGAGGCAAACAAGACTTCCCATATGCCACCCACGGCAAATGTCACCGCGTAGATGGGTAGGAACCAACAGGCACCGTACCACATCAATGCTGCAATACCTGAGCTTGCAGTCAATTCCGTACCAAACATTCCAAACAGGGCGACTTGCCATGTATCAGGAGTTGGAAAACCTGCAGCAAGTGCTTCTTGCGCCTGAAGGCCAACGTTATACATACCTACAAACATCGCAGGGAATGCACAAGCCCAGACCATAATCATCATACGTTTTAGATCTAAGTTATCACGAACGTGGGTACGCCCCTTGTTCACTAGACCTGGCGTGTAAAAGACAGTGTATGCAGCTTCAAAAAGCGCATAAAACTTCTCGTATTTTCCGCCTTTTTCAAATTGCGGTTCAATATTCTCGAAAAACTGTTTTAAGCCCATTAGCCTTCCCTCACTATCGTATCTAAGCAGTCACGTAGATATGATGCATAGTCATATTTACCAGGACATACGAAAGTACACAGTGCTAAATCCTCTTCATCTAACTCCAGTGCACCTAAAGTCGCAGCGCCATCATAGTCGCCAGAAACTAGGTCACGAAGTAGCATGGTAGGAAGAATATCTAGCGGCATAACACGCTCATAGTTACCGATTGGTACCATGGCGCGATCTGAACCACCTGTGCTCGTCGTCATGTTAAACATGCGAGAAGGTGAAAGGTGACCTAAGAATGCACGAGTGATAGAGAACTTTTGAACACCAGGCATGGCCCAGCCAAATAGTTCTTTCTCAGTGCCCTCTTCCAACAAGCTCACTTGATTATGGTAACGACCAAGATAAGCATGTGGGCCCGTTGCGTTGCGGCCATTTAAAACCGAACCTGAAATACAACGAACATTGCCCTGTGCCACTTCGCCGTCAGTCAACTGCGCCATAGACGCACCCACTTGAGTACGAACTAGACGAGGCTTAAGCGCTTTAGGGCCACCGATAGCCACTACACGTTGCGTATTTAGCTCACCAGTCACAAATAGCTGACCGATAGCAATGACGTCTTGATAGTTGATGTGCCACACTGTTCTGTTAGCAGAAGCTGGCAATAGGTAGTGAATGTGCGTGCCAGGCAATCCAGCAGGATGCATACCGGCAAACTCTTCAACTTGAGCATTCGCAGCAGGAATATCAGCACCAGGTGCCTTACAAAGGTAAACTTTACCTTCTGTTAGCTTAGAAAGAAGTTTTAAGCCATTCTCAAAATCTGCTTTGTGCTCTGCAATCACGATAGCAGGATCGGCTGCTAGCGGCTGCGTATCAATCGCGGTGACAAAAATACCGGCGGCGACAGAGTCTACTGCTGGTACTCGGCTGAAAGGGCGCGTACGCAAGGCTGTCCACAAACCTGATTGGATCAGGTTGTCACGCACTTGCTGCGAATCAACTGTGTCGATTGCAGTGGTGTCATATTTAGCGAAAGAGATAGATTCATCCCCTTCTACATCAATAACAACAGACTGCAGAACACGTTGAGCGCCCCGGTTAACTTCGGAAATTATGCCACTGGCTAAAGCAGTATATATTACGCCAGGGTTCTTCTTATCTTCAAAAAGAACCTGACCTTTCTTAACTTTGTCTCCCACCTTAATTTTCATGGTAGGACGTAAGCCAATATACTCTTCACCCAAAGTAGCTACGTGTTTGATGGCAGGGCCATCATGGATAACTTGCTCTGGCCCACCTACTATAGGCAGGTCCAATCCTTTCTTTATTGTAATCATATCCACAAGCACTACGTTATGAAGGAAAGACAATGCGCCGCGTTCCTGCTAAACACACAAGTTTAAAACAAACTATTAACGTGTTGAGCTAGCGCAGATTTATCACGGAAATGCGACAGCAATCACGCTAGTCGCGCGCATTTTACCGCAAATATCACAAGGTAGCCATGAAAAATGTGTCTGTTTTGAAAGCTTGCGTACGTTTTGGTTACAAACTAGCAAGGTATAGGAGGAGATTAAGACTTTACGAATGTAGCTACAGGCCACATTCTCCATACAATTAAAGGGGTTAATTAACTTCACCCTCATCATAACAGCATAAAGATTACATCAAATAATAAAAAATTCCATTTTTTTCTAACTGCACATTATTTAAGCTAACGAGTTCTCTATCACAAACGTTTTCATCTGTTAAAAAAGCGATTTAGCTGCCAAATCAAGCAACAACAATTCATTAACAACCCAAGCAGCTATCGCCGACTACCAGCAACTCAGAGCGCCACAAATAGGCATCTCATTGAGATTTATCGCTAAAAGTCGTAAAAATAACGCCCCAACATAATAGAAAACGGCCGTAGCCGTTTACTAGTCAACAATCATTGCCGATATGCGCGCGTCTATAGGCCGTCTAAAATCTCAGCACTTAACGCTAAGTCATCGTTACGATTTACATTAACTCCCGCAGAGATGATGTTTCGAGCTATCTCTTTTGCTTGCTCAAGCGAGTGCATCTCATAGGTGCCACACTGATACTCGTTAAGTTCAGGAATATCTGATTGCAAAGCGACCTTAAGTACGTCCTGCATCGCAGCAAGCCAAGCATCGGCAACAACAGACTCACTAGGCGTACCAATAAGGCTCATATAGAAGCCTGTGCGACACCCCATGGGGGAAATATCGATGATCTCAACACTGTCACCGTTTAGGTGATCACGCATAAAGCCAGCAAACAGATGCTCTAAAGTGTGAATACCCCGCTCACTTAAGATCTCCTTGTTAGGCGCGCAAAAACGCAGATCAAATACCGTTATCGTATCGCCTTTAGGCGTCATCATGGTTTTAGCCACGCGGACCGCTGGCGCATTCATTCGAGTATGGTCAACGGTAAAACTATCTAATAACGGCATATTCATTTCTCCAAATTCGCTCTAACTTGCTGATAAACATAGGTTAAGCTACTGCCTAAATCGACTGTAAGCATCTTCTGAGATTAAGTGATACTTACGCACCCCCGCTTCGTAGTCAATATAAGCATCATAAACTTTTTTCATAGTGGCATCCTGCGTGGACTGCTCTGCTATTACTTGCTTAGATAACACGGCGAGCTGAGCCATCACTTCATCGGGAAATTGCTTGATAACCACACCGTGTTCATTGACTAAAGATTCCAGAGCTGCAATATGACGGGTGGTGTACTCATCTAACATATCTTGATTGATCGCTTTCGCTGCCACTTTCACTATCGCTTGCAGATCCGCCGGCAAAGCGTCAAACGCCTGTTGATTAACAAGAAACTCTAAGGTCGTTCCAGGCTCATGCCAGCCAGGGTAATAGTAAAACTTGGCCGCCTTATGTAAGCCAAAGGCTAAATCGTTAAAGGGACCCACCCACTCTGTCGCGTCAATTGCTCCGGTTTGTAGCGCGGTATAGAGTTCACGCCCGGGCAAGGTGACTGGCACGCCACCGGCTTTTCTAAGCACTTCACCACCGAGTCCAGGAAGACGCATCTTCAAGCCTTGCAGATCCGCCATGGAGTTGATCTCTTTATTAAACCAGCCGCCCATCTGCACGCCAGTGTTGCCACCAGCAAGTGGCATGATCCCAAAGGGCTGATACACCTCCTGCCACAGCTCCATGCCACCACCGTAGGTCAGCCAGCCATTCATCTCCTGAGCATTTAACCCAAATGGAATCGAAGTAAAAAATTGCGCTGCGGGTACCTTACCTTTCCAGTAATAGGCCGCACTATGGCCCATCTGCACCGTGCCTTGGCTGACTGCATCGAAGACTTCAAATGCGGGCATGAGCTCTCCTGCACCGTAGACTTTTACTACGAGTCGGCCGTTTGACATCTGGGTGACCAACTCGGCAAAACGCTCGGGAGCCATGCCGAGTCCAGGAAAGTTCTTCGGCCATGAGGTCACCAGCTTCCACTCTATCGGTTTAGCGTCTGTAGCATTCACAACACCTTTATGGGCATCGCCGGACTCCTGCTGGCAACCGCCTAACAATAAGGCCGAGAGGGCGAACAGCGTTCCTAGTAAAAATCTCATAGCAGTATCTCCATTACTTTCATCAGTCAATATTATCCTTTTCTAAATCATTACACCTTAGCCATAAATCTGCGCTGGTAGCCAGGTTATTAATGCAGGCCATATACTCAACACCAACAGCAGCAAGAGTTGCATCAATACAAAGGGCAAAACGCCACGATAGATCTGAGCGCTACTGATCAACTCTTTGGTCACGCCACGCAGATAAAATAGAGCAAAGCCGAAGGGCGGGGTTAAAAATGAGGTCTGTAGATTGACGGCTATCATTATCCCAAGCCAGATGGGGTCTAAGCCCATCGCAAGCAAAATGGGGGCTACCAGAGGCACGACCACGAAGGTAATTTCGATAAAGTCGAGAATGAAACCCAGCAAAAAGATCACCAACATCACTAATAGAGTGGCACCAATGACTCCTCCAGGCATACTGGTAAACAGCTGATGGATTAGCGCTTCGCCGCCTAAGCCTCGAAACACCAGAGAGAATATAGACGCGCCAATCAAGATCAAAAACACCATAGAGGTCACTTTAACTGTGCTTATCATTACCTCTTTAAGCACGGCTAACTGCAATTGCCTTTTACTCAACGCGATCACTAACGCACCAAATGCGCCCACCGATGCGGCCTCTGTCGGCGTTGCGACACCAAACAGAATTGAGCCGAGTACCAAGAAAATAAGAACAAGTGGCGGCATTAAGGCGTTAATGATCCGCATGATAAAGCTGAGATTTACAGGCTGGATCTGTGTGGGCTTTGGAAAGCTATCGGGCTTTAACTTGATTAAGATGAGGGTATATACACAGTACATACCCAACAGCAGTAATCCTGGCACGATGGCGCCAGCAAACAGATCGCCGACCGATACCGACTTTGGACTAAAGATCCCCATCGTTAACTGCGCTTGCTGATAGGCATTAGATAGCACATCACCTAGCAAGACGAGGGCTATCGATGGCGGAATAATCTGCCCTAAGGTACCGGTCGCGCATATTGCCCCAGCGCTAAAAGCTGGATCATAACCCCGCTTTAATAGGGTAGGCAGCGACATCAGCCCCATGGTCACTACCGTTGCCCCAACAATCCCTGTACTCGCCGCCAGTAACATACCGACAAAGAATACGCTAAAGATAAGGCCACCACGAAAGCGGCCAAACAGCTCTGCCATACTGGTTAATAGCTGCTCGGCCACCTTTGACTTTTCGAGTACCACGCCCATAAATACAAACAGCGGCACCGCCATTAGAATCGAGTTATTAATGATCCCAAACAGTCGGTTCGGTAGCGCGCCAAGCAGCGTGGCATCGAATACCCCGATGAACTGACCTATACCCGCAAACATTAGTGCAACACCGGCTAAGGTGAGTGCCACCGGATAGCCAAGCATCAAGACAGCACAAACGGTGATAAAAAGTAAGATCGCCACTAACTCACCTCTCGGGGTGATAAAAATAGCGCCTTACCATAACGAGCCAAGTCGACAACGCCTTGCAATATGAGACTCATAGGTAGCATTAGTAATAGGGATTTTTGCAAGTAAACGAAGGCAAGTCCCCCCGCCTCGACCGACGTTTCGCCGTAGCGCCAAGAGGCTATCACGTAGTCAAAGCTCATATAGGCGATAAACAGAGAAACGGGAAATAGCAACACTAACGTGCCGAGAAAATCGACCCAATGTCGGCCTTTTTCAGAAAAGCGACGATAAAAAATATCCACGCGAACGTGGGCGTCATGCTTAAGTGTGTATCCAGCGGCTAAGGTAAACAGCGCACCATGCAGGTAAAGCGCAGTTTCTTGAAGTGCTGTCGCGCCAATATTAAATGCATACCTTAAAATCACTACCAATAAGGTAATGACCACCATAAACAGGGTAAACCAACTTATCCAACGCCCTAGGGTTTCAGTAAAATTTTCAAGCAGCTTTATCATCAACAAGTACAGCCAGAACCAAACACAACCCATTGATAACAGAAATATAACAATAATGATACACGACTCAAGAAATGAAACTGGTGCTCGGAGCAGATACTAAAAAGCCACAGCGATTGATGCCATGGCTTTAATACTTCCCCTGATGGGAACAACGGCCTGCAAAGGAAGAGATGAAGTGCAAGCCGAGGAAAAGAGTCTAGGCGGCTTAGCCCTTACACTTAGGTGAAACAGGCACATCAACCTCAACAGCCCACTCTTCTGGGGTGTAGGTGTGCATTGAAAGCGCATGTAGTCCCTTAGCAAACTCTTCAGCTAACGCTTCATTTACCGCTCGATGACGACCAATAAGACGTTTACCCTCAAATTCACTGCTAGTGATAATCACTTTAAAGTGGGTCTCAGAGTTTGGTGGTACGTGATGATTCTGACTCTCGTTGATCACCTCAAGGTGTGACGGTGACAGTGCGGCGGTGAGTTTTTCGGTAATGATCTGTTCAACTGACATAACGATGTTCTCAATAAAGCATAAATGCGACTGCGGCAGAGTACTGCGATAGCCTACAAAGATCAACTTATGGGACCCAGCCATAGAGACTCTCACAAAACTAAGGCCAAAGTGCTTACCTTAGTCAACGATTCTCCACCTGATGAAAACCAAGGATTAAACGCCTAAAGGTGTAGTTCAGCCGTGCCTGCCTCTCTTTGAGACGCCTCGGCAGTGAGTGCTCCCACAGCGACTGCATCGGCCAGTGCATAATAAGTAAGTCCCCACTATCAAGCTTTAAGCAGACCTTTTGCCGAGTGGTCTTATGGCGAATAAAAAAGTCTCGACTCGCACCGAGTGTCACCGAGGCGATATCTGACCCTGACTCAATCTCTGGCTCATCATCACTGTGCCACCCCATAGATTCGTTACCGTCTGCATATCGATTAACCAATACACCGTTGGCAATAAGACCAAAGTCTCGCGCTAACTTTAAACGCAGTTTATACGCGTACCTAGGCCAAGGAGACGCCTGAATAAATAGGCCGGAATAGAGGTAATCACATCCCTTATCGGCAAACCAAACCTGACTACGGGGAATGGGGTGGCTCTTACCAAATAAACTGACTTGCGGCCGCGTAAACTCATAATGCAACGATTCATTTAACAGCGCCTGTTGTTGCTGCAGATTAAGATAACCTTTGATAAGAGTGTAAGGCAGCTTATCTAGCGGAACCGGACCGTTTGATATTGAACCGAGCTTTGCAGGGCTAGACTCTACAGGAGTAGCTGTATTTAATGGCGCTCGATCGTCAAAATCAGAGCCAGTATTGGTGCTGGTGTTAGTGTTGGTATCAAAATCAAAGTCCTCTTGTTGCATCTTTTAGCCCTTCACGAATTTAACCACCACAGTCATTTTAGCCCCAGATTAGCCTCAACATTATCCCTTTAACATATCATTACTTCATCATATACCTGCTATAAGAAATCTGCGATAATATGCGCCCTAATTTATTTGGTACTTATTGGCATATGACGACACAGTTTTCAGTATCGGGTATTGAACTCGAACTCTTCCGTTACCCTAGCAGACAAGAGTCTAACCTGCAGGCGTGGGACGCCGCCGATGAGCACCTTATAAAGCACTTACTCGATAACGAGCAAGCCAGGGTTAACACTGCCGTTGTTAACGACGGTTTTGGCGCATTGTCTGCGGCGCTATTGTCTATCGACCCAAGCTGGCCGATCACATTTGAGACTGACGCCAAGACCAGCTTATTGGGCGCCTGCCAAAACCTCACTGGCAACCACTTATCGCAAGAGTCGATAACTTGGGTTAATAGCCGTGACGAATTACCCCAGGGGCTTGAGTTGGTGTTGATGAAGCTGCCAAAGAACCTCAACTACTTTAGCCACCAGTTAAATAGGCTTTCCCATTCGTTACCCGCTGGCACTCGAGTGTTAATTGGGGCTAAAGCAAAGTCGATCAATAAGTCGCTACTTGAAACGATTGAGAAAAACTTAGGCCCAGCTAGTGCCAGCCTAACTTGGAAGAAAACCCGCGTCATCACCTGTATTAGCGATGGCAAGGCTCGTACACTGCCTAAAGCCACCACCTGGTCGGTACCAGAGTTTAAGTTGCAGATCAGCAATTTAAGTAATGTGTTTGCCGCCAACAAACTCGATATTGGTGCTCGCATCATGCTCGACAATATGCCTAAGGGGAACTTCAAGTCGATTGTCGACTTAGGTTGTGGTAACGGTATCTTAGGGCTACACGCTAAGCAGGTTTTCCCTGAGGCTTATATTCACTTTATCGATGACTCAGAGATGGCTGTGGCATCGGCTAGAGAAAACTGGGCACTGAACCAATTGGATAATCCGGCATTAGTTGGTGAGCAAGCAACCTTCGCTTGGGATGACTGCTTAACCAATATGAGCGAAGGCTTCCGCCCAGATCTGGTCTTGTGTAACCCACCTTTCCATCAAGGCGAGGCCATTACCGATCATATCGCATGGCAGATGTTTTTAGATGCCTTTAGACGCTTAAAAAACGGCGGCATATTACATGTAGTGGGTAACCGTCACCTAGCCTATCATGTGAAGTTACAGCGTATTTTTAAGAACTGTACCACTGTTGCCTCGAACGGCAAGTTTGTGATTTTGCAGGCTCAAAAAATCAGTAAGAAGGCACAAGAGCCGGAGAACGGCTCAGACTCCAGCAATGAAACCGATGTGCCTCATCCTCAGAGTGCGCTATATGGCAAGCCTAAAGCCTAGTCTGCTGCAGCCTTAAAAAGCCACCTTATTCTTAGGTGGCTTTTTGTTATTGGCGCTAGCTTAGCTGCAAGGCTAATCAGCTTTACGCTTCACATTCAAAGGCTACCAGCGTGCAAAGTGATCTTCGGTTAAGCCTTGTACGGCTTGTAGCAGATGCTTATGTCCAAAGTTATCGATAATATAGCCGTCAAAGAAACCTAGGTATTGCCTGAAGTTACTCTTTAATAGCCAAAGATTTAGCTTTTCTTGGCGACAATTTTGCGCTGTAAAAATCAGCTCAACCTGACCGTTATCGGAGTAGACCCGCCAGTGCCCCACAGGCTCGGTTCTGTCTCGTTGACGAACAAACTCAAAATGAACCGGACCGAGCAGATGGCGTTCACCATCATGCCAGAACACGTTCTCATGACAGCCCGTCTCGTTAACCCCTGCGGCTAAGTTAAGTCCAATGCTCCCCTGCTCCGTTAAACTGTTAATACTCGCCCAGCGCCAACTGGTTTCACGGCGCATGTAGCCAGCACTAAAATCATATCCAGCAGTCACACGCTGCAGGGGCTGCGGCTCATGGTTGATCAGTAGAGTGCCTTTAACATTTAAGGCATTGTGCTTTTGGGTATAGGTCCAGCCGCTATAACCGGTTGGGTTACACATCGCCATGGGTAAACTCAGCGCTGTAGGGTGCAGGGTTAAATCAGCTTCTATTCCCAGAGCATCTAATTTAACTCGCCACACTCCCTGCTCGATAGCAAACTCAAGCCCCCCTTTAGCCCCCTTTATCTTGGCCCCCCCCTGCATAGGAGATGACGACATCTGATAGCCCATTCCAAGTGGTCTTAGCCAGCTGGTCTCAATAAGCCTGTTTCTATGAATGTCGTACAGATAGCAAAAGGCGCTACCGAGATAGCGAATATCGGCTATCGCCATGCCTATAACGAAGTGAGGCGTGACTATGCTGACAAATTGAAACTGTTTATAGTCAAAATGCTTTGACCAGGAAGATGCAGGCTTATCCATCTCATTAAAATAAGCAAACTTATCGACGGCTAGTTGCTCAACGGGACCGTCAAAGTGACCATAAACCGGGCAACCAGTCTCATCTATCAGCTTTTTAGGCGCTGCAACACTGGTCAACTGTTTTGGCGTCCACAGGGGATTATTATTTGGCATAGTTCAAGTTCCCTTAAGCATTTTCCACTTTACTCTATCTGGAACTCACCAAGGTTAAAAGCCGTTCAACTTTTTCTTACCGTGTAAAAAAGCGCAAAATCTAACTGAGATATCTTAATCGCTTATGAAAAAGTGAGCTCAGCTAAAACAATAAAAGCGCCTAAAATGGCGCTTTTATCAAAATATCTTATCGCTAGTAAACCAATACGCTGCAATTAAAAGCGATAGCTCATACCAATATTGAAACTCTGCACCTCTAATGATTGAATCGGTACATACTGGTACTCAATATTAATCCCTATTCCTGAACTAAATCTAAGCCCCCAGCCAGCTGCCGCATAAAGATCAGTGCCATTCGTTTCTACATGATTGACTTCATCACTTCCCCAGCGGCCAACGTTATAAGAAAGCTCATTTGCACTAGCGCCTAACTTGGCATACAAACGATTACTTGCAGAAAGCTTATATTCACCATATAGAGCCGCTCTATAACCGGAATACTCAATATTAGTAATACGACTAATGATCCCCGTAAAAATACTTGCAACCCCGCCACTACCGTTGAAGTATCCAGCCTCTACACCAAAGTTATCGTGCCACATATAACGATAATAAATGTCTGCGACAAAGTTATCACCACCGCTACTGTTGTGATTTTCAGACTTTTCTAAATCTTGAAAACCATAGCCAACACTTCCGCCTAAAATATGAGGAGACTCTGCAGCAACAGCATTACAACTTATGAAACCCATAAAAAGCATTGTAAAAATACGCATATACATCCCTTAATGCACCAACTACCAAGCAGTTTATTACACTGCTTAGCCGACAAATAATAGTTAAAACGCACAACAAGGAAATACTACAGCAGCTTTGCCAACGTACGCTACCTTTAACAAACCAAATAAACTGCCAATCAGTAAAAGTTAATACAGACTCTGGAATCACAAACATCTTCTGGTATGCTGATGCCACTTAAAATTAGATAAACTATAGTGACAATGAAACGTTTACTTTTACTCATTACCGCCGCAATCTCACTTGTAGGCTGCGCTAGCCAAGGTCCATCTCATATCGCCTTAAACCCTGAGGTGCCCAGTATCACTCAACAAACTGAAATAGAACTTCCTGTCGCACTTGAAACCATTGATACCCGCCCAGCCAACTTTATTGTCCGCTTTAATGACGGCGATAAAGCGGCACGCTTAGTAAGCCCAAGTGAGGCGCCACGAGTACAGATGAATCAAGTCTTTAGAGAGGGGTTTGCTCAGGCTGGCTATCGCATCGATCCAAGTTCTGTCAATCATATGCAGATCCAATTGGAGCAGCTATTGACCGATGTCGATGAAGGCACCTTTGGCTTCGAAGCAAATAGCCAGATTATTATCAATGTCATTGCTAAAAACACTAATCAAGAGCTTACTAAGCGCTACCGTGCAAAAGGGGTACTAAAAGGACCATTCAGCGCTGACTTTGCGACTCTCGAGCTTGAGATGAATAAACTCTTGGGTGAACTGACTCGCGATATTATCAATGATCCTGAGCTTAATCACTTCATTCAGCAATAGCAGAGCAGGCTAGGCTTGCAGTATTCAATTTGCCATTTAAAGGGACACTATGAAAACTTGGATAACAAACATAACTAACATGACACGAAAAACCGCTAAGATAACCAAGGTATTCGCCTCCTTGGCCCTGTTAGCTGTGAGTCAATTCTCCTATGCTGTGGACATTCAGCCCAACACCCTCTATCCACAAGTCGAACTCGATACGAGCATGGGCAAAATCGTGGTGGAGTTAGACAGAACCCGCTCACCAATCACGGTTGATAACTTTCTAACCTATGTGGTTAAGGGGCATTATGACAACACCCTGTTCCACCGAGTGATCCCTGACTTTGTAGTGCAAGGTGGAGGCCTCGACTTGAAAAAGGAAGAGAGGCCCACCGATAAGCCTATCGTCAATGAATCGGGCAATGGCCTGTCTAACCTCACGGGCACCATCGCCATGGCTCGAGAATCTGAGCCACACACGGCCACCAGCCAGTTTTACTTTAACGTGGTCGATAACGAGAAGTTAGACCCCTCTTCTCGCCGTTGGGGCTATACGGTTTTCGGTGAAGTCACTTCGGGCATGGAAGTGCTACAAGCCATGTCACTGGTGCCCACTGAGTTTAATAATCAACTAGAGTGGCCTGACTTTCCAGTGCAAGATATTGTTTTAAAAAAGGCAACCCTGCTACCGCGAAACTAATCCAACTAACTTTAGTAAATACAGACTTTGAATTGTTTTGAAATATTTTGAAAAATTTTGAGCAAAAGCCCTAATCTTCTGCCTATACTTATTGCGTTAACCAAAAGGAGGCGGCTCAGTGACACCTAACGAGTTCATTGACGATAAAGCGCCCCAGCTGGCTTTCTATGGAAAAGCGTTTTTGAGTGACAAACTCGATTTCAAAGAGATCCAGTTATATCTATGGGACACCCTAGAAGAATGGCAAATGTACAATCATCAGGGTGATGCGCAAACAGATATGGAACGTGTGTTTTGGCATTTATTGCACGCCTTTGACAGGTGGCCAAGTTGGGCGATTCGTGGCAATCAGTTTTTGCGAAAGCAAGTAGACGATTGCTGTGATTATCTCAGCATAGGCGGTCAAATTCCTCAAGGCTGTATCGGGATTAGACCTTAGCAACTGACACATTTGTATCCATAGTTAAAATATCCACCTAAAGAGCAATCTCGCTCGACCAAAGCCCAGACCACTATTTTGGTTTGGGCTTTTTACTAACAAAACGCCACCACATACTAAAATCTAGCTCTATCTAGATTAATACCTTGAACCTAACTGCGCTGAACCGTAAGATTTAAGCAACTAACTCCAGCAAAGCTTGTTTATGTCTTCTGCATCCTCGCCCTCTTTCTTTCAGCGCTTTAAAGACGCCGCATCAATCTATTGCCACAAAAGGGTATTGATCTTACTTCTGCTGGGTTTTTCAGCTGGCTTGCCGCTAATGCTAGTTTTCTCCACCCTGTCATTTTGGTTAAGAGAAGCTGGAGTAGACCGTACCGCCATAGGGTATTTTAGCTGGATAGCGCTCGCTTATGGGTTTAAGTGGGCTTGGTCCCCTCTTGTGGATCGAATGTCACTGCCGATATTCACTCGGCTTTTAGGGCGCCGGCGCGGCTGGATGATGTTCGCGCAACTCCTGCTGGTCGCTGCGATTGTCGGCATGAGTCAAAGTGATCCCCTTGCCGATCTGGAAAGGCTTGCGCTGTTTGCCTTAATGGTTGCCTTTGCCTCCGCCACACAAGATATCGTTATCGATGCATTTCGAATCGAGTCCGCACCAGTCAAAATGCAAGCCGCACTGGCTGCTGCCTATCAGGTGGGCTATCGCAGCGCAATGATTGTCGCGACCGCTGGCGCACTGACTATTGCAGCATGGATAGAGCCTAACAGCGACAGCTATAGCTTGATGTCATGGCAAACGGCTTATTTAGTCATGGCGGCACTCATGTCTATCGGTATTTTTACCACCCTGTTTAGCACTGAACCTGCCGTTGAAACCAAAGAGGTCGATGAAAAAGAGGCCGAACTAAAAGTCAAATTTGCCGCACGTTACCCTAAAGCCGTTGCCGCGAGTTTATCTTGGCTCTATACCGCCAGCGTACTGCCTTTTATCGACTTCTTTAAACGTTATGGTCGCAGCGCGATCCTTATCCTATTACTGATCTCCTGTTACCGCATCTCTGATATCGTAATGGGAATTATGGCTAACGTGTTTTATGTGGATATGGGCTTTTCGAAAACTGAAATTGCCACCTTGAGTAAGATCTATGGCCTGATAATGACCTTGGTCGGTGCTGGGGCTGGCGGGCTGCTAATCGCTCGCTATGGCACGATGAAGATATTGTTCTTAGGTGCGCTCTTAGTGGCCGTGACGAACCTACTTTTTGCCTATCAAGCCATGATTGGCTATAACCTCAGCTTCTTAACTTTCGCCATTTCGGTGGATAATTTCAGTGCAGGTATCGCCACCGCGGCCTTTATTGCCTACCTATCGAGCTTAACTAGTAGTGGTTACAGTGCGACGCAATATGCCCTGTTGTCATCGATTATGCTGCTTTTCCCTAAGTTTGTTGCGGGCTTCTCCGGTGCCTATATCGATGCCTATGATTATGTCAGCTTCTTTATCGCTGCCAGCTTGATTGGTTTTCCTGTACTTGGGCTCGTTATGCTGGTGCAGAAATATGCGCCCAATCCAAGCCTCAATGAACAAAGCGAAAGTGAGCCCAGTGATGTAAGCAAAGAGACCAGCGCCTAAGAAGCATGCGTTAACCTTGTACTCAGTTAAGTTACACAGTTATGAGCACGCCCTAATGGCTAACTATCGAACCGGAAAGAACCTTTGCCCTCCAATTGATGGTTTAAGATTAAAAACAACAGGATAAAAAAAGACGCTTAAAATTTAGTTTTTAAGCGTCTTTAATAATTTCTTCATCGAAAACTTAAGTGTGCAAGCTAATCACGGAAGTTATTAAACTGAAATGGCTGTCCAAGCTCAGATTCACGAGCCAATGCCATCACGGCTTGCAGGTCATCACGTTTCTTACCCGTAACACGAACCGAATCACCTTGAATCGA
Source organism: Shewanella sp. Isolate13 (assembly GCF_022398325.1). GTDB lineage: Bacteria > Pseudomonadota > Gammaproteobacteria > Enterobacterales > Shewanellaceae > Shewanella. The sequence continues at coordinate 201,757 of NZ_JAKEVD010000003.1, forward strand.
AGACTGCACCTTAAGCTTGCTGTCTTTAATGATCTTAACCAATTTCTTAGCGACTAGGGTTTCAATACCCTCTTTAAACTTCACTTTTAAAGAGAAGGTCTTGCCGCTGTGAACTGCTTTCTCATCGACATCCATAGACTTAGGATCGACATCGCGCTTACTCATCTGCATACGCAAAATATCGACTAACTGACGACATTGAAAGTCATCCTCGGCCGTTAAGGTTACGACATGGTCTTTATACTCGATGCTGGCTTCTTTGCCGCGAAAGTCAAAGCGACCTTTCAATTCACGAACTGAATTATCAACCGCATTACGCAGTTCAACTTCATTTACTTCTGAAACAATATCCATTGAAGGCATAAGTTTGGTCCTTAAAAATTTGCTGTAGCTGTATTTTACGCACAGAGCCTGTGAACTTGAAGCAAATAAACCATTAAAGCAAAGGAAATTGTGGGTTATTGATGACTTTGCTAACGGGTTTTCTTATGATTGAAACAAATAACCCAGATGAATACGACGTGATAAACAGACAAACAATTTTTAAATGGGCACTGGCGATAATGCTTATTCTGGTGAGTTACTTGGTTTTTTCAAAACCTAGCTACCCCACAGGGATCCCTAACTTTGATAAAATTGGTCACGTTGGCAGCTTCTTCATTTTGTCCTACCTGACCTACTTAGCCTTTAAGCCTAAGTGGTACATTCTGGCTGTTATTTTGGCAGGCTACGCAGTATTTATCGAAGTAGTACAATCCCAGCTCTCTTATCGCAGCGCCTCTTTCGCCGACTTTATTGCCGACATGGTCGGTATTTCACTGTTCTACTTTACCCATTGGCTTTATTGCCGCTACTTTAAAACGGCTAAGCTCACCGAACCCGACCCTCAGTAACCAAACATGCCTTCAATATCATCGCCACAGACAACCCCTAGACAGATAACCATATTAGGCGCAGGAGCCATTGGTCAGCTCATCTACCACCAGCTTGCTAAAGCTTACCAGCAAACTGGGGAGCGACTTAACTTTATCGGCAAAGAGGCTCATTCCGCCGTTATCCCGCTTACATTCAGCGCGCTTGATGGTAAACAATTCATTCGTCACGCCAAGTTTATAGGCCTTGAAGATTATGCCTTGCAGCTTGCCCATACCGAGCTCCTGCTCGTCTGCGTTAAAGCGTATCAAGTCAAAGCGGCACTTAACTCGGTATTGCCTTACCTGTCCGCCGATACTCACATTCTGCTGCTGCATAATGGTATGGGGCCGCATCTAGATGTTCAGGCAGACATTGTAAATCGTAGCTTAAGTCTAGGTACGACCTCACAAGGCGCGCTAAGAGTAGACAGGTACCATGTTAAACAGACGGGAGCGGGTCTGACGCAACTTGGGCCATTTATTGGCGCCGAGCTAAATGAGGAGCTGAAAGCATTATTGCTGAGCAATATTGACCAAAGTACCTGGCATACCGATATCTTACCGCTGCTTTGGCAAAAACTGGCAATCAATGTAGCAATAAACCCCTTAACGGCTATTCATGATTGCCCTAATGGTGAACTCGCCAAGAGCGAGTATCGCGATACGATAAACAGAGCCGTCAGTGAGCTAGTCGAGGTCGCCAGCGCCGATGGTCTCACGCTCGACAAAACCGTTTTAATGGAACGTGTATATCAGGTCATAGGACTAACCGCACAGAACTTCTCCTCTATGCATCAAGATGTCTATCATCAAAGGCAAACAGAGATAGATGCGATTAATGGTTTCGTTCTCAAACGAGCCAAAGCCCACCACATCCCAACGCCTGTTAATCGGGCGCTAGCCCAGCAGATAAAGCAGCTAGAAGCTAAATACACTGCTTAGCCTCATGGCATGGATAGCATTACAGTCCATGCCGAGTGAACCTCTGGTATTTATCATTAAAAAATTAAGCATTTCATAAAGTAAAAACCTCAAGCAAGTTCTTTAATTGTGACTAAAATTAATCCTGTTGGCCCTATTTACAATGGTGTAATAGGAGAAAAGACAGGCGCATTCAATGCAAAGAGAGCAATGGAACTCCAGGACTGGCTTTATTCTAGCGGCTGTAGGCTCGGCAATCGGCCTTGGCAATATATGGCGCTTCCCCTATATGGCCTACGAAAATGGCGGCGGCGCCTTCTTTATTCCCTACCTGTTTGCCATGCTCACGGCAGGCATCCCCTTTATGATAATGGAGTTTAGCCTTGGCCATAAGTATCGCGGCGCGGCGCCAAAGATCTTTGCCCAGCTCGGTAAATCACTTGGCTTTAGGCTCGAGTGGTTAGGCTGGTTTCAAGTGTTTATCGCTGCGGTAATCGCTATCTATTACATAGCCGTTATTGGCTGGGCTATCTCCTACTTGACTTTCTCTATATCCCAAAGCTGGGGAACCGATACCAATGCCTTCTTCTTTAACGAATACTTGCAATTAGGCGATAACTCCCCGACAAAACTAGGCTCAATACAGTTCCACATTGCCATTCCGATGGCGATTGCCTGGAGCATTACCACTTTGGCAGTTTATAGCGGTGTAAAAGGCGGGATTGAACGTGCCAGCAAGATAATGATGCCACTGCTGTTCATTATGGTGCTGCTCTTTATTGCGCGGATTATTTTTCTGCCTGGGGCTTTAGAGGGGCTTAACTACCTATTTCGCCCAGATTTCAGCATGATTTTAGATGCTAGAGTTTGGTCCGCAGCCTATGGCCAAATATTTTTCACTTTAAGTGTCGGCTTCGCCATTATGCTGGCGTACTCTAGCTACCTGCCTGAGAAGTCAGACATTAATAACAATGCCTTCATGACGGTACTGATCAACTGCGGCTTCTCTATTCTAGGCGGTATCATGATCTTCTCTGTTCTCGGCTATATGTCCGAAGAGCAAGCAAAACCGATCACAGATGTGGTCTCCTCAGGTGTGGGGCTGGCCTTTGTCACCATACCTGCCGCGATCAATTTATTACCCGCTCCCTATATATTGGGCCCGCTATTCTTCTTAGCCTTGGTCGTGGCAGGTATTAGCTCACATATCTCAATTATCGAGGCAGTGGTCTCAGCAGTCATAGATAAACTGTCTATATCACGAAAAAAAGCCGCACTGCTGGTTTGCGGAACGGGGTTTATGCTCTCCATGGCTTTTTCGAGCAACGGTGGATTGTTATTACTCGACCTAGTCGACTACTTTATTAATAACATCGCCCTACTCTCTAGTTGTCTTGTCGAGCTGATTATCCTTGCCTGGCTATTTAAGATTGCCGATATCCGCGACTACGCCAACCGTTGTAGTGAGTTTAGTATCGGCAAGTGGGCTGAGATCTGCTTGCGTTTTATCGGTCCCATCATGCTGGCAATCATTCTCGTTAAGAACCTTATCAATACACTGACCCATGGCTACGGTGATTACCCCATAGTCGATCAGCTATTTCTCGGCTGGGGATTAGTGGCTAGCATGCTATTTGTCGCCATCTTTATCAGTGTCATCTCTAGCAATAACTCACAGGAGCCCAAAGCATGAGTACCGGAGCCATTATTATGATGATATTCGCTTTACTCATCACCTGGGGAGGCGCAGCAGTCTGCATCTCCATAGCGATGAAGGCATCAAGAAGAGGCTGACTCACTTGAGTGAACCGTTGATGAAAGCGATAAGGGAGCCTAAGGGCTCCTTTATCGGTATTAGCCAGATGACTAATCAGTTTTAATATGCTGTTTTTGATAAACTTGTAGTTAAGCCGAGGTGGCAATACACTTCAAGCAATCCTATTAGAGTCACCATTTCAATGAATCAAGCAGATAATCAATCGGCATCGACACACAGCCCAGCCTCAAGCCAACGCCAGGTATATTCGCTGCGCAGTTGTGTATGGTTATACCTAACCGCAATTAGCTGCACAATTTTTAGCGTGCTGTTTTTAGACCGGCCGATATCAACTTGGCTGCATCACAATGTTGATGTGAGTGTCATCTTTAAGCCCCTCAGCCAGATGCCTTTGCTATTCGAGAGTCTCGCAGCCATCATTATTCTTGCTTGCTTTTATCCCGCCTGGCGTAACAAACTTGGCTCCATGGCGCTAACACTGGTATTAACCCTGATTATTGCCAGCATCGCCAGAGTCGGCGCCAAATTTGTATTTGGCCGCACCTGGCCTGAAACCTGGATCCACACCGAGACGGGCAGCAATCTATCCTGGATCCACAACGGCGTAGAGGGGTTCCATCCTTTCGCAATTGGCGCGGCTTATAACTCCTTTCCCTCTGGGCACGCCCTATTCACTTTCGCCCTGATTAGTGTTTTCTGGTGGCGCTTTCCCAAACTTTATCCTGTGTGGCTACTGGCGATGCTCGGAGCTATTGCCGGCCAATTAGGTCAGAACTATCACTTCCTTGGCGACCTACTCGCCGGAGCAATCTTAGGCGTCTTATGCGCTCAGATAGCGATCTGCTTTAGTAACAAGTTCGCTATGGCAACGCCCTAAAATGGATGCCTTCATGCTGAGGCTCTAAAAGGCAGCATTAACACCTTAGGCTAGCTCCACATCACCAAGATAGCGGCAACAGCAATCAGAACCAGTCCCAACATATCTTTGATTTTCACCTTGTCTTTGAGCCAAAACGTGGCGATAAGCAAGGTGAAGAACACCTCCACCTGACCAAGGGTCTTAACATAGGGCACGGCTTGCAACGACATGGCACTAAACCAACCGATTGACCCTAGACAACTCGCGCTACTGGTAAGCAGTGTCAACTTTGGCCTTTGCAGTAATCCCTCTATGGTGTTCTTGTCTATGGCATAAGCGTAAATCAACAGCATCGTTGTCTGTATCGAAATCACCAACAGCAGTACCCAAGCGGCGCGATGGGGAAAAGGCAGATCTAGGTTAAGGCTTGCCTCCCTAACCCAAAGCGACGTCAAGGCAAAGGCGGTGCCACAAGCGAGCCCAAGTAAAACGGTTGATAAAGAGAGCTGTTTAAAACCTTGCTTGCTGCTCATCATAAACACCGCAATACCGCCAATGAGCACACCTATCCAGCCAAGCAGCGACAAGTGAGTACCAAAAAACACGACACCTAAAATCGCGGCAACCAAGGCTTCGCTCTTGGCAAGCCCCGCACCGACCGCAAAGTTTTTCATCTTAAAAAGCTTCACCATCAGAGCGGTTGCCAAGATCTGCATCGCCGCCGCGCCGAGCACATAAGCGCTAAATTGAAGAGTGATATACGGCAGGCCTACGGGTTGCCATGCATAGAGGCCTAACACGTAGATAATCGCGATTGGCGTTGCCCAGATAAACCGCGCCAAGGTGACGCCTGCAATATTCACCTCTCTACTAAGCTGGCTCTGAAAGGCATTGCGCCATGCCTGCATCGAGGCTGCTAAAAGAGTAAATAAAATCCAAGCCATATAGCGTGAGCGCCTAAAATCAAAAACGCTATTATGCCTGTAGATGCAAGCCAAAGGGGGATTAGTATTAGATACTGAAAATAACTCTTGGTGATAATCTAATAAAAGCGCTAGAAACACATTCCGAGCTAAGACAACAAGCTAAAAAAAGGGCAACGTCGATACGTTGCCCTTATTTATCACGGTAACTTAACTCGTTAAACGCTATAGCTCTATAGCCCGTAGGTGTAGCTAGCGCCTAAGCCAAGCGGGAAGCCTAGTGCCCAATAGGCCAGCAACCAAACACTCCATATCGACAGTAGTGCTAAGCTAAATGGCAACATCATTGAGATCAGCGTACCGATACCGATGTTCTTCACATAACGCTGACAGTAAACCACCACTAATGGGAAGTACGGCATCAAAGGCGTAATAATGTTAGAGCTTGAATCGCCTACACGATAAGCCGCCTGCGATAGATCGGGGCTGATATTAAGCTGCATCAACATAGGTACCAATACCGGCCCAATCAAAGCCCACTTAGCCGAAGATGAACCGACAAACAGGTTCACAAAACCCACCAGAATAATCATACCAATAACGGTAATCTCGGCAGGAAGATTAAGTGCTTTAAGACCACCAGCACCTTCAACAGCAATGAGTGCACCAAGGTTTGAAGCTGAGAATGCGGCAACAAACTGAGCACAGAAAAATGCCATCACGATGTAATGAGACATGCCGGTCATCGACTTCGACATCGCCTGCACCACATCACCCGATGTTTTAAAGGCGCCAGTCATATAACCATAGACAAGACCAGGCAACAAAAAGAAGATGAAAATCAGCGGCACGATTGACTGCATCAAAGGAGCATTAAAGCTAGTGAGAGAACCGTTCCCATCTCGCAAGGTTGAGGTCTCTGGAATGGTTAGTGAGAAGAAACCCACAATTGCCGCTAGCATTATCGCCGATGCGACACGGAAAGCTTTAAGCTCAGTAGCGCTCACCTCTTCCATAGCAGGCAGATCCACTTCCTCATGATTAACCTTATGGGTGCGGTTTAAACGCGGCTCTAACACTTTATCGGTGAGGTACCAGATAATCAATGTGATAGGGATACAAGATGAAGCCGCAAAGAACCAGTTATTTAACGGGTTAACTTCAATATTAGGATCAACAATTTGTGCAGCAGCTTGGGTAAAGCTCTGCAGTAGAGGGTCGATACCCGATGGAATAAAGTTGGCACAGAAGCCGCCAGACACGCCAGCAAATGCTGCTGCGATCCCCGCTAACGGATGGCGTCCAACGGTAAAGAAAATCACACCGGCCAGTGGAATCACCACCACGTAACCAGCGTCAGTTGCGGTATGAGAAATAATACCAACGAGTACTACCGCAGGCGTTAAAAACTTCATTGGCGTGACTTTAAGCATCTGCTTAAGCGCGGTATTAATAAAGCCTGAGTGCTCGGCAACCCCGACACCTAACATGGCTACAAGCACGACACCAAGCGGAGCGAAAGCAGTAAAGGTGGTAACCATAGAGGTGAGAAAGTGAGTAAGCGCCTCCGCACTCAATAGGTTATTAACGACAATCGGCGTATTGGTTCGAGGATCGATAGAGTCGAAGCTGACACCAGATAGCAATGCCGATAGCGCCCACACTGCAAACATCAAAATTAAAAACAGCATCGCAGGATCGGGTAACTTATTACCCACTCGCTCGATGCCATCGAGCGCCTTGCCTAAAAAGCCTTGTGCGCGCTCATCGCCCAACACCTGTTTATCTTCCTTCATCATTCAACCTATTATTTTTGATAATCCTGATTAATTACCCCCTAGCAACTCGGATAAGTCGATAGGGGCTAATTCACACCGAACATTTTTATAGCAAAGTAGCATATCGCTCAAGCCTGTATTTAAACTTAAAATATGCACTAAGCTAAGCAATGTAATAAAAAAGCCCTGTAAAAATACAGGGCTTTATCTAGCTTCATCACAAAATCGTGATGCCTGCTCTAAAAAGACTACTTACTAGTGTCGATTGGTTCAAAAGATTTGACCAAATCGTCAATCGCCTTCATCTGTGTTAAGTAGTTCTCTAACTGGTGTAGAGGTAACGCACATGGGCCGTCACACTTAGCGTTATCAGGATCTGGATGAGCCTCAATAAACAAGCCTGCCAAGCCGAGTGCCATACCGCTACGAGCAAGTTCAGTTGCTTGAGCACGGCGACCACCTGCACTATCCGCACGTCCACCAGGACGTTGTAGAGCGTGGGTGGCATCGAAGATCACTGGGTAACCCGTTTGCTTCATCTCATCCATGCCTAGCATATCAACAACTAAATTGTTGTAACCGAAGCTTGAACCACGCTCACATAGCATAATTTCATCGTTACCTGCTTCGTTAAACTTAGTGATGATATGACGCATTTCATGTGGTGCAAGGAACTGCGGCTTCTTCACGTTAATGATGGCGCCAGTTTTTGCCATAGCGACAACTAGGTCAGTTTGACGCGCCAAGAATGCAGGTAATTGAATCACATCAACCACCTCGGCAACGGGAGCACACTGGTGAACCTCGTGTACATCGGTGATCAAAGGCAGGTTAAAAGTCGACTTGATCTCTTCGAAGATCTTCAAGCCTTCTTCCATACCCGGACCACGGTACGAATTAACTGATGAGCGGTTTGCCTTATCAAAAGAGGCCTTAAACACATAAGGGATCCCTAGCTTTTGGGTCACTTCAGCATAGGTTTCTGCAATTTTCATTGCTAAGTCACGTGACTCAAGTACGTTCATACCGCCAAACAACACAAAAGGCTTATCGTTTGCGATCTCAATCGAACCTAAACTAATGATTTTATTGCTCATCAATCTCTTCTCTCTTCGTGAGCCAAGACCTATGTCTTGGCATTTATCAAATAGGCTTGCGCTGCAGCCTTAACTGGCTACAGCTTGTAAAATTTGGCCACAAATCCACGCCATATAGGTGCCTAAAGCATAGCCTAATACCGCGAGTAACACACCCACTGGTGCTAATGCTGGGTGGAATGCTGCAGCGACCACTGGCGCAGATGCGGCACCACCGACGTTGGCTTGACTGCCCACAGCCATATAGAATAGTGGCGCCTTAATTATTTTAGCAACGATCAGCATAAAGCTTGCGTGCACTAGCATCCAGATCATACCAATGGCAAAGTACCAAAGGTTGTCGGGATCGGCTAACTTCGAGACATCCATGTGCAAACCAATCGTTGCCACTAGGATATATAAAAATGCCGATGCAACTTTCGATGCCCCCGCCGCTTCAATGTGTCGTACTCGTGTAAAGGATAAGAGTAAGCCTATTGTCGTGACCGTGACGATTAACCAGAAGAACTTAGAGGTTAGGCTGTAGTCTCGAGTCCATGGGTAGTTAGTTTCAAAAAACGGCCCTAATAAGTCGGCGACGATATGAGCAAAGCCAGTCACACCAAAGCCTATGGCAACAATCATCATCAAGTCGCTCAAGCTCGGAATACGCGCATTTTCGGCGTGATACTTCTCTACTTTATCTTTTAGCGCCTCAAGTGCAGTCGTGTCAGCCCCGGTTTTAGCGTCTATTTGCTTCGCCTTTGATGCCATAAACAGCAGCACTGCCATCCAGATATTCGCCACGATAACATCCACCGTTACCATGATTGAGAAAATATCACCGCCTACATCATAAATCTCTTTCATGGCAGCCTGGTTTGCACCGCCACCAATCCAACTACCGGCAAGAGTAGTCATACCGCGCCATACAGCATCGGGACCTGCAACACCGAGTACCTCGGGATTCACCGCTGACACAATAAGCAATGCAATCGGCCCACCGATCACAATCCCCACCGTTCCCGTCAGAAACATCACAATCGCCTTGGGGCCTAGCGATAGAATGGCCTTCAGGTCGACACTCAAAATCAGTAACACTAAACATGCGGGTAACAGGTAACGCGATGCGACAAAATAAAGTTGCGATGCATTACCATCAATAATATCAAATGTGTTTAACAGTGACGGTAAGAAATAGCACATCAACAAGGCCGGAACGAAAGTGTAAAACTTCTTCCAAAATGGATGGCTACTATTACTGGTGTAAAACACAAAACCTAGCACTACAGCTAGAATACCTAATGCGGTGGCGTCATTTGTCACCAATGCACTAGTCACTGAATCCGTACTACTCATGAACTCTATCCCCTTGGTATTGGCAATCATTTGCCTACTTATTATTTTTTTACTTCAATTTGTTGGTGTTACTTTTAGATCTTATTTTTTGTTTTATTTTGGCGCGTCTGTCACTTCATTTTGAAAGTGGCGCTCTATTTTAAACTAGCCCTATATACTCGCGGCTATATCAACACAAAAGGGCCGCTAAGGCCCTATTGCTTTACTTAGTGGAAAGTTTCAACTTCCTCTTTAAGTTCTTTTAATTGCATTTTCACCAGTTCTATCACCGGATCATGCGGGCTATTTTCCACAAAGTGGGTTAAATCTGCTGTGGCGACGCTAATGCAGCCAAGCTGTTGGGCAATAAACGCACGTTCTCGATTGAGGTTTAAATCATCGCTATGCCATTGAAGCAATAAGTTGCAACACTCCATTGCAGGCTCGAAGCTATGGCCAACAATACAGCCCGCTTTCATCTCATGTAGCATGCGAGAAATAATGCGTTTGATGCTCGCAGGCTTTAAGTAACTAGGCTTAAACTTAGCCCCATTACCCAGCTCTCCACGCACAAACACATGCAACTGGTGCTTAGTCAACTCCGCACCTGTTAGTGGGTCTATGTAGCGAACTTCATCATCAATTCGACTACAAAGTACGGTATGGCCGGGCAACAGTAACAGCTCTAGCTTTAGATCCAACTGCTTAGCAAGCAGCATCAATACGGTCGCTAACGTGGTGCTATTACCTTGTTTAGATGTTAAGCATTTACCTAAGTCAGCAGCTTCTGCACTGTAATACGCCTCTCGCGGACAAAAGCCTAAATCGTTATAGAACCACCTAAGTAATCCATTTAGACGTTCGTGCCTATCAACCACATAAAAGCTTAACACTGAACCAGCTAACTCGAGCCAAGCCCAGTTGGCATTTTTCTGCTTAGAAAAGCCTAAGTGTTCAGCAATTTCAAAGGCTGTCTCGGGTAGTCGGATCGAGTCTTTTTGTGTTAAGTCAGCCATTAACCGAGTAACACCCCTTGCTTAAGGATCGCAAGTTTAGCTGCATAAACAACCCAACCAATTGCGCCAAAAGCAGCAAATACCTTAAATAGCGTATTACGGTTTGCTTTCAGCGCTATAGTTGCCAATAGAATATAAGCCACAACCGCACCAAGCTTTTCAGTCATCCAAGGATCGACAAATGGATACTGCTTAATAGAGAAGCACAGGATTAATCCTGAGATCAGCAAGAAAGTATCGATAACATGTGGGGCAATCTTAATGACTTTCTTTTCCATAACTGGCGACTTGCGTAGATGCAGTACAAAACGCACTAAGAAAAACAATACGCTAGCTGCGATAAGCGTCATATGCATGTGCTTAAACGCTGGGTATAAACCGTAAAAAGTTTCCATGATAAAAATCTATTAGCCGATAAAGGCGGCTAGTGTACCCCATACATTAATCCATAACCAATATCCCGCCACGGCAACAGGAAGAAGCGCACAAAGTTTAACCAAAGCCGGTGTTCCAGAGATTAATTGCAAACTTGCTGCCCTGACAGCTTTTGCCTTATGGTGTTATGCCATTGCTTGAGCCTGATAATAAAAAAGAGATACAAATAATGAGCCGAGATACGCTGTTTACCCAAGACGATAGCGATGAGTTTGCCGATACCATTAAGCAGAAAATTGCAGAGTTTAACTGGCAACATTGGGAAGTGTCAAAAAGACTGCCTCTAGGACTTAAGCTTGAAGACGATAATGGCCAACTTGTTGCGGGACTTGCCGGTAGAACCTTTGGCAACTGGCTTATGATAGACAATCTATGGGTCACTGAAAGTCTACGAGGACAAAAAATCGGTCACCAACTGCTTACCGAGGCTGAAACCATCGCCAAGGCCCGCGGTTGCCAATCTGCAATCTTGGATACGCTAAACTTTCAGGCTAAACCATTTTATGAAGCGAGAGGTTATCAATTAAAGTGGACCCAACAGGCCTACCCTAAAACAGGCTGTAAATATTTTATGGTAAAACAACTCACCTAACAAACTCGGCCTAATAATGTGTCCCCAACGACAGAGTCCCCTTTTGGGCTAAAATGAAAAAAGGCACTAACAATAGTGCCTTTTTAAACCTGCATCAGAGTACTACCTAGGCCAGCGACCTAATGTACAGCGGTCATTACTGCCAAAGTCACGAACCGTGGCCACATTTTCATAGCCTAGCTCAATTAACTTCTCTCTTAACTCGATAGCTTGCTGATAACCGTGCTCAAGTAATAAGTAACCACCAGGAGCTAAATAATCACGCGCCGACTCTGCAATGTAAAACAGATCGGCAAAACCTCTCTGAGGTGCGGTTAATGCGCTGGCGGGTTCAAATCTCACATCACCTTGAGAAAGGTGTTCATCTTCCTCATCGATATAGGGTGGATTAGACACGATCAAGTTAAAATCATAGCACTCGACAGCGTCAAACCAGTCACTTTGAAACACATCAACTTGATCAAGCTTTAAATTGGTACGGTTTTCTTTGGCTAACGCCACCGCATCTTCAACTTTATCAATCGCACACACTTGCCACTCACTACGCTCATGGGCCAGTGACAGAGCGATAGCTCCAGTACCAGTCCCCAAGTCGAGCACCTTGGCATTTTCAGCCAAAGGCAGGTTTAGCGCAGTTTCAACCAGAATTTCAGTATCGGGACGTGGAATAAGCGTGGTCGGGTTTACCCTAAATGGTAACGACCAAAACTCCCTCTCGCCCACAATATGCGCAATCGGGTTACCCCGCAAACGCTTAGCTAACATCTGTTTAAACTCAAACACTTGCTCGGGTTCTAAGCTTCTGTCTGGCCAAGTGTACAAATAGCTGCGCGGCTTGTTAATCACATGAAGCAACATCACCTCAGCATCGAGTGATGCCGAGTCTGAAATGCTTTCAAGCTGAGAAGAGGCCCACTTAAGCGCCCCTGAGATAGTTAATTGCAAGGAATATCCTTATTCATCTGTAGCACAATGATAGTTTAAGAGAAGGCTTAACCTTCACCTAGTGCTGCAAGCATATCCGCCTGGTTTTCTTGGATAAGCGGCTCGATAACGCAATCGATGTCACCTTCCATAAATTCGCCTAAGCGGTACAGAGTTAAGTTGATTCGGTGCTCACTCACTCGTCCTTGTGGGAAGTTATAGGTACGAATACGCTCCGAACGATCACCACTGGTAACTAAGTTACGGCGAGTGCTTTCTTCTGCACTACGACGCTTCTCGTCTTCTACCGCTTGAATACGCGCAGACAGAACACTCATCGCCTGAGCACGGTTCTTATGCTGTGAACGCTGATCCTGACACTCAACAACGATACCCGTTGGAATATGGGTAATACGAATCGCAGAGTCGGTTTTGTTCACGTGCTGACCACCCGCACCTGATGCGCGGAAAGTATCAACCTTAAGATCGGCTTTGTTAATTTCAATCGCTTCGGCTTCTGGGATCTCAGGCAGTACAATCACAGTACAGGCTGAAGTATGCACGCGGCCTTGTGATTCTGTTTCAGGTACGCGCTGTACACGGTGTCCGCCTGACTCGAATTTCAACTTACCGTAAACACCGTCACCACTGATCTTCGCAATCACTTCTTTAAAGCCGCCATGCTCACCTTCGTTGGTGTTCATAACTTCAATTTGCCAGCGCTTACTTTCAGCATATTTACTGTACATGCGGAACAGATCACCGGCAAAAATCGCTGCCTCATCGCCACCCGCACCCGCGCGGATCTCGATAAAGCAGTTATTATCATCGTTAGGATCTTTCGGAAGTAGTAAGATCTGCAATTCGGCTTCAAGAGTTACAATAGCTTCTTTAGCCGCTTTATATTCTTCCTGAGCCATCTCTTTTAGATCTGGATCATCCTCTTCCATCATCTCTTTAGCCGACTCAAAGTCTTCTTCGGCTTGTTGGTAAGACTTAAAAGCCTTTACCACATCTTCAAGTTGAGAATACTCTTTAGACAAGGCGCGGAAACGCTCCTGATCGGCAATAATGCTTGCATCGCTCAGTAACGCCAACACTTCTTCATTACGTTCAAGTAAGCCTTCAAGCTTACGAATCACACTGTCCTTCATTAAAACGCTAACCTTAGTCTTTATCTAGTCCAAGCACAGCTCTTAATTGTCCAAGAGAATTCAGGTCCCCTTGTCGACTCGCAGCGGTAAGCGCTTGTGTCGGCGCATGGATCAGTTTGTTGGTAAGCTTATTGGCTAGCTCTAGCAAGACCTGCTCACTATTACCGCCTTGGGCCAACTTGTTGACCGCTCGCTCTACCAGCTCATCTTTAATCGCCATACTTTGAGTGCGATATTCACGGATGCTGTCTACCGACTCTAGGGAGCGGATCCATTCCATAAATTGATAAGCTTGATCTTCTGCAATTAATTCTGCTTGCTCGGCGGCCTCTCTTCGAGACGCCATATTCTGTTCAATAATGCTTTGTAGGTCATCCACGGTATAGAGGAATGCATCATCTAAATCCGCGACTTCGGCCTCGATATCTCGAGGAACTGCTATATCAACCAATAACATAGGTTGATGACGACGCTGCTTAAGCGCTTTTTCTACCATGCCTTTACCAAGAATTGGTAATGGGCTAGCCGTAGAGGATATCACGATATCGGCCTTAGGGAGAAAATCTGGGATCTGTTCTAGTGTAATTGCTGTCGCACCGAACTCATCACACATAGCTTCCGCACGTGAAACGGTACGGTTTGCAACCACCATGGTTTTAACACCATTGTCTTTTAGGTGGCGCGCAACAAGCTCAATAGTCTCACCCGCACCGACTAATAATACCTGAGTCGTACTGAGTGATGAGAAAATATGCTTAGCCATGCTGACGGCGGCAAATGCCACAGAGACGGCGGCGGCGCCAATCTCGGTTTCGGTACGGATCTTTTTAGCCACAGAAAAGGTATTTTGAAACAACCTGTCCATTGTGGTCGCAACGGTGCCCGCCTCTTTCGCTTTCACAAAAGATTGCTTCACTTGACCGAGAATTTGCGGTTCGCCCAAAATGAGTGAATCGAGTCCAGCAGAGACGCGCATCAAATGTTTGACCGCTTCCTGACCTTTATATTGGTATAGACAAGGCTCAACGTCTTCGTGGGAAAGTTGATGGTAATCCTCCAACCAGGCAACAACGTCAGCAGCTTCACTGTTGTTACAGTAAAGTTCTGTACGATTACAGGTGGAGATGATGACGGCTTCGCCTGATTGAGTACTAGCAGCTAGACTCTTCATGGCATCATGAATTTTATCTGGACCGAATGCGACTTTTTCTCGCAGATCGACCGTGGCCGTTTTATGGTTAATTCCGATTGCTACAAGGCTCATTTGACTCGTTCTGGACTCTTGGGCATCTCATTTATTGGTGCCATTCTACTGAATTGGTATTGTTAAAAACAGAATACGCTTAACAAAACCGAATAATAATCTCTGTTCTTACCCATTTTTTCAATTAGCATCACTTTTTTAACTATTCATATATAGTTATGTCACGCATTAACGACATTGAGCATTGTATAAATTTATATTTTTGCATATGGGCATTGGTAAATCATCCAACCCCTCGTATCATAAGGGCTCTTTTATATCAGTAATAGATGAATAATTTGAGACGTATCACAAAAAACACTTATCTTTGGGTGATGCTGGGCACTCTTTTAGTTAGTGGTTGCTCAACAACCATACCAGACAACCTCGTTCCCGTCTCTGTTAACAAAGTGCAGCAGGCTGGCGCATGGGAGATGCAGGGTAAGCTTGCGGTGAGAACCCCCCAAGACAAGTTCAGCACTAATCTATATTGGCTCCATAGCCCTACGCATGATGAGCTAAAGCTGACGACTATGCTGGGTACGACAGTTTTATCGCTACAGAGTCGAGCCGGCGAAGCCACGCTGGAAGTCGATGGCCGGACCTACACAGATAGCGACCCTCAACGTCTTCTTACCCGAGTCTCGGGTTGGTCAATACCGATTGACTCACTACCACTTTGGATCACAGGCCAATTAACAGTGGGCGACAAATTGATGGCTAAAGACGCCCAAGGTCGTCCCGCGAAGCTGGTTAACTCTGAGCAACTCCCTCCCTGGGAAGTGGACTTTAAGAGCTGGCAGGTGCAAAGCGGTGCCGAAGTCCCACGTTTACTTAATCTACGACGTGGAGACGTACGCTTAAAACTACAACTCAACCAGTGGCAGGCTTTAGCTCCACAAGATACGACGCTTATTAAGCTGGCGTCACAAACCGAGAATTCTTTATGACAGCGCCACTTTCTTTAGGCTGGCCCGCACCGGCTAAACTCAACCTGTTTCTGCATATCAATGCTCGACGCAGCGATGGCTATCACGAGCTGCAAACTCTGTTTCAATTCGTTGAGCATTGTGACTACCTAGATTTTAAAGTGTTAGATAAGCCAACCCTGAAATTACATTCGAATATGTCGGCAGTTGTTGCTGACAGCGATAACTTAATTCTCAGAGCCGCAAAATCACTGCAACAACGAACAAATTGTCAACTTGGCGCTGAAATTTGGCTCGATAAACGCCTACCAATGGGCGGCGGTCTCGGCGGCGGCTCCTCCGATGCGGCAACAACATTGGTCGCCCTTAATCAACTTTGGCAAACAGGGCTATCCACAACGGAACTTTGCGAACTAGGATTAAAGCTAGGTGCGGATGTTCCTGTTTTTATTAATGGTTTTGCGGCCTTTGCCGAAGGTGTGGGTGAAAAACTACAAAACGTTGAGCCAGCCCAGCCTTGGTATCTGGTGTTAGTGCCTCAGGTGCATGTTTCTACAGCGGAAGTATTTCAAGACCCCGATCTACCTCGAAGCACACCAAAGTTAAGTCTAGAGTCATTAATGAACAGCCCTTGGCAAAATGACTGTCAAAGATTAGTCGCAAAACGCTACCCTCAAGTTGCCAAAACCTTAGACTGGCTGCTAGAATATGCGCCGTCCAGAATGACCGGAACAGGAGCATGTGTTTTTGGTCAATTCGAACAGGAGCAACAAGCTAAAGATGTATTGGCGAAATTGCCTGCATCAATACAAGGCTTTGTCGCGAAAGGGGCAAATAAATCGCCGTTAATGCTGAGATTAACTCAGTGTTAACCACTCTCTGGGATACGATTAATCCCAGCCACAATCATGAAGCATACGCCTGAGGTTCCTACAGTGCCTGACATTAAACTTTTTGCCGGTAACGCTACACCTAGTCTCGCTAAGAAGATAGCCGATCGTCTATTTTGTAAACTTGGAGACGCGGAAGTAGGCGTTTTCAGTGACGGCGAAATCAGTGTCCAAATTAATGAAAATGTACGTGGTGCGGATGTGTTCATCATTCAATCTACTTGCGCTCCTACTAACGATAACCTAATGGAACTTATCGTTATGGTTGACGCGCTTCGTCGTGCATCAGCTGGTCGTATTACAGCAGTTATTCCTTACTTTGGTTACGCGCGTCAGGACCGTCGTGTTCGTAGTGCTCGTGTACCTATCACTGCTAAAGTTGTTGCAGATTTCTTATCAAGCGTTGGTGTTGACCGCGTATTGACATGTGATCTACACGCTGAGCAAATCCAAGGTTTCTTCGACGTTCCAGTTGATAACGTATTCGGTAGCCCAGTACTGCTAGAAGACATGTTAGCGAAGAACCTAGAAAACCCTGTAGTTGTTTCTCCTGACATCGGTGGTGTTGTACGCGCTCGTGCAGTCGCTAAGTTACTCGATGATTCAGACTTAGCAATTATTGATAAGCGTCGCCCACAGGCGAACGTTGCTCAAGTAATGCATATCATTGGTGACGTTCAAGGGCGTGATTGCATCATCGTTGATGACATGATCGATACTGGTGGCACGCTATGTAAAGCAGCTGAAGCACTGAAAGAGCACGGTGCAAACCGCGTATTCGCTTACGCAACTCACCCAGTTTTCTCTGGCAATGCAGCTAAGAACATCGCTGAGTCTGTAATCGATGAAGTTATCGTAACCGACACTATCCCACTAAGCCCTGAAATTGCGGCTCTAGACAAAGTATCTCAATTGACTATGTCTACAGTTATGGCTGAAGCGATTCGCCGTGTAAGCAACGAAGAGTCAATCTCTGCAATGTTCAAGCACTAATTCATAGCCAATGCTAAGAGCTAGTCCGGCAAGATAGAGATGAAAAACGCACTCCTTTGAGTGCGTTTTTTTTATGCCAACAAATTACCGTTTTCAGTCATTACTACTCAACAAACCTACGCTTCAGGGCATCGTCTCTTACCGCTAGTGTAATGTCATAGGCAATACTACGGCGTAGTTTAACCAGCCAGCCATCAACCTTGCCCATATCGACTTTACAGCTCTTCTTGCCACAATCTGGACGCTCTGCACTGATAAACTTAACGGCAACGCTGTTATCCTTTACCATCAGCTCCGTTGTTATCTTATAGGTCTTATAATCTAAATTTGCGTATCTAATACCAGATTCATCTTTGCTAAATACCCAATGATTACGTTTAACCGCATCAGTCAGCATACTATCTAAGTCTGTTATATAGGTACCGTAAGGGATCGGGTCTTGATAAAGTTTCAGCTCACTAGCCGTAACAGTCATGACTCCAATACAGCTTACTAGCAGACCTGCTATGATTTTTCTCATCTAGATATCCTTAACGTGTTTAAAACCGTGACAGTTGCTTGCTGATGCTATTTCTAAGGTTTTTAATGTAGTTGTAATAACCTCGGCTGTTCTTATAGCAGATATCGTCTACCAGCTTCTTACACACATAATCGCCAAGCGCATCATGATATTTAAGTTGTACCAAAGACTGGTCATACTCTATTCGCATCACATTGGTATCGCCACGGTAGTCGAACCGCGCCAAGATGTAACCATCTCCCTCGCCTTGATAAACCCAAGCGAAACCTTTGGTGGTCAACATCCCCTCTAAGATCCCATAACGGATTTTATCAAGATCATTAGTTCCGGTTTCAATTTCTTTATGAACCGCCCTAATGTAACGATCAGAAGACTTAGGCTTGATCTTGTCGTTGATTTCAAGTGTCGTTGGTGCGGCTTGAACGGCACAACTCGCTGACAACAAACACCCTAGAGATAAGGCGACTAAAGGCCTCATAGTATTCACTCCTTGAAATGATAAAGCAGAATCCTAGCACAGATTTTAACCAGCAGTGATGAACTTATACCAATCAATATAAGAAGTTGATCAACTCATAACATTTTTTGGCAAACTCATTCAAGGCGAATAACTGAAAGTATACTTGTTCCCTTGTGAAGCTTTTCAACGCAGAAGTAGGCAGTCAAAAACGCTCCAGAATGGTGACCAAATCTTTATGCGGATTGGTATTATAAGAGTGCAAAGAAAAATAGGAGAAGATCAGCATCGAAGCTAAGAATAGAAATGCAGAAAACAAAAAGCCCATCCGAAGATGGGCTTTTTGGTATATGGCTGGGGTACCAGGATTCGAACCTGGGAATGCCGAGATCAAAACCCGGTGCCTTACCGCTTGGCGATACCCCAATCAAACTTTCTAACTCATAACAAGCCTTGGCTCATCATGTAAATAAATGGTACGGGAAGAGAGACTTGAACTCTCACACCTTGCGGCACCAGAACCTAAATCTGGCGTGTCTACCAATTCCACCACTCCCGCACTGCATCTAGTTTTACATCTAGATTAAGATGCTTCTAGTTTACATCTAGAAAAAGATGATACAAAAAATGGCTGGGGTACCAGGATTTGAACCTGGGAATGCCGAGATCAAAACCCGGTGCCTTACCGCTTGGCGATACCCCAATAAATCTTGTTTAATTCGATGGTACGGGAGGAGAGACTTGAACTCTCACACCTTGCGGCACCAGAACCTAAATCTGGCGTGTCTACCAATTCCACCACTCCCGCATCGAATTTTACTGCAAGTCGCCTCGCTTCACCTTGTTAGTTTAAGACATTAGTCTATCGTCTATCAAGGTAGGTCAATAACTCAACCTTAAAAAATGGCTGGGGTACCAGGATTTGAACCTGGGAATGCCGAGATCAAAACCCGGTGCCTTACCGCTTGGCGATACCCCAATCAATCTTTCTTGCGCATAACCAGCCTAAGCTAGCCATGCTAAATAATGGTACGGGAAGAGAGACTTGAACTCTCACACCTTGCGGCACCAGAACCTAAATCTGGCGTGTCTACCAATTCCACCACTCCCGCACTGCATCTAGTTTTACATCTCGATTAAGATGGTGTTCTAGCATGGCGAGTCTAACCTCAACAGCCACCACTCTCACACAAAATCGATTTTTACATCTAGATTAAGATGCTTCTAGTTTACATCTAGAAAAAGATGGTAGCAATGGCGGGACTTGAACCTGCGACCCCAGCATTATGAGTGCTGTGCTCTAACCAGCTGAGCTACATTGCCAAAGATGGCTGGGGTACCAGGATTTGAACCTGGGAATGCCGAGATCAAAACCCGGTGCCTTACCGCTTGGCGATACCCCAATCGATCTTTTTATACATAACAAGCCTTAGCTCGTCATGTTGAATAATGGTACGGGAAGAGAGACTTGAACTCTCACACCTTGCGGCACCAGAACCTAAATCTGGCGTGTCTACCAATTCCACCACTCCCGCACTGCATCTGTTTTTACATCTTGATTAAGATGGCGTTCAAAAATGTAGTATGTCTAACCTCAACATCCACCACTCTCAAACTAAACCTTTTTTACATCTTGATTAAGATGGTGTTCAAACGTGACATGTCTAACCTCAACAGCCACCACTCTCACACAAGATCAAGTTTTACATCCTGATTAAGATGACTCTAGTTTACATCTAGAAAGATGGTAGCAATGGCGGGACTTGAACCTGCGACCCCAGCATTATGAGTGCTGTGCTCTAACCAGCTGAGCTACATTGCCAAAGATGGCTGGGGTACCAGGATTTGAACCTGGGAATGCCGAGATCAAAACCCGGTGCCTTACCGCTTGGCGATACCCCAAAAATCTTGCTTTCAGTAACAAGCCTAAGCTCATCACTTAAATTAAATGGTACGGGAAGAGAGACTTGAACTCTCACACCTTGCGGCACCAGAACCTAAATCTGGCGTGTCTACCAATTCCACCACTCCCGCACAACATCTGTTTTTACATCTCGATTAAGATGGTGCCAACTAAGTTGACTAAAGAAGATGGTAGCAATGGCGGGACTTGAACCTGCGACCCCAGCATTATGAGTGCTGTGCTCTAACCAGCTGAGCTACATTGCCATCTTTCTTTTTCGCCCCCCAGTCTGGGGAACGGGGCGTATTATGCTTATTCGGGGTAATCAGGTCAACTGCTTTTTTTCGCAAATTTACCGAAAAAGCATTGTTAGGCGATAACTTCACCAAACTGAGCAACAGACATTCAAAAAAGCGCCTTTTGTCAGAGAATTTTAGCAGTTTTTACTCACAAACTGACCTGCAACAGTGGCCTTACACACCTAGACCACGTCTTATTCTGTCAAAATCCCCCGCTTTGGATCCGCCTAACTTACGAAAACCAAGCAACTTATACCAATCACTATCAGGCAATGTCATAGGCCGGTGTTTGTTCAAGGCCTAGATACAAAAACGGCGACTATAATAAGTCGCCGTTTATTATCAAGGTAGCGTCAAGCTTATACGTTAAATAGGAAATGCATTACATCGCCATCTTTTACGGTATAAGTCTTACCTTCTACGCGAAGCTTACCTGCTTCTTTCGCGCCGGCTTCACCTTTATAAGTAATGAAATCTTCATAAGACATAACCTGTGCACGGATAAAGCCACGCTCGAAGTCAGTATGAATAACACCAGCAGCCTGTGGGGCACTCGCTCCAACACGAACAGTCCAAGCACGTACTTCTTTAACACCAGCGGTAAAGTAAGTTTGTAGGCTTAGTAGATCGTAACCAGCACGAATAACGCGATCAAGACCAGGCTCTTCTAAACCTAGATCGGCCATGAACTCTTCACGGTCTTCTGCGTCCATCTCGGCAAGCTCAGACTCAATTGCCGCACATACTGCAACAACTACTGCGTTTTCTTCAGCAGCAATAGCCTTTACGGTATCTAGATGAGGGTTATTTTCAAAACCATCTTCAGATACGTTAGCGATGTACATGGTTGGCTTTAACGTTAGGAAGTTTAAGTAACCAACTGCCGCCAGCTCTTCTTTAGTTAGCTCCATTGAACGTAGCATTTTGCCTTCGTCTAACACTGGACGCATTTTTTCAAGCACGCTCACTTCAAACTTAGCATCAGCGTCACCGCCTTTAGCACGCTTTGCCTGACGTGTAATTGCACGCTCACATGAATCTAGGTCGGCTAGTGCAAGCTCGGTGTTAATTACTTCGATATCACTTGCAGGTGACACCTTGTTCGCTACGTGAACAATGTTATCGTCTTCAAAACAACGAACAACATGGCCAATCGCATCGGTTTCACGGATGTTAGCTAGGAACTTGTTACCTAGACCTTCACCTTTAGATGCGCCAGCAACTAGACCAGCGATATCCACAAACTCCATCGTTGTAGCCAATACACGCTCAGGCTTCACAATTTCAGCCAATGCGTCTAAACGTGGATCCGGTACAGGAACAACGCCAGTATTAGGTTCAATTGTACAGAACGGGAAGTTTGACGCTTCGATACCAGCTTTCGTTAGTGCGTTGAAGAGTGTTGATTTACCAACGTTTGGCAGGCCTACGATGCCACATTTGAAACCCATATTGTTACCTTTATATCAATGAATGACTTGGAGCTTCGCTCCAAGCACTTGTTTAAGCTTTAAAAGAATGCAGTCTATGCATCGCCTTTGCCATATCTTGGTTGAACAAGACCTCTGTCGAACGTACCGCTTCATCAACTGCGGCGTCCATCAGCTCTTGATCCGTTGGAGAGGCTTTACTCAGCACATAATTGCTCACCTGACTCTTATCGCCAGGATGGCCTATGCCGATCCGCAGTCGATAAAAGCCTTTATCATTAGCTAATTTTGCAATGATATCTTTAAGACCGTTATGACCACCATGACCACCGCCCAACTTAAACTTTGCAACACCCGGTGGCATATCTAGCTCATCGTGTGCAACTAATATCTCTTCTGGTGCGATGCGGAAAAAATTCGCTAACGCACCAACCGACTTACCACTTAAATTCATAAAGGTCGTCGGAATTAATAGACGAACATCTTTACCATGCAGCGTCACTCTTGCCGTCATGCCAAAGTATTTGCTGTCTAATGTTAACGTGGCACCACAGACTCTAGCGAGTTCCTCAACGTACCACGCACCTGCATTATGGCGAGTCCGTTCATACTGTGCGCCGGGGTTTGCAAGCCCAACTATCAGTTTTATATTGCTCATAGTACCAGTCTGTTATTACCTAACTTAGGTTTTGTCGCCGAGCCAATCAGCCAGCAGCAAAATTAAAAACGCGACATTTTAGCACTCAAATAGCCTGCCAACAAATTATACGCAAATTTACACTTTTCACTGTACTGAACCAGCCCATTTTCGCCCCTAGCTTTACTCCCATCCCCCAATGCAAAACAGCAAGTCGATCAATACCCCAAAAAAAACCGAATGCTCAGCATTCGGTTATTCTCTTTAAGAAACGACTCTAACTTAAAAGCCCATTGCGTACTTCAGTACCTGTTTCTTTATTGGTGTGTCGATATTCGCCAGCTTGAGAGCGCCATTACGTAGTAGTTTTAGCGGCAATATGTCATTACTAAAGCCTGCATAAAACAGATCCATGGTCGACATCATCAACAGGTTATCTCGGTAACGACTCTTTTGATACTCGGCTAAGACAGGCTTTTGCCACCAGCCAGTTTTATCTTCGAGATGACCTGCAATCGTGCTAATCAAGGCATCGACATCTTTAAAGCCTAAGTTAACTCCCTGCCCTGCTAACGGGTTGATGGTATGGGCAGCATCACCAAGGATCACTAAGTTATTCTGGTAATAAGTCTGTGCATGGCGGCGAGTCAGTTTAAAACTCGCCTTATTGATAACACTAAAGTCACGCTCTAATCGCTGCGGGAAATATTGATCAATTTGCGCTTTTAATGCTGAATTATTGAGTTGGCTAAGTTGCGCAATTCTATTGGCATCATCATACCAAACTAATGAAGCATTATTGCCCGGTAGTGGCAGTAAAGAGCGGGGACCACTGGGTGTAAACTGTTGCCAAGTGACATCTTGCTCACCACATGCGGTTTCGATATTAATCAACATAGCTGACTGAGCATAATCCCACGCTGTAATGCCAATGTTTGCCCATTGGCGAACCATAGAGTTAGCACCATCGGCGCCGATAAGTAGACGAGCCTGCAATGCCTCACCATTATCAAGCGTAACCTCTATTGAGTCTTGAAATGGTTTGCGTGACATCTCTGCAATTTTTACCGGGCAAAACAACCTAATGTTCTCTAACTGCTCCATCCGCTGCCAAAGAGAGAGTTGGATCAGGCGGTTTTCAACAATATGACCTAAGTGCGTGGCACCGATTTGCTCGCTGTGAAAACGGGTAATACAGCCATCCATTTCCCAAGTTTCTAGGCCTTTATAGGCAACTTTACGCATCGAATCGAGCCCAGCCAAAGCGCCAAGGCGATCAAGCAAAGATTCCGATGCAGCGCTGATGGCGGAAACACGCAGATCCAAAGGTTGTTCACTGTCATAGGGGTTTGGAGCAAACGCTTCAACAATTGCCACCTTTAATCCAAGTTGGCCAAGACCTATTGCGGTTGCCGCGCCGACCATACCACCGCCAACAACAACCGCATCATATAGACTGTCTTTACTATTCGTCTGTTCCACTGTTACCTGTCTCCTGACAACTAAGCTCACTTTTCGGCTCAGAGTTTACACTTAAAAGGTATCGATATTGAGGCTTTATATAAGAAAGTTTGTACTATTTTGAAGCAAGCCGGATTTATTCTAAGAATATGTAAACCAAGCTCCGCTAAAGTATGTCGTTTGATGTCATATTCGACTCTAACGTATATAAATGTGTCTGAACTCGAATATCCTCACACCTGCTTACAAACAGCAAAGGCAAGATCCAAACCATGCCATACACTCAAACTGTCAAATGGATACATCCTTATTGGAATGAGTGAGAAAATTATGAAAACACTTACCTGTGCCACGCTATTAATAGCATCGATGCTACCAAGTATTGGCCATACCGCTGACGCTGACAGTCAAATGGAACGCATCACCGTGACCTTCAGAACGCCTTTTGAGTATGCACTATATCAATATACAACCGAGACTTTACAGGCCTTTAACCAGCAGGTTCTAATGGATATTCAAATACAAGCTCGGTTAAGCAGCATGCAAATGGCTAAGGAACATGGCGTGATGACTAACGAACTATCCAAGGCGAGCGAGCCAAACAAAACCTTAATAAGTTCAAAGACATTAAAATCGGCTGAATAATTTCACTTTAATAACGGCTAAATGCTAGCCACAGGCTAACTTAGGCGTTAAAATGTCGCGCTATTTTTTCGGTGCTTCTAGAGTGATACAGACTGATGAGTAAAAAACTCCATATTAAAACTTGGGGCTGTCAAATGAATGAGTATGACTCTTCAAAGATGGCTGATCTTCTTGACGAATACGAAGGTTACACACTAACAGACGAAGCCGAAGAAGCTGACGTACTGCTACTTAACACCTGTTCTATCCGTGAGAAAGCACAGGAAAAGGTTTTTCATCAGCTAGGGCGTTGGAAAACATTAAAAGATAAGAAACCAGGGCTGATTATTGGCGTTGGTGGTTGCGTGGCCTCACAAGAAGGTAAGGCAATCAAAGAGCGTGCTCAATGTGTGGATCTTATTTTTGGACCACAAACCTTACACCGCCTACCTGATATGATCGATCAGATCCGAGCAGGTAAGAAAGCCGTTATCGATGTCAGCTTCCCTGAAGTGGAAAAGTTTGACCGCTTACCAGAGCCTCGCGCCGAAGGCCCAAGTGCATTCGTATCAATTATGGAAGGCTGCAGTAAATACTGCTCTTTTTGTGTGGTGCCTTATACCCGTGGTGAAGAAGTGAGTCGTCCACTTGACGATATCATTCTTGAGATCGCACAACTGGCAGAGCAAGGCGTGCGTGAAGTTAACTTGCTTGGACAAAACGTAAACGCTTACCGCGGTGCAACCCACGATGACGAGATCTGTACCTTTGCAGAGCTTTTACGTTACGTGGCGGCAATCGATGGTATCGACCGTCTACGCTTTACCACCAGCCACCCAATTGAGTTTACACAAGACATTATTGATGTGTACGAAGACACACCTGAATTGGTGAGTTTCCTACACCTACCTGTACAATCTGGTTCAGACTTAATCCTCACTCAGATGAAACGTGGCCACATGGCAATCGAGTATAAGTCGATTATCCGTCGTCTACGTAAGGCTCGCCCAGACATTCAGATCAGTTCAGATTTCATCATCGGCTTCCCTGGTGAGTCTAAGCAAGATTTTGCCGACACCATGAAGTTGATTGAAGATGTACAGTTTGACCATAGCTTTAGCTTTATCTATAGCGCACGCCCAGGTACGCCAGCGGCAGATCTACCAGACGATGTGAGCTTAGATGAAAAGAAAGAGCGCCTAGCGATTCTACAAGACCGTATTACCCAGCAAGCTATGCGTTATAGCCGTCAAATGTTAGGTACGGTTCAACGCATCTTAGTTGAAGGTCCATCGGTTAAAAACCCAATGGAACTACGCGGCCGCACGGAAAACAACCGTGTAGTGAACTTTGAAGGCACGCCTGAGCATATCGGCGGTTTTGTTGATGTTGAGATTGTTGACGTTTATACCAACTCGCTGCGCGGTGTATTTATCCGTGGTGAAGATGAGATGGACTTACGTCGCGACCTGCGCCCATCAGACATCACTGCTAAATATAAGCAAAGTGATGACTTAGGTGTGACTCAGTATACGCCTGCTTAAACGGTTATAAGATTGAACACGCTAAAGGCGGCATCCTGAGATGCCGCTTTTTTCTTCTCGATCATCGCGAAAAAATACCATTCGCAATTATTAAGTATGGCTCGTAAACTAGCACTATTAACGTATAACCCTACGTCCATAAATGGAGTGTTTTTTTGTCAAACAAGTTAACAACGCTCAACCTGTATTTAGAGCCTGCAGACACTCGTAGACTGGCTTCGCTTTGTGGCCCGTTTGATGACAATATCAAGCAGCTAGAGCGCCGAATTGGCGTTGAGATCAGCTACCGTAATAACCACTTTCAAATTGTTGGTGCGCCACGAAACTGCTTAACTGCAAACAACTTGCTTAAAGATCTCTATATCGAAACGCAGCCAGTAAAAGGCAGCACGCCAGATCTTGAGCCTGATGCAGTGCATATCGCGATTCAAGAGGCAATTTCCCTCGATATGGAAGCGCCTCGTGACGAGAAAGAGCTATATATAAAGACTAAGCGTGGTGTCATCAAGCCTCGCAACCCGAACCAGAGTGACTATGTGCGTAATATCGTAACCCACGATATTACCTTCGGTATTGGTCCTGCTGGTACGGGCAAAACTTACTTAGCGGTAGCCGCTGCTGTCGACGCACTAGAGCGCCAAGAAGTGCGCCGTATTTTGCTGACCCGCCCAGCAGTTGAAGCCGGTGAGAAACTGGGCTTCCTACCTGGCGATTTAAGCCAGAAGGTCGACCCTTATCTGCGTCCGCTTTATGATGCGCTATTTGAGATGATGGGCTTCGAAAAGGTAGAGCGCCTGATTGAGCGTAACGTTATCGAAGTCGCGCCACTGGCTTATATGCGTGGCCGCACGTTAAATGACGCCTTTATTATCCTCGATGAAAGCCAAAATACCACGGTAGAGCAGATGAAGATGTTTCTGACCCGTATTGGTTTTAATTCACGCGCGGTGATCACAGGCGACATCACTCAGATAGACTTACCTAAGCATCAAAAGTCTGGACTACGCCATTCAATCGAAGTGCTAGGCGAAGTGGAAGAGATCAGTTTTAACTTCTTCCAAGCAAAAGATGTGGTACGTCACCCCGTTGTGGCACGCATCGTTGAGGCTTATGAAGCGTTCGACTTAAAAGCACAATCGAGTAAAGGCAATAAAGACAGCCAATACCAATTACAGGAAAGCGCAACCCATGAATGATAGTCAAACGGTTATCGATCTTGATCTTCAGATCGCCGTAGAAGGCTTTGAACTACCATCGCAAGCCGATTTTGAACTTTGGGTAAAAACAGCACTCAGAGATACCATGAGTGAAGCTGAATTAACGATTCGCATCGTCGACGTTGAAGAAAGCCAAGAATTAAACTCTACTTATCGTGGTAAAGATAAACCAACTAATGTTTTGTCTTTCCCGTTTGAAGCACCACCGGGCATTGAACTACCGCTACTAGGCGATTTAGTGATCTGTGCGGCGGTTGTTAAGCAAGAAGCAATTGATCAAAATAAACCGCTAATCGCACATTGGGCACACATGGTTGTACATGGTTGCCTCCATCTGCTAGGGTATGATCATATTGACGATTCTGAGGCTGAAGAGATGGAGTCACTAGAGACTCAACTCATTGAAAGCCTTGGTTATACTAATCCTTATAAGGAGCAATAATTGGCTCAAAAGAGTCAAGAAAACACTATGAGTGACGATATCCCACCGAGTACTAACGCCCACAAGAAGGGCTGGTTAGAGAAAGTAAGTCAGTTGTTCCAGGGCGAACCACAAAATCGCGAAGACTTGGTTGACGTAATTCACGATGCAGAGATGCGTGAAGTGATCAGCGAAGACACCCGCGAAATGATCAAAGGTGTTCTAGAGGTTTCCGATCTACGTGTACGGGATATTATGATCCCACGTGCACAGATTGTCGCTATCCAAATTGAAGATTCAGTAGAAGAAGTTCTATCTACTGTGATCAGTTCAGCACACTCTCGTTTTCCAGTAGTCAATGAAGATAAAGATCATATCGAAGGCATTTTGCTTGCGAAAGACTTGCTTCAGTATGGCTTTAAAAACAGCGAAAAGCCGTTTGAGTTACGCCAAGTAATTCGCCCTGCTGTCGTTGTACCTGAGAGTAAACGTGTTGACGTGCTACTCAAAGAGTTCCGCTCTCAACGTTACCATATGGCAATTGTTGTCGATGAATACGGCGGAGTATCTGGCCTAGTGACGATTGAGGATATCCTCGAAGAGATCGTAGGTGATATCGAAGACGAGTTTGACCACGACTCTGCTGAAGAGACTGAAATCAAGCAAGTTGGCAAACAAGTATTCATGGTGAAAGCTCTGACTCCAATTGATGACTTCAACGAACAGTTCGGCACTGAGTTTAGTGACGAAGAGTTCGATACTGTCGGTGGTATGGTGTCTCATGCGTTTGGGCATCTGCCTGAGCGTGACGAAAAAGTCATGATTCAAGATATCGAGTTTAAAGTGATTAACGCCGACACTCGTCGCTTAATCCAACTTAGAGTGAAGTTCCCTGATAACAGTCAAAGCAATGATGAGACAGTAGCTTAATTACTGACTGACGTTATCTCGACCCAATGATGAGGCTGTATGCTGAATAAACTTCGGGCATTAGCCCATCATCCGCGCTCGAAAATGGTGCTGGCCTATGCGGCTGGCGCCACTACGGCGCTCTCATTTGCCCCCTACTCTATTTGGCCGCTCTACCTTATTGCGCTAGCTTTCGCCCTTCACCAAAGCGCAGGACTCACGGCAAAACAAGCTTTTTGCTATTGGCTAACCTTCGGCTTTGGCTGTTTCTCTGTCGGTATAAGCTGGGTACATGTCAGCATGGATGTCTATGGTGGCATGCCGCTTATCGCCTCCATAGCACTAATGGCACTGCTTGCCTTGTATCTAGCGCTTTATCCCGCGCTGACAGGCTGCTTAATGCAAAAGCTTGCCCCCAAGACCTCTGTCATCCGCAACATCCTTGTGTTCCCCGCACTGTGGACCATTACCGAATGGGCGAGAGGTTGGGTGTTAACAGGCTTTCCATGGCTATGGGCCGGCTACAGCCAAACAGAAGGGCCACTTAAGCCCATCGCCTCAATGTTTGGCACACTCGGATTAAGCTTCATTGTCGCCTTGCTAGCAGGTGCTATCGCGCTATTAGCCATTAAACGTTGGCAAAGCCTAACAATCGCTGTTCCTGTACTTGCCGTCCTGACCTTTATCGCGCCCATGACCTCACAAGTTAAGCCAAACGGCGAAACCATCAAGGTGGCATTAGTACAAGGTAATATCCCACAGAGCATGAAGTGGAACCCTGATGCACTGTGGCCAACCATGCTGAAATATATGGACTTGTCTCGTCCAGAGTTCTCAGCTGACCTGATTATTTGGCCAGAAGCGGCCATCCCCGCGCCAGAATATATGGTGAAGGACTTCCTCTATAACGCCAACAAGGTGGCTAATTTAAACGATAGCGCCATCATCACAGGCATCATTAGTAATCATGGCGATGCCTTCTATAACTCGCTTATCGTACTGGGTAACTCCAAGCATAAGCAGCAATCTGAGCCTGATTACTTAGGTGATGGCAGCAATGAATTTAAGAAACATCATCTACTGCCTATCGGTGAGTTTGTGCCCTTTGAGTCACTCCTGCGCCCATTAGCACCTTTTTTTAACCTGCCGATGTCCTCCTTTAATAGAGGCGATTTTACCCAGCCAAACCTCAATGCAGTAGGCCATCAGATATCACCTGCTATCTGCTACGAAATTGCCTTTCCCGAGCAGCTTCGCGCCAACATGAATGACACGACAGATCTGCTCATGACAGTCTCCAACGATGCGTGGTTTGGTACCTCTAATGGTCCACTGCAGCATATGGAAATAGCACAAATGCGCTCGGTAGAGCTAGGGCGACCGTTAGTGCGCGCCACGAACAACGGCGTCACCGCGGTTGTCGATGAGCAAGGCAATATCACCCACCAGCTGCCACAGTTTGAAGCAGGGGTACTAGTCGCTGATATCGCGCTAATGAAGGGACACACACTGTTCACCACTATTGGCCAGTGGCCAGTATTGATCTTAAGCTTTTTAATCGCCTTAGGTGCAGTGATTAGGAAGAAAGTGCACTGAACAGCATAAAAGCATCGTCAGCGACAGCCACCAAGCCCGTTAATAATAAAGTAAGCGGTGACTGTTAGCTGATTGTCGAAGGTTGGGGCTATTGTTAAGCCCCAAGAGCAAACAACTATTGATACCGTAATTGATACTGAAACGTAATACTAAGGCGCTAACGCTTCTCGAGTGAACTCATTATTGTCGCACTCGGTGCAATCGGAAAGCACACCAGGAAATTCAATTTTCGACTCATGACCACACGCAGTGCAAACCATGGTGCCTTGGCCAACAATTTCACCGCTCTGGTAGTAACCATGATGTTTAAAGTCTTGTGCCACCTCATGCCATTCAATTTGGCTGCGGTCGGTGATCTCACTTAACCAATGCCACAAGGTGTTCTCTACAGTAATAACCGTTGGGCTATGGCTCAGATCGGTGGCATTTTGCTCCTGTAGGAAACTGGCAATGTCACGTTTTAAAAATTGTTCGACTAAAGCCAGCTCTTCTTCCTTTGCGTGCTGCTTTAATGCCAAGTACTGTTTACTCGCCTGCACCTGCTTATGTAAACTCTTTACAGTCAACGAGTTATCGTCTTTGTATTGAGATTTTATATGCGCAATAAGTGCTTCATAAAGCGAAAGAAGCGCGGTACTTTGTTCACTCATGGTAAATACTCCTTCAACGAACCTTTTTAATGACTCACTTCTAGTTTATTCTATGCCGATATAACTCGCGCTGAAATAGCGCTAGATCAAACAATGGGCGGCATGGCCGGAAATAGATTGATGCAAGAGCAATATACTCCTTCAGAAATTGAAGCTAAAGTGCAGCAGCACTGGCAAGACACAAAAACATTTGAAGTTACCGAAGACGCAAACAAAGAAAAGTTTTACTGCCTTTCTATGTTCCCGTATCCATCGGGCCGACTGCACATGGGTCACGTACGTAACTACACCATAGGCGATGTTGTGTCTCGTTACCAACGTCTGCAAGGTAAAAACGTGCTTCAACCTATCGGTTGGGACTCTTTCGGTCTGCCTGCTGAAAACGCTGCAATCAAGAACAAGACTGCACCTGCGCCGTGGACATACGAAAATATCGATTACATGAAGAACCAGCTTAAGATGCTAGGTTTCGGCTATGACTGGTCACGTGAAATCGCTACCTGTACACCTGAATACTATCGCTGGGAACAGTGGTTCTTCACTAAGCTTTATGAAAAAGGTCTAGTGTACAAGAAGACTTCTTCGGTTAACTGGTGTCCAAACGATGAAACCGTTTTGGCTAACGAGCAGGTTATCGACGGTTGCTGCTGGCGCTGTGATACCACTGTTGAGCAAAAAGAGATCCCGCAGTGGTTCATTAAGATCACCGAGTACGCCGAAGAGCTACTTAACGATATCGACCAGTTAGACGAGTGGCCAGAGCAAGTTAAGACCATGCAGCGTAACTGGATTGGCCGCAGTGAAGGTATCGAAATGACCTTCCAGGTTGCTAACAGCGAGCAGAGCTTCGATATCTACACCACACGTCCTGACACAGTAATGGGTGTGACTTATGTGGCTATTGCAGCAGCACACCCATTAGCAGAGCAAGCGGCTATCAATAACCCAGCTCTAGCTGAGTTTATCGAAGAGTGTAAAAACGCCGACACCACTGAAGCCGCTATGGCAGCAATGGAAAAGAAAGGTGTTGCTACCGGCTTAAATGCTATTCACCCAATCACAGGTAAAGAAGTACCTATTTGGGTAGGCAACTTCGTATTGATGAACTACGGTACAGGCGCGGTAATGTCTGTTCCTGCTCACGATCAGCGCGACTACGAGTTCGCGAAGAAGTACGGTCTAAACATCGAAGCGGTAGTAAAACCAGTAGACGCTGAAGTCGATATCAGCGAAGAAGCTTACACCGAGAAAGGTGTGCTATTTAACTCTGCTGAATTTGACGGTCTTGACTTCCAAGCAGCCTTTGATGCTATCGATGCCAAGCTAACTGCAGAAGGCAAAGGTAAGCGCCAAGTAAACTTCCGTCTACGTGACTGGGGCGTTTCACGTCAGCGTTACTGGGGCGCACCTATCCCAATGGTGACCTTAGCCGATGGCACTGTGATGCCAACACCTGAAGACCAGCTACCTGTTATTTTGCCAGAAGATGTGGTTATGGATGGCATCCAAAGCCCAATCAAGGCAGATAAAGAGTGGGCTAAGACTCAAGTTAACGGTCAAGAAGCGTTCCGTGAAACCGATACCTTCGATACCTTTATGGAATCATCTTGGTACTACGCGCGTTACTGTAGCCCAGATGCAGACCAAATGCTTGATCCAGCTAAAGCGAACTACTGGCTGCCAGTTGATCAGTACATTGGTGGTATCGAGCACGCTTGTATGCACCTACTGTACTTCCGTTTCTTCCACAAGTTGCTACGTGACACAGGTCTAGTAAACTCTGACGAGCCAGCTAAACGCTTGCTGACTCAAGGTATGGTTTTAGCCGATGCTTACTACTACACCAATGAGAAAGGCGCACGTGTTTGGGTTGCACCATCTGATGTAACCGTACAGGAAACTGACGAAAAAGGCCGTACCGTGAAAGCGGTAGACAGCGAAGGTCATGAACTGGTTTATACTGGTATGAGCAAGATGTCTAAGTCTAAAAACAACGGTATAGACCCACAGGAAATGGTTGATAAGTATGGTGCAGATACTGTACGCCTATTCATGATGTTCGCAGCGCCACCAGAATTAACGCTGGAATGGCAAGAGTCGAGCGTTGAAGGTGCACACCGCTTCATTAAGCGTTTGTGGAAAACTGCTCACGACCATATCGCTCACGGCCCAACGGCTGAGCTTGATGTTAAGTCACTTAACGCAGCACAAAAAGAGCTACGTCGTGAACTACACAAGACAATTGCTAAAGTGGGTGATGATATTGAGCGTCGTCAGATGTTCAACACCGCTATCGCATCGATCATGGAATTGATGAACCGTCTACAGAAGGCACCTTCTGAAACGGATCAAGACAAGGCATTAATGCAAGAAGCCTTGAACGCGGTGATCCGCTTGCTTTACCCAATCATTCCACACACTTGTTTTGTGCTATGGAACGAACTTGGTAACCAAGGGGCGATTGAAGATGTACTTTGGCCAGAGGTTGACGAGTCTGCACTGGTTGAAGACAGCAAGTTAATCATCGTACAGGTTAACGGCAAGCTACGCGCTAAAATCACCGTTGCAGCAGATGCTAGCAAAGAGGAAGTTGAAGCAGCAGGTATGGCCGAAGATGGCGTGGTTAAACACACCGAAGGTAAGACCGTCCGTAAAGTTATCTACGTACCGGGCAAACTGCTCAATATCGTGGCTAACTAATCCTTAGTAAACAAGGAAGACTAAACAAAGATTATGCTAATTAAACGCATACTTTTAGCAACTTTGGCACTGAGCGTTCTGCTCAGTGCCGGTTGCGGCTTTAGACTCCAGGGTAGCTACTCTATTCCAGAGCAGCTACAAACCTTAAGTCTGACTAGCCAAGACGAGTACAGCGAACTCACACGCCTAGTACGTGAACGCCTACGCTTAAACAGCATTGCTGTCGTTCAGCCCGCTGATGACATTCCGGCCTTACGTATTATCAATGATTCACTAGACCGTTCAACACTGTCTATCTACCCAACGGGTAATGTCGCCGAGTATGAGCTTATCTATCAGGTCAGTTTTTCTGTGCAACTGCCTGACACCGAGTCTCAACGTTTCGATGTCGCTATCCACCGCGATTACCTCGATGATCCCCGCACCGCACTAGCAAAGAGCCGAGAAATGGAGTTGTTGCTAAAAGAGATGCGCATCCAAGCTGCCGACCGAATTATTCAAGCTTTGGCGGCGACTAAGGTCGATTAATGCGGGTCTACCCAGATCAATTATCACGTCAGCTTTCTCCCTTGCCACAATGTTGCCTGATTTTTGGCGACGATCCTTGGTTATGTGAGCAAAGCAGAGCAGCACTACACAGCGAAGCTAAGCGCCAAGGTTTTGAGGAAAAGATCCAGCTGACCCAAGAAACCGGCTTTAGCTGGAATGAACTGTTTGAGCAGTGGCAAGCGATGAGCTTGTTTTCCAGCCGTCGTATTATCGAGTTAGCCCTACCACAGGCGAAACCCGGCACCGAAGGCAGCGCTATGTTGCAGTCACTGATGCAGATGGATAACCCTGATGTATTACTGATCTTGACAGGTCCTAAACTCGCGAGCGAGCAAACCAAGACAAAGTGGTTTAAGAGTCTCGATGCCAAAGGCATCTATGTGCCTTGCACCACTCCTGAGGGCGCACAGTTTCAGCGCTGGTTAGACGGCCGTATAAATCACTATGGATTATCGCTAGCGAGGGATCCCCGAGAGATGCTGTTTGCACTCTACGAAGGCAATCTACTCGCAGCAGATCAAGCATTGCAACTACTGCAGCTGTTAAGCCCAACGGCGCCTATCGATTGTGATCAGTTAACTCAGTACTTTGAAGACCAATCACGCTTTAGTGTCTTTCAGCTCACCGACGCCATGCTCAATAATCAGCAAGATAAAGCGCAGCACATCCTGTCGCAGCTAAAAAGCGAAGGAGTAGCCATGCCGATTATCCTATGGTCGCTATTTAAAGAACTCGCAGTTCTGTTGCAACTGAAAACAGCGCAGAATAATCGCGAGCCGCTACAAGCACTTTGGAGTAAACTGCGTATTTGGGATAAGCGTAAACCTATCTACCAAAACGCCTTGAATAGGCTAGAGCTCCCCCACATTGAAACCTTACTTGCTAGCGCCTCAGCCATCGAGCTCAAGCTAAAGCAACAAGGGCTTGAAGATTGGACCGGGCTTAGCCATATCAGCTTGCTGTTTGATGCCAAGGCCCACAATAAACTGGCCCATATAGTCTTAGATTAATGAAGATAGGCATTTTAGGCGGCACATTCGACCCTATCCACTTTGGCCATATTCGTCCGGCCCAAGAGGTTAGACAGCAGCTTAACCTAGATGAGGTTTGGCTTATGCCAAACCACATCCCGCCACACAAGTCAGGCACTCATGTCTCCAGTGAAGATAGACTCGCCATGGCGCAGCTCATCTGCGATCAGCTCCCCCAATTTAGGCTCTGCGATATTGAAGCTAAGCGTGACACCCCATCCTATTCGGCATTGACCCTAACTCAATTAACCGAGATGTACCCAGAGCATGAGTTTTACTTCATCATGGGCATGGACTCCTTTTTAAGCTTCACTCGTTGGCATAAATGGCAGCGATTATTGGAGCTATGCCACCTAGTGGTCTGCAAACGCCCAGGATGGCAACTCGATGCTAATGACCCGATGCAATCACTTTTAGATAAGCGTCAACATGACATAAACCAGTTAACACCAGTTAAATTTGGCAAGATCTTTATGGTCGATATCACCCAGCAAGATATCTCTTCCACTGAAGTGCGCCAGCAACTCTCAACAGGAACCTTGCCTGAAGGCGCGCTTCCCACTGAAATTGAAGAGTATATTATCAGCCACCACCTCTACCAAAACCCAACTGCAGACAATTCAAACTAATACTAATTCAAACGCAGATATTTATGCCAATAGCTATTAATCTAGATCTGAAATACTGCTATACTATCGCGCTGTCTTAAAATTAATGGGGTACCAGCGTGGAAAGCGCAGAGTTAAAGCAATTTGTAATTGATAAGGTTGAAGACCTTAAAGCAAAAGATATCGTTGTAATGGACGTATCAGAGAAATCTAACATCGCCGACTTTATGGTTGTATGTACAGGTAACTCAAAAACACACGTTAAAGCAATCGCTGAAAATCTAGTGGTTGAATCTAAGCGTGCCGGCATCACTATTTTAGGTGTCGAAGGCCGTGAAAGCAGTGAATGGGTTCTAGTGGACCTAGGCGATGTCATCATGCACGTTATGCAAGATCAAACTCGCGATTTCTACCAGCTTGAAAAACTTTGGTCAGAAAAGCCTGAGTAATGAAGATTCAGCTAGTCGCAGTTGGGACCCGCATGCCAGATTGGGTCGAAACAGGTTTTAAAGAATATCAGCGCCGCTTCCCTCGCGATATGGCGCTTGAATTAGTTGAAATCCCCGCTGGCAAACGCGGTAAAAATGCCGATATAGCTCGCATTCTCCAAAAAGAGGGCGAGTTAATGTTGGCGGCGATCCCGAAAGGGAATCATATCGTCAGCTTAGACTTACCCGGTAAAAACCTTACCACGCCACAGCTAGCAGAGCAGATGAACAAATGGCTACTCGACGGCCGCGATGTTAGCTTGCTGATCGGCGGTCCTGAAGGTTTATCACCCGAGTGTAAACAGGCCGCAGCGCAGAGCTGGTGCCTATCAGCCTTAACCCTACCTCATCCATTGGTGCGTGTGATTGTTGCAGAAAGCCTTTATCGTGGCTGGAGCATTAACAATAATCATCCCTACCATAGAGAATAATATCGAATCACTATTTGGTTAGACTGACCTTTACAGGACTAGCATATGTGCTTGGCGCCCCTTTTTAAGCAGGAGAGAATGTAAGTGTCCCCAAGAAAGCGCATAACCATGAACGACCACGCGGCCGAAGCTTCGCTGTTTAAGAGTCGCGCTCTGTTCACTTTCTTCAGTGTCGTTATCCTCCTGAGCCTGTTGCTGGTTAATCTTTATAATCTGCAGATCACCTCTTTTAAAGACTACGAAACTCGCTCAAATGACAACCGTATTCGCGTTGTTCCCGTAGCGCCTAGCCGCGGCCTGATCTACGACCGTCACGGGCAACTACTTGCCGAAAACCAACCTTTCTTCTCATTAGAGTTAGTGCCTGAAAAGGTAAAGAATGTCAGTGAAACCTTAGATGAACTGAGTGAAGTGATCGAGCTGTCCAGTGATGACAAACAAAATGTACTCGATGCACTTAAGTATCATCGCCGTTTTAAGCCATTGACGATAAAGAATAGACTCACCGAAGAGCAAGTTGCCGAGTTCAGCGTCAACCAGCACCGTTTTCCCGGGATCACCGTTGAAGCCGGTCTAAAACGTCACTACCCCTATAATGGCTTAATGACCCATGCATTAGGTTATGTGGGTAAGATTAACAGCCGAGATCAGGACTCACTCGTTCGAAATAACCTTTGGGCAAACTATGCAGCCACCAAAGATATCGGTAAACAGGGTATTGAAAAGTTTTATGAGAGTTTACTGCTTGGAAAGCCAGGCCACCTCGAAGAGGAGGTTAACAACCGCGGCCGTACTATTCGAACCCTCAAATCTGTTCCACCTGAGCCTGGGCAAGATATCTACCTAACCTTAGATCTAAAGCTACAGCAAAAAGCAATGGAGCTGCTCAACGGTCGACGCGGCTCGATTGTGGCTATCGACCCACGAGACGGTGGTATCTTAGCCCTTGTTTCTAGCCCGACCTACGACCCGAACCAATTCGTCCACGGCATTAGTAGTAAAGCCTATAGCGAGCTATTAAACTCTAAATCTAAGCCACTGATTAACCGAGCAACTCAGGGACAATATGCGCCTGCCTCAACGGTTAAGCCACACTTAGCCTTATTGGGATTAGAGAATAAAACAGTTACCGCGAAGACGCGTATCTGGGACCCTGGCTTTTGGCAGATCCCGGGCGTTGAGCGTAAATATCGTGACTGGAAACGTTGGGGTCATGGCTGGGTAGATGTGAATAGTGCCATTATTAGCTCCTGTGACACCTACTTCTATGATCTCGCCTATAAGACTGGCGTTGACTCAATCGCTAACTTTATGGAGCCATTTGGCTTTGGTGAGCGTACCGGTGTCGATATCTTCGAAGAGTCTGCCGGTATTATGCCGTCTAAAGACTGGAAGCGCCTGCGCTACAATCAGCCTTGGTATATTGGCGACACCATCTCTGTCGGTATTGGTCAGGGGTATTGGACCACGACACCATTGCAACTTGCCAATGCGACTGCGATATTAGCCAATAACGGCCGCCGATTTGTACCGCACTTTCTAAAGTCTATCCAAGATCAGACAGCAAAAATTGATACGCCGCCCGATGAGCTCCCGCCTATCGTGCTAAAAGATCCGAAGAACTGGGACATCATCAATGAAGCGATGCGCGATACCGCCCATAAATCCCGCTTCACCGATGCACGCTATACCGCAGCGATGAAAACCGGTACGGCACAGGTATTTAGTGTCGCTCAAGACGCCGAATACGATGCAGATAATATTGATGAGCGTCTTCGTGATAACGCCTTAATTATTGCCTATGCCCCTTATGAGAACCCTAAAATTGTGCTTGCGGTGGTACTTGAGAACGCGGGCTGGGGTGGGGTTAACGCAGGCCCTGTAGCTCGCGCCTTGTTAGATGAGTATTTGTTACGAGATTCATGGGATAAAACTAAATGAGCGCACACAATCACCGTCCAAACATCTGGCAGCGCTTACATATAGACTTGCCATTATTACTCGGCCTCTTAGCCTTGATGGGCTTTGGGCTGGTTGTGATCTATTCTGCCGGTGGAGAAGATCTCGCCCTAATGGATCGCCAACTATTTCGAATGGGCTTGTCGCTGCTAGTGATGTTTACCGTAGCGCAGATAAACCCTGAAGTGCTCAGGCGTTGGGCCTTTCCCATCTACCTAGCCGGAATCGTCTTACTAATTGGCGTGCACTTTTTTGGGGAGATAAACAAAGGTGCCCAACGTTGGTTAAACCTTGGCTTTATGGAGTTTCAACCATCAGAACTCATCAAGCTCGCCTTCCCTATTACTATGGCTTGGTACATCAGTAAGTTCCCTTTGCCTCCAAAGAAGCGTTACTTAGCGGGTGCAGGGATAATCTTGCTGGTCCCCACTCTACTTATCGCGAAACAGCCAGATCTTGGCACCTCGATTCTGGTTGCTGCCTCAGGCATTTTCGTACTGTTTTTATCTGGTATGAGCTGGAGAATCGTGGGTAGCTTTATTGGTAGTGTGCTTGCGATGCTGCCTGTTCTCTGGTTCTTTCTAATGCATGACTACCAGCGTACTCGTGTCTTAACCCTACTCGATCCAGAAAAAGATCCACTCGGCGCTGGCTACCATATTATTCAGTCTAAGATTGCCATCGGCTCAGGTGGCTTATGGGGTAAAGGTTGGTTACAAGGAACCCAGTCACAGCTAGAATTCTTACCCGAGCGTCATACCGACTTTATCTTTGCCGTGATCGGTGAGGAGTTTGGCCTTATCGGTGCACTACTTCTGCTTGCTCTTTACATCTATGTCATCGGTCGTGGGCTAGTTATCGCCTCGCGGGCACAAACCAGCTTTGCTCGACTACTTGCAGGTAGTATAACCCTAACCTTCTTTGTCTATATTTTTGTCAATATCGGCATGGTTTCGGGTCTATTACCGGTTGTAGGTGTCCCCCTGCCATTAATCAGTTATGGTGGTACCTCAATGCTGACATTGATGACCGGATTTGGCATCTTAATGAGTATTCATACCCATAGACGCTTTATCGATAGATAGTTTCTAATGTAAACAATTAGACAATTAACCTCGAAAGCATTATGTCGACTTCGAACACTCATACATAATGCTTTTCGACAACTTTCGATAACGTTCGACAATTTTTTCGACTATTAAGGACGGCTTAACGATGACGCTGTTTACACGTATTCTTGCACCTTTGGCACTTTCGCTCTTTTCATACTCTGCTGCCGCAACAACGACCGATGCCGATGTAGAAGCGCTCAAAACTGAATTTATTAAGGCACAAAGCGCAAAAGGATTTGATGCAGCAGAAACTGCAGACTTCATCAAAAATGCCAACTACAACCAAGCCGTTATCGATGCCATGACCAAACCTTGGGAAGCTAAGCCTTGGCATCAGTATTATCCTATTTTTCTCACAGAGAAGCGCCTAGAGGCTGGCCTCACATTTTGGAAAGAACACGCTAAAACCATCGAACGCGCATCGCAAGAGTTTAATGTTGACCCACAGATCATCGTGGCGATTATCGGTATCGAAACCTTTTATGGGGGGTATATGGGCAACTACCCTGTAAAAGATGCCCTGTATACATTGGGGTTTCATTACCCACCACGAGCCACTTTCTTTAGAAGTGAATTTGCAAATCTTCAGTCGCTCGTCAAAGAGGAGCACTTAGAGCTCAATAGCCTAAAAGGCTCCTACGCCGGTGCTATGGGGTTCGGTCAATTTATCCCATCAAGCTATCGCCATTACGCAGTTGATTTTGATAATGACGGCAGCCGCGATCTGCTCAATAGCACCACAGATGCCATTGGCAGCGTGGCCAACTACTTTCATCAGCATGGTTGGCAGAAAAACCAACCTGTCACACTGCAATTAACCTTGAGTAAAGACTTACCTGATACAGTTAAAACTTGGTCTGGTGAGAAACTCCACTATAAGGTTGCCGATATCTTATCGCCCAATGTAGCGCTTACTCAGTCTATGGATCTTGATGTGTCACAGCCCGCTCTGGTAGTTAAGCTTGAGCAAGCCGACCATAATGAGTATTGGCTAGGCCTTAAAAACTTTTATGTTATCACCCGTTACAACCGCAGCCCTCTGTATGCCATGGCCGTGTACCAGTTTAGTCAGGAATTAAAGAAAGCCTATGCCACGCAATAATACTCTCGCCATCTTGCTTTTAACTGCCACCCTCGCCGCATGTTCTAGTGATGGGCGCTACGAGCTTGATGACGATAAAGCACCGACTTCTGCCCCAGATGTCACTAAGGTTGAAGACGCTCACCCAAAATATGAGCCCTATAGCCGTGGCGGTAATAAGAAGCACTATACGGTTTTAGGCAAAACTTACCAGGTAATGGATACTGGCGAAGGTTATGCTGAAAAAGGCATCGCCTCTTGGTATGGCGCCAAGTTTCATGGCCACCTCACCTCTAACGGTGAAACCTATGACATGTACTCCATGTCTGCCGCCCATAAGACTTTACCACTGCCTAGTTATGTGAAGGTGACGAATCTTAAGAATGATAAGACCGTCATAGTACGGGTAAACGATAGAGGGCCATTCCATGAGAACCGCATTATCGATCTATCCTACGCAGCCGCTCACCGCCTAGATATGCTTAAAACAGGTACCGCAAACGTGAGCTTGGAGGTGATCTATATTGCCGATCCTGAGTCTACAGCCCTTGCAGAGCTAAAAGGCACAGAGTTGCACTATATCCAAGTAGTCGCCTCATCGAATAAAGAGCGTTTAGACAGCCTAGCCAATAGCCTAGAGCAGAAATATCAGGTTAAAAGCCGTGTGCAGAGTGCAAATAACCTCTACAGGCTGCAACTCGGGCCTATCGGGCAAGCGCAGCTAGCCAACAAGCTCACCGAGAAGTTAAAACAAGAAGGTTACCCTCAAAGTTACCTGCTGACAGAATGAACCAAGATTAATGAACCAACGCTGAATTCCCTTGTCCACTAATGTTATACTCATGGGAATTACACTTTCTTCATACCTCAACTTATTAAGACGTGCATTATTAATATGAATTTATTGAACAAACCATTAAAAACATTTTTGTTCGCGACCTCTGTCGCCGCCTTATCAGCACACGCGGCCCCCGTCGTTACTCCAAATGCACCCACTGTTGCAGCGAAGGCCTATGTGCTGATGGACTACAACACCGGACAGATCATCGCTGAGGAAAACGCTTACGAAAGCCTAAACCCAGCCAGCTTGACTAAGATGATGACCAGCTACGTCATCGGTCATGAGATTAAAGTCGGCAATGTGTCACCCTCTGACGAAGTGACCATCAGTAAGAAAGCTTGGTCTAAGAACTTCCCAGATTCTTCAAAGATGTTTATTGAAGTGGGTAAAAAAGTCACTGTAGAAGATCTAAACAAGGGCATCATCATTCAATCGGGTAACGATGCTTGCGTGGCGATGGCTGAGCACATTGCGGGCACCGAGGATGGTTTCGTAGATCTAATGAACTCTTGGGCTAAACAGCTAGGTATGCAGGATAGCTACTTTGAAAACAGCCACGGTTTAGACTCCGACAACCACAAAAGTACCGCTTATGACATGGCGCTTCTAGGCGCAGCAATTATTCGCGATGTACCGGATGAGTACGCAGTATATAAAGAGAAATCATTTACCTACAACGGTATCAAGCAGTACAACCGTAACGGTTTATTATGGGATAAGAGCTTAAGCGTTGACGGTATCAAAACCGGTCATACCTCAGGTGCTGGCTTTAACCTAGTCACTTCAGCAACTAAAGACGGCATGCGTCTTATTTCAGTTGTAATGGGCACAAAAAGTGAAGCTGCACGTAAGGCAGAAAGTAAGAAGCTACTTAACTACGGCTTCCGTTTCTTTGAAACCGTAACACCGTACAAGGCTGGCGACATTTTCGTAACTCAAAAAATCTGGTATGGTGATCGTGAAACGATTGATTTGGGTGTTGTTACCGATACACCAATTACCATTAGCCGCGGTCAAGCTAAGAACCTACAAGCAAACTTTGAGTTAACCAAAGAACTTAATGCCCCAATCGCTAAAGGTGAAACTGTTGGTCGTATCTACTTCCAGTTAAACGGCAAAGATATCGCTCAGTTCCCACTTGTCACGCTACAAGAAGTGAACGAAGGCAGCTGGTTTAGCCAATTAATGGATTACTTTAAGCAGATGTTTGCAGGTTGGTTTAGCTAAACCATACTCAGCACAGCAAGAAGCCACCTTAGGGTGGCTTCTTTCGTTTTATCCAA
This sequence comes from Shewanella sp. Isolate13, assembly GCF_022398325.1. Taxonomy (GTDB): domain Bacteria; phylum Pseudomonadota; class Gammaproteobacteria; order Enterobacterales; family Shewanellaceae; genus Shewanella. The sequence continues at coordinate 245,270 of NZ_JAKEVD010000003.1, forward strand.
GCTAACTTCCCTTGAATTAGGTATAATTGCCACCATATTAGTGAATATTGAAATCTTTGAGAGCAAAAAATGTTAGATACTAAATTTGATGAGTTAATGGAATTTCCTGCATCTTTTCCATTTAAAATTGTTGGTGACGCAAGCGATACGCTGGCTGATCGCGTTGTTGCTGTGGCTCAAAGCCTAGCTCCAGGCGATTATGCACCAACCACAAAAGCGTCAAGCAAGGGTACCTACAACTCGGTGACGATTCGTGTAACGGTAACAAGCAAAGACCACATTGAGCAGCTTTACACTCAATTTGCGGCAATTGAAGGCGTTAAGCGCGTACTATAAATATTAATCACTAATGATAAATGTGATCTGTATTACATTTATCATTTTGAAGCGTATAATAGCCCGCACAAATATTTGAGGGGAGAGGTTGCCCTTGTACGACAACGCTTTGCATATTCGCCATCTAGGTAAGCAAGATTACGAATCAGTGTGGCACGCGATGCAGCACTACACAGATAATCGCGATGAGAACAGTCCAGACGAGATCTGGATTGTTGAACATACGCCTGTATTCACTCAAGGCCAAGCTGGTAAGAGTGAGCACATCCTAAATCCAGGTGATATTCCTGTTATTCAGGTTGATCGCGGTGGCCAAGTGACTTATCACGGCCCAGGTCAGCTTGTTGTTTACCCTCTTCTCGATATTAAGCGACTCAAGGTGGGTGTGCGTCAACTCGTCACCCATATTGAACAGAGCATCATCAACATGCTTAAGCACTATCAGATTGAGGCCTATGCCAAAGCTGATGCGCCTGGCGTCTACGTTGATGAACGTAAGATAGCCTCCCTCGGTCTTAGGATCCGTAAAGGATGCTCTTTCCACGGACTGGCCCTCAATGTCGACATGGATATGTCACCCTTCCAGCGCATAAACCCCTGTGGTTATGCAGGCATGGAAATGATCCAATGCAAACAGCTCGGTGGACCACAAACTGTTGAAGAAGCTGGTGCCCAACTGATTGAAACCCTCAGCCAAGAACTCGGTTTAGATAAGCTAGTTCACCACCAAGGATTACCAGAGTCATATGAATAGGCCTGAAAGATTACAACCTGGCGTCAAACTCAGAGACGCAGAAAAGGTTTCCCGCATCCCTGTTAAAGTGGTGCCATCAGAGCGTGACACCATGCTAAGAAAGCCTGACTGGCTACGAGTCAAACTACCGGCATCAAACCAGCGCATCACAGACATTAAACAAGCTCTGCGCAAGAACGGTTTACACTCTGTTTGTGAAGAGGCTTCTTGTCCAAACCTGTCCGAGTGTTTCAATCACGGTACGGCAACATTCATGATCCTAGGGGCTATCTGTACCCGTCGCTGTCCATTTTGCGATGTGGCTCATGGTCGTCCACTCAAGCCTGACGCCGAGGAGCCGAAGAAGCTTGCACAGACCATCAAAGATATGAAGCTTAAGTATGTGGTGATCACCTCTGTAGACCGTGACGATCTCCGTGACGGTGGCGCTCAACACTTTGCCGACTGTATCCGTGAAATTCGCCTACTGAACCCAGAGATTAAGATTGAAACCTTAGTACCTGATTTCCGTGGTCGTATCGATGCCGCACTCGATATCTTAGCCACTGAGCCACCAGATGTGTTTAACCACAACTTGGAAACGGCGCCTATGCATTACCGTAAGGCTCGTCCAGGTGCTAACTACCAATGGTCATTAGATCTATTAAAGAAGTTCAAAGAGCGCCACCCTAACATTCCGACTAAGTCAGGATTGATGATGGGCCTTGGTGAGAGCAACGAGGAGATCGCACAGGTATTACATGATTTGCGTGAACACAAGGTAGAGATGCTAACGCTAGGTCAATATCTGCAGCCATCTAAATTCCACCTGCCAGTAGAGCGTTATGTCTCGCCAGCAGAGTTTGATGAACTTAAAGAGCTTGCCGAAAGCATCGGCTTTACTCATGCAGCTTGTGGTCCGCTAGTTCGATCTAGCTACCATGCCGACCTTCAGGCACAAGGCAAAGAAGTTAAGTAATCTAAGCTTTGCTAATGACTACAGATAGAAAAATAGCGCCCATTGGCGCTATTTTTATTTACATTTCAGAAATCGATATGAGTTATAACGACAGCTGCATCAGTATGGCATCTTCACTGCCAGCCTCAGTCTTATAGTAGCCCTTACGAACACCTGTTGTTTCAAAGCCTAGTGTTTCATATAAAGCTCTAGCTGTGCCGCCTGATTGCCTCACCTCCAGCAGTAAGACCTCTGCGCCTCTATCTTTGGCTATAGCGATTACAGCGTTTAGCAGGGCCTTACCAAAGCCTCTTCCCTGATAACTAGGGTCAACACAAATATCCATTAGGGTCGCATCTTCGAAAATCTGATGCAAAATTGCAAAGCCACACAACTTGTCACTATCAAATATCCCAAAGCTGCTATACAGCTCCCCAAAACAGCTTCTGATACTCGTTTCTGACATAGGATGGCTATGCGCTTTAGCCGCAATAGAAGCCATTTGAGGAACGAAGCTCTCACTTAACTCAATAAGGTTCATTAATTATCCTTTTGTGCCAGAAAGGGCTGCATATTAAGCCACAGAGCCTTTTTGGCTTCAGCTTTAGCTTCTAGCTCATTAATTGGTGCTGAAACCAAGATCTCATCATTAGGTACAGCCTGCTTACCTCGCATATCCCATATAATTGTACTACCCGGTTGAGCACGCACAGCGAAACGACAATTAGCGATGTCATGACCTAACATACTAAGTACCGTACTGATGATAGGGCTACTAACATCATTAATCCGCAGCGGATTAACCAGCACAGTCAACACCTCTGATGGCGGGACGGCCTTTTTCCACCGCACAATGCCCATAGCGTCTAAATATGCACTTGTTTCCATTAAGACTCGACCAAAAGGATTTAAAACGATAGAGAGCATAGCAGCTAGTCTATGCCTAAGTGAAGCAGCCAAGATAAAGCCACTGAAATAAAGTCACAGCCTTCTAGTGGCTAAAGCTTCAAATATAACTTCTGATATAGTGACAAATCGCAGATACGAAAAAGCCGAGCTGATGCTCGGCTTTTTCTGAATTTGGCAGGGGTAGCAAGACTCGAACTCGCAACCATCGGTTTTGGAGACCGCTGTTCTACCAATTGGAACTATACCCCTGTTGACGAGACGCATTATGCGGAAACTCCCCTAAAAGGTAAAGTACTTTTTAAGAGAAAAGCCACTGACTGCAGGTTTTTCATTCAACAGCTGTGCAACACAGCAACAGGTAGAGCAAAACGAAAAACGAATATAGTGAATAAATCGCAGATGCAAAAAAGCCGAGCTAATGCTCGGCTTTTTCTAAATTTGGCAGGGGTAGCAAGACTCGAACTCGCAACCATCGGTTTTGGAGACCGCTGTTCTACCAATTGGAACTATACCCCTGTTGATGAGGTGAATTTTGCGTAATATCACTCAAAAGGTAAAGTACTTTTTTATATAAAGCCCGCCGCCTGCGGCTTTTTCAAGCATTTAGTACGCGCTTTAAACATAAAAAGCTAAAATATAAACTTACAGCCCGCATGGTGAAGGTAGCACAGGATCACTTTCCGCGACTCCGTCAACATGCTTAACTCCCTGCGTTTGCAAATTAGCCACTGCAGTTAATACTTGCTGAGGGCTAATAACCTTATCCGCTAAGTGATATACCCAATCAATATCTTGCTGGTATTCTCTGAGTTCGTCGGAGTCAACAGGGCCAATGGAACCATCAGCTCCCTCAGGCATAAACCACAAATTAAAGTTAATCGACATCGGTACCTCCGGTGCGACCTTGTCCGAATGAGTTGAAATCAATTGACCATCAACATAGTAGTTAACCTCCTCAGCCTTTACCGTCATGACCAATATACGCCACCCAGCATAACTCCCCTCCTTACGAGTATACTCATTAACCTTAGCCCAAGGAGCAAGCTGAAAAGTTTCCCATGTTGTAGTCCACATAGCAGGAGAACTATCGCTCCCCCAACCACCATTAGGCAGATACTCGAAATCGGCTTCGCTATAACTAAGATCCATAGGGAAAGCCAGTGGACTAATGGTGTAAAAAGTTTGAATAACCTCATCACCATCAGGGCCGTATGTAGGTGTATCCCTAAAAAAGACGCGTGCGGCGTATGTACCGTTTAAATACTTACGCATATGGCAAAACTGAGTATGACGTGTATTACTACCTTCACCAGCGGTAATAGAACTCATTCTAATCGCTCCACGACTAGTATCTTTAAGCTCAGGATGAAAACTTATCCCCACACCAGACCAAGTTGCCCCTACAATGCCAGGGTGCCCCGTTTCAGTCCTTACTCTCCAGCCATTAGCATTAAAGCTTTCAATATCACCATAGCTAAAATCATCAAAAAAGATCTGTCCGTCATTGGTAGGTATCGCATTAGTAGGTTTCGCATTAACGACAAGCGGGTTAGCCAGAGCCACACCATAACTCCCTACTACGATAGCTAGCGTTACGATTGAAAGTCCTTTGCACTCATTCATCTAATTTCCATATCCTTAAGAGTTAATGACAGCGCTGTCAAACCTATCATTATCCCACTCCATACGTTATCACCCATTAGTCGTATTTCCCTATGCAAACCACAACTACGCGCCCCATACCTCTCTCAACATTATGTCTGTGTCTGAGCCTTTGTCTGAGCCAGCAAAACACCTAGTAAAACATTAACTTGAACCTGCGACAAAATCACTAACGAGACATTGATTAGGCAACCTTGATTATTTTAGTTTCGCCCAAACGCAACTCCTCTCCTATGCCATCCATGGCATTCACGGATAAATTTAAACTGCGCCCTGGAAATGACCTACGACCCACATGGATGTGGGAAGTGTCGATTATGCAGGAGCATATAATCGCCCTCGGTTCGTGCAGCGAACACATGGGGGTGAAAGTGAGGCGCTTTGAATACTGCGTATTCAGACTCACTTGAACGCGGAGAAGCTTGCCTTCGAAGCCGGAGACCCCGCTCAGCGGCGGGGCGACGTCGGGAGTCGTTCTTTTCGCGGAGCGCATATACGAAAAAAAGCCCTAGCGTTGTTTGCTAGGGCTTTTTCGTGTATTTGGCGCCTGGAAATGACCTACTCTCACATGGGGAGACCCCACACTACCATCGGCGATACTGTGTTTCACTTCTGAGTTCGGAATGGATTCAGGTGGGACCACAGCTCTATGGTTTCCAGACAAATTTGGTAAATTTGAAAAGCTGGACTCGCGATGCAAGTCTTAAAAATTGGGTTCACACTACATTAAGTGCTTCATTCTAATTTTGGATGACCTCCATGGATGGAGGAAATACTTAAAAATGC
>NZ_JAKEVD010000030.1 GCF_022398325.1 Shewanella sp. Isolate13
GATGTAAGCTTGCGATTATCACTCGTAGACCGTTAGCTGTTTATTTTTAATACGAAATAGAGTGTTTTCGATTTAAGTTGAAATTTAGTTGGCAGTGTATGTTGTTGGTTTTGCTTGGTTTGGTGTTATTCGCTGAGAAAGTTTAAAAATAAATTAAAGTTTTCTAAAATATTGTCGCTTTATAGGTGGTTTATTTTTTATTCGCGAAAGCTTTTATTTTTGACATGATTTTTCCTTTCGTTTGAATAATGTTTTTTGTTATTTGTGTTACACGGCTTATTTATTTAGTCATTATTTTGTCGCCTGTCATTTAAATAGCTTTTTTAAATTTAACGTCGATTATTTGACGAACTTTTATTGTGAGATTTAGGATGAAAACAACTGCTAAAGCCAATCTAATTAAATCTAGCCAAGGGATAGAAGTTCGACCTGTTGTCTTGATAAAAGAGAAGTTGGCTCGAAGCCGGTTATTGATGCAATTAGAGTCATGTCAGCGACCGATGATAGATGCTGTTAATGAGTTACTGACGCCAATTACTCGGCAAGGACACTTTGCGCTGTCAAAAGTATCGTTGGCGGCGAAGACTCAGCCTGTCACCCCTCAACTACATCATGCCTGGTTTTTACTGAGTTATAACCGTGTCGAGTTAGGCTGGTGGCGAATCGATAAGTGTACATTAGATCAACTTGCCAGTGGTTATTACGGGAGTTGCTCCAGCGCGTTGCAATCTCCCTTAAGAGCACCGAGCCAGTCAGAGTTTCGTTTGGTTAAGCGTTTGATGATGGCCGTGATTAAAACATTCCCGATCACCTATATCGATGAAGACAAATTGGAGTTGGAGCTGGTGATGAACAGCGCACCTATCAAGGCTCCTGTCTGTTGTGAGTTGAGCTTTCCTGCGGCTCACTGTGGTCCTGCTCTTTGCTTCTATATGGCGGAACATCTATTAGAACTGATGGCTGAGCAGCCTAGCCAGTATCAAGCCGATCCAGCCTTAGCCGAGAAGTTAGCGGGCCGACTGAAACAGATCCCACTTAGAACATTATTGGAACTTGGGCATCAGAGTATGCCTGTTACCTCGCTTCAGAGCTTGGTCGTCGGTGATATTTTGCCGATGAATCTACACTCTCGCTGTCCCGTTACCGTCGGAAAACGTCCACTTTTTTACGCCACAGTTCATACCCACGAGGGGCAGATGGTGGCCAAATTGACTCAAGAAGCCTTTCAAATGGAGGAAAAATCCAATGGCTGAACATAATATTTTACAAGATGAAGATTTTTTATTAGATGACGAATTCTTTGCTGAAGAGCCTGTCAGTGTGCCTAAGGTTCAGTCGAAGCCTGTAAAGGATATATCGTTTTTCCATCAGCTTCCGGTACATGTGACTCTTGAGCTCGCCAGCGTTGAGATGTCGCTGGGTGAGTTGGCGCAGATGGGAGAGGGCGATGTGGTCGCACTGGACCGTATGGTTGGTGAGCCACTTGATATTCGTGTGAATGGTGCACTGCTTGGCCGCGGAGAAGTGGTTGAGGTCAATGGGCGTTATGGTGTGCGTTTACTCGAAGTGGAAGCTACCAGCTTAACCGGAGCCGTTGACTAACTATGTGGCGAGTGTTGCTGGTGCTATTGCTGAGCGTTTCATCGACGGCTTATGCGAGTGATGGCTTAACGCTGTTTTCTCTGGCTGACGGTGATAAGACTCAGGCGGTGAACGTTAAACTGGAAATCTTAGCCTTGATGACGGTGCTAAGCTTTCTGCCTGCCTTACTAATGATGTTAACCAGCTTCACTCGGGTGATCGTGGTCTTGGCTATTTTGCGTCAAGCCTTAGGTTTGCAGCAAAGTCCACCCAATAAAGTATTGATAGGCATCGCCTTGGTGATGACCATTTTTATTATGCGCCCTGTCGGGCAAGCTATCTATGACGATGCCTTTCTCCCCTACGACATGGGGCAGATAGAGTTAACGGAAGCCGTTGCTCGAGGTGAGGTGCCGTTACGCAAATTTATGTTGGCGCAGACTCGAGAGACGGATCTGGAGCAGATGCTCAAGATTGCCGATGAGCCGGTCACCTTAACTGCCGATGAGATCCCTTTCTTTGTGCTAATGCCCGCCTTCGTATTGAGTGAGTTAAAGACCGCGTTTCAGATAGGTTTCTTACTTTTCCTGCCTTTTTTGGTGATCGATCTCGTGGTCGCGAGCGTATTAATGTCCATGGGTATGATGATGCTGTCGCCACTGATTATCTCTTTGCCATTTAAACTGATGGTGTTTGTATTGGTCGATGGTTGGTCGATGACCGTGAGTACCTTGGTGGCCAGTTATGGTTAGTCGAACTAAAGATCAACCGTTTGTTGGGCAGGAGAGAGCCTTGATGGTGACAAACCAAAGCGATGAGTTATCCGTTTGGGATCTAATTTACCTTTTTCTTGGCCTGTTGATGACGGCGTTAGTGATCCTCAATGACTGGCCTGCTGTTATCTCGTTACTTACGGGGACAAGGGCGTAGTCTATGGACGTCAATGAACTTACCTCTATGTTTTCCGAGGCTATTTTCCTCGTGGTCGCCATGGTTGGGGTCTTGGTGGTTCCCGGCCTCTTGGTCGGTCTGTTGATCGCGGTATTTCAGGCGGCCACTCAGGTGAACGAACAGACCTTGAGTTTTTTACCGCGACTCATTTTGACACTCTTGATGGTGGTTTTTGCTGGTGAATGGTTGCTGCAGCAGATCGGCGACTTCTTTAATCGTTTGTTTATGAATATCCCCCATATTATTGGTTGAGGGTCAGTAGCTTGTTATCGCTTACCTCAGTCCAAATCAGCACCTTTATCGGCACTTTCTGGTGGCCATTTTGCCGCATCATGGGGGCATTTATGGTGATGCCTTTTCTGGGGAATAACTATATCCCTGCCACCGTACGTATCCTGTTGGCCATCAGTATATCGGCTCTGATTGCGCCGATATTGCCTCCATTTCCCGAAGTCGATGCTATCTCATTTCATGCGCTGATCTTGGCCGTAGAGCAGCTATTGATCGGTTTTATGTTGGCACTCTTCCTGTCGATAATGATCCATGTGATGACCATGTTAGGTGCCATGATGTCGATGCAGATGGGCTTGTCGATGGCTGTGATGAATGACCCCTCTAGTGGTGGGGCTAACCCGCTGTTAGGTTTATGGTTTATGCTCTACGGAACCCTGCTGTTTCTGGCGTTAGACGGTCACTTGGTCGCGATTGGGATCTTAGTGGACAGTTTTAGGTTATGGCCCATAGGAATGGGAATATTTGATCTGCCCTTGATGGGACTTATCGGCCGACTCTCTTGGATTTTTGCGGCCTCCTTTATGCTGGCTCTGCCTGCAATTCTCGCCATGCTCGTGGTTAACATCACCTTCGGTGTATTGAGTCGCTCGGCACCATCGTTAAATGTGTTCGCCTTGGGCTTTCCTATGTCGATGCTGATGGGGCTGCTGTGTGTGTTCTTCTCTTTTAGCGGTCTGCCGACTCGTTATAGCGACCTCTGTTTAGATGCTCTAAACGCTATGTATCAGTTTATCGGTGGTACAACGTGAGTAATAAGGATTCGGGGCAGAGTAAAACTGAAAAAGCGACCCCGCAAAAATTAAAGAAGGCCAGAGAGCAGGGGCAGGTACCACGCTCGAAAGACTTAGCCGCCTCGGCGCTCATTATCGGCTGCTCGCTGTTACTGACGACTATGGCTGATTGGATCTCAGCTAAAGTGGCAGCGCTGACACGAACCAATATGTTATTCACCAAGGCACAGCTAGATGAGCAGGGGATGATGACTCGCCATCTGGCCCAGTCTCTACTGGAAGTACTGAATATTCTAGGGCCTCTGATTATAACGGTCGCGTTGATAGCCATCATTGCCGGTGCCATGCCTGGCGGTCCGGTGTTTAACTTTAAAAACGCAGGTTTTAAATACAGCCGTATCGACCCTATTGCGGGGCTCGGCAGAATGGTGTCCGTGAAGTCGCTAGTCGAGCTGGTTAAATCGATTCTCAAGATCGTGCTGCTAGTAGGCATCATGCTGGTTTTTCTACAGAAAAACTTTCAAGCATTGATGGCGGTTAGTCAGCTGCCAATCGATGAGGCGGTTATTCGTGGCATCGATATGCTGAGTTTGGCGATGCTCTATCTGGGTCTTGGCTTGCTGCTGATCACCTTTATCGATGTGCCTTACCAGTATTGGCATCACCATAAAGAGTTGAGAATGTCGCTGCAAGAGGTGAAAGACGAACATAAGCAGCAGGATGGTAAGCCTGAAGTGAAGGCGAAAATCCGCCAGATGCAACAACGCATTAGTCGATCTAGGGCCGATGTCTCCGTGCCTAAGGCCGACGTGCTTCTGGTGAACCCAAGTCACTATGCGGTGGCACTTAAATATGACATGAACAAGGCCGATGCCCCCTACGTGATAGCGAAGGGCACCGATGAGCTGGCGCTCTATATGCGTGACATCGCTAAACGAAATGATGTGGAGGTGCTAGAGCTGCCGCCACTGACGCGTGCTATTTACTATTCGACACAGGTGGAGCAGCAGATCCCCTCGGGTCTGTTTGTCGCCATCGCACATGTGCTCACCTATGTGATGCAGCTTAGAGCGGCGCGTCAGGGTCAGCAGGCGAAGCCTGATCCTTTGCCCCATTTCTATATTCCTAAAAATTTACAACATGATTAAAGGTTATTTGCATTAATGAACTGGTTTAAGCGTACTTTTGCTGGTAGCCCAGGCTATATCGGCATTCCAATCATGCTACTCGCCGTGTTGGCTATGGTTATCTTGCCATTGCCGCCATGGCTATTAGATATCTTGTTCACTTTTAACATAGTGCTCGCCGTGATGGTGCTATTGGTCGGGGTATCGATCCGTAGACCGCTGGAGTTTTCGGTATTCCCAACCGTATTACTACTCGCAACCTTGCTACGCTTAACCTTGAACGTGGCCTCGACCCGTGTGGTACTTATCGAGGGCCATGAAGGGGGGGATGCCGCTGGTAAGGTGATTCAAGCCTTTGGTGAGGTGGTGATCGGCGGTAATTATGTTGTCGGTGCGGTGATCTTCCTTATCTTGATGATCATTAACTTTGTGGTGATCACTAAAGGTGGCGAGCGAATTTCTGAGGTATCGGCACGTTTCACCCTTGATGCGCTGCCCGGTAAGCAGATGGCAATCGATGCCGACTTAAATGCCGGAGTGTTGACCCAAGAGCAGGCAAGAGAGAGGCGCCAAGAGGTTGCGCGCGAAGCTGACTTCTATGGTTCGATGGATGGTGCCTCCAAGTTTGTCCGTGGTGACGCGATTGCCAGTATCCTGATTCTAGCCATCAACATGTTGGGTGGTTTGGCGATCGGTATCTTCATGCATGACTTGAGTGCCGGTGACGCGTTTAAGACTTATGCCTTGCTGACCATTGGTGATGGTCTAGTGGCCCAGATCCCATCGCTATTACTTGCGACAGCGGCGGCGATTATCGTCACGCGGGTTTCCGACGCTGAAGAGATGCCTGAGCAGTTGCGTCAGCAGCTACTCGCCAACCCAAAAACTTTGATCACCTCGGCATTGGTGATGCTGATCTTGGGCATAGTGCCGGGGATGCCGACATTTGTATTCTTGTCATTTGCGGCGCTATTGGCATTTGTTGCGTGGAAGCAGAGTCAGGTTCAGCCTAAGGTGACCGAGTCTAAGGTCGAGGAGCTAAGGGAGAGCAGCTTTAGTGAGCCTTCGGCGCCGAGTTGGGATGCCTTGCCCTATACCGATCTTATCGAGGTGCGCTTAGGTTATCGTTTGGTGCATCTGGTTGAGCGCAGCAAAGGGGCGGAGCTGCAGAAGCGATTAACGGGTATTCGTCGAACCCTATCTGAACAGGCGGGTTTCTTGCTGTCTGAGGTGAGGGTGCGCGATAACCTGTCGCTGGCTCCGAATGCCTATCAGATTAACTTGATGGGTAACCCTGTGGTGACCGCAGAGTTAGAGCCTGATCGTCTGATGGCGATTAAGAGTGGCCCAGTGTTTGGTGATATCGATGGGGTGATCACTAAAGAGCCTGCCTACCAGATGGATGCTATCTGGATTGAGCAAGATCATAAGGCCAAGGCGCTGAATCTGGGGTATTCGGTGGTGGATAACGCCACGGTTATCGCCACCCATGTGAGTAAACTCATTCGTGAATCGCTACCAGATATGCTGCAGCATGATGATGTATTGGCGCTTAGCGATCGTCTCGCTAAACAGAGTCCTAAGTTGGCCGAGTCACTCAATAGTGCATTAACCCCTATCTTGCAGCTTAAGGTGTATCGATTACTGCTTAAGGAGCAGGTATCGCTTAAGGATATTCGCACCATTGCCACCACTTTGCTCGATTGCAGTGAAAACAGTAAAGATCCTGTACTGCTGGCCGCCGATGTACGCTGTGCCCTGCGTCACTCCATCTTGCACTCTATCGTGGGCGCCGATCCTAAGCTTAATGTGATGACCTTGGCTCCAGAACTTGAGCAAACCTTGATGTCGGCCTTAAATCAGTCTCAGCAGCAGGGCAAGGGCTCGCTCGATAGCTTCCCCGTGGATCCGCAGCTATTGGCTCAACTGCAGCAACGTATGCCACAGCTGTTAGCGCAGGCGAAGGAGCATGGCCATAGCCCACTGTTGTTGGTCTCACCGCAGCTGCGGCCGATACTGGCACGCTATGCCTTAGCATTTGCCCGCGGTCTGCATGTGTTGTCTTACAATGAGATCCCCGAAACGCGGGAGCTGATGGTGGCAGGGCAGTTAGGCTAGTTGAAAACAAGTCGTTGAATACAAAAAGGGATAGCTAGCTATCCCTTTTTGTTGCTCGCAAGCCGATTAGTTTGCTTTTAAGAAGTCGCATAATGCGTTGAGGGCCAGATTGCGCGGCTTATCGCGCTCCATGAAGATCTCATGACGGGCGTAAGGGATTTTTATCAGCTTACATAGACCGTTTACGGCGCGATTTTGTGCTGCATTATCTACAATTGTGTCCTCTTCGGCTTGCAGGATAAGCAGTGGGATAACGCTATTTCGAGCGGCACTTACCGCTTGCTCGGCACCATCGATAGACTCGATTAACCAATGGTTGGTGGGTGAGCCTAGCTGTAGCTCTGGATGCTGGCGGTAGAGTTCGCGATAATCCTCATAGCGCAGCTTGCTGTGGGTCAGGTCATTCTTATCGAACGGATCCGCATGATAGCCTTTACCGCCCAATATATAGTTGGGCTGCTTAGCATTATCGAGCAAAGCGGCTAGGCCGCGGATAAAGACTTTCGGAAGCGGCAGCTTGATGCCATACATGGGTGCCGAAAACGCCGCAGCCTTAAAGGTTGCTGGGTACTGGCTGAGATACAGGGTCCCGATAGCTCCCCCCATCGAGTGCCCCACTAAGTAGTAATTTTCTTGGGCCTGCGGCTTGACGACTTTAGTGACAAATTCGGCGAAGTCATCGACATATCGCTGGAACTTATCGATATGCCCCTGATGCGGGTTCGCCGTTGTACGCGCCGATAAACCTTGGCCACGATGATCGATTGCAAACAGGCTGTAGCCTTGCTGATAGAGATCGAACATCAGCTCCTTATATTTCAGATAGGACTCAACCCGGCCACTGCTAATAACGATAGTACCGATACTCTCTGGGTGAGTGATGCGGGCGTAGGCTAAGGTGATGTCGTCACGAGTCTTAAAGCTCGATTGCGTTACTTGCTGCCAGAAGACTTTTTGCTCAGGACTATTAAGGTGATGTTCTGATGAAAAGCTGACAGCGGCATTGGTGTTCATATAGGGCTCAGTAGCAATCGACATGGAGTGGTTCTATTTAGTGATCTTGGATGCAGTGTAGCAAACTTGTTCAGCCAGACTCTAGCGAAACATAGGTCTATTAAAAAGGCCGCTAATGCGGCCTTAATGTGTACTCGATTACAGTATTATTGATTAGATAGCGGCTTTCTGAGAGGTAATGAAATCGTTTATCTGCTGTTCCAGCACCGACATAGGCACGGAGCCGTTGGCTAAGATGGCGTCATGGAAGGCGCGAATATCGAAGTGTTCACCAAGTTCGGTTTCGGCTTGAGCGCGTAGACGCTTAATCGTCAGCTCTCCAATCTTGTATGACAAAGCTTGTCCTGGCCAGTTAATGTAACGATCAATCTCAGTGGTGACGTTATGCATAGACAACGCAGTATTGCTCGCCATAAAGTCGATTGCCTGCTGGCGTGACCAACCTTTAGCGTGCATACCTGTATCGACCACTAGACGCGCTGCACGCCACATCTCATAGGTTAAGCGACCAAAGTTACTATAGGGATCTTGGTAGAAACCAGCTTCTAGGCCGAGATATTCAGAGTAGAGGCCCCAACCTTCGCCAAACGCCGAGATATAGCTGTAGCGGCGGAAGTTCGGCAGATCCGTTAATTCTTGGTTTAGAGAGATCTGCAGGTGATGACCGGGTACCGCTTCGTGTAGGGTCAGGGCTTCCATCTCGTACAGTGGGCGTTTATCCAGTGCATAGGTGTTAACCCAGTAATAGCCTGCTTCATCATCGCGACTCGAGCCTGAGTAACGACCCGTGGTGTATTTGGGGGCAATTTCGGCAGGAACGGGTTCAATACCATAGGGCTGACGCGGTAGCTTACCGAAATACTTAGGTAGCATGGCATCGGCCTTCTTGGCGATATAGGCCGCTTCCTTAAGTAGCTCCTCTGCGGTCTTTGGGTAGAACTGCGGATCGGTTCTTAAAAAATGTAGAAACTCGGCGAAGCTACCTTCGAACCCTACCTCTTCGATGATCTGCTGCATCTCACCACGAATACGCTTAACTTCTTGTAAGCCTAACTGATGCACTTCATCCGAGGTCATCTCTAAGGTGGTGTAGTAACGCACACGGTTTTCATAGAAGGCTTCACCATCGGGAAGATCGTAGGTGGCGATGCTTACTCGGGTGTTGGGAATATACTCGCTGGTGATGAAATCGTAGAAGGCCTGGTATTGGGGAAGCACGGTATCTTGCACTAAGGCGTGGCCTTGCTTGGTAAGCTGCGCTTTCTCTGCATCACTGAAATGGGCTGGATACTGGGTAAATGGCTGGAAATAACCACTCTCTTCTATAGGTACGATAAAGGCGGTGATGCTGGTCTCAAACCCTTTGAGCGTAGCCTTAGCGGGGGTGATCCCGGCGGCTAACCCTTGCTTTAGCCAGTAGGTTTGCTGATTGAAGTACGTCGGCAGCGCTTGCAACTGCTTGATGTAGTTTTGGTAGTCTTCGACGCTGGCAAAACGCCCTTTGGCAATCGAGGCTATGTAGGCGTGAAAGCCACCTTCGGCCGAGATCGGCATGTAGTGATCTTTGTAGTGGTACTGATCGACATCATTTTGCAGCTGGTCGCGCAAGATCTGAGCGTTAATCGCATCCTCTTTATTTAAGCGGCTGACATCGATTTGCTGTAATTGTTCGAGTAGCTGTAGTTTGCGTTGATTTAGCGCTGCGAGTGTCGTTGGCGACAGGTCTTGCAGCTTGCCTGCGGCCGTCTTATCACCGAGAGAATAGGCGAAGCCTGGGCTGGCATCGAGGGATACCTGCCAAGCGGCATCGATAAGTGATTGCAGTTGAGTATTGGTTGCGACTTGCTCGGTGGTAACACCTAGATGCGGCGCTGTTGATGTTGTTGTTTGGCAGGCGCTGAGCCCCAAGATTAGCACTGAGGGAAGTAGGTACTTATGCATGAATTGTCCATTATTGTTTTAATTTTCAGCTTGAATATACCGTTATGCTTACTAAAGGTCACGGATGAAAATTAAACGAAATGTGACAAAAGGAGATCCATCTGAGATGGAGATTGTTGCTGGAAAGGGGAGTTGGCTGGTAGAGCGGTAACGGATAGGCATAAAAAAACCGGCTTTAGCCGGTTTTTAGGAGGAGCTAATTGCGCTGTTTAAGCCAATTAGATAACACGAGAGAACTGTTGCTGTCTTGCTTTCTCACGGTAGTAAACATCGAAGCAGATACAGATGTTACGGATCAACAGACGGCCTGTAGGGCTGATAGTGATCTTACGGTCTGTGATGTCGACTAGCTTATCATCGATGAAGGTCTGCAGTAGTTTTAAGTCTTCTGCGAAGTACTCTTCGAAGTTGATGTTTAGCTTCTCTTCGATCTTAGCCATATCTAGGTCGAAATGACAGATAAGCTGCTTGATCACTACGCGGCGAATCTCGTCGTCACGGTTTAAGCTACAACCTTTCCAAAGCGCGTGGCCATTGGCATCGATTGCTTCGTAGTATGGACGAATATCTTTCTGGTTCTGTGCGTAGCAATCGCCAATCTGACTGATTGAAGACACACCTAGACCCAGTAGATCACACTCTTCTTGAGTGGTGTAACCTTGGAAGTTACGATGCAGACGGCCTTCGTTCTGTAGGATAGAAAGTTCATCGTCTGGCTTAGCAAAGTGGTCCATACCAATATACTGGTATCCCGCACCCGTTAGGGTCTCGATAGTTTGGTGTAACATATCGAGCTTTTGCTGTGGTGATGCTAGATCTTCGTCTTTAATCTTACGCTGGGCTGCAAAACGCGATGGCAGGTGAGCGTAGTTAAATACCGATAGACGATCTGGGTTTAGATCCAGAACGCGCTGCATAGTTTCTGCAAAAGTCTCAGGTGTCTGGTGTGGCAAGCCGTAGATAAGGTCGATGTTAGTCGAAACAAAACCTAGCTCTTTAGCGCGAGCCATTAGATCGAAGATAAACTGCTCGTCTTGCTCGCGGTTGACTGCAACTTGAACCTTCTTGTTGAAGTCTTGCACACCGATAGAGATACGGTTGAAGCCCGCTTCTTTTAGGGTGTCTAGCATCGAAAGCTCGATTTCACGAGGATCGACTTCGATTGAGTATTCACCTACTTCAGCCACGTTAAAGTTTGCTTTAACCAGTGCTGATAGAGTCAGGATTTGCTCAGGCGTTAGGAATGTCGGCGTACCGCCACCCCAGTGAATTTGGGTAACTAGATAATCTTTAAACAGAGGTGCACGCTTAACGATTTCTGCTGCTAAGTACTCGATGTACTGATCGGCTTTATGGTGGTGACGAGTGATAACTTTATTGCAGCCACAGTAGTAACAAAGCTTGGCGCAGAAAGGAATATGGATATAAAGAGAAAGTTTGTCACTCTTGCTGTTCTTGATAGAGGTCAGCAATTTTTCCTCGGTAAACGAGTCATCGAACTCCAAGGCCGTCGGATAAGAAGTATAACGTGGACCGCTATAATTGTACTTTTCGATCATTGACTGATCCCAACTAATTGGGGTGGGCTGCTTCAAGGCGTGTCCTCCGGCGTATAGTTTAGCAACATGTGAAGTATGCATGGTTATTTGTTGAATAACCTTGATCCATGTTGTAAAAATTTAATGTGGGTAGCAAAGTGTGACTGAATATCGCTGAAAATGAGGTGTATGTCTGTGGTCTTGGGAAAATTTTGTGCACAGACTCACCCTATATGAGCAAAATATGTCATATCTGCGATTGTTATAACGTTCTATTTAAAGTCAATTATTTAGCTCGCATCAGTTTATTAGTGTAGAGAGCCCTGCTTTAGTTCACTCAGTCGCTTAGCTTCTTCCAATATTTTGACCTCTAACTCACTTTCCGAGCGCATACGAGCGTAGTCGAGCTTCATACGGGCTTGTTTCTCAAGTGATTTACGATCGTCCTTAATCGGGTGATCTTTAATGACTTCAAAATGCTGAAAAGTTGCTGGGTAGTGATTAGCGACTAGTTCAGAGATCCCCACTAGCTGCGACAGCTTCACGATGCGCATCACGCCTTCTGATAGCTCACAGCGCTCCTCTACCATTGCATTGGCGATATAGCGAATATTGTCCAGCAGTTCATTGGCCTTCGCCTTGGCTGCATCGGCTTGTTCTTGTTTAAGCTTGGCTTTGAGTTGTTCTTGTTTACGCACCTGAATAAGCAGATAGCCTGCATAGGCTGCAAGTGCAACGACGATAATGATGGCGAGGACAATAAAGGCTGTAGTCATGCATAACCTTAGTAGTAAGTGGGAGACAGGGCAATTATGGATAAAAATATGGCATCAATAAAGATGCCATAGGGTTTTACACATAAGAGTTAATCTTTATGTTGATAGTCTTTAAGCAGATCCGCGCCAGACTCAAACCTATCAAATAGGTCGTCATCGCTAATGGCTTTTTTGCTCTGTGGTTCATCGTCTTCTTCGTCGCTGATGCCGAGTCTTTCCATTAGTGCTTCAATCTGGTTGAGTTGCTTGTCTAACCACTTCTGATCTTCGTGGTTGAGGTTTTTACCTTCTTCAAGCATATCCAGCAAGTTGTTGAGTCTTGGGTCTTCCTCAAGCTTCAGCAGTTTCTGCTCATCGGTCAGTTTCGGCCCTTTAGGCTTCTTCTCTACCTTAGCTTCGGTATTAATATGCAGTTGAACTGGCTTCTTGCTGCCGTGACGAGGGTCTGCGCTCTTAGCCTTACCACCGTTGGCCTGACTTTCAATCATCGAAGCGTTATGACGGCTTCCCGCTTTGTTGCCAGCAACTTGTTTCTTGCCTGAAAGAACTCGCTCTTTCTTCTTGGTTCTCGGGGCTAATTTTGGAGCATTTTCGTTGCTCTTACGCGTTTTCTTACTACGGGACATGATCGCTTATCTCGATAACTTAAATGACTCTATTGTTGAAAAGGCACTTAGGCTCCTGCAACAACTGAAGTTTGGTCGCGTGTTATATCAGATTCTGATGGTTTTTGCACCAGAATGAGATCGTTTGCTGCAAATAATAGCTTAAAACCGACTTTATTTGCTAGATACTCAAAAGTCTGCCGCTGGTAAAAGCTCACATGGGTGAGGTTATTCTTGTGGTGCCATTTATCAAATGCACTGAGCTCGCTAAGCAGCGGGGTACAGATTGCAATCCAGCCACCGGGCTTAATTAATTCGCAGAGTAGTGCCCATTCTCTGTAGGGGAAGCGAAAGTGTTCGAATACCCGATAGCAGCAGATAAAGTCATATTCTTGTTTGAGCTGACGGCTCCAGGGGGCAATGCTTGGATCGTATTGATTGAGTCGGTGACCCTTAGCTGTGATTTTTTGCAGGGTGTGTGTATCTATGGTGCGGCCGAAGCTCAGTCCGAGCAGTGGGGTTTGCCCGTCTTCACACTGTGTGATGAGATCCAACATAAATCGCGCTAAAGGTTTGTGCTTACTCGTGGCTAGGCGGTATTTTTGCTGTTCAGCCGTTGGGGGGAGGTGTGAATTGGCATCGGCAAAAACCAATTGGCATAGCTGGCAGTGATATAAGCAACGTTTTTTATCCGTATAAAATCGAGTTGTTTTATCGCTATGACAAAGAGGGCATCTGCGCATATATTCACTTCAAACCAACAAGTTAACTCATTTGAGTATAAATGAAGATAGCTGGGTGAGAAATAAAAAAAGGCGACAGATTAATCTGTCGCCTCTATAAAGTGTCAATCGACACCAATTCTGATTTCAAGTATCCATACTTGCTATGTGACTATCCCGGTCAATATCCGTCTTATTTTTTTGTCAGCTTTCCATGCATGTCTTTTAGTTTATGGTCTTCCAGACACTTTATTTTTAGACCTGTCGTCTTCCCGACAACAGTTTCCGTAGATGGTCTCTAAAGACACATCACAATTTTTATTCGTCCATCCAATGACGCCTAAGTAACCATCCCTGTCTATTTTTTTTAAGTATCTTCCAGTGATAACAAGCTTCCCGCAAGTGCATCCAAAGCATCAGCTTCCTATGCTGTGTCTGTATCCTACAAACACTTTCCTATTGGTAGATGTTTCTCTGAATGTAAGGGGTAATGCTAAACAGCGTTTTGGCCTTCCTAACCAAATCCTTACTAATATTCTTGCGACCTGGACTTCAAGCTGAAATCTCGACTCTTATTATTTTTAGTGAGTGGTCTCAATATTATTATTATTTTTTTGTTACTTTATTCTTATATCTTAAATGTACAAATACCGAAATCTGAAAGTTATTATTAAATAATTTTTGTACTAACAGTTGGGTTCATCTCGGTACGGGGCTTATTTAAACCTAGAACTGTGATCTCTGTCAAGAGGGTTTTGCTTGAAGTTTACGTAAACGTAAATGGGATGATATGAAAAAGGACGGTGAACCCGTCCTTTTAAGTTATCGCTAATGTTTAGTTAAGGCTTGATATATATTTAGATAATGCCTCGATATCGGCAGCATTCAATTTTTTAGCAACATCTTGCATCATGCCATTTAAGTCGTTGTTACGATTTGTATCGTGGAACTTATTTAGCTGGATCTTAATATAATTTGCATGTTGGCTGTTGATTGCAGGGAAGCCAGCAAGCTCGGTTCCTTTGCCTTCAGGTCCATGGCAAGCGATACATGCTGTGATGCCACGGGCTGAGTCACCAGTTTTATAAAGCTGTGCGCCTAACTCTGGAATATCTTTAACTTCGATATCTTTATTTTCTTGGCTAGCATAAAATGCCGCCAAGTCAGCGATGTCTTGATCGCTTAGGGCTACAGACATACCGCCCATGATTGGGTCCATACGACCTTCTTTTCCGCCAGTCTGTGCTGCACTGCGGAAATCATGTAGCTGTTTTTCAAGGTAGGTACTATGTTGACCTGCAAGTTTAGGATACATGTCTATCATGCTGTTGCCGTCAACACCGTGACATGCAGAACAAACAATGGCTTTAGTTTTTCCGGCTTCGGCATTTCCTTCGGCCATAGCAGGTGAAGAGATTGTGGCTAAAACAGACAGCGCAAGAGCTAACTTTTTCATGGCGTTCCAACTTCTTATTAAAATATTTGTCCTGAGCTTACTAGGAAGACCCGCAAGCGTGATAAAATGTATTTTATGTGATCGGGGTAATATTTTACACGAAATTGTGAAAATGTAAGCAACTCTTCGATATTTATAAAGGTTTGTTAGTAAAGTTTTGGAGTTAATTGTGAGTGAATCTCGTATCGATTTCCGTAAAGCGGAGTTTTTAATTAGTGCACCTGATATTGCACACTTGAATGAATATCTCCCTGGCGACGTTGGGGTTGAGATCGCATTTGCGGGCCGTTCTAATGCGGGTAAGTCGAGTGCTTTGAACTTACTAACGGAGCAGAAGATTGCTCGAACCAGTAAAACGCCTGGGCGTACTCAGTTAATTAACGTTTTCAGGTTGGATAAGCATCGTCGCTTGGTGGATCTACCAGGCTATGGTTTTGCTCAGGTTCCTTTGGCGCTAAAGCTTAAGTGGCAAGAGTCATTGGGTGAATACCTACTGAAACGCGATTGTTTGAGTGGTGTGGTGGTACTGATGGATATCCGTCATCCACTTAAGGATCTCGATATGCAGATGATCGAATGGGCGGTCGAGAGTCATATTCCTGTTTTAGCACTGTTAACCAAAGCCGATAAGCTTGGTCAAAGTGCTAGAATGAAGATGGTGAACGAGGTACGCAAGAAGCTAAGTCATTTTAAAGATGGCGTAAAAGTTGAGCCTTTCTCTTCATTGAAAGGTATTGGTAAAGGCAAAGTGCTGGGTATTTTAGATAGCTGGTGCAAGCCTGAATGGCTAATGCAACAACTCGAAGCAGATGCGACTGCCGCTCAAGCTGAAGCGAGTAAAGAGTAACGCTTTATTGCGCTCGCAGTGGCACACAGATAGATGAATAACGCTCCTTTAATAGGGGCGTTTTTTTTGGCATTTTACTAGGAAAGTGAGCGAGTTGAGGCAAAAAAAAACCGACGGCAATAAACCATCGGTATAAATTAGCTCTTTTGGGGAGAAGCTAAATTCAACAAGACTCAAGTTCAATCAAACTAGGTTGATATCGCTCAATGAACACAGCATAACTCGAATTTTGTTCGATTTAAAGTAATTACTCTAAAATTTATTTCAGACGAAAAAAAGCCCCAGCAAATTAGATTTGCTGGGGCGCCATAATTTGGCCATTCACTATTAAATAGCGAACGTAAAAAAAAGGTCTGAAAGATAGAACATCTTAACCTCTGTACCCTACGCAGAGAATATTACTCCATTAATCGTTATATGAAAAACTGTTTTTGTAAAAAACACACAATAATGTGATGGATATCCCAATGTTTGTGCAATAAAGATACAGTAAATGATCGCTAAATTTCACTTTAATGAATAGTTATCAATTATTTATATTGATTTTGTTGGCAAAGCTAATTTTGTGATTAATTGAACGGCGGTTGCGTGAATGAGAACGATATGGAAGGGATCTTCAGATTTGGAACAAAGTGGCTGACAGAATGTTCCGCCAGCCATGATTTAAGAGGATTTAGTGTGCTTGTT
The DNA here is from genome assembly GCF_022398325.1 of Shewanella sp. Isolate13. GTDB lineage: Bacteria > Pseudomonadota > Gammaproteobacteria > Enterobacterales > Shewanellaceae > Shewanella. Next base: position 16,389 of record NZ_JAKEVD010000030.1, read on the forward strand.
CCCAGTTGTCACCAATGCCGGCTTCAGCCAGTAACTCAACATCAAGCTTAGCCGCTGCGGCCATCAATTCGCATACTTTTGCCTGCAAGCTATCGGCCTTAGCTTCATCAACTTCAAACACCAATTCATCGTGTACTTGCATGATCATGGTAATTTCGCCCTGAGTTTCAGTTGCGATCCACTGAGCAATATCGATCATCGCCTTCTTAATGATATCGGCGGCAGTGCCTTGCATCGGCGCGTTGATCGCTGCGCGCTCGGCAGCTTGTCTACGCATGGCGTTTCTATCTTTAATGGCCGGTAGATAGAGTCGACGACCAAATAGTGTCGATACGTAACCAAGATCGGCTGCGATAGCGCGCGTCTCTTCCATATACTTTAATACGCCAGGGTAGCGTTTAAAGTAAGTATCGATATAGCTTTGTGCTTCGGCTCTTGGAATATCAAGCTGCTTGGCCAAGCCAAAAGCCGACATGCCATAGATCAAGCCGAAGTTAACGGCTTTGGCGCGGCGACGTTGATCTGAGGTGACTTCACTAAAGTCGACATCGAACACTTCTGCGGCTGTCGCCTTATGAATATCTTTGCCTTCGGCAAAGGCTTTCAGCAAGCCTGCATCTTGTGACAAGTGCGCCATGATCCTAAGTTCAATTTGCGAATAGTCGGCTGCGAGGATCTTCTTACCTTCTGGTGCGATAAACGCGTGGCGAATACGACGCCCCTCTTCGGTACGGATCGGGATATTCTGCAAGTTTGGCTCACTCGATGACAAGCGACCCGTTGCTGCATTGGCCTGATGATAACTAGTATGTACACGGCCAGTCTTGGCATCGACCATCAACGGCAGCTTATCTGTGTAGGTACTCTTTAGCTTAGCCAGACTGCGGTGCTCAAGAATTATCTTAGGCAGAGGGTAATCAAGAGCAAGCTCTACTAACACTTCTTCAGCTGTCGAGGGCGCACCTTTAGGTGTCTTCTTGATGACTGGGTAGCCAAGTTTTTCAAAGAATAGTGCTTGTAATTGCTTAGGTGAGCTTAAGTTAAATGGTTCACCTGCAATTTCGTGTGCCTTGAGCTCTAGCTCATCAATCTTGCGAGCGAGTTCTTCGCTCTGCTGTCCTAGCAACATGCTATCGATCAACACACCTTGGCGTTCGATATCAGACAAAATGTTAACTAGCGGTAGTTCGATATCGCTAAACACGCTTGCCAGTTCCGTGTGTTTGTTGAGCCGTGGCCATAGGTGTTGGTGCAGACGTAGCGTAATATCGGCATCTTCCGCAGCATAAGGCGCGGCGGTTTCTAATGGAATTTGATTGAAAGTTAGCTGTTTTACGCCCTTACCTGCAATCTCCTCGAAACTGATGTTCTTATGGCCAAGGTACTTTAATGCCAAGTCGTCCATGTTGTGCTTAGAGGCGACCGAGTTGAATACATAGGACTCAAGCATGGTGTCAAACTGAACACCACGTAGTGCGATGCCTGCGTTAGCAAAGATGCTGATGTCGTACTTTAGGTTTTGGCCAACCTTCTTAAGGTTTTCGTCTTCAAGTAGCGGTTGTAGTTTTTCAAATACAAGATCTCTATCTAACTGCTCTGGAGCATCGACATAGTCATGGCCTAATGGCAGGTAGGCTGCCTTACCCGCTTCTACTGCGAAAGAGATGCCGACTAACTTAGCCTCCATATAATTGAGGCTAGTGGTTTCGGTATCGATGGCGATAAGCTCGGCGGCTTTTAATTTTTCAATCCAGCTGTCGAGCTGCTCTAGCGTCAGGATGGTGTCGTACTCTATTTCGAGATCAAGTTTGGCTGCTGGTGCATCATCTTCTGACTCGGTGGCAGTGGCTTTGTCGCCCTTGTTATCGAGGACTTCGGCAAGCCAACGCTTAAACTCCATCTCGCCATAACACTTAATCAGCTCATCTTTGTCGGCTGGTGAAATCGACAGTTGATGCCAGTCTTGCTCAAGCTCTACATCTAACTTGATTGTTGCCAACTCATAACTGAGCTTAAGCATATCGGCATGCTCAATAATTTTAGCTGGCATGGTTTTAGAGCCACGGAAGCCAAGCTCAGGCATTTTTTCTGGTGCAGCAAGGATCTGCTCGACACCGCCCACGCCAATGAGCATGGCTAGCGCGGTTTTTTCACCTACACCGGGTAAGCCTGGAATGTTATCGGCTTTATCGCCTTGTAAGGCCAGTAGATCGATAATTAGCTCGGGGCCAACACCAAATTTTTCATTTACCTCGGCAGGTCCCATGATGGTGTTGGTCATGGTATTGATTAAGGTAATATTGTCATCCACCAATTGAGCCATATCTTTATCGCCGGTGCTGATCAATACCGCGCGACCCTCTTTACTGGCTTGGGTGGCAATGGTACCGATGACGTCATCGGCCTCGACACCTGGAATGCAGACAAGTGGAAGGCCGAGTGCCTTGATGATTCTGTGCAGAGGCTCAATCTGTGTGCGCAGATCGTCAGGCATAGGTGGTCGCTGTGCCTTATATTCCGAGTACATATCATTACGGAATGTTTTACCTTTTGCGTCAAAAACCACAGCCATCTGTGATGGCTTATATTGGTTTAACAGGCTACGAAGCATGTTGATAACGCCATAAACGGCGCCGGTGGCTTCTCCCTTAGAATTCGTTAGGTGAGGTGGAGCATAGTAGGCGCGGTAAAGGTATGAAGAACCATCCACAAGAATTAAAGGGTTATCGGCAATTTTAGGCATAGTTAAGTATTTATATATCGGAGTTCGATGATGGCGCTAGCATGCCATATTAGGGCAATTTCGGCCACGTAAAAATAAATCACAGCCTGTGGATAACTCTGTGAATGAAACAGGAGAACTCGATCTTGACTAAAAAATGCAATAACGAGGGGTGAGCCTAAGTCGTTGATAATTGGCTAGTTAAATTAAATGTGTGAAGTGGGTTTTATTTCAGCTATTTAAACTAAATATGTGGACTTTTTATTTTTATGCGTATTTTAAGTCCATTTTCTGATTAAATATTGCTCGCCTGCTAAAGTGTTGACCTAACTTAGCACGATAAATAATCTGATCAAGCTGTTTATTGCAATTTTGTTAAAACAATATGATATATAAAGGGGCTTTTTAATGAAAAAAATCGCGGTACTTTTAAGTGGCTGTGGGGTTTACGATGGCACGGAGTTACATGAGTCAGTTTTAGCCCTATTGGAGATCACTAGGGCTGGTGCAAGTTACCAATGTTTTGCTCCGAATATTCCACAGCTCCATGTGATTAACCACTTTACAGGTGAGGTACAGGAGAACGAAACGCGCAATGTCTTGGTTGAGTCTGCAAGAATAGCCCGTGGCGACATTAAGGCGGTAGATGAACTTGATATTGCCGAGTTCGACGCTTTAGTGATCCCCGGCGGTTTCGGTGCGGCGAAGAATCTATGTGACTTTGCCATTGCTGGTGCCGAGCATGTCGTCGAACCGAGTATTAAGCAGTTTATATCGCAGTTTAGTGAGACAGCTAAACCTGTCGGTTTTATCTGTATTTCTCCTGTGATGATCCCTCAGCTTTATCCTTTAGGCGTCAAGGGAACCATAGGCAGTGATGCGGGCACCGCTGCTGCTTTTGAGCAACAGGGTGGCCAACATAAGGCTGCGCTTGTGGATGAGATAGTTGTCGATGAGGAGCATAAGGTGGTTAGTACTCCAGCTTATATGTTGGCTGGGGATATCCTTGAGGCGCATTCAGGGATCAGCAAGCTAGTAGCGAAAGTGCTAGAGATAGCTTAATGCTTCTAGCATTAAACAGCCTATAAGATTTAGCCCGCGATATGCGGGCTAAATATTGTGGATCTAGCAAACCGACGAGTATAGCGGGGGAATAGCGCTATCGATTCAAGAGATTTAAATTTTGCGAGTCTTACTGTCGACGAAACCTTGGATCAGGCCGACCAGCAGGCCACCTAAGTGGGCACCGTTAGCGATAGATAGACCAAACATATCGGTGAAACCAAAGACTAACCATAACAGCATGAAACCGATATAAGCAGGCGGTAGGCCGATTCCTGACTCGGGACGCTTTACCCCCATAACCCATGTATAGCCGACAACGGCATAAACCACGCCAGACAGACCACCAAAGCCTGGGCCTGCCATATAGTACTGCAAGATATTGGGCAGCGTGCCACCCACGATTAATAGAATGAATAATGGAGTGAAACCCAGTTTATTTTCAATCTTGCCGCCCAAATACCACCACCAAAGTAGGTTGAAGATGATATGCATTGCTGAGAAGTGCAGTAGGCTGGGAGTAAAGATCCGCCAGAACTCACTCAGTGTGGCAGATTGAGTCGCACCAAAAAATGACAGTTGCTCAAAGATAGGGTTGGCGAAGCCAAGGTTCATCGCGGCGTAGATGACGACACAAGTAAAAAATACCAGCAAGGTCAATGGGCCTGCACCCGTTATAAATTGGCTGACGAGTTGCAGACTCGGATTTCCGTAATCCAATTTGGTGTGAGTATCACCGTTCTCCCATGACGCAGCGAGATACTTTTCATCGTAGGGGTTGTGAATAAAGGCTTGGAATTCGTGATGGGCGCGGTCGAATTGGCTCTGATCATGGATCATTAGTGCCACCCCTTGCTCGGTGGGCACCAGCTCACAATCGATATTCAGCCCCTTGAGGTAGTCAATGAGAGCCTGTGCTGCTCGGCTATTAGGAAGCCTGCCAATCTCAATCATTCAGTTACCCTCGTACTCGTTTATTGATGCGCTAAATGCCAAGCACTGTAACCGCCATCTAAACTGAAGACTTCATCGAAGCCCTGTTCATTAAGATAGGTCGCCGCACTTTGGCTACTTATCCCATGATAGCAAACTACAACAATCGGCAGATCCATATCGGCATCGGCAATGTAGTGTGCTAGGTTTTCATTGTTGAGGTTAAAGGCACCATCGATATGGCCCGTTTCATAGCTAGCGGCATCTCTAATATCGACAATCTGCAACTCTGGTGATGTTTGCTGCATCTGCATAAGTTGGCTTACGCTTAGGTGTTGAAACGCTGACATAATAATCCTGAGTTCATGGTGTAGTGATAAAAAGGGCTGCAATACGAAAGTGTATTACAGCCACTATTAAAGATTAAGCTTTAGAAAACTAAAGTCTAGTCCCAGTTCAGGATAACTTTACCAGATTGGCCTGAACGCATTGCATCGAAGCCTTGCTGGAACTCATCGATACTGTAGTGATGAGTGATGATTGGAGAGATATCTAGGCCTGATTGGATAAGGCTGGCCATCTTGTACCAAGTTTCGAACATCTCGCGACCGTAGATCCCTTTGATGATCAGTCCTTTGAAGATCACCTTGCTCCAGTCGATGGCCATATCACCACCTGGAATACCTAGCATGGCGATCTTACCACCGTGATTCATGGTCTCAAGCATAGAGTGGAATGCTGAAGGCACGCCTGACATCTCTAGGCCCACATCGAAGCCTTCTGTCATGCCAAGTTCCTGCATTACATCTTCTAATTTCTCTTTGGCAACGTTAACTGCACGGGTCGCGCCCATCTTCTGTGCTAACTCTAGACGGTATTCGTTCACATCGGTGATCACCACGTGGCGTGCGCCAACGTGACGGCAGACGGCTGCGGCCATGATACCGATAGGGCCCGCGCCTGTGATCAATACGTCTTCACCCACTAGATCAAACGACAGAGCGGTATGAACGGCGTTACCGAATGGATCGAAGATAGAGGCCAAATCATCGGAGATATCGTCAGGAATTTTAAAGGCGTTAAATGCAGGAATGACTAAGTATTCGGCAAAAGCGCCTTCACGGTTTACACCTACACCTGAGGTATTACGGCACAGGTGGGTACGTCCGCCACGGCAGTTACGGCAGTGACCGCAAGTGATATGGCCTTCACCCGAAACCCGATCGCCCACAGAGAAACCACGTACTTCTTGGCCCATGCCAACGACTTCACCCACATACTCATGACCGACAACCATAGGCACAGGAATGGTGTTTTGTGACCATTCATCCCAGTTGTAGATATGAACATCGGTGCCACAGATGGCGGTCTTGCGGATTTTGATTAGTAGATCGTTATGGCCCACCTCTGGCTTAGGTGTATCGACCATCCAGATGCCTTCTTCAGGCTTTAATTTGCTGAGTGCTTTCATCTTATAACCTATTACAAGCTTATGTTTGCGCTTGCTGAGTGTCATTCAATAAGGGCTACATATGTAGCCCTTGTTGCTTTAGCTTAGCCGATAATACCCATCTCTTTCGCGATGCGGGTAAAGGCTTCAATCGCTTTGTCGATCTGCTCTTTAGTGTGAGCTGCAGACATTTGCGTACGAATACGTGCTTGGCCTTTTGGTACCACAGGGAAAGAGAAGCCGATGACGTAGATGTTTTCGGCTAATAGGCGGTTAGCAAAATCGCTAGCCAGTTTTGCATCGCCAATCATCACAGGAATGATTGCATGGTCGGCGCCACCAAGGGTGAAGCCTGCTGCAGACATCTTCTCACGGAAGTAGCGGCTGTTCTCCCAAACTGCTTCTCGTAGCGCTTGGCCAGATTTTAGCATCTCAAGAACATGGATTGATGCCGTCACGATTGACGGTGCCAATGAGTTTGAGAATAGGTAAGGGCGAGAACGCTGACGTAACCAGTCGATCACCTCTTTCTTGCCAGAGGTAAAGCCACCCGATGCACCACCAAGCGCCTTGCCTAGGGTACCAGTGATGATGTCTACGCGATCCATCACTTCACAATACTCGTGAGTTCCGCGGCCTTCTTGGCCAACAAAACCCACGGCGTGAGAGTCATCGACCATCACGAGTGCGCCATACTTGTCAGCAAGATCACATACACCCTTTAGGTTAGCGATAACGCCATCCATCGAGAACACGCCATCGGTAGCGATCATGATATTGCGTGCGCCAGCTTCTTTAGCGGCGATAAGCTGGGCTTCAAGATCGGCCATGTCGTTGTTAGCGTAACGGAAGCGTTTTGCCTTACATAGACGCACGCCATCGATAATAGATGCATGGTTTAGTGCGTCAGAGATGATCGCATCTTCGGCGCTTAATAGGGTTTCAAATAGGCCTGCGTTAGCATCGAAGCATGAAGAGTAAAGAATGGTGTCTTCCATGCCTAAGAATTTGCTAAGGCTAGCCTCTAACTGCTTATGGATATCTTGGGTACCACAGATAAAGCGTACCGATGCCATGCCGAAACCGTGTGCATCTAGACCTGCTTGAGCGGCTTTGATCAGTTCAGGATGGTTGGCTAAGCCTAGGTAGTTGTTGGCACAAAAATTAATAACTTGGTCGCCATTAACTTCAATTGCAGTTTGCTGAGGAGAAACAATTACCCGCTCACTTTTATACAGGCCTTCGGCTTTTACGTCGGCAAGCTGTTGATTTATTTGGTCGTAGAATGAGGTCTTTGGCACCTTTATTCTCCTTAATTAGCATTATTTTGAGTATTGGAGTGCTGGCATTTTAACCCTAATTGACGCGGCTCTACAGCCTTTTTTTAGGACTAAAATTGGGATTATTTAGATTAGGGAATAGTTAAAGTTTACATTAGTTAAACTAATGTTTAACTTTCGGGGGATTTGGGTAGTGATTAAAGAATTGCTGTAGCAAGGGGGCTGAAATTAGCGCATGAAAGCGTGTTCATGCGCTTAAATACACCTTTAGAGCATTTGCGAGCGGTAGTGCTCCTCTAGTCGCAAAAAGGTGGCCTGTGAACTCGGTGTCGCGTAGGACTTAAACAGCATGATCACCCGCAATAAGCCTTCGTATAGCGATTCTTTGGTGATTGAACCTATGTTTGACTGAGTTTGAGTGAGCTTATAACTAATCCAAAAGCTGACCAGCATTTTAATGGTATCGGCTAGCGGCTTTAGGTCTTCGGGATTAATGGCTAGGAATCCATCTTGAGTCAGCTTTTCGAGTACGCTACTCGAACGGGCCAATACATCTTGTTGAGCCTTTAGGTAGCGGTTTTTTAGTGTCTCATCGCGGCTGAGAATATCCGCAAGGTTGGCATACATAAAGCGGAACTGCCAAAGGGTATAAAACATCGCATCAAAGTAGCCTATCAATAGATCAACATCGACTTCTTTATCGACATAGGGTTGAAAACCAGACTCGAGGTGTTGCTCATAGAGACCGAAGATTGAGCGGATGATGTCTTCTTTATTACGAAAATGGTAGTAGAGATTACCGGGGCTGATATTGAGGTGGGCGGCGATATGATTGGTTGTGATTGCTCTTTCGCCATGTTCATTAAACAACTCTAAACTGGCTTGTACGATTTTGTCACGGGTCTTCATATTCATCCTAAATGATTAATATCCGGTATAATTAACTCGGCATACAATTGACCGTAAATCGTCTCTTTTATGCCTATCCTGTTTGAATCACACATGTGTAATTACGTTAAGGTTTGACTATCATGTTAGCATTAGCGCAATTGTTCAAGTAAAACGCAAGAAAGTAGCAAATTTCATGAATCGTAGCCTCTATTCAATCGCTTTATATTTAATTAGCCCCCTGTTGCTGATGTACCTTGCGATGCGCGCCTTTAAAAGCAAAGACTACCGTGGTCGTTGGAACGAACGATTCGGCCTTATGCCATTAAAACAAACCGATCTCTTGGTGCATTCGGTATCGATGGGGGAAACCTTAGCGGCGATTCCTCTGATTAAACAGATTCAGCTTCAGCATCCAGAACTAAGCATTACTATCACCACAACCAGCCCGACCGGTTCGGCCGAGGTTGTTCGGGCTTTTGGCTCGAGTGTGCAGCATTGCTACTTACCCTTCGATCTGGCTTGGTGTGCTCAGCGATTCGTTAAGCAAGTCTCACCTAAGTGCTGCATCATCATGGAAACTGAGCTTTGGCCTAATTTCATCCATTACCTTAAACAAGCTAGTACTCAGGTGCTATTGGCAAATGCGCGTTTATCACAAAAGTCGGCCGACTCTTATCGAAAGCATCACAAGCTAACTGTGCCCATGCTTAAGTTGCTCGATGGTATTGCTGCGCAGTCACAACAGGCTGCAGAGCGTTTTGTCGCCTTGGGCGTTGCGCCGGAACGAGTCACGGTTTGTGGTAGCTTAAAGTTCGACATCAATATCGATAAGCAGCGAATCGATATTGCGAAAACCTTAAGGCTCAAGTGGCTGGCAATGGATAAACCTGTTTGGGTAGCAGGTTCGGTGCATCCTGGGGAGTTTGATGCGTTAATTGCGGCTCATAAAAAGCTGCTAGCGAAATATCCTAATGCCTTGATGGTCATGGTGCCGCGACATCCTGAGCAGTTTGATGCGGCAGCACTCGCCATTAAGTCGACAGGGTTAACGCTTGCAAGACGCAGTAAAGATGAGCCTGTGCGGCTTGAAACCCAAGTAGTACTGGGTGACACCATGGGCGAGTTGTTGACTTTTTACGGCGCTGCCGATCAAGCTTTTGTTGGCGGTTCGCTCATTGTACATGGCGGACATAACCCGCTCGAACCTGCTGCTATGGGACTGCCTGTGATGATGGGGCCACATTACCGTGACTTTAATGAGATCACCGAACTGCTTGCATCGGCGGGGGGGCTGAAAGTTGTCGATTCAGGTGAAGCACTAGCCGAAAACTTGATCCAGTTGTTTGATAATAAAGAGGCTTATCGTAAGGCGAGCGTTGCGGCAAAAGGTGTGGTTGAGCAAAACCGCGGTTCGCTCACTAAGCAGTTGGTGGTAGTCGAGTCGTTTATTAACGGCTAGCGCTAATAGAGTAAAAATAGAGCATAAAAAAGGTCTGCAGCGTGTGTAGACCTTTTCGTTTGACTGCACCCCATCACTAGATAGGTTGGTTACTGATTGAGCTTGGCTTGATAGGCCTGATGCAATTGCTGCCAATTAGCTTCGTCAAATGCCAAGCTTGGTAGCTTACCGAGCTCCTTTCTGAAGGAGCGCAGTAGACGGCTCATATTGGCTTGCTGCCACTGTGGGTTGGTTTGTCTTAGCTCGCCACGATCAAAATCAATAAGATAAAACTTGTTTGCGCAGATAAGAATATTCTTTGCATTGAGATCCGCGTGATAAACACCGTGGTTGTGGAACTGGGCGATGGTTTCACCCAGTGTTTGCCATTGCTCATCAGACATGGCTGACTTGCTTAACCTGGCGACTAAGTCTTCGGCACCTTCTACCCGTTCTATGATTAAGTCGGCTCGATAGAATAGACCTGAGCGTTCAACATTGGCGGCAATCGGCTTAGGCACGGCAAACCCTTGATCAAATAAGGTTTCCAGCAGCGCTAATTCCGCCACCGCACGGGTTTTTTCTAAACCGGTGAACAGATATTGGTCATGGCTAATCTTTTCTATCAAGCCGCCACGATAATAGTGGCGAAGCACCCATTGATTTTGCTCGTTAGCAATGCGGCTGGCATCGACAAACCAGGTGGTATAGCGTCCTTTAGATGAACCGGTAATGGCAGAGTGTTGACGCCAAAAGTCGGCTCCAAACCAGCTAGGCTCGATGCTTGACGGTGTATGTTGGCAATAAGCGATGCTGCCTTTGGCTGTTTTTTTAAACTTCATAGATAGATTTGTAAGCTAAAGCGTGGAACCTATAGGCATTCTACATTAAGATCGGCAGATTGCGCCAAATAACCTTCGAGCACTAATGAGCCTATCGACTTCAAGTGACAACCAGAACGCTAAATCAAACAGTATCGACTTAAGTAACGCCGAGTCGCTATGTCTATTAAGGCTGTCTGCTATTGGTGATGTTTGCCATGCCGTGGCCATGATTCAGGCAATTCAGCGTCGCTATCCACAGCTTAAGATCACTTGGATTTTGGGGAAGGTTGAGTATCAATTATTAAAGCATCTTGAGGGTGTTGAATTTGTGATTTTCGATAAATCGCAAGGTTGGCGCAGTTACTTTAATCTCAAGCGAGCACTCAAGGGCCGCAAGTTTGATGTGTTACTGCATATGCAAGTAGCCCTGCGAGCAACTATTGCCTCGTTAGCTATCTCGGCTAAGATGCGTATCGGTTTCGACCGTTTTAGAGCAAAAGAGGGGCAGTGGTTGGTGACAAATCAGCATATTGAACCTCAGGCAACGCCACATGTGTTGGAAGGCTTTATGGGCTTTGCCAAGGCTGTTGGGGTGACGGATTTGACTCCTTGCTGGAACATTCCCGTTCCCGCCGCCGATACCGAGTTTGCTAAGGCCCTTATCCCAGATAATAGTCGAGTATTGGTGATCTGCGCCGCCGCCAGTAAAGCGGAGCGGAATTGGTTGCCTGAGCGCTACGCCGCCGTCGCCGATTATGCGGTGACAAAGGGGTATCGAGTCATCTTATGTGGCGGCCCGACCCCCCTTGAGCGTGAACTTGCCGACAACATTCAAACCGCAGCTAAATCAGAGTTAGAAAACCAAGTGGGCAAAACTTCTTTGCAGCAGCTGTTGGCAATACTTAAGCAGGCGAGTGTCGTGCTTGCTCCAGATACTGGCCCTGCACACATGGCGGTAACTCAGGGGACGCCGGTGATCGGTTTATATGCTCACTCAAATCCTGGACGGACAGGGCCTTATACCAGCTTAGACTCGGTTGTGAGTGTTTACGACGAAGTGATTGTGCGGCAGAAGCAAGGTGATATTCCTTGGGGTACGCGTGCTAAGGGGGAGGATTTGATGGCGTTGATTGATGTAGATAAGGTCATTGCTAAGTTAGATCCCTTGTTATGTCACTCTCAAGTATAAATGTTTGTTAGTATGCCCATTAGCATAGTGCATCTTCGTAGTTTGATAAGTTGAATCAATGACCCAAGTCGCCCCTAAATTTTTATTTGTCCCCGTATCTTCTGCTGAAGGAGTGGGTGAGTACATGCGTTCATTGATCGTTGCCGATGAGGTTAAGCGGCGTTGGCCCAATGCGACGATTCAATTTGTTTTAAGTCGGCAGGCACCTTATGCCCATACTTGCCCCTATCCCACAGCGCTTTTGGGGGATACGCCAACTAAGAATATTAAGGCGGTGAACGACTTCATGTCTTTCTTCCAGCCTGACTTTGTTATATTTGATGCATCGGGTCGCCGCTCTCAATTAGTACATGCTAACAGGCTGGGGGCAAAAGTGATCTTCTTGAGTCAGCATAAGCGCAAACGCAGTCGGGGGATGAAAGTATTGCGAGCGCGAGTGACCGATAGTCATTGGGTGGTACAGCCAGAGTTTGTTATTGGACCAATTAGTTGGCTAGACCGTTTAAAGCTTAAGTTAATTGATAAGCCTGAGCCGACAGTTATTGGCCCCATATTTGTTAACCCTAATCTTGAACGGCAGCTAAAACTGCTTAAAGAGTACAAGCTAACTGCTGGTGGATTCATTTTACTCAATGCCGGATCGGGTGGGCATACAAATAGTCATGGCTATATTGTGGAGGAGTTTGCTCGTGCAGCTGCTAACATCTTTCAAGCGACTCAAATTCCCTGTGTTGTCGTCTATGGGCCAAATTACCCAAATGCTATGTTTGAGGCTGAAGGGGTTACTGCGATTAAAGAGCTAAATCATGGTGAGCTCATCGACCTGCTCGATGCCGCCAAAATAGCAGTGTTAAGCGGTGGCGATACATTATTACAGGCTATTGCATTAAAGAAACCGACCTTAGCCGTAGCAGTAGCAAAAGATCAAAATTACCGTCTTAGGGTCTGCAAAGAGAGCGGGTTAATCGCGAGTAATGACTGTGATGCAAGGCAGATGTCGGATGGGCTTATTGAACTAATAAAGGCTGAAAATCTAGGTAAACTAGAGACAGCTTTAGCTAAGTGCGAATGTATCAATGGCTTAGATATAGGTATGAATATTATTACTGATTTGTACCACAAGAAATTTGGAGTTCAGCAATGAGAATTGCAATCGCGATTGATAGTCTAGCTGGTGGTGGCGCAGAGAAAGTGATGCTGACACTGGCAAAAGAGTTTACCGAGTTGGGGCACGAGCCTCACTTCTTAGTGATGACAGACAGTGTTGCATTTGACATTCCTGATACATTACCTGTGCATGTTTGTTTTGCTAGTAAGGATAGCGACCTTAAACGTTCATGGAACTTAGCTCCAGCGGTAAAGAAGCTTACAGATAAAATCCGTAGCATCGAGCAAGAGGTGGGAAAGTTTGATCTGTTCATTTCAAATTTAGATAAAACCAACCGCTTAATGGTGAAAACTAAGGTTTCACCGCTGTTTGTGGTGGTTCATGCTTCTGTAGAAGAGGAATTAACACGGCACGCTAAGTTGGGCCCGTTTGCATATTTAAAGAAGTTATGGGCGAAAAAAGCATTAAATGGGCAGCATCTGGTGACAGTATCTGAAGGGATTGCCAATGAGATTCTGCAGACCAAGCGCATTAGACCCGCTTCTATCCGCTGCATCTATAACCCATTTGAATTTGAAGATATTAACGCGTTATCGCAGCAAGAAGCACAAGGGATCCCTGATGGCGATTATTTGATACACATTGGCCGATACGTAAAGCAGAAGCGTCATGATGTGCTGTTCCAGTCAATTTCGCAGATGAAGAGTCAGATCCCTGTGGTACTCTTATGTCATAACCCTAAAAAAGCGCTAAAGGCGGCTAAGAAGTTTGGGGTGGAGCATAGAGTGATTATTCCAGGCTTCCAGTCGAATCCATTTCCTTGGATTAAAAATGCCAAAGCCTTGGTGCTGAGTTCAGACTTTGAGGGTTTACCGACCGTTTTGATTGAGTCCCTAGCCTGTGGCACCCCGGTGGTGAGTACCGACTGTCCCCATGGTCCCCGTGAAATTATGACCGGTGAGCAGGCTAGATTTCTAGTGCCTCGCCGTGATCCAAAGAGTTTAGCCGCTAAGTTAGATGAAGTATTGCTAACACCACCATCTTTAGCAGAGGTCGATATTTTAACAAAAGTTCAAGCAGCACGGATTGCTCAAGAATATTTGGCGTTAGTTAAATAAAAATTGAAGAGTTTGTGAGGGGAATTGTTGTGAGTGCAAACAACAAACGTTATTTACTGTATATAGCGCAGAATTATTCATATGCCATGTTGAGGCCGTTGCAAGCTGTAATACAGGCCAGAGGCGATGAAGTTTGTTGGTTTCTAGAGGGGGATGAAGTTGATCCAGCCTTCTTAAAGCCGACAGAGAAACGACTATTAACCATCGAAGAGGTTAAGTGTTGGAAGCCTGACGCTGTATTCGTTCCCGGTAATGTGGTACCTCGCTTTATTCCAGGTATTAAGGTCGGTGTATTTCATGGTTTTAATGCTGGAAAGATGAATCATAGAGGTCGTGAAGATCACTTTGAAATCCGCGACTGTTTCGATCTTTACTGTACTCAGGGACCGGCAACGACACTGCCTTTTGATCGGCTTGCTGAAAAATTTGGCACCTTTAAAGTTGCTGAAACGGGCTGGCCGACACTGGATCCCATGTTTCAACAAGGCTTAGAGCGACCTTACGATGTTGAAGGCGATGACAGACCCGTCATACTCTTCTGTTCAACATTTTCTCGTAGTTTATCTTGTGCCCCAGTGGTTTATGAGAAAATTAAAGCGTTATCTGAGCAAGGCAACTGGCGCTGGCTGGTACAGTTCCACCCTAAGATGAGTCAAGGTATCGTTGATAAATATAAGGCGCTTGAAAGTGATAATTTGACGTTTATTGAAACGGACAATGTATTACCGCTACTAAAAGCTGCGGATGTGATGTTGTGTGATACCTCATCGATTTTGATAATGTTTTTACTACAGGCTAAACCTGTCGTGACTTTTAACAACCAGACCAATCGCTCTCATCTGGTTAATGTTGAAGCGCTTGATGATATTGAGCCAGCATTAGAGAGGGTACTAAGTCGCCCACCTGAGCTGATGGCCGAAATTGAGCGCTACTGTGATGATATCCACCCATTTCGAGATGGTAAGTCGAGTGAGCGTGTTCTCGCCGCGACTGACGAGCTGATAGAGAATGGTATTGACGATCTAAAACCTAAGCCGATGAATCTATTGCGTCACCTTAAGATGCGTAAAAAGCTAGGCTACTGGAAGTTTTAAAAATAATGAATGTATTAGAACGTGTGGGTGTCGATAGCGACAGTATTTTAGTTTTTGAGAATACGTACTACAGCTTATTTTTATATCTATTGTGTGATAACCACTGGAAAACAAGAGATTATCTAATTTTTGGGGATAGGATTTCTAATCATGGTTTAGAAAGGCTCTCAAAGTATGCCAGAGTGCTTAGTGAGAGCCATGAATATATGCCTCGCCCTATGCCGAGATTTGGTAAGAACCCAATTGCTTTTTTTCAAAAAAAACTAAGTCAAAGCAAACTATTTAATCGATACTCAACCTGTGTTGGTAACGTTAAAGATATTAATAATTGGCTGGTTAAATTAAACAGAGTTCAAGTTGATGATGGGACTTCAACTCGTAATGAGCTCAGTATTGGCGCTAAAGATCGGGGGAGCTTTGATGCTGTGGGGAAGCTATTGCTTTTAAAAGAGCCACAAAGAATTTCTCGAACTAATCAGTTTTTGCTGGCTGCTGAGATAGACGCTCAAAAGGAGTATAAAGACAAAATATCCTATATCGATATTTTTGATTTATGGTCAGCTAAAACCAGTGAAGAGCAAACGGAGATATTGGATGTTTTCGGTATCGACTCAGAATCATTTAACTCTATAGATAGCCAGTTTAGTATTTTATTTACGCAGCCATGGAGTGAAGACTTCAACTATACGGAAGATAAAAAGATTCAGGGCTATAAGAAGTTAATTAAAGAGTTGGGGATATCAGAGTCTAACTTGGTCATAAAGCCGCATCCGCGAGAGATTACAGATTATAAGAGGTTTTTCCCCCAGTCAGTGATTTTAGGGGCTAGCTTTCCCAGTGAACTAATTACTATGCTAAATGTAAGGGTTGAGAGGGTTATATCTTTAAACTCAACGGCTTGCTCTAGCTTCGCCGATTTCTGTAATGAGGTCGTTTACGCGAGAGCGCCCGAATACTTTGAGTTCCCTAAAAAGCTTGCGGATCGTATCAATAATATGAAGTTGTAGCTAGGGTGAGCGGCAGTAACGATAGCCAGTACTGCCGCCTTTTTACTCTTAAAGAGTTAATGCCTTGATAACTTTATCAACATCACTTGGCACGTCTACAGCAATACTAGAGCTTTGCACTTCTATCATTTGCACCGGAATGTCGTTTTCTAAAAAGCGTAAAATCTCAATATCTTCAACTTGCTCAATTGGTGTTTTTTGTTGATGTGAGGCAAAAAAACGTAAGTGAGAATTTGAAAATGCATAGATGCAAACCTGTTTAAAACCAAAAACAAAATCATTGGTTTTAGTGGCTGGGATTGGAGAGCGACTCATATAGAGTAAATTTCCCGTCTTACTCGCAGCCACTTTTGGGACAGTAAACGAGCGGAACTCTTCTTCTGAGGTGATAGGGCACATCGCATTAATCACAGTATTAGGGTTAGCTTTATAGCTCGTTATTACACTACGAATGTCTTCAGGTTCTATTAATGGCTCATCACCTTGAACATTGATGATAAAGTCACAGTTTAGCTGCTGGTTTGCCTCAGCTAATCGGTCTGTGCCAGTTAAACAATTTGCTGAAGTCATGATGACTTGTGCGCCAAAAGCATTACAACATGTTTGGATTTGCTCGCTGTCAGTGGCGATATAAACTAACTCTTTACCGACGGCGTCACAACAACGCTCCCACACCCTTTGAATCATCGACTTCCCTAAGATATCGACAAGAGGCTTGCCCGGAAATCTGCTAGATTGAAAGCGTGCTGGAATAACAACGGCGTACTTCATTGAGAAAGGTTCCTAAACTTGATTGTTCGAAGGTAATGTTGGCCAATGCATAAGAACAGTAAACTCATGTTCTTGAGATAAAGATTGCATGGTGCTAGCAACGTTAGAGTAGGGAATATAGCATATGAAGTCGATTTCATTTGCGACACTCGCTTCGAAGTCCGATACGGCATCTCCTACCATTACGGCATTGGTATTAGTTTTTTCTTTTAATATATTGGCCAACAATGTTGCTTTGGCTGTGGGGGAGCCAAATATGTCAGCAAAATACTGTTCTAAACCTCTAGCCTTGAATACTTCACGCAGCTCTTGTTGCTCTGAGCCGCTAGCGACATACTTTTCACCTGGTAAAGATTTGATTAACTCAATAAAACCAGGCGTTAACTCTGCAGTTAGGTATAGACTTTTACACTGTTTAGAAAAGTCATCTAGAATCGCTTGTTCAATTTTTGCTTTGTCAGTTCCTGCCACCTTCAGCAGGTTATTGACGAAGTGTTTGACATGGTGGAAACGAGACTTACCAAAGTTGTTGGCAAAGTACGTAGTACATAAGCTGATTTCTTTTTTATCGAAAGAAAGCGCGATGAGCGCTTTCTCCATGGCTTGGATTTTTAGTAAATTCGAATCTAAGATCACACCGTCACAATCAAATATATAAAGATTGTAATCATATATTGGGTGCATAAATCGATCCTTGTTCAATCGGATAGCTTGTGGGAGTCAACGCCGTAATAGTGATCTTAGGAGCAGTAGCCTTAAAGTGATTAAATAGCTCAATCATTTCTATTTGGCGTATATCACCAAGTTCATATCCATCTACACCCACTAATGAAATATGTTTGGCATTTGCATGAATAGCTAGCGCAAGCGCGTAGGCAGCGGTTAGATCGAATGGCACTGTGCAAAACTTGTTTTCAGCACTAAACTGCTTTGGTTCAACATTGAGGCCGTAATCAAAGAATTCATTGCTGATCTCGCGAAGCTCTGCATCAGTAAAGCGATGGGCTGGCATAATGAGCGGTGACTGTAGACTGTTGTAGATCTCATGTTCAGTAAGGAATTTACTGTTATGAGATACACAGTAGTAGTCAATAAACTCAGGGGCCACACTGCTAATTGCATTTAGTGCAATGACTATTGGTTTACGCTCAGTTATGTAAGCTTCTATCGCAGGTAAGTAGCGCTCAAGACTTGGCCCGTTGCTGATGATCAATAGCTCTTTCTCAGCAAACTTATTTTGGAGTATGTTACTCCCTGTGACCGCTTTCTTAGCTGTATCAAAGCTGATAGCTGTTTCCATAACATCGCCATTATAGGACGTGGTGCCTTCTAATTGGCTTAGGTAATTGATCGCACCAACAATTTCTTCAGTGCCATAGTGTTTATTGGCAATGAGGTTTTGAATATAAGTCGGGTGCACATCATTTTGAGCGCCAAGGAAGTAGAGCAGACTGCTACCCCAACCATAATCTTTTTGCATCTGCTCAAAATGTCTAATGACTAGTTCATAAACAGCCGAAGGCTGATATTTGTTTTCGTTACGATCAATTACAGCGAGTAAATTCTCAGTTTGAGCATTACCAGCACCACGGCCCATACCTGTGACAGTAACATCTAACCAGGATACACCTAAGTCTTTGGCCGTTAAGGTGTTGTCTAGCGCCTTTGCCATATTGTTATGGGTGTGGATCCCGATATCACCTTGCCATTGAGTACGTATTGCTTTGACTATACGAGTAACTTCTGCGGCATCCATATTACCAAGAGAATCTGCAAAGTAGAGGCAATCTAACCCCTGCCAACTAGCCGCGATGCGGGCTTTCTCTGCGATGATATCATCGGGTTTACCGCCAGCTTGCATTAAGTTATAACCCACAATATAACCCTTGGCTTTTAAGACTCGTATAATCGCCTCGGAGCTCTCTACCTCATGAAAGTGTGCCGCAACGCGAACGAGCTGTACTGGGCTATCAACGGCATCGACAAACAGTGCATTTACAGCTTGCTCAATGGGCATGCCAGAATCTAAGATTGTTTTAGCATCGACCATTACCCCATATGTTGGCCCTTTAGGCAGGTTAAGGCCTTTGATAAAGGTTTCGGTGGTGTAGGCAAAAGGGCCATCAAAACCCGCTTTAGGAAAGTTACGCAAACCTAGCTCAACATAGTCGATATTAGCTAGTGCCATTGCATTCAAATAGGCTTCAACAACTTCAGGGGTGAAATCCCAATTGTTGTAGTAGCCGCCGTCTCTCAAGGTGCAGTCAAGGATTTTCATTTCTTACCTAATAATTCGTGGTTAGCTACGAACTAACTAAACAGTATTAAGATTTTAATCTGAGTAATAATGAAGTTAGTAAGTGTTGTTAGCCTGATAAAGTTGCAATTATTGTCGCATAATAAACAACCAAATAATTTAGCCTAGCTTGTAAAAAATGCAGCATTATGGTTGGCGCGGTTTACTTTGCGTGATCATCATGTTGCTGCTTTTGTGTGTCATTGTTTTATTTTTCACATAGGGAGATGTATTGCTGGGCAATATATTGGCTGTTTACGGCCTGTATTATTGGAAGCTCATTTAACAATGGCGGCTTTGTTAGGCATTCGGTGGCTTTTTTTGCTAGTAGAGCAGGTTGTCGTCTTGGCACTAAGTACTGCGCTAGCTCCCCGGTTAAAATTTCGCTTGGTCCGTGTGGGCAATCGGTACTGACGACTGGCGTGCCACAAATCAAAGACTCGATTAACACCGTTGGTAAGCCTTCAAAATCTGAACTAAGTAGCATCAATTCCGCTCTAGCTACCCATGCATAGGGATTGCTTTGAAATCCAGGTGTAATGATGCGGTCTTCAACACCATATTTTCTTGCCAATTTACGAGCTTTTTCTGGTCGGTTAGTTAATAGAACTAGTTTTGGGGCTGTTGGCATTGCTTTCAAAGTTTGAAAGAGAATATCTAAGCGCTTCTGTCTTGTGACACGACCAATATGAATCATAAACGGCTCATTTGGCAGACCGTCAACCTCTTGCTTCGCTTTAGCTTTGATATCATCGATTCGAAAAGGGTTGTATATCGCTTGTACGCTTTGAGGCTTCAACCAACGGGTGTTTCTTAGCTCGGTAGCTATGCCTTCTGATACTGTAATTATGCGTTTTCCTATTAAGGCTTTCGCTTTCTTCCAGCGACGTAAGAAATGAATAGGACCTCGTTTTAGCTCCATAATTAATTCTTGCTGAAGTGCGCAATGGCAGAAGTAGTAACAAGGATCGAAGTTGCAGCCATCCACGACCACATCACAATCTGTTGAGTTACTCAGGAAGAGTGAGAACTTACCGTTCTGTTGTTCGATACTGTGAACGCACTCCTGCAGTCTCATTTTTTGAGCCGCCAGAGACAGAGCTTTCTGTGAGTCGAAAACATAGTGAATGGTTACGTCTTTAGGAGGAGTAAAGTCACCTTCTTTATTAAAAATAAAGAGATGCACATCTTGCCCTGCCTCTTGCAAAACTTCCGCCTGAGTTAGAGCTACTTTTACTGTGCCGTTGGCAAAGAGGTTATGGCAGAAAATTGCGACTTTTTTCATCTTGAGGCTCTTACATTATTCAGCATTGATTATGGAAAAGATTATACCTAATTACATAACTTACGTGGCAGTTAGGTTCCGTTTTATTTGAAGCCCGCCTGTAATGATAACTACATCTATTTTGTTTTAACAAAATAGATGAAACAACTATAATTAACTCGCCTATTTTGTACTTTATGTAGAAATCACCCATGAATCGCACCAAGAAGATCACCAAGAAACACATGAGCAAAGTGAAGAAAGCTAACGCTAAGCTCAATACCAGCAACAAGCCTAAGTACATTTCTAAGGCAGAGCGTGAGAGGTTAGCGGCACTCGAAGCGGCTGAAGCAGTACAAATTGACAGCGAATAGATTCTTTTTTGTGCGAAGAATCGCTTTTCATGATCCAGATGCCATAATTCCGACACGGCTAATATTATTTACCCTAATGAATATGACAGAATAGCCGGCTAATTTTGGTTTTGTAGGTTTTTTACTACAGAACCTAACGGATAGGAGTTTCATGAATACTGTATATTCAATCGGAGAACTAGAATCATTTTTGATCGCCATTTTGGTGTTGTTTATCGGCCACTCAGTTAATCGCCACGTTCGTTTTTTCAAAAAATACAATATCCCAGAGCCCATTATCGGTGGCTTGGTTGTCGCAGCAGTCATTACTGTTCTTCATTTTCAAAACATTACGCTAGCGTTTTCATTGCCGATGCAAAATACGCTTATGTTGATGTTTTTCAGTACCGTGGGGCTTGCGGCCAGTTACAAGCTGCTTGCTCGTGGTGGAAAAAAAGTCTTTATTTTTCTTGGTATCGCCTCCATTTACATCATATTGCAGAATGCAGTGGGGGTGAGTTTGGCTGCAGCCCTTGGTTTAGAGCCGTTGATGGGCTTGGTGGCTGGCTCAATTACCCTTTCTGGTGGGCACGGTACCGGCGCCGCTTGGTCGCAGACGTTTGCCGAGCAATACAACATGAATACCCTAGAGTTCGCTATGGCTGCCGCAACATTTGGCTTAGTGATGGGCGGTATCATCGGCGGTCCGGTGGCACAAAGGCTTATTGATAAAAATAAGCTGGAATCTTCTTACGGTATTGGTGGTAATCATCATAAAGACCATCCAGATCTCGTAACCTATGATCAGTTAGAGATCGATAATGTCACCGCTAAGAGTGTGCTAGAAACGCTATTTATCATCATGCTTTGTGTGGCTGGGGCTAAGTGGGTTGGCTACTTGGTTGCCAGTTTTGATATCAGCTGGCTGAAGATGCCTGAGTTTGTTTATGCACTATTTCTTGGGGTGGTCATCACCAATCTCACCGAGATGACCCGTGGTTACAAGATGAATAATGAGTGCGTCGATATCTTAGGTACGGTTGCCTTATCTCTATTCCTTGCTATGGCCTTAATGAGCCTAAAACTGTGGGAAATCTTTGATCTCGCAATTCCACTGTTGATTATCTTAATGGTACAGACCGTGGTTTTAGCCTGTTTTGCATACTTTGTTACCTTCAAGGTGATGGGTTCTAATTACGATGCTGCGGTAATGGCGGGTGGTCATTGTGGTTTTGGTATGGGGGCTACGCCGACAGCGGTCATGAATATGGGGGCATTGGTATCCCGAAATGGCCCCTCTCCACAAGCCTTTATGGTAGTACCTATTGTCGGTGCTTTCTTTATTGATATCGTTAACCTAGTGGTATTGCAGGGCTACATTAAATTTATCTTGTAGTGGTTTGTATCTACTAGAAAAAGGCACGCATTCGCGTGCCTTTTTTGTTGAGTGTTAAGCAAGATGGCGTCCGCCATCAACTTTTATTACTTGGCCAGTGATGTAATGACTATCAAATAAATACTGCACAGCCTTTAGCACTTCGACCTCTCCACCTTCTTGTTTGATTAATGCTTTTTGTAGCGCTTTTTGCTTATAAGCTTCATCGTCTTCAGGATTAAACATGAGCAGAGCGGGGGCGATACTATTGACCTTGATTTTAGGGGCGAACTTAGCAGCAAACGAGAGGGTTAAATTGTGCAGTGCTGCTTTACTTGCAGCATAAGCAGCATGCTTTTTACTCCCTTTATCCACAACATAATCTGTGATGTGAATGATATCGCTGTATGAGGCTGAATTTTTTTGCAATAACGGCGCTAGGCCTAAGTTAATTGCGTAAGGCGCAGTGGCATGGATCTGCATCATCTTTTCGATCGTTACGATTGCCGAAGAGTCGTCATCTGGCAGCCAATCTGAGGCATTGTGAATAATGGCGTTAAGGCTGGAATGAGACGCTTGTATGATTGCGATTAGCGCATTGGTTTGCTCATTGCTATAGAAATCACAAGGGTATAAAACCACGCCTTGGGCTTCAAGTTGTTGTAGCTCAGGACGTAATGTTCGGTAGGTCCCCAAAACTTGATAGCCGACCTTTGTTAGATGGTGGGCGAGGTATAAGCCGACCCGCTTTCCTACCCCCGTTATTAATACCGTTGCTGTCATTTTACTCCCGTTGATTACCTGAGAAACTCGATGCGAGTCGCTGAGTTGGTTTTAAAGCAACCGCCAAGTGCCGTCGTTTGTGTTTGTGATTGCGTATCCATAACGCCACGAGACTTTACACAGTAGTGGGTGGCCTCAATGCTGACTGCGACATCTTCTGTTGTCAGTAGCGTTTGTAGTCCCACCAGTAACTGTTTAGTGAGGCGTTCTTGAACTTGTGGCCGTTGCGCAAAAAAGCGCACGAGACGATTAATCTTGGATAAACCAATGATAGTATCCTTGGGAATGTAAGCGACTTTTGCTAAGCCATCAATAGTAATGAAGTGATGCTCACAAGTGCTTACAACACTAATATCACTGATTTTTACCATCTCATCGACGCCCATCTTATTCTCTATTTGGGCAATTTTAGGGAAATTGGCATAGTCTAGGCCGGCAAAAACTTCATTAACATACATTTTGGCGATTCGGTGAGGGGTCTCACAAAGGCTATCGTCACTCAAATCTAACCCTAAGGTTGAAACCACTTCTGTCATTAAGCCTTTTATACGCTCATATTTTTGCTGATTATCCATATCGGATGGGATGAGTGGTGTTTCAAGTCCCTGAGCTATGAGGGCTTTTTTTACCTGTTCGGCTTGGGATAAGTCCATAGTTGGCTCCTCCATGGGGTTAACGCCTAAATGTTATTCACGGTGATATTCAAGTGTAAGAGATACGGAATCTGCAAAGCGTAGGGCATGGGGTTTATCGACAGTAACACGAGCAAGTTGAACCCAAGAGTGGGCACTACTGATATCAAGTATGTCAGACACTAATTTCTCAAGCAGCAAGAAGCGCCCGTGTTCAACATGATGAATGACTGCTTTGGTAATTTTTTTGTAATTGAGCGCAGCTTCAACATCGTCTTCTAAAATAGCGTTTTTGGCCGGATATTGGATCTCGATATTAATCACCACATCTTGCATTTTTTGTCGCTCTTCTAGATTGAAGCCGATGAATGTTCTTAGACGTAAGTTGGTGATTTTGATGGTGGCAATGCTAGTCGTCATTCTTCATCCTTTTCTTTTAACTACAGAAGTAATACGGAGTATTGGGTTATTTAGATCATTTGCCGATACGAGATATTTTTCGGAGATCTAAACTGGTTACTCTTTCGTACAGGCTTGTTGAATGTTAGTGAGGAGATTGCAGTGAAAAGTCATCAACAAGTTTGGCGTAGGCTCGGTTATGCGGGGCTTTTGCCATTTATTATCGCCACGATAATGAGCTTGGTTGGTTGGAGCCTGCCTTGGTTTGAGCCCGAATTTGCTTTTGTTAGTTATAGCGCCATTATTCTTAGTTTTCTCGCAGGTACTCTGTGGGGACAAGTGTTATACCTACATGCAGCTAATCTGGCTAACTTGCTTATTCTCAGCAACTTGTACGCGCTTCTGGCATGGCTGGCATTAATGATAGATCAAACGATGGCTGCACTGGTTATTCTCGCTTTTGGCTATTTTAGCTTGCTGGGTGTTGAGAAGAACTTTCAAAATTTACCTGTAAAGGATGAATACCAGCAAATGCGCACCGTACTGACTTCGGTTGCCTTGCTGACTCATTTTTTGATGTTGATTGCGGTTTTGATAGGAGGTTAGTGATGAAATTAAGAATATTTTACGATTCGCACTGCCCTTTATGTGATGCAGAAATGCAGCAAATAAAGCAGCTGGATAGCGCGAATCATGTTGAGTTACAAGATTTGAATCAAGCCGAGTTTGAAACTCGATTTCCCTATATTGATGCTAAGTTCGCCAATCGGATCCTACATGCGGAGTTAGCAGATGGAACGTTAATCAAAGGGCTAGACGTGACATATCGGGCATGGGACGCGGTAGGCAAAGGACGGTGGTTTGCTTTCTTGAGGGCCCCTTTTATCAAACCTGTAGCCGACTTAGGCTATCTCTTTTTTGCAAAGCACCGATATCGAATTTCTTATCTATTAACGGGCAAACGGCGGTGTAAAGCTGGAACTTGCTCCCGTTAGCCTGCTGAGCGACTAGAATTAATTTTGACCATGATGCAATCAATAACGATTTCGATTCGTTATAGCTATTGAACATCTCATTAATCAAAAGGACATTCCGATATGAAATCGACTAAAACAGCCGTAGGTGCAACAGTCGCAGGCATTCTTGCCGCTAGTCTTTCGCTGGGAGCACAAGCTGTCCCTGATCAGCCCAAAGAGTGGGAGAAGTGTGCCGGTATTGCCAAGGCCGGTGCTAATGATTGTGGGGCCTTAGACGGTAGCCATGGCTGTGCAGGCCAAGCGAAAGAAGACAATATGCCTACCGAGTGGATTTATGTACCAGCAGGCACATGCGACAAGATAACAGGCGGTGAAGTTAAAGCCGTAAAACCGGCTAAAAGCTAGTGTCTTCACCAAGGATTGCGGGCGCAGGCATAGGTCTGCGTATCCCCCATGTTCAGCAGTTATTGGCCGATGAGGATATTCAACTACCTTGGCTAGAGGTGTTGGTTGATAACTGGTTGGTAGATGGTGGATTAAATCAGTTCCTACTCAAAGCCGTAAGTGAGCGTTTTCAGTTAGTTTTCCATAGTGTTGGTTTATCTTTAGGTGGACCGAGTCCTCTCGATCTTGATTACCTTAGAAGAATAAAGGCCTTGAAAGAGCAATGTGGTGCCCATTGGTATTCTGAGCATGCCAGCTTTTCAGGCAATGATGATTTTAAGGTTGCCGACCTGTTGCCCCTGCCATACACCCAAGAGGCGGTGATGCATATCAGTCAACGTATTAAGCAGACTCAGGACTTCATGGGTGAAAGAATTCTGCTAGAAAACGTGTCTACCTATATGAGCTGTCGTCACAATGAATTGAGCGAGGGGGAGTTTATTGCTGCTATAGCCGAAGAAGCCGATTGTTACTTGCTGCTCGATATCAATAATGCCTTCGTCACTAGCGTTAACCTCAATCAGTCAATGCAATCTTTTATGGAGGCGATCCCGACTGAACGGGTGAAGCAGATCCATCTGGCAGGTTTTCACGATAAGGGAGGCTATCTGCTTGATGCCCACAATCATCCGGTTGATCCTAATGTGTGGGCGGCATTTGAATCCTATATCCAGCAACATGGCGCGATCCCGAGCATGATTGAATGGGATAGCGAGTTGCCGACTCTAGAGCGATTACTGCAAGAGCAAGCCATCGCGGCGGGTATATTACAAGCTGCACCAATGGTTAATGTTGGCGCTGAAAATCTGAGTGCTAGAGCGGTTGGTGACTCGAGTATTGGTGATGGGCAATGCGTTTAGCACAGTGGCAGTCAGCCTTTATTCATGCTCTTGAGCCCCATGGCAATGGGGAAACTCTTGTTCAGTTGGTCAATGAGCGAGAGCAGAATAGAGTCGAGATCTACCGCAATAACGCATTTCAAGCGTTATTGAGTGCACTTCGGTTGGTCTTTCCCGTGTGCCAAGCTGTGGTGGGGGAAACCTGTTTTACGCAATTGATCAGGGGCTATGAGCAATGGCACCCGTTAAGTGACTGTAACTTGAATCGTTATGGACAGCACTTTCCCCAATGGTTAGCGCAAGAGCTCAGTCAGCATACGGCCTTTAAAGAGCTGCGGTATTTGCCTGAACTCGCCCAATTAGAGTGGCTGTTGAATCAAAGTTATTATGCAATGGATCTCGATGGATTTATGCAGCCACCAAACTGCAGGTTAGAGCTGCTAGCCACACTCGATGAGCAGGCGCAGCAGCAAGCGGCGTTATTATTACGCCCCGATCTAGCCTTACTGAGTTGCCATTATCCAGTGCAGAGCGTGTGGAATAGGCATAATGCTCAACTAAATAGCGCTGAGTCTATCGGCAGTGGCATCAGTTATCTGGTAATTCATAGAGAGGGTTTTAAGGCGCAGTTTAGCGTCATTGATAAGGCTCTAATGCAATTGCTAAGTGCGATATCTGTAGGCCAAACTCTCACGCAAATTACAGAATCGGAGCTAGATATTAGCCTCTTAGGTGAAGTGGTTGAGCGTCAGTGGATCTGTGGTTTTCGATTAGCGTTAGGAGTGGCAGGATCGAATGGATAGAGAGCTGCTGCAGAGTTTGTACCGTTATTGCCTTTGTCTCACTGCAAATAACGCTCAGGCGGAGGATCTACTGCAAACGGCCATAGAGAGTTGGCTAAAGGCGAGTAGTCGGCCTATTCAGTTAAGAGCCTATCTAAGAAAGGTGATCCGTAATCAGTTCATCGATGACTGTCGCAGGCTCAAGTGTGTGGATTTTGAGCCACTCGATGACAATGCGCCAGCGCTACTCGACGAGACCTGTCTAGAAGAGATTGAAATCCAGCATAACCTCATTGGACACCTATTTGAGCTTCTCAACCCTGCTGAGAGAGAGGTGCTCTATTTGTGGGCCGTGGAGGGTTATAGCGCAGCAGAAATTGCCATAGAGATACAGCAACCACGAGGCACCATCTTGTCTCGTTTACACCGTATTAAATTGAAAACAGCCGATCTTGCTCTAGATGCTTCGGCGCAGAACATCGGCGGGCAATAGCTATGACGAAAAAAACTGACGCCACCGATATGAACTTTAAAGCCTTAGTTAAGCAGCATATTGAAACTCAAGCCTTGAGTGAGCAGGGATTGGCTAGGATGCAAAGTCATTCGATAGAAGCACCATCAATAGATAGCGACTCTGTTGCTATGGCGCAGAGTCGTGAGACTGAAACGCTAGCGGGTGATCCAACGGTGAGGAGGGCAAGTAGCAATTGGTATTTGTTACGCCTTAAGAGCCTAGTGGCACTTGCGGCGAGCGTATTACTCTTGGTACTTAGCGTGCAGTGGTATCCTGAGATAAGCAGGCAAGGAGAAGTAGGCGGCAGTCGTGGGCTCGCGGTGAGTGATATGCATGCAAAGATTGCTAACGAAGTGGCTAAAAATCACATCAAGATGAAACCATTAGAGGTGCAGACCGCACAGCTGTCGCAGCTAAGGGCATATTTCACCGAGCTTGATTTTACACTCGTAAGCTCTAGTCGTATCGATGATGCAAAACAGATGATTGGCGGTCGGTACTGTTCAATCCAAGGCCTGACGGCTGCCCAGATAAGGTTTGTCGATCCGCCGCAGTCTGTGACGTTATACGAAGTTCAATACGATAAGCGGCTGTATGGTGAGATCCCGATAATTGAATCTGGCGAGGCACCGATAGAGCTGGTGGTGAGAGGGGTTGCCGTATCTATCTGGGTTGAGAAAGGGTTATTGATGGCGACAGCGCGCTCAATTGAATAACCCTTATCATTGTTGTGCTCACTTTTATTCCGATACTTTATTGTCGCGACGATACAATTGCCATTGCTCTATTTGCTCACCACTGGGTAAGGTACAGATACTGGTCGCAAGATCAACGCTGCCACCTTGGGCAATACAGTTTTGTGTCGCAGGATTCGGCTTGCCCACCCGAGGTTTATGCAGCTCGGAACTCGCCTCTGAGTTAGAGCCATCAGACTGGTGATCTCTGCGATACAAGCTCCACTCCTCTATACGCTCGCCACTCGGTAGGGTGCAATAACCGACTTCCCCTTCCGCTTGCTTTTCAATAGCTAACTCTCCACCAAGTGAAACGCAGTAAGTTGAAGCTGGGTTGGCGAGCTGAACAGGCTTTTTCGTGTCATCTTGCGCAGGGTTACAGGCGGTGAGAAGCATCATTGCTGCGCTAACAGTGACTATTTTTACATAGTTAATTACATGGCGAGATCTTTTCATTGGCTACTCCGTTGCAGTCTTTATTGATCACTAAATTAAGTCGATACGGTTACTAACGAAAATTTTTCATAAAAGAGTTATTTTATTTAATATAAGGTTGGCGCGAAGTAAGCGCTAGTTGCAATGAGCCGTGAGGCGCAAATAATAAAAAAGTGGTCACTATGGACCACTTTTATCAAGTTATTTATTGCAGGTAATACCTAGCCACACACTTTACACTGTGGCTGTTTAGGGAGTTTCATTTCTCTAAACTCCATGGTCATTGCATCTATCATCAAGATGCGTCCAGCCAGAGTTTGCCCCATGTTGGCGATGACCTTGATGGCTTCGACTGCTTGTAAGCAGCCGATCATGCCTACAACGGGGGCTAAGATCCCTGATTCGACACAGCTTAACTGTTGCTCGCCAAATAGCTTGCTGAAGCAGTGGTAGCATGGAGTATCGCCTTGGTAATCGAATACCGTGACCATGCCTTCCATACGAATTGCAGCAGCCGAGATAAGTGGCTTCTTGTGCTTAAAGCAGCTTTGGTTTAGCTGTTCGCGCACGGCAACATTGTCGGTGCAATCCATCACGATAGAGTGTTGCTCGACGAGTGCATCGATTTCATGATCATCGAGGACCGCATTGATTGTTTCTATCTGAATGTGCGGGTTAAGTGCCGTTAAACTTTGCTTGGCCGAGTCGACTTTAGCTTGGCCGATGTTAGCGTCTTGATGTAAAACCTGTCTTTGCAGATTTGAGATCTCAACGGTATCAAAATCCACTAAGGTCATCGAGCCTGCACCTGCAACCGCCAGATATTGGCTCGCAGCACAGCCTAAACCGCCAGCACCGATAATGAGCACTTTAGCTTGTTTGAGTTTTTCCTGGCCTTCAAAGTCCATCGACTTGATCGATATTTGGCGGCTATAACGCAATATTTCTGCATCAGATAAAATTTCATCTGTTGCTGCTTGTTCGGTCGACATCAAATTGATCTCATATGTTTAGGCAGTGCAGAGCTTAGCAAAGCACACCATTAAAAGGTTCGACGGTGACTTGAGAGCCATCGCTTAGGCCATCGCAATCTTGGGCTAAAATAATGAAGCAGTTTGCTAGGGTCATCGATGTCAGCATGCCAGAACCTTGGCCGCCAGTGACAGCAACTTCGGCTTCACCTTGTGCGTTATAGCTTAAGATTGCACGTTGGTATTCGACTCGACCTGGGAACTTACGAATCTCACCCTTGAGTGTGGCTTTCAGTGTCACAGGCTTAACCTGAGGCAGACCTTGCATCTTATTGAGTAGCGGCCATACAAGTTTGTAGAAAGTCACCATGGATGAAACTGGGTTGCCAGGTAGTCCACAGAAGACTGCATCACCAAGGTGGCCAAAGGCAAAAGGTTTACCCGGTTTAATGGCAAGCTTCCAGAAGGTGATCTGACCCTCTTCATCAAGGATCTGCTTAGTGTAGTCGGCATCACCCACAGAGACGCCACCAGAGGTCAGAACCATATCGGCACATTCTGATGCCGTTTTAAAGGCTTGGCGAATGGCTTCTTTATCGTCTTCGATAACGCCAAGATCGATCCATTCGATATTACCGCGACTGAGTAAACCTTGGATGCTATAGCGGTTAGAGTCGTAGATTTGACCTGGGCCTAATTCGCTGCCTACCGGGCGCAGTTCATCGCCCGTAGAGAAGAAAGCCACTTTAACGATACGCTTAACACGTAATTGGCTGGCACCAATTGTTGCCAATACGCCCATCTCGGCCGCGCCAATTAAGGTACCCGCTGCCAGTACTTTAGTACCACTGGTGAGCTCTTCACCGCGGCAGCGAACGTTAGCGCCAAGCTCTTTTGGTGCTTCAATGGTGATCAGCTCACCATCAGCAGTAACCTTTTCCTGCATCTGAACCGTGTCATAGCCGCTTGGTACTGGCGCACCGGTCATGATACGAATACAGCCACCTTTGACGCACTTACCCGTAAAAGGATGGCCTGCGAAAGATTGTCCAATTAACTTTAGCGGCTCGCCTGCAGCCAAGTCTGCAAAGTTGAACGCGTAACCGTCCATTGCTGAGTTATCGAAAGGAGGAAGATCGATATGAGAGGCAAGATCTTCAGCGAGTACTCGACCTAAAGCTTGCGGCAGTGTCACGACTTCTGAGTCTGTGATGGGTTTTACTTGTTCTAGTAATTTAACGATAGCCTGATCGGGATGCATTAGGCTAGGTTGCGAACATGGATCTGCATGAGTCTGCATCTATCTATCCTTGAGACGTGAATCGGAACGTTAAGTAAAAACGAATATAGAGCATTATGCCATGGTGAATCTAGATGGCTATGATCTGCGCGGCAGTTTTTAAACACAGTTAAAATAGAGTGGTAATTAATGATAGACATCTAACGACTATTCGCAGGGTTGACTCTATCCTTTACGGCTGATTTAGCTGGTTTTTTTTGTTAAAAGTAATCGTAATCAAGGTAACGTAATACGCTGTAAATGAAAACCATTATTATTTATTTAACAATCACTTAAGTAAATTTTATTGCAATTGTTAGCTAGCTTGATAACAATAACCGCCACAAACTGAAAGCCCTAAGGAATTGATATGTTAGCCCAGAAGATGATTGACCAGTTAAATGACCAGATCAATATGGAGTTCTTCTCCTCTAATCTGTATCTACAGATGAGCGCATGGTGCGAAGATAAAGGCTTTGAAGGGGCGGCTAAGTTTATGCGTGCTCACGCTGAAGAGGAAATGGGCCACATGCATCGTCTGTTTACTTATGTGAGTGAAACTGGTGGTATGCCACTTTTAGGGACTATCGAGGCTCCACAAGCTGAGTTTCCGTCACTATTGGCACTATTTGAATACACCTATGAACATGAGCAGCTGATCACTAAAAAGATCAATGAACTCGCACATGCGGCTTTCACTAACCAAGATTACTCAACCTTTAACTTTCTTCAGTGGTATGTGTCAGAGCAGCATGAGGAAGAGAAATTATTTAAGTCTATCGTCGATAAGATCCGCCTTGTTGGCGAAGATGGCAAGGCGCTATTCTTTGTTGATAAAGATCTGGCGCAGATGGCGGTTGAAGAGTCTGCAAGCGTGATGACAAGCGAAGCGGTTTAATTCTGTAGAACAATGAAAAAGAGCAGCGTTAGCTGCTCTTTTTGTTTGTTACTCTAGTGCGCTTAAACAGCGCTAAGCTCAGTTCCAATATTGAGATAATGAAACGGTTGTGCATGGGTTAAAAAGGCGACTAGCTGTGCCTTAGGCAGTGGTTTTGACATCAGGTAACCCTGAGCGTAATCACAGCCTAAACTTTGTAAGAATTGCCACTGCTCTATGGTTTCAATTCCTTCCGCCACGAGTGGCATCTCTAAGCTTTGCGCCATCATCACGATTGCTTTAATCAATTTTGCGTCAGATGGATTGTTTAACACGTTATCGATAAAGCTCTTATCGATCTTGATTACCGAAATGGGGCATTGAGTTAGGTAGCTGAGTGCCGAGTAACCGGTACCAAAGTCATCGAGATAGATATCGATACCGAGCTGTTTGATCGCCTCTAAGGTCTGTAGGCAACGTGGCTTATCTTCGATCAACATGCTCTCGGTGATTTCGATATGCAGATCTTTCGCGGCGATACCGTGTTTAGATAATGCGTCTTTGAGCACGTCGTAAAAGCTGACATCTCGTGAGTTTAAACATTGACGCCCCGACACATTAATCGCCATCTTGAGCATCAATCCTTGAGAGTGCCACTCGGCAAGATCCGAGAGGGCTTGGTGTAGGATCCATTCGCCTAATGGTTCAATCAACCCGGCCTCTTCGGCGATAGGGATGAAGGCTTGTGGCGAGATGATGCCGAACTCAGGATCATTCCAGCGGACTAGGGCTTCGACACTGACGATGGCTCCGCTGCGCATATCAATGACAGGTTGATACTCTAGGTAAAACTCCGATTGCTTAACCGCTTTGCGTAACCTCTGCTCAAGGTGCATCCGCTCCAGCATCTCAACATTCATCTCGGGAGAGAAATATTGATAATGAGCTCGACCGTCGCGCTTTGCCTGATACATGGCTGTTTCAGAGTTATGCAACAGCATCTCAATATCTTGACCATCTTCTGGGTAGAACGCGATGCCGAGGCTGGAGGAGATGTTGGTCTCTTTTTTATTGATAATAAAAGGCTTAGATAGTGCATTGCTTAGCTTTTGGGCTAATTGTTCGGTACTCACGCTGCCTGTTTGTGGAGCGATAATCACAAACTCGTCTCCGCCAATACGGGCGATAGAGTCATCGGGCTCTAACACGGCTTCGAGCCGTGCTGCAGACTGTTTTAACACCTTGTTACCCGCTGTGTGACCGTGTAGCTCGTTAATAAATTTAAACCTGTCTAAATCGATGAAGATGATGGCGACTTGGCTGTCGGTATTCTGTGCAGTATCGATAGCTTGCTGTAGCCTTGAGGAGAACAGATGCCGATTAGGCAGTTTGGTCAACGAGTCAAAGTTGGTCTTATACCAGAGGTCTTGCTCATATTGTTTATTATTACTGATATCGAGAAATAGCCCTATGTACTGGGTCACTTCATTTTTACTATTCTTAACTGCAGTAATTTTCAGGTACTCTGGGTAGATCTTGCCATCCTTGCGCTTATTCCAGATCTCTCCTTCCCAGCTACTCTTACTGCTTAATGTTTGCCATAGCTTTTGGTAAAAATCCTGCGGGTGATGATCCGAGCTTAAGATGTTTGGCGTCTTGCCTTTGACATCCTCTAAGCTATAGCCAGTAATCTTGGTAAAGGCGGGGTTGACGAGTTCGATGCGGTTGTTGGCATCGGTGACGATAATTCCTTCGGCCGAGTGTCTGAAGACGGCGGAGGCTTGGTGTAGAGCGCGTCTAGACTTCATTCGCTCCGATACCATTTGGTTAACTGCTACTGCTATTTGCGCAAGTTCATCTTTGCCTTTAACTTCAAGGTCTAATACTAGGCTCGGGTCTTTTGCTAGTTTTTCCACGTCATCGACTATGCCTCTCACCGAGTCGATGAGGTCATTGGCTATGTTTCTGCCGATTAGATAGACCACATAGAAGAAGAGTAGTCCGGCAAAAATACTAATATAGAGATAAGAGAGGATCTGCTGTTTTTCAATCTCATTCTGGCGAGCGATATTTGCTGTCAGCTGAGTATTTAGCTGATGTAGGTTATCAATGCCTTCGGTTGCGGCATGCCACCAAGCTTCGCTATCGACCACGGGAGTTTGATGTTGTAACTGATATAAGCTGTCATGTAGGGCGATATCTTGGCTAAGTAACTCCAATGTTGCTCCTGGAGCTGGGAGCTGAGTCGACTCGGCCTTTGCAATATACGCTTGGTAATTTTTAGCGGTTTGCTCAATGTTTTTGACTAGTACTTGCTGTGTTGGCGTTAGGGTATGGTGATTAATTAAATTATCTAACGCACTTTTTAAGGTGAAGTAATTTTCTCGAAAACTCGATAAATAGGCGGGGTTGAGCGTCGTTAGGTAACCGTTAAAGTTATAACTAAGACCACCATAGCCGATTATGTCGTCGATGATTTCAGTCTTCTCTACCAGATTAACTTGTTGCTGCAGCTGTGTACGGTAACTGGAGATTAGCTGCTGTGCAGGGCTATCCATCAACTCGCCAAAGCGACTTAGGTTATCTGGCGTCATCACGGAAATCGCATTGGCAATGACACTGTCGAGTTGTGCTTTAACCTGTGCGATCTGTTTGAAGGCGTTAGGATCTAATGTTTGCGCCGACAATAACCTGTTTATGAGTCCCCGCTCTTGACCCGTGAGTTCCTGAATCTTGAGCATATTAATCAGATCTGACTGCACTAGCACTTGATATGAGTTATCGCTCTTAAAGCGTAACTGTGAGACAAAATTAATGAGCTTTTGGGTCAGTTGAGAGTAGAAACTGAAGTATTCAGGGGTGTTTAGCTCGATCACTTTCTGTCGAGCTATCTCGAGTTGCTGTCGTGCTAAACTGGCTTTCTGTATTTGATCTTGTAAGGCATGAAATAGTTCGGTATCACTCTTCACCGTATTGATCGTTTTATCGAGAGCGGAGTTGAAAACCAACTCTTGGAACATTTGGTCTGTCGTTAGCCATTGCTGTTGCAGCTCGGCTTTAAACAGGCGGCCATTACTGCTGAGATATCCTGCAGAGAGG
This sequence comes from Shewanella sp. Isolate13, assembly GCF_022398325.1. GTDB lineage: Bacteria > Pseudomonadota > Gammaproteobacteria > Enterobacterales > Shewanellaceae > Shewanella. The sequence goes on from NZ_JAKEVD010000030.1 coordinate 51,329, forward strand.
CCGCGTTCTTTTTGTAGCTCGTAGATAACATTCTCTATCCCTAAGGTGATCTTAGTCGTGAGCACGTTTGCTGAAGCGTGTTGGTATTGCTTGATGAGAGTTGATGCGCTTAGTACTGCAAGTAATACCAAAATAAACATAGGTAGGGATGCAGATAGCAATAATTTCTGTTTCAAGCTCAATCGACTTAACACGGGTCGCATTCGGCGATGATCCTCAGCAGGAGATAATTTAGGCTCAGTAATGCAATGAAGCTAGATGGAGTATAAAGTGCGCTAGATAATACTCATAGAGATATAGGTACGTCTCGGTATGTTCACTAAAGTTACGCCTAGGTCACGAATTTAGCAAAATACATCAAACATGGTCTAATTCAAAGGTTTTGAGGCTGTGTTTGTTATTCCTAATGGCTATAAGTAATTGGTAAGCGGTAGTTGTTAACTGTGTGGGTAAACAGCCGCATGTGACTGCGGCTGTTCATTCAAGGGGGGTTATTGCGTATTGCGGTAGGCAACAATGTCTTCGATGGTCAGTACAGGCATATCATGCTGTTGAGCAAACTCGACGATTTCAGGTAACCGGGCCATGGTGCCATCGGCTAGAGTCACCTCACAAAGTACACCGTAGGGCTTAAGGCCTGCGAGCTTCATTAGATCGACGGTGCCCTCTGTATGGCCACGACGCTCAAGTACACCACCTGGGCGAGCACGCAGCGGATAAACGTGGCCTGGCCTCGCTAAGTCATCGGGTTTAGCGTTATCGGCGATTGCGGCCTTAATCGTGGTGACACGGTCGGCAGCAGAAACACCCGTAGTGACACCCTGTTTGGCTTCGATACTCACGGTAAACGCGGTGCCATATTGACTATTGTTGTCGCTTACCATTGGCGGAAGCTGAAGTTGCTCGATACGTTCATCGGTCAGACAGAGACAAACAATACCGCTGCATTCGCGAATAAGTAGTGCCATCTGTTCGTTAGTGAGGGTTTCTGCTGCATAGATAAGATCGCCTTCGTTTTCACGATCTTCATCATCAACAACTAACACACCTTTGCCTTGGCGAAGTGCCGTTAGTGCTGCATTAACACGTTCAATTGCATTGCCATAAGGGGCAAGTAGAGACTGATTCATGGATAACATCCTTAAAATACGACATTGGGTTGGCCAGAATCAGGGCATACAGAAAATAACACATCCCTGCTGTCGAACGAGTCGCCATAGAGTTATGTGCATAATAAGAACCGAGCAAAATCCACCACGAAGCCTAAATTAACTTCACGGATCATTTGCTTAAATCTTATATTCTCTTTCATCCGGACTTAGCGTACTAACATTATCGTTGAGTACCCATTACCGTCGGCTCTGGAGTAGGTGCAACCTTATGGCAGACGGGCGTCTTTGATAAGGTCTGTTTACCAGATCTGCTGACCCTAGTTAATATTCGCAGCTATTTATATTGCTATTTTATAGCGTAAACTAGGCGCTCGCGGGCTTTTATTAGGTGATAACTTATCACCGTATAACTTACCGCCGGTGGGGAGTTACACCCCGCCCTGAGAATTATACTTGGCTGAATATGAATGAATTGATTAACAAATCAGCCGAGTGGCGCAATATTGCGCCTATTTAAATTAAATGACAAGCTGAGATGTAAAAATGGCGAGCTAGGCCAAAACTGTCGGCTAAATGATTTATGGATCGCCCTAATCAAAGTACGGATGACTTCGATTAAGACTGCACAAGGAATGTTAGATGAAAATTGCCCCCCTTATACTGAGCGCTGTACTGCTATTTGGATGTAATAATATGACCACCACCCAAGCTGTTAAACCTCCTCAAGCCGATAAAATTCCGCATAGCATGACGCTCCATGGAGTGACGCGTGTCGACGATTATTACTGGATGCGCGATGACGAGCGCAAGGCACCAAAAATTATCAGCCATTTAAATGCAGAAAACGCTTACACCAAACAAGAGTTCAAGCCATTTAACGACCTCAAGCAAGGTTTGTTTGATGAGCTAGTGGGGCGTCTAGATAAAGACGAGTCGAGTGTGCCTTATTTTTGGCATCAGCATTGGTATTACCGCTATTACAAACAGGGCTTTGAATACCCCATTATTGCCCGTAAAACCGCGTTAGAGAGTGACAGTGAACAAATTCTGCTGGATGTGAATGAACGTGCAGAGGGGAAAGACTTCTATGGTTTGGGCGGTGTGTCGGTGAGCCCCGATGAAACTAAGCTAGTGTTCGGCGAAGATCTGCTAAGTCGACGCATCTATACCCTGTACTTTAAAGACTTAACCTCAGGCGAGTTAATGAGCGATAGGCTTGAGGGGACCGATGGTGGCATCGTTTGGGCCAGTGACAATCAACACCTGTTCTATATCGCTAAAGATCCGCAGACACTGCTGGGCTATCGAGTGTTCCGCCACAAGTTGGGGACGGCGCAATCGGAAGATGTACTGGTATATGAAGAGCAAGACGATGCCTTCTATATCAGCTTAGGTAAATCACTAGATGAATCGGTTATCGTCTTGCATGCCGAAAGCACCGTGACTAGCGAAGTTAATATGCTAGATGCGAACCAGCCCTTAGGCCAGTTTAAGCCTGTGCTACCTAGAGAGGAGGGGCATGAGTACTCAGTGTCTAAGTTAGGCGACAGCTATTACATTCTCACTAACTGGCAGGCGACCAACTTTCGTTTGATGAAGGTGGCTATCGCCCAGGCTGCAGATAAGAGTGCTTGGCAAGACGTTATCGGGCATGATCTTAACTCACGTATCGAAGATGTGTTGCTGCTGAGCGACTATATGGTGGTGCAAACCCGTGAGAGAGGCATTAGCCGTATACGTGTTTATCCATTTAATGGCCAAGCAGAATTTGAGTTGGCCTTTAATGATCCCGCTTACGTGGTTGGCTTCGATATTAACGCTAACCAGCGGAGCGACAAGCTTAGAATTTATTACTCTAGCCCAACGACGCCAGAGTCGGTGTATGAATATGCATTGGCTAAGCCAAACGAGCGTGAACTGCTTAAGCAAGAGAAGGTGCTAGGTGCGTTTAATGCCGATGATTATCAGGCTGAGCGTCTGTTTATTGAGGCGCGTGACGGTAAAGAGGTTCCTGTGACCTTGGTATATCGTAAAGACAGCTTTAATAAGGATGGCACCAATCCACTGTATCAATATGGCTATGGCTCATACGGCTATACCGTAGAGCCCGACTTTAGTTCATCGGTCTTGAGCCTGCTGGATCGCGGTGTGGTGTATGCTATCGCCCATGTGCGAGGCTCAGAGATGCTTGGCCGAGCATGGTATGACGATGGCCGAATGTTGAATAAACAAAATAGCTTCAATGATTTTATCGATGTCACCAAGGCGCTAACTGAGCAAGGTTATGGCGCTAAAGATAAAGTTGTCGCCGCTGGTGGCAGTGCCGGTGGTCTGCTTATGGGAGGGGTGATAAATCAGGCGCCAGAGCGTTACTTTGCTGTGGCAGCCCACGTGCCATTTGTTGATGTGGTGACCACCATGCTCGATGAGTCTATTCCTTTGACCACGAACGAGTATGACGAGTGGGGCAATCCAAATGAAAAAGTCTACTTCGACTACATGCTCAGCTATGCCCCTTACGACAATGTCAGTGCGCAAGACTACCCACACCTGTTAGTGACTACAGGCTTACATGACTCTCAAGTGCAGTACTTTGAGCCTGCTAAATGGGTCGCCAAGCTACGTGAGGTTAAGACTGACGATAATATGCTGCTGTTTGATACAGATATGGAGGCAGGGCATGGTGGTAAGAGTGGCCGCTATCGTCAGTATGATGATACGGCCAAAGAGTATGCCTTCTTCCTTGGCTTGTTAGGCTTAAATGGCGACACTGTGTATCGTGAGCAACAAGATGCAATGACAGAGGCTGCTAGCCGTTAATGGCTGATATTGTGCAAGTGCCGGAGACGGTGAACAGCCTTGAGCCTGTAACTAGCCCCGAGCTTACGAGCACGGCAGTGCTTATAAAGACTGAACCGACTTGGTTTCTGTATATGGTGCGCTGTGCTAACGGTCACCTCTATACCGGGGTGACCACAGATGTGGCTCGGCGTTTTGCCGAGCATCAGAGTGGCAATGCGAAGTCGGCTAAATATCTACGAGGCAAGGGGCCGCTGAGCTTGGCCTACTCAGAAGTTGTGGGCAGTCGCTCCGATGCACTCAAGCGTGAGATAGCGTTGAAGAAATGGCCTAGAGCTAAGAAGCTCGCCTTGATAGAAGGACTGGTCAAATAGACACTGGCGCAACGGTATCTTGTGCCAGTGCTATTGCTTCACTTTTATTGTTGGGAATTACGTTCTGCTATCTAATTCAAATATAGATCCGTGAAGAACCTGTCTTCACGGGGAAGATAGTAGTCTTCATAATCCAGTGAGAACGCGACTCTGGTCGCTTTACCTTTGAGTTCATCCCTAGGGATAAAACCATATACTCGTGAGTCGGCGCTGTTGCGGCGGTTATCGCCCATAACCAGATAGTGCCCTTCGGGGACGGTCAGCGTGTCGAAGCTGCTTAACTGATCGCTGGCATCTGTTTCGATACGGATACTATGGGATAGACCATTGAGGTTTTCTGTGGCGATTAACTCTCGCCGATCACTTGTGACGAGTGAATAACCCAATGGCTTGCCATTGATAGACAGGACTTCATTGTTTAAGCCGACTGTGTCGCCGGGTAGGCCGATAACACGTTTGATTAAGCGTTTCGTTGCCGCTTGCGATTCAAAAACGACAATTTCTCCCCGCTCAGGCTCACCCGTTGTCAGCAGCGATATTTGCGTAAATGGTAGGCGCAAGTCATAGGCCATCTTATCCACTAGGATACGGTCACCCTCTTTAATCGTCGGCTGCATTGAGCCTGTCGGTACTGTGTACCAGTCTGCGACGGCACTTCTAAAGACAGACATCAGTAGAATGAAGATGATAAGTTGTCTGTTTGTTTTGCAAATCTTCTTCAGTTTATCCATTAAGCCACTCCTGAGCTTATTCAATTAGGTGGGCAGGGCACTGCAGCGGTTAAACAATACGGCTAGACCTGTCTATTTGCCTGCAGTGCCTGCGCCGGGAAGGTATTCACTCTATCTAAGTATGTTAGATGTCGAAGCGCCTCAACTGTGATAGGTTTAGTGCATGCTCACTGCACCCTTGATGTTATCAACACTAAGATCGCCTGAACCGGACTCGATAATGCTTAAGCCAAGGGTGTTATCGACATCGATATCACCGGAACCATCGTCAATCACCACATGGCCATTGACGTTCTTAACGCTTAGATCGCCCGAGCCATCATCGATATGGGTGTCGCCACCAATGCCAGATAGGGTAATTGAGCCCGAACCATCTTCTAGGGTGAGTTTGCCAGTGGTGTTACTGACTTCTACTGAGCCAGAGCCATCCTGGATATTGAGTTCATTCCCCCCTTTAATCCAAACATCACCAGAACCATCATCAAGGGTAATGTTTGCCGACAGGCCTTTGATCTCTATGTCGCCAGAGCCATCATCGATATCTAACATCATGCTGCTGGGGACTTGTATGGTGAGATCGATATAGGGGGAGCGCTGAAAGTTAATGCTGCTGTCGAACTCGGCAATCAGTGTCGCTTTAGCGCCGTTTTGTTTGAGGCTGAGATTGCTTTCTATATCGCCATAGGTGTAGATATCGGCGGTAACCATGATCTGTGAAAGCCCATCGACACCTTGAATATTGAGATCGCCTGCGCCTGTTTCGGCGACCAAGGTTTCGATGTGACTAGCATCAATCTGTAACTGTTTCTTTTGGTGGTTTAACGGACCTGCGCTAGTACCGTTAACATTGATGATGCAGCCTGAGAGTGATACGGCGATAACGGTAGCAAGCAAAGTCGTGGTAGATTTCATGGGGTAACTTCCTTTTATTATTCTGATCTCAAGTACTAAGTGCCTTAAGAGTTAAATGCAGGCTTAACAAAGCTGCTTTTAATGGGTATTTACCAGTGAATAAAGCAGTAACCATGCCAACATGCTATCTAATTGTTTTAAATCTGTTATCTTTGTGTGTTATAGGGTTTTAGGTGGTAAGTTCACTCAATTTATATGATGGAAGCGTAACTATTAGTGAATTTACTCAATGGCTTGGCTATAAATAATGAAGAACCTAGAACCTAGAACCTAGAACCTAGAACCAGCACATACTCAGGCCTAGAATCTAGATTTTAAATTCACCTAGGGAAACAGAGATGGATTATTTATCGGTCAACCAGCAAGGTTGGGACAGACGTGTACAAACCCACGTGACATCAGAGTTTTATGACGTTGCCGGTTTTTTAAAAGGCAACAGCTCGCTACAAGAGATTGAGTTAGCACATCTTAATGTTGTGGGGAAAAGCCTACTGCATCTGCAATGTCACTTTGGACTCGACACCCTTTCATGGGCTCGCTTGGGGGCTGATGTGACCGGCGTGGATCTTTCCCCGGCGGCTATTACTCAGGCACGCTCGCTTGCGGAGCTAGCAGAACTGAAGGCTGAGTTTATCTGCAGCGATGTCTATAGCGTGCCAGAGACTGTCGCGGCAGAATTTGATCTAGTATTTACCTCCTACGGTGCGATTGTTTGGCTTCCAGACCTAGATAAGTGGGCACAAATCATAGCGAACAAGCTAGTGGCTGGTGGACAGTTTTATATGGTGGAGTTCCATCCGGCGCAGGCGATATTTGAGGGGTATAGCTATTTTCATCAAGATGCGCCAGACGTAGAAGATGAAGTGACCTATACCGAGAATGCCAGTGATGATACCAACACCTTTATGAGTTGGTCACACTCGTTATCCGATGTGATTAATGCGCTGATCAAAGCCGGGTTAGAGATCAATTCATTCGATGAGTTTGCTTTTAGCCCTTACAACTGTTTCGAGGGCTTAACTGAGGAAACGGTAGCGGTTGAGTTGCCTCAAGCTACTGAGCAGCGAAAGCGCTATTTTATCGAACAAAAAGGGCAGCGCTTACCACTAACCTACGCAATATCCGCCACTAAAAAAGCGTAAAAAACAGCGCCAATTGGCGCTGTTTTTATGGTTACCTTGTGGATATGAAATTAGTTACCTCGAAGCACTGGGTACTTTAGATATTGATTATCAAAGTAAGGGCTACGTTCATAGAACCAGCGTAAACGTGCTCTTGGGTTGGCGGCAAACTCTGGATCTTTAAGTGCCTTGTCAAACTCGGCTTGTAGTGCCGGATCATCCTTTAGCATCTTTGCTGCCAATGGCTCTACCGCATAGTTTTCAATATATTCGGTACGGGTAAATATTGGATTAAAGAAGCCCCATTGGAACAGTGAATCTGGTGATTGCGGTTCAAGTAGTAAGATGGCGAGATCGCCTAAGGGCTGTTTAGTATCGATGCGAACCGTACCTGTAGGTAATTTTACATCGACAGCTTGGCTGGTTACGTCGGCCTTGACCTGTTGACGCCCTTCATAATCAGTGTTGTTAAAACTTGGATTGGCAAATTGATATTGCTGCAGCTTAAGCTGAGTCGGCTTATCGAGAGTGGTCATACGTATGCCGTGAACACTCATACGCTCAATCACCTCTTGCCACTGGGGCGGAATATAATACGCGTCAGGGCGGTTCACTTTGATATCGGCCTGAGTGCCACCAATCACTGGCAAGTTTGGGTACAGTTGAGGCTGGCCATTCCAGCGCACAATCTCATTGCCACTAATCGCACTCTGCTCCAATGTGTAACCTATCCCCTTAAAGTCCCAACCTTGAGCTTGCTGCTCTTGCTGCCAAGTGAGTGTCACTCTTGGTGAGTAGCGATATTTGTCCTGTTTAATGGCTGATTTTAACTTAGTGCTATCATCGGCTATGGCTTGAAGGCTAGATTCGAGCATGACATAGGTGCCGAGCACTCGTTGTTTAAATGGCTTTAAGCTGTGATTTTCAATCAAAATTGTGGGTAGGTGGCGAGCATCACCATAACCGTTAGAGAAGCGTGGGCTAGCGTTCCATAGAGACATGCCCTTGCTGATGTCGGCATTGTCGATGGCAAACACTAGTGGGCCTGGAATATGTCCCTGCTCAGATAGGGCAGACTCAATCCTAGGGCGATAGCTGTTCTCTAGCCAGTTGTATATTGATGGGCTTTTCCCTTGGGGTAAGTTGTAGCCAAAAGTCACATCATATTGATAGTCGATACCATCGGTAACATGGACATCGATATAGAGATCGGGTTGCCAACTATTGATAGCCCTTAGCATGTGCTGCATCTCTGGCGTGTCGGCTTTAGCATAATCACGATTTAGATTCAGGTTTTGCGCTGTGGTGCGCCAGCCCATGTTAACCGGACCTCGCTGATTGACGCGGTTATACTCACTTGAGCGTTCATGGCCATCAACACTGAATATCGGTACAAACAATAGGTTGGCGTTATCAAGCAGTCCTGACTTACCGTTAAACACCATGTCGCGCAATAACATCATACCGGCGTCTTTGCCGTCAATCTCACCGGAATGGATCCCCGCCTGCACCAGCAAGGTGGGTTTACCATTACTTGCGAGTGCGCTTGCATCTTCCGCTCCCTCTTTGGAGGCGACAATCATCCAGATCTCACGACCCTGAGGGCTCTTACCTATGCTCACCTTCTTAAGCATCTCGCTCTCGGCTATCAGTTTATCTAACCAGGCAAAGGTTTCATCATAACTCGGGCTAGTCTTAAGGCCGTTTTGCTCAAATGGCGTAGCCCACTTCGAATCGGCCGCCAGAATCAGAGATTCACTGCCACCGTGCCAAGAGATAATAGGCGGTAAGATGGCATCGTTGATATAGGTGTCTGCCAGTTGTGGTGTCGTTGTATCTGCTTGAACTGCCGCGAGACAGTAGCCGCTGGTGCTGGCTGCCAATAAGGCGATGGCCGATAGAGGAGTTAAGCGCATGCTAGGGTACCCATTTTTTAAGCTATTTGAATTATTATTAGGCGGTTATCTTTCAATAAAACATCGATAAGTGCAACAGTGCAACTGTTTCTAAATATGAGTTTAATTGCTTATTACTGGAACGGGCTTCGCTCGGCTTTAAATGGGAGGTGGCGCTATGCCAGTTGTGTCTTAGCTAACTAAATAGACCTAAGATTTCAGAGTGAAACCTTAGATCTACAGAATAGAGAGTGATGCTTGCTTAGCCGATAACTGTTTCAGTTTCATCTTCAAAAATGGCTTCAATTGGCATCTCAAATAACCGAGCGACTTTAAAAGCTAAAGGCAAACTTGGGTCATATTTTCCCTTTTCGATTGCATTGATGGTTTGTCGTGAAACTTCTAGCTTTTCTGCCAAGTCGGCTTGAGTCCAGTCGCGCTCGGCACGGAGCACTTTTAGACGGTTTTTCATCGGTAACTGATCCTTCCTTTAATGATGCCTACGATATAGGTCAAAGCGATTAATACTATGAGATATGCCGCATTGAGAGGGGGCACAATAGCGTTATTTTCGAGTATTGAATAGCTGGAAAAGCTAATAATGGCGACCCCCACAGACAAAGCAAGTGCATCTAGTTGAACCTTGCGCTCCATCTCATCGAGCTGTACCAAAAAGTGGCGATAGGATGCCAACATGGCGATACCGAGAAGTGTGTGGATGCAGAATGCTAAGGTGATTAACAAGCCGCTGCTAAGCAATTCATTTTCACTTAAGAAGGTGCTTATCATTAATGTGAGCGCCCAAAAGAGTGCAAGTAGATTAACTCTATTGGCATTTTTCAGGTCGCGTTTTGGCAGACCTTTGGCACAGATGGCTTCGATGATCTTCATGGTAACAGTTCCTTATGTATGGCTTGTTTTTCACTTGAGTGATGTCAAGTAAGCTTGACTTATAACTTAGCGGTTAAAATGTGGCGAGTCAAGCACGCTTTACTTAAAGTTTGCTTGTCTTTACATGGTGAGGAGAGTAAGCGTTTTGCTTATTCGATGTTTTGAACTGATTTATAAGTATTTATTACAT
>NZ_JAKEVD010000031.1 GCF_022398325.1 Shewanella sp. Isolate13
GGCGTACATAGTGCGGAAGCTTTGCCTAAGGCGTTGACTTGGTAACTAGACCATTGATATTTACAAGGATCATCAACCATATTTGCTCTAACTGGATTGAGCTCTATATAGCGATATAGTTGCAGTAGATAGTCTTCAGCTTGTACTAAGCAAGACTTATATCGCCCCTCCCATAGTGTTCCAGAGCGTTTATAAGTGTAATTAAAGTATCTTACGTACTGTCGTCCAAGGGACTGCATCATTTGGCTAATAGCATTAGTCTCTCGTGGTGTGCAAAGTAGGTGGACATGATTTGTCATAAATACCCAAGCATGAATTTCCACCTGAAACTTCTTGGCGTAGTCCTTTAGCCAGCCGGTATAGGCAATAAAGTCTTGTTCTGAAGTAAAGCAGGCTTGGCGGTTGTTGCCGGAATAAGTGGGGTCAGAGTAAACTTTATGCTGTTGGCTTTGTTGGCCGCCCCATTTTCTGTGGTCTCATGTTTGTGTTTGTTAGTTTTTCAATTTCATCTTTAAATTTATCATTTCCGATTGCCATGCCTTTGTGGGTTGCTTGTCGAATATCCTCAATCATTTTTGTGTCTAGGTGATGTTTAAACAGGGCTCGATAACATGTTTGTCGGGTTTTATCGTTAGGATGAATAGCAAGGTAAGCTGGGTGAGGCGTACATAGTGCGGAAGCTTTGCCTAAGGCGTTGACTTGGTAACTAGATCATTGATATTTACAAGGCTCATCGACCATATTTGCTCTAACTGGATTGAGCTCTATATAGCGATATAGTTGCAGTAGATAGTCTTCAGCTTGTACTAAGCAAGACTTATATCGCCCCTCCCATAGTGTTCCAGAGCGTTTATAAGTGTAATTAAAGTATCTTACGTACTGTCGCCCAAGGGACTGCATCATTTGGCTAATAGCATTAGTCTCTCGTGGTGTGCAAAGTAGGTGGACATGATTTGTCATAAATACCCAAGCATGAATTTCTACCTGAAATTTCTTGGCGTAGTCCTTTAGCCAGCCGGTATAGGCAATAAAGTCTTGTTCTGAAGTAAAGCAGGCTTGGCGGTTGTTGCCGCGTTGAATGATATGTTGAGGTATGCCTATCGGATTGGCTCTCGGTTTTCTAGGCATGTGCAAGTTCCCTTTGCAATGTTCACTATGTTAATGAGTATAGATGAATAGTTTTAGTTTACTCTGACCCCACTTATTCCTTATTTTTGCTTTTCACTTACTTACTCATTCTCCAAATTAAAACAAGATAAAAAATAACAACGGCAAGCCACTCTAAGCTAAAAATAACACTAATCGGTAATGACATCAGATTTGCCCTCTGTAGAGATGTTTCCTTGAAAACCGAGACATTGGCTGTTGGTTGTTCGCTGTTGCAATTTGAGTTGTTTAGTCAGCAAGCTATGTATGGCAATCAAGGTGACTGTACCTAAATAGGCCTGTGAAATATCGAGCATCTCTAGGTGTGCAAACAAGCCTAGCACTGTGGCTAATATTGGCGATATTTGAGATGAAAAAGTATAGTGTAAGTTTTTGAAAAACATATTTAGTCTTAATGGCCATAGGTAAATCGTGCTTATAAGCTCAAAGAGCTAGTGCAGAATAAGAAACACAGTTGAGCCCTATGCGCAGGCTTCTTATTGACGATAAAATGATAAATTTTTTGTTTACGGCAATACAGGAATTAGAGAAATTCAATTTTGGTTGAACAATTGGGGGGAGAAAAATCAATCATAGAATCCTTTTCTTTTGCTTTGTTTTCTATAACAAAAATGCTTTTCTGCGCTTTGACTGCACATTAATGTGAAATCACTTCAAATATAATCCTCACTTTTGCGAGTCAATTATGAAAACAATCAATATTACTTGGAAAGAAGGTGAAGAGTTTCATGAAGGTACGGCTGGGCTGAATGCTTGGCATGATTTTCAAGGCTACGGCAGTGTTGAATTTCTCACCCGAGAAGACCTGGCTATTGCTGATAATATGCAGCAATGGTTTATCGATAATGAAAAACGCATTTATGCGCTAGTCTGCGATTATGTGAATGAAAACTACCAAGAGCTGCTTGAAGATTCTGAATTTCTAGATGTGTTTGACGAAGATTCAGAATCTTACGAAACCTGTGTCGGCGAGGTGAATGAAGCCGATATGCGAGCAGGGGATATCTTTAAGTTAATGCAACTTTCCGCATTTGTGTTGCATCACCCAGACAAAAACGCAGTAGGGATGCTCTTTGAATGTGCTTGGGATGAAGAGCATGGCTTTGGACTGGTGATCCAAGGGGATGAAATTATCTCTCAAGATGGTGCGCAGGTCGCGTATAGGGGGCTGTAAAGCCCTTACTTATCAATTCAGATATTAACCTCTTACTTGGCCGCGTGGTTTGCAGAGTAAGAGGTTTTCCAGTCTTGTATTGCGCGATGGGCGCTTAATTGTTTTCAGCAACTCAGCAACTCAGCAACAGAAGCATGCACTAAGGCTACCTAGGTACAGCCCAATTTAATTATGCAGCTGTTTAATCATGACAGTTTGTTAACTCCGTGCTGTTTATCTTGGCAAGCTAATGGTCTAAGTCACAAAAAGATAGGACTCTTCTATCTTTTTCTATACACCTGTATAGACTCCATCGGGAGCTCAAATTAATTGAGCCAATATAATAAATTAAAGATGGGTCACTATATGAAACTACTAAAAACTGCCGCAGCTTTAGCTGTAGGCGTTGCACTACTATCGGGTTGTAATGATGATGACGTAAAGTATGTTGATCATACTGAAGTCAAAATTGCGACTTATAATCTCTCTTTTGATCGCAATACATTCGCAGACTTAGTCGCAGAAATGGCGATCGCTCCTGCTGAGCAAAACACGTTGGTAGCAGCTTATCTGGAAGATCGCGATGCGATGGAGCCTGCAGAGCAAGTTACAGCGGCAAAAGTTATCCAAATCCGTAACGTTGCTGCCATTATTCAGAAGAACCGCCCTGATGTGCTAATGATGGGTGAATATAATAACGATGGTACTGGCGAAGACCTATCGGCTCTGAAAGGCTTCCAAACTAACTATCTGTCAGTTGCTCAAAGCATCGATGGTGCAGGTGGTGAAGCTAACCTAGAGCCGATTGAATATCCATTTGCCGAAAGCTACGCTACCAATACAGGCCGTCTTAGTGGCTTCGACTTGAATAACGATGGTTATGTCGCGACTGAAGCCGATATTGGCACGCCAGCTTACGCTAATGATTCATGGGGATATGGCGAATACCACGGTAAATACGCTTTCGCGCTGATGTCTAAGTTCGAAATCGATACTAAGAACACGCGTACTTTCCAAAACTTTAAGTGGAAAGATCTTGAAGGCGCTGAAAACCCATTATTAGATGGTCAAAACTGGTACACAGATGAAGAGTGGCAACAGATGACTCTGTCATCTAAAAACCACGTTGATGCGCCTATCTTAGTACCGACTAAAGACGGTACTGAGACTATCCATATCCTAATGTCTCATCCTACTCCACCAGTATTTGACACGGGTAAGAATAAACTTCAAAACGCTGCAGAAGTTGAGTTCTGGCACAACTATGTCACTAACGCACAAGCGTTTTACGATGACGCCGGTAATACTGGTGCACTAAAAGAAGGCGCACACTTCGTGATTGTAGGTGACCAAAACCTTGATGCAGCTCCAGGTGCGGGTGATGGCCTTACTGAAGTCATGGCTGAGCTACACGCTGATCCTGTTGTTAACCAAAATGTGACTAACGGCGACCTATATCCTACAAGTTATGGTGCAGCTGAGTACGCGGCAGACCGAAGCTCTGAACATCCTTACCCTAACCGCATTACCGCTGAATTCCATAACCCGTACGGCGGTATTAATGCTGACCACGCCATCCCATCTGCGTCGCTCAATATTGTAGATTCAGGTGTATACTGGCAGGCAAGCTACCAAGAAGGGCGTATGTTATTTAACGATAAACGTATCGGTAAATACGGTAATGGTAAAGACGTGTCTTCTGACCACCGCATGGTTTGGGTTAAAGCTAAATTTTAATCTGAATTAAACTCAAAAAAGCCCCGAATTATTCGGGGCTTTTTAAGTTAGATAGGCTTCACTTTTAGTTACTCTGGCGAGAAAGCATCTGTTTGAGCTGGGCTTCTTCAGCCTTGGTAAGCATAGGCTGAGGGGCGACCTGTATGTTGGTCGGGCAGGCTGTTTCGTTATCTAAAACGGTATCAAATACCTGAAAATGGCTAGCTGCTAGTGTCTGGTATTGGCAGATAAGCAAGTTGTCATCGGTTTTCGATTTCACCAAGTTAGCGGTTACCGCCGTATTTGAGGAGGCGTGAACGCTACCCATTGAGATAAATAAGCTCAGAGTGATAGTGGTTACCGCTTTCACAGTTGTTGCTAGCATTTTAGTTAATTGCTTCATCTGTCGCCTCTGCTTAATCATCCTAACTTGATGATTAATATAGCAACAGAATGCTGTACGGAAACTTAACGATTGACTACGGAGCTATCTTTTCAGCTATCTTTTCACCTATGTTTTTAGCTCTGTTTTTACTTCTTTTGAGTTGAGGTTCTTACTCGGATTTCATTTAACTTTCTGTTGTCTGTTAGAGGCTTATCGCTTTCAGGCTTTAACTTTATGACATCTCCAACTCCATTGTCCAATCAGCCACTTTGACCGGTTTCGCGTATGAGGGGTTCTTAACCGATTCAATGGCATCGATAACAGACTTATGGAAAAAAACGATGATTGACTCAAATGAGGGGGTAAACACAAGTCTGTTTTCTAAGGGAATGGCACTGAGCTTATCGAAGTCAAAACCTATCTGCTCATCAAGAATATTAATGATGTTGTAGCAGTGAAGGTACAGATAGTCCTTATCAACTATCTTAGCGGGAACAAGCGAGTTGTTATATAAACTTAGTTCAACTAACGGCTTTGCGTAGTCCATATCAAACAGCAGCTTAGTGCCAGCTGAAATATCAAATGCTGCCTCTATGGGTTTGAAGGTTTTCAGACTTTTACATTCGAAACTGGCGGGTATGTTTGTTGATATCGCTTGGTCTCTTAAGATCCCCAATCTGCGACTGTCGTTCATATTGACTACAAAGTTGACTTTGGAGTAGTCATTTGAAAAAACATAATATTCATCTTTAATTGGCATCGTAGATTTATCCAGGGCTCTTATATGCATCATGGTAAACAAGCGAGAAGTCTCTTCTAAGCTTGAGTTGCAGAATTTAAACCCTTGGTCATTGTTATTACAAGACTTTCCTTCAAACTTGGCACTTTCATTAACCAGTCATAGGCGTACATCAAAAATGGCATGACTGTCAGCCTCCCTTGTTAAAAGTAGCAGCGCACCACTCATTTCTGTATCCATATGTGATAGAAGTATAACGGATTAGCAAATTTTGCGATTTAGCTTGCCTCTGTCAGTCATGTTCAACATATAATCCGCGTGATTTTCCCTATTAATTTAATCGCTTATGCCTTCTTTGTTGTTTTAGTGGGAAAAGTTCTATGTATTTTTTGGCTAAACTTTGGAATTGTGAATTGATGAAGTCTTTACTCCCTTTTATGTTAGGTACAGTCGTACTCGTTGGTTGTGGTGGCAGTGATAGTAGTGACAATCATGTGTCAGACTCAATCATTGCTGAAACGGTAAAGTGCACTAACTTGGCCGAAGGTGGCTTATGTACTCAAAATATTTATGGCGCTTGGGGGCTGATAGATCTGACATGGGCTACTTGTAATAGCGTGTATTGTTTTGAGGATGGTACAGCGCCTGCAGAAAGCCCAAGTTTGACACGTTGGCCTGAGGGGGGGCTTATCCCTGTTTATTTCCTCAACGCTGAAGACCCCCGTTTTACTTACGCAATGAATAAAGCGGAAAGTTTAGTTGGCTATCAGCTATTTGATAGAAAAGGCGTGATTAAGCTGGATATCAGCGACACGAATAACATTGATTACTCAAGTGTCCCTACGGACTGGGGCTTTATTTGGAGCCAAGGTACCACTGCAGGTAATTGCGGTTCAGGCACCGTATCTGTAGGGCCTATGACGACTAACATTGTCAACCATAGTGTTGGACTTGATTACGGTATCATTCAGCCTATAGGCAATACATTTACCTGGATCAATATCGATAGCGGAAGCCCGACCCCAGATCCAAGCTGTACAACCGTTGCTGATAACGAAGTTACCCTTCATGAGCTAGGCCATGCTCTTGGCATGAACAACCACTTCGATGGCTTTGGTAATGGCGGTGCATTTAATCAAAATGCACAGAGGGTATTACGTACTATCTATAGTAACCCTCCAGGACAGCCTTTTGATGCGTTAAGTATCGCGCAGTAGGGGTTAAGGTTAGGTGGTCGAATTAGTTGATAGCACTAATTCGACCACGGTTAACATCTAATTCAGCTCTCAACCTTCCCTAGCCAAGAAAACCGATAAACAGGTATGAGGCCAAGATCACGGCGACCCAAAGTACCATGTTGCCCGATGGGTAAGAGCCCGATAGTAAGCCTCCTAAGCCCTTATGCTTGTTGGCAATAATGGACTGGTATTGGCTTAGTTTGCCTCGTATCGCTTGGCGTAGCGCCCTATCAAGCTTCCATATTACTGCGAACAACTTGTGTAGCACTGAGGGAATGGCGCGCCTGTAGATCCAATCTACATCTAAGTTGGTCGAGCGTAGCTCTGGCGGATACATGCCTCTGAGGTTTAACCAAACAAAGGCTAAGGCAGAGAAGAACAGCAACTGAGTCTGTGCCAATACGTGGGTTGCATCATAAGGGTTGTAACCCGTGTCATATGGCAGCAGCGAGTATAGCGCCGCAGGGTAGATGCCGATGGCTATACACAGACTGGCAGCGATAAACATGGCGAACAACATATTGCTAGGCGGATCGCTGGCACGCAGCCCCGAGTCGTGGGCGAAGAAGGCAAAGTAGGGGATCTTGATCCCGGCATGGTGGAACACACCTGCAGAGGCGAACAGCAGCATCAACCAAACCCAGTCGTGTCCGGTTTCAAGGGCGGCAGACATCACCATAGACTTACTAACGAAGCCGCTAAACAGTGGGAAGGCCGAGATAGATGCGGCGCCAACGATACACAGAATCGTGGTCTTGGGCATGGTTTTATACAGGCCGCCGAGATCTGAGCCGTTGATTCGGCCTGTCATATGTAGCACTGCGCCCATGCTCATAAACAGCAGGCCTTTAAAGATCACATCGTTAAAGGCATGGGAAACCGCGCCGTTGATTGCCAGTGCGGTGCCAATGCCGATGCCGACTACCATAAAGCCGACCTGGTTAATCAGGCTATAGGCCAGTACTCGGCGTAGATCATTTTCAATCACCGCAAAGAAGATCGGGAAGCAGGTCATGGCTGCGCCAATGTAGATCAGCAGCTCGGTGCCGGGGTAGGCGCGAGCCAGTGCATAAACGGCCACTTTAGTGGTAAATGCACTGAGGATAACCGTTCCGGTTGGTGTGGCTTCTGGGTAGGCATCGGTGAGCCAGTTATGGGCAAAAGGAAAGGCACATTTAATACCAAAGGCGATAAATATCAGCCAGCCTGCGATCCCTTCTAGGCCTATGTAGCTAAAGGCCAGTGAGCCCGTTTCGGCGGCGTAAAATAGCGCGCCTACCAGCAAAATCACGCCAGACAGCACTTGAATGATCAGGTAGCGCATACCCGCATGATAGGCGCGGGAGGTTCTGCGCGCCCAGATCAGAAATACCGAGGTAAAGGCCAGTAGCTCCCAGAACACAAATAGCGTCAGCAGATCGCCCGCAAATACCGCGCCTAGCGCACTACCCGCATAGAACATGGTGGCGACCTGTTGCACGGTATCTTTAACGTGAAGCGAGTAGATGATGGAGATGAACGCGGCGATATGGAATACATAGCCGAACATCAGGCTGAGTTTGTCTGCGCGGTAGGGCACCAACTCATAATCTAAAAACGCCAGCTGCAGGTGAATGCCTTCGGGCACTGTCCACAGGTGTAATGCGCTAACGAAGGGAATGGCCACCATTATCGCGCCGCGCAGTTTGCCGCGGGTCATTGCAGCAATAAGCCCGCCGATAAA
Organism: Shewanella sp. Isolate13; assembly: GCF_022398325.1. Lineage (GTDB taxonomy): Bacteria > Pseudomonadota > Gammaproteobacteria > Enterobacterales > Shewanellaceae > Shewanella. Next base: position 8,122 of record NZ_JAKEVD010000031.1, read on the forward strand.
GAACAGGGTAAAGGGCGGTAACTCAAGCATCCACATGGTGATCACCTACTTTTTTATTTTTAGTCTGATTGCTTGCACCCGTGTGGGTGTTTTCATCAGTGGTTTTTTCTAAATTGCCTTCACTATTATTGTCACTAAGACTGTCATTGGGATCGTCATAATAGTCTTCCGAGCGCATCAGAAAGGTTCGCATCCAGCGTGCTACAAGTACCAAGATGACACAGCCGACAAAGCCATAGATGGGGTAGAACAGCGGCAGGTTCTCCCAGCTGTGGTACACATGGCGATGAATGACAAAATCAAGCACCACAAGCAGCGTGCAACAGGTATACAGAAGATACAAAATACGGTTGATGTTTTTTGGGTTATCAAAGAGATACTGCTTGTTCTGTTTCTGGTTAGTGTCCATGGCTGACTCCCGGTACCGTTAAGATGGTTTTTGCCAACTCATAGAGGGGTTGTGGATAGAGGAATAAAATAAGGCAACCTAAGGTGGTGATGGTGATCGCGATTAATGACACCAGCGGTGCCTCCTTGATCCCAGCTTTTGCCACAGGCTGATCTTTGCCAGAGAAAAAGGCATGGTATGGAATAGGCAGCAGATAGGCGATATTGAGCAGTGAGCTGACCATTAGTACCATCATAATGACCCAATGCTCGGTTTCCATCGTGCCCATCAACAGGTACCACTTGCTCCATGTGCCACCAGCGGGTGGGACACCGATGATACTCAGGCTAGCAATAAAAAAGGCCGCCATGGTGACAGGCATAGCAAAGCCTAGGCCGCGCATCTCACTCACTTTGGATTTATGGCTTGCCACCAGAATGGCGCCGGCACAAAAGAACAGGGTGATTTTGCCAAAGGCGTGGGTGGCAATGTGCATCGAGCTTCCGATCACCCCAGATGAGGTGGCCAGCAGTGCGCCTATGGTGATGTAACCCAGCTGACTCACCGTCGAGTAGGCGAGTCGCGCCTTTAGGTTGTCTTGGCGCATCGCCACGATGGAGGCCAGCAATACCGATGCCGCCGCTAAATAGAGTAGAAACTCGGTCGTTGGCAGCGTTGGCAGTAGCTCGATACCAAAGATAAACACACAAACTTTTAAGACGGTGAATACCCCAGCCTTGACCACAGCTACAGCATGTAGCAGGGCGCTCACCGGTGTTGGCGCCACCATAGCGGCGGGTAGCCAGCGATGGAACGGCATGATTGCGGCTTTACCAATACCAAACACAAACAGTACCAGTATGGCGCCCAGCAAACTGGTATCCACATCGGTGTGAAATACGCCGCCAGGTTTAAAGTCCAAGGTGCCTGATACAAACCAGGTCAAGACAATCGCCAGCAGGAAGAAGGCGATGGAGGTGCCGATTAAAATGCCTAAGTAGACTCGTCCACCTTGCTTGGCCTTTTCAGTGCCTGCGTGGGTCACTAAAGGATAGGTGGACAGGGTCAACACTTCGTAGAAGATAAAGAGTGTGAATAGGTTGGCCGAAAATGCCAGCCCCATAACAGCACTTATGGCTAGCGCGAAGCAGAGGTAAAAGCGAGTTTGATTCTCCTCGCCGTGGCCACGCATATACCCTATGGCATAAAGGGTGGTAATGAGCCAGAGGAAGCTAGCAATTAAGGCGAACAGCATCCCTAAGGGCTCGACAACAAAACTCATAGCCAAACCTGGCATCAGATCCCACCAAAACACCTCGATAGATGCGCCGGCACTAAGCCCTTGATATAGGTTTATCACACAGAAAAGGACCACAAGGCTGATGCTTATCGTTACAGCCTCACGGAGATTGGGGTGCTTTCCCGTTGCCCAGATCGCCAGTGTCGCGACCAGAGGCAAGATAATGGTTAGCTGCAGCAACAGCTCCAAAGATAGATTCATGGGTTAATTCCAAACAAACTTTGAGAGGCCGCCTGTGCCACCTGCACACTAAGGCGGGTATCGATGCCAAAATAGATGTTGGCCAGTACCAGTGCCCAAATTGGCGCGAGGAAGGTCCAAGGGGCTTCCTTGACTGGTTCACGACCCGGCAACGGCGGCTTGAAGTAGGCTGTTTCAACGATTCGCCATATATAAACGACTGCCAGCAGTGATCCCAGCAGTACTAACACTGCCACTGGCCACATACCCACTTCAATCGCAGCAAGGAGTAGATACCACTTGCTGATAAACCCGACAGTCAGCGGCACGCCAATCAAACTTAATCCGCCTACCACTATGGCTGCCATGGTGAGCGGCATCTGGCGTCCTAGCCCTTGGAATTGGCTAAGTTGTACGCTGCCGATGCGGTACATCACCGCGCCTAACGCCAAAAACAGCGCGCTCTTCATTAAGGCGTGATTAAACAGGTGCAACAGGGTCGCCATAAGCCCTGTGCTGGTGTCGATGGCATAACCAATGATCATATAGCCAACCTGAGCGATGCTCGAATAGGCAAAGATATGTTTTACATTGGTCTTATATATCGCCGCCGTGGAAGCGGCGAATATGCCAACCAGCCCGAGAACCATAAATAAGTTCTGCAGAGGGAGGATGGAGAAGGACAGCTCGATACCAAATATCGTATAGGTGATGCGGATCAGTAGATAAACTGCCACTTTAGTCGCCGTGGCAGCGAGAAAAGCAGTCACGATTGAAGGGGCATAGGCGTAGGCATTAGGTAACCACAGATGCAGTGGGAACAGTGCCAACTTTAAACAGACCCCGACGATCAAGAAGGCAAATGCGGCAAATAGGGTGCGTGTTTGCTCAACCTCGGGTAGTCGATTGGCGAGATCATCCATATTTAGCGTGCCCGTCATTTGATAGAGCAGGCCGACGCCGATTAGGATAAAGGTCGCACCGATAGTCCCCATGATCAGATATTGATAAGCGGCCCAAAGAGCGCGTCTATCCTTGCCCAAAGCAATCAGCGCGTAGCCCGATAGCGAGGAGATCTCTAAAAATACGAATACATTAAACAGATCGCCTGTGGCAACGATGCCGAACATGCCCGTCAATGACAGTAGGTAAAGGCTATAAAACAGGGTGTGACGATCTTTAGGCAGCTCTTTTTGAAGACTGGTTTGTGCTGCAAACAGGACGATTGTACTAATAGTAGAGATGATCAGCAGTAAAAGGGCATTGAGCTCATCGATGCGATATTCGATCCCCCAAGGCGCATCCCAGCCGCCGAGTTGATAGATAATGGTGCCAGAGCTCATCACCTGTTGCAGTAGGGCTATACTGGTTAGGCAAGAAAAGCCGCTCACTAAGAGGGCAAACAGCCACACCAGTCTGGAGCGGTCAAGGAACCAGCATAGCGGCGCTGCCATCAGTGGCACAACGACTTGTAAAATAGGCAGATGGGCTAACACTTTGAATTATCCTCGGTAAGCTGATCTTGGATTTGAATCTCATCTTCTTCTATAGAGCCATAAGCCTCTTTTATCCTTACGGCCAATGCGAGTCCTAGCGCAGTGGTTGCAATACCGACCACAATCGCGGTGAGAATAAGCACATGGGGGAGAGGGTTAGAGTAACGGCTTACTCCTTCGGCCAAGATCGGCGCACTACCGCTATCGACATTGCCCATACTGATATAAAAGATGAAGACCGAGGTCTGAAAAATCGTTAAGCCAACCAGCTTTTTGATCAGGTTGCCATGGGCGATAACGATATAAAAACCGATCATCATCAGCAACACCACGATCCAGTAGTTATAGAGTCCGAGTACCATTATCTCTCCTCACCGTTCTGTTGTGCTTCTCTGCGGCCTGCAAAGTTGAAAAAGATAATGATCATCACCGAGGCGACGGTGCAGCCCACTCCGAGTTCGATCAGCAGAATACCTAAGTGCTGGCCTGCAATCGGATCTTCGGCTAATACGTTATAATCTAAGAAGTTACCGCCATTAAATAGCGAGACTACACCAACGCTGGCGTATAGCAGCAGTCCGATAGCTGCGAGCAGTTGGAACAGGGATAGGCTAAAGATCCGCTTGGCATTATCTAAGCCGAATAACATGGCATAGAGGATGATTGCTGCGGCAAAAATCACCCCTGCTTGGAACCCACCGCCAGGGCCAAAATCGCCATGGAACTGCACATAGAGTGCAAACAATAGGATGATAGGGATCAATGCTTTGCTAATCACGCGCAGCACGATATGTTGCTTATACATCTGCTCTTTGCCGGACTCTTCTACGAGGTAAGGTTTACGACGTTGCGGTAAGGTCAACAGTGACAACACCCCAATGCCAGCGGTAAAGATAACGGCTACCTCGCCTAAGGTGTCAAATGCTCGATAGCTCGCCAGTACCGAGGTGACAATATTAGGGACACCGACCTCCTGCATCGAATCATTGATGTAGCGAGGTGCGACATGTTGATGAACAGGGGCATCGAAACTGCCAAAGTAGGGCATATCTAAGGTGCCGTAAATTAGCATTCCACCTGTGATAAGTACCACAAGTAAAGCCAGTAAAGGTTTATGGCGCTTAGGCGCCTCGGCTCGGCCTGTCATTGTGATGGCTGCCAGCATCAGTAAACCGGATATCCCCGCGCCCACAGAGGCTTCGGTAAAGGCCACATCCACAGCATCTAATACAACAAAGAAGCTTGCGGATAGTAAGCCATAGATCCCCGTTAACATCACCACGGCCAACAGATCTTTTGTTCGAACAATGGCGATAGCAATCACGACGAGAAAGCTTAATAGCACGACATCAACTAAGGTTTCGATGGCTTGTTCCCTCCCTTGTTGGTTGGCTCGTAGAGCACTGGATCCAAGTTGTTACGCAGGGCGGCTTTGGCCAGAGCATGACTTGCTGCGGGGTTAATCAATAGTGTGAACAGTAAGATCATCATCAACTTAAGTAGTACCACCCCATGAGGGGGTTGTAGCATTAGGCCGATGAGGATCATTCCAGCCCCTAAGGTGTCGGTGACGCCTACTGCGTGCATGCGAGTATAAAAATCTGGGAAGCGCAAGATGCCAATACCGCCGGATAGACATAGAAAACTACCGAGCAGCAAACAAAAGCCACTAGCGATCTCGAGTAAGAGATTCATCGTTTGTCCTTCTTGATTGATGCTGCCTCTGGACGCTGGTGATTAAATTCAGCAGAGTCAGAAAAGCGCAGTACGCCGATAACACTGATAAAGTTGATTAGGGCGTATACGAGGGCGATATCCAAAAATTCGGGCCGTCCCATTAGAAAGCCCAGTACAGAGATCAGTAGCACCGTTTTGGTGCCAAACATATTGAACGCTAAGATCCGGTCATATAGTGTGGGCCCCGCTATGCAGCGAATGATAGCGAGGAGCATGACAACGAGAATTGCGATAGTGGCTGCAGTTAACATCATTTTTCCAATTCAGTGACCCGGCGATCCATTTTGCCGGCTTTTAAGGTATCGATATTTTCCTTGCTCAAGGCGTGGATGATGACTTGATCATCGACTAAGCCCACCGCGACAGTACCCGGCGTTAAGGTAATGGAGTTGGCGTAGATAACCTTGGTGAGATCTGTACTCTGAGTGGCGTCTATGGTGGCAAGAGTCGGCGAGATACTGCTATTGCCAAGCCAAATCTGTTTAACCACAGAGATATTGGCGATGACGATCTCTTTTGCTAGCCATAACATGTAGCCGGGCATTTTAGCTGAAAGGTGAATGGGCAGAGACTCCTGGTCGACCACATCCATCCTGTGTGCAATATAGAGGACTAGCAGGATAGAGCCGCCCCCCAGTGATAGCAGTAGTGGATTGCTGTAATTTGAGTTAATCCACCAAAAGAGAGACAGGATTAAGCAGAGGCCAAGTGTATGGCTCGGCAATAACTTGGGTTTCTTGTCGGGGGTTAATTTATCTAATATTTTGTCTTCATTGATGCTCATTTTTTTCTCACCTTTACCAATAGGTTTATTGGGTTGGCTAGGCAGCACATGTAGTGCCATTACTGCTATCTATGGCTTTCAGTGGTTTATGAACATGAAGATTCCATTGCGAGAGCATTGAATATTTGTGAGTGTAACAACTGCATTGAGTCTATTGGATACGACAAATGTCCAACAAGGCGTTCTGCTAACTGCTCAGTACTTACATCTTTAGGTAGACATAATTGGACTGGCTTCTCCTCCGAAGTCACTTTTCCGACTCTGGTTCGGTAGGCTCTATCTAAAAATGCGCCCGATGTTTCATGCAAGACATAATTGGGTTTAGCGGTTAAGGAGCCGGCCAGAAATCCCTGAATATAGTAAACACAGGCGTTTGCTGGGAGTGCTTCAGGCGCATTCTTAAGTGACATACAAGACTCGAGTACTGCTCGTTCCTCATCTGTCGGTTCAGTAGAGCCTGCAAGTAATGAAAAAGATAGCGTTAATGTTAGTAATATTAATAACTGACTGCTCTTCATTTTTAGTTCCTCATTTATATGTGACTTATTCGAGTACAACTAGCTCGAGAGTCATAAATAAATCGTAAGCAGAAATTGTTATATTATTGACAAGTCGAATGTCGTAATCGCCAGTGACCTGCTTTAGTATATTAACGTCTTTACTCTATCCGCCTTTAACCTAGCTATATCGCTTGTGATCGCCAGCCTATAGAGAGGTTTACTATTAGATTTATTATTCATCCCTACTGAGAACTCATATTTTTATTGTTAGCTATAGTCACTCACTGACCTTTACAGTTAAGAGTAAATGGCTGGTCAGTGTAAACTCGAATATTGTTGCCATATTGTTCGGGAATAACGATCTATTGTTATAAGTGATTGTTTTTTCAGTGTCAACAGTTTGTTGTAAGTGCTTGTTTTATGTGGGTGGCGTAATAATTAAGTTTCAATTTATGTTAAGTTAAGCTTGTTTGAAGCTATTTTTAAGATTATTTTAAGCTTGCTGGTGAGGTAATTTGTCAATCGAATGGCATTTTTGCTTAAGGCGTTGCATACCTATATGGCGAGTTTTAATTTGAATATTTTAGGTTTGATAATTGTTTTATTGCGAATTTAGCATAATAAATATGACGCCATAGCGAATAGCATCAGTGAATGGCATATATTGGAGTTAATACTCGGGACTTGATTAATTCTGAAGATGAAGATTGTTAGGTGTAAGCCTAAAAGCAGGTAAGTTAACGGGAAAGATTTTATAGAGTGAGCAGATGATAAATGTAGTTATAAGCTTCAAATTATAATCAAGGATATTCACGCACACATACTGCGCCCACTGTTTTATTCAAATAGATAGTCATCCTATGAGGTGTTTTTACGCTTTCTTTACCTGCTACCTCATGGATGCACTCTTAACTCTCACTTTTTCAATTTAGCTTGTCGATCAATGACTGTTCTATCGCGGACTCGATTAATACTTGTTATAACTATCGCTCCGAGCAAGGCAACCGTTACATCATCTTGGAGCAAGCGGGTCGATTCTATTTTTCAGGGTTCTAGTGGTGAAAACCCATTGCAGTAACTCATTGCTAAAAATTAATGCTTTTGCTAAAGCCACTCTTATCTCACCCATGATGGATAATGGCTGGCTTTCTTATGTTTAACCTTTGTCATCTTAAGGGCAGTTATGTTGAAAGAGTGGTTTTGGCTTTTTAAAAAGATAAAGTCGAATGAGCAGTTTGGCGAATATCAGCCAGCATTACAAAATATGCTCGCTGCAGGGCAAGACATTCATGAGCGTGATGGTAAAGGGCGTAGCGCCTTAGAATATATTTTTGCGAAACCCTTCCCATGTGTTGAGCTGGTATCTTGGCTGCTTAACCAATCAAGTTTTGATCCGGCCAAAGAAGCAAGTCTCTATCCATACAGTGTTGATTTACCTAAGGGCCATTTCCAGCTCACTAAAGCCAATAACATGATGGATAAATTAGATGAGTTAATGCCATCGGCGCGTTGCGGTCTTGAAGATATTACTGAGAAAGCCCGTTTAGCTGAGCCCTATTTACGCTTGTTAGCTAAGTTTGAACAGGCAGGCTTAACCAATCAATTTCAATCCGGTAGTGAGTTTTATATGCAAGCGTTTGCAAATAAGCGAGAAAGCTTAAAGCAGCTGCATGAGCTAGAAGCGCTGTTCGATGACCTCTGCGTTGGATTTCATATGCTTGCAGCAGAGTATAGTAATGAATTCCAGAGTCGCATCGCTGGCGCCCCTTGGCTGCCCAGTCCTGACTCCGCTAGTGCTCGCGCTAATTTGGAGCTTATCGCCAATGATGAGAGCCTAAGGCTTGCCTTGCAGATTAACTTTGAAGAGTTACAAGGGCGTAATCCCGCCCTTCCAAGTAAAGGCTTACTGCAGGTTTATATTCAAGAGCCAGATGAGGGAGAAGAGCCAACGGGTCGCTGCGAAGCGATATTCTGGACGCAGGCCGATATGGAGAGCCTCAATTGGGTAGAATACCGAGACAGATCGATAACAGGGGACTATCTAGCGCCCTCGGGTTTCGACGTTAACCATCGCAGGAACGGCCAATACCCTCTTAGTTGGAAACCATATACTCAACTGCCAGCTTGTGAAGCTGATATTACTGCGGTTATCGACAAAAATAGCTTAGAAATCGATCCTGAACTTTATACCGATTTGTACTATGACTATGGCTTAATGCCTCGGGTTGAAGCGCGCACACGGGAAGTCTTTACTGAAGAGGGAGCGTTCACTGAAGAGCCGTACCTGCCTGAAAATCATATCGCTATCTTAAGCTATTTATATACAGACTTTGGAAGCAGTCTCTATAGTATTCCAGTCGATGCGCTAAGAGGGGATGAGACTGATTGGCGCCAGTTAACCCACACCTTTTGCAACGATTAACACTGGACCAAAAGCAACACAGGTACATAGCTTTAGTGTGATCTGGTGTGTATTTGCATCACTGCGGATCACACCAGGGTTGAGCTAGCCACTTACTGAAAGTCACTCGCGGGTTATTGGTATTTTTAATGCTGGGCAAGGTTATTGCATTGAATATCGATACGGGGGATTCCATTTCAGGGCTTCACTAAAACTCTTATAAAAGCTTAGCAATACTTTGCTCGTTAATATGTATCCCATCAATTTAGTTATCAAGAACCATTAAATTTACTGGGGAATACTATGAACTTAACTCAAGCATCTTTTACTAAAACACTGCTGTCTGCCATCGCTATTTTAATGGCTTCTGTGTCGGTCTCTATGCCTGCGCAAGCGGCGCCCTTACCCGTTGTGGTTGCAACCTTTAAATCAATCAACACTTCAATGCAGTTCCATACTGCACCTAAAGCATCCTTTAAGGCATCGAATGGTGTTGAGATTGCCATTCATATGCCACGTAGCTCTGATGATAACAGAATACTCATTATGGATAAGGACTGGTCTATTGTACCTAACCACTATACTACAGCTAACCATATGGGAATTATTGAAGCGGCCTATGAGTACGCCCGTAGTGAAGGATTGAATGTTGAATTAAAAAAGGCTGATCAGTTTTATTATGATGGCAGCCACGGCTTTGCTTATGAAGTTGAAGTTAAGGATGAAAGCAAAAGCTAAGCCTTGTTGTCCTAAGACTGGTGCTTCTCTTTTCATGATTTATAGATGATTAGGGGAGCTATAGCCTAGCTAGCCAAATTCGTTATAGCCATCAACTGAATAGAAGCTGATGCCTTGCAGCTTATGCTCTAGGATTTTATTGACTATGCTCTTATGAAAAAACACCTTATCCTTCCAGCCGCTGTCTCGAAATATTAACCTTTCCTCTAATGCGATTTTGGCTAGCCGACTCTCGTCTAAAACGAGTTTCTTCATTCCTGAGATAAACTCACCGCCATTAAACTCATCATAGTAGTCGAACTCGCTGTGCTGGCGGTCAATAGCTTTAATTTCGTTGCCGATTTGAATCATGTGGTAAAGGTGCTCACCTTGATCGATTAATTTGATTTTGACCCAATTGGTACCATAGGTGTTGCTGATATTTAATTGCTGTAATAAGCCGTCTTTGATGCACAAAGAAGGCACTAGGAATATATCTGCCAGAGGATAGTTTTCTTCAGCGGCAAACCTTACTACTAGTGGCACCGGCTCTAGGGGATGGGTGAACAGATTAGAAGGCACCGCATCTGCATATTCATCGGGAAAGTCGTAAAAAGGGATATTCATATTCTCGGATGCGAAAAAGTATTCACTCATTATTTTATTTCCTGAAGACATGCTTGGGTAAATGCTAGCAATAACATCATGTTGTAACAACATCGCATATTGAAAAGTGAAAGCTAACTCAATTTAGCGTCAGTTGTTCAGCAGGGGAGAAAGCAAAAGGGCGCTAATTAGCGCCCTTTTATTGATTGTTAGCTCATGTGTCTTAGTCGACCTGCATCCAATCGACTTTGACACCCGCTTGGTCAAACATATCTTGGCTAATCTTAATCTTATCAGCCCAGCGTGATAAAAAGTCTTCGCTTGGTTGTGGGCTATGGACTGTGCTTAAACCTGTTTGGATGATTTTGGCGGCACAGTTAGGGCAAGGAAAGTGAGTTACCCAGATCTCGCAGCCGCTGAGATCGCGCTTGGCATAGAGAATGGCGTTCTCTTCGGCGTGGAGGGTCTTTAGCAGTTTCATCTCTCGGTTGTCGGTTTCGGCACTATCTGAGATCCCATGGGGGTAGCCATTGAAACCTAATGAGACAATCCGGTTATCTTCGGTGATCACCGCACCCACTTGTGTGGAGGGATCTTTACTCCAAGATCCAACGAGCTCGGCCATCTGTAAGAAACGTGTCGCCCACTTTGTCATCATCTAACTGAAACTCCTAAATCGATACTATTGAATAAACCGCTTACACTTGGCGTTATTCTCTATGGAGAACAATGATAAATCAACATATAGTCAATCAATAAGGAATTAAGTTAGCTCAGAGTCTGAATCAACTGACTCTTTCTCGCCTTTTTTTGATGTAACCCTGCTATCTCGCGTGTCAGTTGGGTTTATGATTCTTGTTCGTTTCGCAAACAGAAGTCGCACAGATGACAAATATCAATCAAGAAAGACTCGTTGAACACTTTATCTCGCTGGTGAAAATCGACAGTGAATCAGGCAATGAAAAAGCGGTTGCTGAAACCTTAGTTGAGCAGCTTGGCCAACAGGGCTTTGAGGTGGTTCAGCTTGCTGTGCCTGGCACTATTACGAACGGCTTTAATATCTACGCAAAGCTGCAAGGAGAGCTTGATGGAAGCATAGTTTTCAGCAGCCATATGGATACTGTGACACCCGGTAATGGTATTGAACCTATCATCGAAGACGGCATCATTCGTTCTCAAGGCGACACCATTTTAGGCGGAGATGATAAATCGGGGATCGCCGCTGTGATGGAGGCCGTTCGTAGCATTCAAGAGAGCGGCGAAGCCCATAAGACGATCGAAGTGGCGTTTACCGTTTATGAAGAGCGCGGCATGCACGGCTCTAAAAACTTCGATATCAGCAAGATTGAATCTAAGCAAGCGATTGTACTCGACTCGGGAGGCCCTATTGGCACCATTATCACGACCGCTCCAGGTCAGCAAAGCCTAAAAGTGACCATCAAGGGTAAGCCTGCCCACGCGGGACTCGAGCCTGAAGCGGGGATCAATGCGCTGACGGTCGCTGCCGATGCGATAAGCAAGATGCAACTGAGTCGCATCGATGATGAAACCACCGCCAATATCGGTGTGGTGCGAGGTGGTCAGGCGACCAATATCGTGATGCCAGAGCTGCACATTGAGGCTGAGGCTCGCTCATTGAATGATGACAAGCTGGCAAAGCAGGTAGCGCATATGGTGTCGACTTTTGAAGCGGCGGCGCAAAAGCATGGCGCGAGTATAGAGATTGACTCAAGCCGTTCTTATAACGCCTACCATATCTCGGATGACGATGCCCATGTGGTGGCGATAAAGGCTGCCTTTGAAGCCATAGGAATTGAAGCCGTCACTAAGCCAACAGGCGGCGGATCAGATGCCAACATCTTTAATGAACAAGGTTTGAAGACGGTTAACTTGTCGACGGGTATGTCTAAGGTGCACACCACGGATGAGTTTATTGCGGTAGCCGATTTAGTGGCAATCACCAACTTTGTTCGCTGTTATCTAACCCGTTAATTTTCAGCCTATCAGCACTAATATTTAGCGATAGTTGAATGAATAGCCTCTGGGGCTGAGCCGTTCTCTTAATTGGGAGCGGCTTTTTATTTTATGGAGTTTCATCAGGCTTTACTATTTTTGCCATCTTTGTTGGTTAAGATTAATTTTCGTTGTAGTTAAGATTAACATTTTTTCAAGCAAACTATTTTGTGAGTAAAATCAAATTCTACCGCAAACCTTTGTGCAATATTCATCCCGATTTATCTATGGGGATCTAATTGAACGAGAGGTTTTCGATGGAGTTTTTAGATGATGTGCCAACCCTTTTCTTATTGGTGGGGAGTATCGCCCTTGTCCAGTTTTTGGTTGTCGCTGTTGGGCTCATGTTCAATAAGCTGCAAGGTCTCTTTAGGCAGCAATAGCGTTCATCAATGAAAAGCCTGCATAGCAGGCCTTTTTTTATCTGGTAGTTTTGATGTAGTGATTACTCGCTATTGGTTAGTAAGGATTCATCGCTTAACTCCCAATTATTCAACTCCTCACTACTCAGTTAGCAACTACTCAGTTAGCAACTACCCGATAACTCAATGACTCCAGTTATTAGTTAAGGCCTATCGTATCGATAGGGGGAATATTCCGTTCGGGGAGAGGGCGCCAGTTTGTAATAGGGCTGTAAAAATACGACTAGGTTAACCAGTTCCTCGACAGTCATCACGCTATTAAAGCTCACCATTTTAGATTTGCCATCGATTTGAACCGCAGACTTGGGGTACCCCTCTATGAAGCTGTGCGATGGATTGATAATACCTGTGACCAGAGCAGCGTAGGTTTTAACCTTGTTCGATTCACCACCTAGAGGGATTGATAATATAGAGTGTTCGATAGCTTGTGGTTGCTCTATACCCTCTAACTGATGGCATGAGAGACATTGATACTTCAAGAAGGCTTGTTTTCCCTTGGCCACATTGCCATCAGGGAGGTTAAAACCCTGAGGGGAATCCACCGACTTGTCACACCCCGATATTGCTGCAGCAATTAGGGCGAGCATGCATAGATGTAATAATTTCATATTCAGTCACTCCATCCTGATTAATCTCTTGTTGTTATCTGCTGCGAGCAATTATCACGGTGTTACTTGCCAATAATTTAGGTTAATGGCGGGAGGGACTACTCAATGCTAATTTTTTTTACCTCTTGCTTATTGTTAGTTGACTTAGGTAATACTAACTCCAATACACCATCTTCATATTTAGCTTTAATGTCTTGTTCTTTAATATTTTTGCCGAAATTAAAACTGCGATAATAGCTGCCGTAATGCCTTTCTTTCAGCATATTGCCGCTACTTTGTTTTTTCTCGAATTGCTCATCATGTTCAGCTTTTATAACCAGTTGGCCATCATCTAATGACACATGAATGTCATCTTTACTAAAGCCGGGTAGCTCGGCCAGTAAGGTATATTCACCTTCCGTTTCTTCTATATCTACAGCAGGCATCTTGCTGGCTTTATTGAAAAAATCAGAGCGTAATACTGGGCTGAAAAAGCCTTGGAACATGTTGTCATCAAAAACTGATGGGAAAGCTCTGGAGTGCTTGGCAGGTTTCATCACTAATATCCTCATCTAGGAGAAGTTAGGCGGTTTGGGGTGTAAGTAAACTATAGTCGTTTTTGCTTGTTTTTCGAGCTGATTTGTTACCTAAAACAAGGGGCGATAAGCCACGCAGCAGTAGCCTGTTAACACTCATTATGAGTGTTGCTTCTAGAGGGGGAGGATTGCAGTGACTAGAGGGGGATAGTCCTTCATTTACTCTTGCGGTCATTGCTTTTATCTGGGGGGGGGGGTGAAGCGATAGTTCATCTTGAATACTCGCGAGAATCCACTAACATTTATTACGGTCACTATTGAGCGTTAGGCCTGTATTGCCTACAATAGCGCACTTTTTGTTTACTGCAGTTTCTATAACTGCCACTTTTATTACAGGCCACGATTATGACTGACACGAGTTCACAACCAGCTTTACCAGATCGCCTTTCTGTTAACCCACGTAGCCCACACCACGTGGAAGCTATTTTCGAGTTTGATATCGGTATCAAAGTTAACGGCAAAGAGCGTTTTGATGTTGAAGAGTATTGCATCAGTGAAGGCTGGGTAAAAGTACCTTCACACAAAGCACTAGACCGTCGTGGTCAACCGCTAATGATGACTGTTAAAGGTCAGGTTGAAGCTTTCTACAAGTAATAGTCATCAGTGACACAGTTACTGAGTTCTTTGTAAATAAAAAGGTCGCAATAGCGGCCTTTTTTATTTTGTTAATCAGGGCTACTGCAGTGGACTTAGCAGCCTGATACAAACTAGTTTTTACGGTTTGGCTGAGATATATTGAGAAACTCGCCTGGCTTTTCCTTTTCAATTGAGAACACTCGAATGCCCTGTTCAAGAATCCTTGCTAGTTTACTTTTACTGGTTTCTCCTTTCGTCTTGGCTGGTCCTAGCTTGCAGCTAAGTCAGAGCCTGCCGCTGCCTCCCGAACAAGTTATGCAGCCATATCCAGAGGTAAGCGTTAGCATGCTGCACTCTGCTAAGGAGCTTATCGCAGCCTTTGATGGTAACGACTATCAGCTCACGACCGTCGAGCAGAGCAAGACATTGCCTAGTTATTTTGTTGAGAATCTGCCTAGCGATTTAAATGCCTTGCCGGTATCGCAAAAAACAACTGGCTTTATTCGGTTACTCTTGCCAACTATCAAGGTGGTGAACGAGCGTATTTTGTTGGTAAGAGATGAGCTAAACAGGCTATCGGCTAAGCCTAAATCCCAGTGGTCTGAGGCCGAGAAGCGCTGGGTGCAGACGTTGTCAGACTCTTACGCGATTCAGTCAGGTGAGATTGCCGAGCTACTCTTGCATATCGATATTATTCCAGCGGGCATGGTACTCGCCCAAGGCATCGATGAGAGTGGTTGGGGCACAAGCCATTTTGCCATCGCGGGCAATAATCTCTATGGCGAGCACCTGCCCCACGATGGCGGTAAGTTTTTAACGACGCCGGGCGGTCAAGTGAAGGTGGCTGCATTTAATGATCTGTATCAGAGCACTGCAAGCTATATGCATAATCTCAATACGACAAGAGCTTACAAGGAGCTTAGGCTTTTGCGGCAGCAGCTGCGGACACAAAAAAAGTTAACAGGCTATGAGTTGGTGCAATCTCTGCTGCATTACTCTAGCCGCGGTCAGGCCTATGTGGACAACTTACGAGCGTTGATCAAACGCCACCATTTAGATGACTTCGACCAGACTAGGCTGAACACGAGTGATAGTGTTCGTTATCGTTTTAGTGATGATGGCTAATGGCTATTAACTTATCGGCTCAGCTTTTTATTAGGGGCTGAAATGATAATAGAAAGGCCGCGATAGCGGCTTTTTTTTATGTTGATTTTATATCTATGATATTGACCACAAAGGCGTTATTTTGCAGTTGCTATGATAATACACCCTGTTGGCTTTATCTTATGAAAATAGTGTCGACTTACTAGGGGATGTATTGCTGTTTCGAACTCATCACCCTTAACCCATTTGATGACTGAATCACTCACTCGCATTTAACCTGAGTAATGGCCTATTTAGTGGCTTATAAGAGATTAAGTATGAGTTGTGGGGCTGGTTGCTTAAGTAGGCCGATATAGAGCTACGGGTTTAATTCGATTATTATTGAGGTTTGTTTTGTCTGCTTTTTACCATCGTTGTCGTTACTTTTTCCTTCCTCTTGTCTTCACGGCTTTTGGCCTAGCTTTGACCGAGATCTATCAATCAGACTTGCAGGCTTGGCAGGGGGTGATAGAGCAGCTTCCCTATTGGTTACTGCCCGCTGCAATCATTATCGCGCTGCAGTTTAACCGGAGTCGCTTAGCTTATTTGGCAGCGATCATGCTGACTTACTATCTGTGTGTGACCCACTCTTTGTTAGAGCCTGCGCTGCTGGAGCTATATTCACAGCAGATCTTACTCGGCGGAGCGTTCACCATTAGCGGATTTGCCTTTATTAAAGATAGGGGGCTGTTATCTCCCCACAGCTTGGTAAGAGTGGTTGGTTGCGGGCTTTGCTTTGCGGCCGGTTTTGGTTGGCTGTGGGCTAACCGCCTGTTTAAAGTACAACTCGATGAGCTACTACCTAGTCTAATAGACATGGAGGTTAGAGTCATAGCCCCCTTGTACCTGTGTGGTTTATTGGTGTTTATCCGTGGACTCTGGCAGGCGAATCTGGTTAATAGCGCTATCTTTATCACCCTCGCGCTTTGGGCTGTTCAGTTTGAGTTTACGGGCTTAGTTTCCCTTGCAACTTCGATGACTGTATTAGCCATTATCTATATTTTGACTGTGCTGACCGACTCCTACTTTTTGGCTTATCGCGATGAACTGACCGGACTTGCCTCTCGCCGAGCCCTGTTTAACTTAGTGCTTGCTTTGGGGCGTAAATACAGTGTGGCTATGCTGGATATCGACCACTTTAAGAAGTTCAACGATACCTATGGTCACGATGTCGGTGATCAGGTATTGAAGTTAGTCGCCAGCAAAATTGCTGGTGTGCGCGGTGGCGGTAGAGCTTTTCGTTATGGTGGTGAAGAGTTCACCATTATCTTTCCCCGTAAGGATGCCCAATCGACCCTGAGTTATCTCGAAGAGGTGCGCCAGACGATTGAGGAGTACGATATTGTGCTTCGAAATGAGCAGCGTAAGAGTCAATCCAAGGCTAAACGTGGTAAGGCTAAAACGAGCAACCAACAGCGAACGGTGAGTGTCACCATCTCCATAGGCGTTGCCGAACATCAAAGTGGTGAAACCTTTGAGCAAACAATGAAGCGCTCCGATCAAGCCTTGTATAAAGCTAAGAAAAAGGGTCGTAACCAAGTCTGTGCTTAGCGCGGTTTATGGGGAGCTAGATAAAAGAGCGAGTCGGCGTTATAGATATGAATACTCATGGAGCTTCAGCCACTCGCTTTTGAAAGCTCCCCAAACTGACGCATCGGTTCTGATAGACCCTTTGCAATAAATATTCGATAGATAGTGGGGCTAAATTAGAGACGTGTTTCTTGAGATAGTATGACTGCGATTATTTTGACTTAGTGGGTATTT
This sequence comes from Shewanella sp. Isolate13, assembly GCF_022398325.1. Classification (GTDB taxonomy): domain Bacteria; phylum Pseudomonadota; class Gammaproteobacteria; order Enterobacterales; family Shewanellaceae; genus Shewanella. Next base: position 25,332 of record NZ_JAKEVD010000031.1, read on the forward strand.
TTAGCTGTCGATTTAATAAATAAATCATATTCGAGGCGTACCATGTTGTTAGTAGGTAAAAAATGTGGCCAATCGCAGCATTTTTGTCAACATTTATCGTTACCATTGCTACAGCGCTACACATGGTTAACTTATCTCAAGGAGTATTTATGTCCCTTAGCCATCAGCAAAAAGTGTACATTCCCAAGGACGTTCGGGCGAATCAATATATCACCGCAGAAATTAAAGTAACCGATGCATTACTGGCTCATTATCCCGATTACAAGACGTGTTATCAGACTCTTAGTCGCGCAATTTTCAGCCTTGGAGATCAGGAAGAGTTATATAACCTTCATGTGATCACTAACGATAAGTTACCCGTTGTGCGTTTTCATTCTGAAGCCTATTGCTTCCCAACTGCCGAACAGCTCATCTTCTTCTATAACCCTGTCTATCATGAATCGCAAACGCTACACACAAAGGATGATTATCGCGCCCGTAAGATCAGGATTGTGTTCTTAGCGACTGGTGACGAGATCCGCAGTCATTCGGCCAGTTTCCATATCAAGGTGCAGTCTTTCCTCGCCAAGCTCATGCCACAACTGCCAGAGAAAGATCTCACCATTAAGGTTCGTGACCATCAGCATATCTCTTACGACCTGTTCGCCAAGTCGAAAGGCAATAAAGAGACCTATGGTTATAAGCTACGTTCGATTAGCCACAGGTATAAAGCAAGAGAGTGTCCAATCCCTGAGGAGCACGGTTCGCTTTGCTACGTCACGGTGAAGTTACCCCTAAGTCGCAAGTTAAAGCAGGCGATATTACCTGAACACACTAGCGACTTTACGCCACTGTATCAAAAGCTGGAAGATGCTTTCCTTCAAGCGGCTTCCGCTAAAAAATTAAATCGAATTGCTATGGTTGCTAACGGCTTAACGCCGCTTGTGCGTAACAGTAAATTCGATCAAGTCGATGGTACCGATGAGGTGCAGATGCTTGGCTTCGACCCTAATATTGAGGAACAGCAGTTTATCCGCCACTGGGATGGTGACAAGTTAGTGGAGATGGTGAGCTTTACTATTGCTGCAGGCACCAAGGACATTAAAGATGGTGGCTATGGTCGCTACTTGAATCGAGTGGAGGAGGCGCTTAAGAGCTTTGCCGCCGAGCTACCGATAGACAAGTCTCGGGACGATTTGATTGTGCGCTTCCACCAACATATTAGCTACCAAGCGCCGCAACAACTGCTTAGCTAATTGGTCTAACGGTAAGTGGGGTGAGGCTGAGGTTCGGGTGTCGCTACATCATCAGTTATTGATGTGACAGGCTACACCTTAGATGAAATTGCCTTCATCCTGCTTTATCGTTTTTGCTGCTTTGATCTTAGGGGCATTGAGGTTACGACAGGCCGCTTGGCTTGATGATTAGCTGTCGTTGCAGAACCTATTAGAAAGAGGTCGAAAAGTTACCGATAAGCTGATTGTCACTATCGATGATTTTGCCTTGGCGGGTCTCATCACAATAGCTAAAGTCGATGTTTCTATCTACAACATTACCCATCACCAAAACATGACGTAATAGTACATCGCTATTTAGCTGGTGGATGAGTGCATCCCAAGAAATATTATCTTTAAAAATATTAAAATTTACTCTCATTTAAACCTTTTTTAGTTGTTTTCGCTAGTGTTGATTTCTTTTTTGATTGATGAAACCAAAATCTTTTTGGACCTGATGAACGGGACATGGTTATCTCCGGTGTTAAGACATTTTGACGGTATAATAATACCGACTCTAATCTTTTCTTAAGTTGTTAATGTTTAATTTGTATTGATAAGAATATAACGAAGTAGATCAGAAGCGTATTGTTAGATACGAAAGCAGATGTTTGAAGTGTTAATCTTTTTCTAGATACAGTATAAATTATTATTCAATCTGACTTTACTAAATTAAATTAGTTTAAAGCAGACTTAGCTCAAGCAAGTTGGTTGAAAACTTTATTTTAAATGATGTGAATGGCGATTAAACCATTCACATCAACTTACGAAGTTACAGCGCGACTACGTTTGCTGCTTGAAGGCCCTTTTGACCTTGCTCTACTTCGAAAGATACTTTCTGGCCTTCAGCCAAAGTCTTGAAACCGTCTGAAGTGATTGCACGGAAGTGAACGAACACGTCGGCGCCGCCATTGTCTTGAGTAATGAAACCAAAACCTTTCTCTTCGTTAAACCATTTTACTAGACCAGTTGATGTATTAGACATGATGTGTCCCTTATATTTAAATTCATAAAAATTGTCGCATTATGCGATGCACTGAAAATTGAATTATTTAATGTGACGATGAAGATAAGGGCAAACTGAGGATAACAACAATAACGAAGGAATACTGAGATTTTACTTTTTAACTTATGTTTCATTAATAACTCTAAATAGCAGAGCGAGACAAATAGTACGCGATAATTACATATTGTCCAGATCTATTTTTAATTAATTTTTCGGCTAAGGGCAGATGTGAGCTGTGTTTTTATTGTCGCTTACAGGGTTTAGCGTCATTAAGCTCTTAAATTGATGATGCTTTATGAAGCCATTTCCTCTAGCCGCTCATCACCTAGTTAAGGGCAGGAAAGCTAGCTAGCCGTCAGGTGGGAAACACGCGAACAATGCACTTGTTGGACACAAATGAACTTTCAAGCGGGTATGAGGTGGATCATAAGTAGACTATTTTGCCAGAGCACACAAGTGACTTTATGTCACAATATTAAAAGCGAAGGGATGCCTTTGTTCGAACAGTTTTTTAAAACTAAATTGGATAGCTAAGTTATTCAAATGTTTGATATAAAAAGCCAACAGGATATAGCCGCTGGCTTTTTAGTGGTTAAACGCACATCTTGAGGACGAGATTATTTGCTTTTCGCCAACTCGTTAAAGATGGGGACAATCACGTCATTGACGTAGACTTGCACAAAAGCAAACCCTGTCGGCTCTCTATATGCTCCTTGAGTCGCGATAATGTTTCCTGTCTCGTGATCAAAAGCAGAGAAGTTACCGTTAACGCCAATCATGGTTGAGATCGTTCGTCCATCAGCATTAAAAGTGCGCCATTGGTTTTTGTAGAAAGCATCTTTCATGATCAGTGCTTCATATTCACGTTTACCCCAAGCATTTTTAACTCGCTCATCGCCCTGCATCACCTCATCAATGTAAGACTGAGGAATGACCCGCTCACCTTTGAAGTTTTTACCACCGTTAACCATAAGGTAAGCCCCTATGGCGAAGTCTCGTGCTGAGATATTCATTGAGCCTGCACTCGCCGACTCTTTTTCTTGGTTTACAAAAAATGATACTTGGTTGCTAAAGCCACCTTTAGACCAGATGAACTTATCAAACGCTTCGGCATAAGGCATGCCTGTTACATTGACGACCACTCTACCAAGCATCTCTGTGTTGATGTCTCTGTAGGCGTAAAACTCTCCGACAGCTTCTGGTTTCACTTCAGTAACGAACATCTTTAGCCATTCTGAGAAGTTGTTTAATTGGCCATAAGAGTCTTTAGGCGGCACCAGATTACCTGAACCGTCATCAACCAAACCATTGTAGCCGACAGCTACGGCCATATGTGAGTCCCAAGAGCCTGTTGTTAAACCATCCATTCCCCAGTTGTGGTAGTTCTCACGTGACTTTGGAAGCTCCCATATTCCAGCGGTCATATCTGCAAAGTGTTGAATGCTGATATTTGCGTAAGGAGTTTGACGCATTTCTGGCACGTATTTGGCGATAGGGTCGTCAAAACTGAAATAACCTGCATCGGCAACCGCAGCTGCTAGCATCGAAGTAAATGATTTATGTGCACTCATTACATGGTGCATAGTCGTCGGCTCGGTATTTGACCAGTAGTCTTCAGCGATGACTTCTCCCTTTTTGTTCATAATGACATAGCTTTGAATAGAGGCTCTGTCACGCATCACGTTATACATGCTGATCTTTTTGTCTGGGCGGATATCATCAACCATCATTTCAGAGACATTTAAGCCACCCACAACCTTTATAGGCATTTTGTTCGCGCTTGGGTGAACTAAAGCGTGGTAGTGATTTAGGTGCGCATCTGCCATGGTGAAACGCATATTTTTTGCTTCTTCCCATGCTCGTACAGAAGTGCCGTATTTTGCTAAGTTTTGATCGAATCGCGCATCAGGTTGCTTGTATTCAACCGAAGCAGAAGCTGTTAATGAAGCAAACATAGCAATTGTAATCATTCCAACGACAGACTTTTTCATAAAAATTCACTCCTCTATTTGGATGGTTACAATGTATAGCTTCGAACTTTACTAAGCATTTATAAGAGGCGTAGTGATAAGCAGTGATTTAACAAACTGATTAAAGTCGTGATGGAATGAGGCTGATGAAAGGGTTCAGTTAAGGAGGTTAGCCTTACCTATTAGATAATCAAAAATAGGCCAAGGGTGGCCTATTTTTAGATGAACTCGCAAGCGGCTATAACGAAGGCTTGCTTTGAATGCGATTAGATAAGCTCGTTTGAAATTGCAGTCAGATGAAGCTCGAGTTCATCTTCGGTTTTGGGCAATGAATCTAGTTCAAAGGTGAGTGGTTTGCTGCCGTTTAGCATAAACACCGAGCTGGCTCCATGATCATAGTGAAACCATTTCCCATTGACGCATAGATCGGTATAACAATTCGGTAGTAGCTCCATAGGGTACCTCTATTTTTTTGGTTTCAGTATTAAAAGCGTAAATTAGTAAATATGTGAGCTGGTTTGTGTGGTTCAGAATGCTATTTGTGATCCAGCTCACCCTTATATGACCTGAAAAGGCGTAGGAGCTCATTGATCTAAATCAAGCATGAGAGGATTAGCTGTTTTTCCTTTTTGTACAAGGCGATATAAATCACTTAATTTCGGTTTAATTCAGCACGTTAGCAGCGGAAAATTCGGGTGACTATTGCTATGGTGAAAGTTACTTTTGTTTGGAGGGGAAGTATCCATGGAGGTTCGCTTATCGCAGTCCTTGGATACACGGCCTATAAGCTCATTTAGCACTTGCTGTGAACAAGGGATATATTTCCCGCTTTTTGCTAAAGCACGATAGCAAAGCCAGCTTCTTCAGAAGGTGGATCTTTACATAGGATAGGCACTCATCAAAGCTGAGGCGGGGGATGTACTAATCATCGTAATTCGCTGTTGAATTGGCAATCAGGTAATAAAAAGATAGATAAGGCAACTTTTAGTAAGTGATATCAAAATACTGGAATGCATTGTTATTATAAGAATACTCAAATTCTTTCATTTAAAAAGTGCATATGTGGTCTTTATATTATCGGTATTTTCTAGAAATTTTAAAATTATCTAAATCCACAATTCGTATATATTGTTAGCTGGATATTTAATTAACGTTATCCGGTTCACAACTTTCACTTTAATTAATAAATACTGTTAAGACGCAATAACAATAATATAATTAGGGTGACTATGATGAGCTTTAATAAACGTTATTTAGTGTTTGCTGTTGCTGCAGCAATGAGCTTAAGTGCATGTAATGATGGTAAAGATGGTAAAGATGGTAGCGATGGTAACGATGGTGAGTATATTCCGCCTACTGTTAGCGAATCTGTAGAAACAAAAATAGAGTTAATAAGCCATACTATTGAAGATGGGCAGATTAGCTTCGAGTTTCAGGCCATTAACGAAGGCGGCGTATTAATTGACGGCTTGCAAAAGGCTGAAGCTAAGTTTGCCATACAAACTGAAAAAGGTATTGGCTTAAGTCGTTCTGGAGAAGGCACTCTTGGCGGATATGGCACTTTTGATGCGACAAAAGATAGCAATCCAGAAGGCGCCTCACTGGCCATTAATGAAGCGGGTAACTATCGCTTTGTGATGCCGATGGAGCATGTGAAAGCTGGTGATGTCGGCATTGTGTGGTTGCGTATCGGTGGCGCAGCCGATAGCAATATCGCACGCAGTATGCCGTTAATCGTCGATAAACCAGAGGTTATGCACACTACAACTACCGAGACTTGTTACTCTTGCCATGTGGACTACGCCACATCAGACTTCCCACACCCCAGTTATACCGCTATTGATTTAGAGGGAGAGATCGATTTCATTGCAGGTTGTATGATCTGTCATGGCAATATCTCGCGTGCGGAAGAAAATGGTGGCTATGCGACCAATACCCTACAAAAAATTGGTCACATTAACCATCAGGTGTTCGAGCGAGATTTCCAAGAGACAAACTGTTATACCTGTCACGCAGAGCCTGTAATGAACACCAGCATTACTGGTAATGGTTGTGTCGACTGTCACGCACCAGGAACTGCAGCAATAGAGAAAGTCGCAGCCTTTGCCGATGATGTTGATGTACGCGCGATCCACGCGACTAAGTCGGGGCTTGTAGAGCGTCAAGAGACTCGAGCTTCACATACTACTACGCTATCTGCCCCATACTGGGACAAGGACGTAACATGGCCAGAAAAACCTAACGGCGCTGTGTGTACCGATCTGAAGCTATTTAAAATCGAAGGTGAAACTCAGACTCAGCTTAATATTGCCAATTTATATGGCGACGATACCTTAAGTTATGCTGGCGCCTATATTCATGGTTATGACAGCACGAAAGACACCATCGTGGGTAGAGCCAATGCCTATGGTGCTCAGCAATATGTTGAGCGTGAAGATGGTACGCGGTCAATCTGTTACCCCGATCTTGTTGCGGGGTTTGCAAACTCAGATCTGGCAGCAAGCTCTCGATTGACCTTTGCCTTGGGGGATGTTGACAATGCCGGTTACACTGGCGTGACATTAACAGCATACTCAGATGTCGTTTCAACAAACTACTATGAGGTTGCCGATCCGCAAGCAACGCCTCCAACATTTACACTTGAAGGTAAATATGAGCGTCGCCTAGCTGTTACTAATGATAGCTGTACGAGCTGCCATAACAGCGAGAGTAACTACCATAAGAATGGTAGCTATCAAAATGGCGGTATAGATTGTGTTGCTTGTCATAACAATGGCCAAGACCGCAAGTCTAAAATGTCAGCGCCAGGCTTTGGCCCTATGGTTCACAGCATGCATTGGGGCGTAGGCAATACGGTAAATGATGCAGAAGGCATGGCAAACTCAGCAGCTAAGCTCAATGCTGAAAACTGCGTAGCATGTCACGCTGATGGCATCGACCTTTATGCCGTACCAAACCAGTATATTCGCTCTCAAGCTTATCACGCTGGCGATACCACTAAGATGTCTAGCCCGGTATTGGCTAACTGTTATGCCTGTCATAACAGTGACCAAGCTCTAAACCATATGGAGCAAAATGGCGGTGAGCTAAGTGCAGAAAAAGGTGCTGGTGATGATGGCGAATGGTACACCCACCCAACATCAGAGTCTTGTGCAACTTGTCACGACACTGGTAAGACATTTGGCATCGAGAAGTACCATGTGTTTTGAGCGTTAGATTGATTCGTATTGGCTGGAATCAGATGATCCTCACCTTTAACATGGCCTCCCTGCAGATTGCCTAAAGGTGGATAGTTTGAACTTAACAGCCACCACGGATACGTAAATTTGACACTCAATCCAAGGCCCTTCGGGGCCTTTTCACTCTCAGAGCTAAGCCACCCACTTCAGTCGGTGGCTTTTTATTATTTTGAATTCCTGAAGACTGCTCTCGTTTGTGATATGTAAATTCAGCACATGGCTATACGAATTTAATAAGTACGATAAGAATATTCTTGCAACTCGCGAATGGATGAGTATTATCAAGCCTCAAACCTTTGAGTAGAGGCGCGCTGCCTAAAAGTATCCAGATAGAGGGTGACACCTAAGACATCTGGGGAAAGGAGTCAGCGCCGAAGTTATTGTTGCGTCATCAACAATCGCTGGGTCTGCATTTAACAGATGCAGGACTGCCATAGTTATGTTGTCTATGGAGCGCTACCTAAAGGGGTAAGAAGTATTATTTCTCCCGAAATCAGTTTCTCTATCCTTTTGGTAGATCTCCACCTAAATAATAGGTGTTACGAGATCATGAATTTAGTTCAATATTCCGATTCCCTGCTGTCAGTGGTACCGCCACTGTTAGCCGTTATCCTCGCCATTACGACTCGTCGTGTACTGTTATCCCTCGGGATAGGTATTCTTGCCGGCGCCGTACTGTTAAATAACTACAATCCGCTGACTGCATTGCAGTACCTGTTCAATATTGTCTCTGGCATCTTTTGGAGCGATGGCGCAATCAATAGCGGTAACGTCAATATGTTGCTGTTTATGTTGCTGCTCGGTGGCTTGATCAGCCTGATGACGGCTACGGGGGCGACCCGAGCGTTTGCCGAGTGGGGAGTGCGTCGTTGTAAAGACCGCCGCAGTGCCAACATGTTAACGGGATTAATGGTCTTTGCCTTCTTTATCGATGACTTTTTCCACAGTTTATCTGTTGGCCCTATCTGCCGTCCTGTGACGGATAGATTCCAGATCTCACGGGCAAAGCTGGCTTATCTGCTGGACTCTACCGCCGCGCCTGTGTGCGTTATTATGCCAATCTCCTCTTGGGGGGCATTTATCATAGCAATCCTCGGCGGTATTTTGGTGACCAATGGCATTACCGATATCAGCCCAATAGCCATGTTTGTACAGATGATCCCGATGAACCTTTATGCGGTGTTTACCCTGTTAATGGTGCTTGTGGTTATCGCCTTTCAGCTCGATATTGGTCCTATGCGTCAACATGAGCGCTGGGCGCAAGAGGGCAAGCTATGGGATGAGTCTAAGGGGCGTCCTCAAGGTCTAGAGATCACCACAGAGGGACAAGGCAAAGGCGGTATGATCGACATGGTGTTGCCTATCGCGACCTTAACGCTATCGAGTATCTTTTTCATGGTGTGGAGTGGTGCTGAGGCTCTATCGGCAAAAGGCCAAGCGTTTAGCTTGATTGCTTCTCTTGAGCATACCGATGTGGGGTCGTCTTTGGTGTATGCTGCGCTATGTAGTCTTGCGGTTTCTATCGTGCTAGCACTGCGATTAAAGTTACCTGCAAAAGTATGGTTAGCCACCGCGCCACAAGGTGTTCAGGCGATGATGCCAGCGATTATTATCCTGCTGTTTGCTTGGACGATTGGTACTGTAGTGAGCGATATGCAAACTGGCCAATACCTTGCCGCGCTGACTAAAAGCAGCATTCCGGTTCAGCTTTTACCTGCTTTAGTGTTTGTTTTAGCATGCGGAATGTCATTTGCTACCGGTACTAGCTGGGGCACGTTCGGCATTATGTTGCCACTCGCTGGTGATATCGCCATGGCCAGTGATGCAAGTCTACTATTACCTATGCTTGCAGCGGTATTGGCAGGCTCTGTATTTGGCGACCATAGCTCACCTATCTCGAGCACCAGTATCCTATCGGCGACGGGCGCGAGCTGTCACCATATGGACCATGTTATGACTCAGCTGCCCTATGCCGTTACTGTCGCCTTTGGTGCCTTCCTAGGTTATCTCGCGATGGGGATTACGGGCTCAACCCTTGCAGGTATTGCGGTGACTGCTATTTGGTTCTTTGCCAATTGTGCATTCCATCTTCGCCGTCATAAAAGGCAGCAAACTCAATTGGCTACCGCATAGTGGTCGCCTAGCTAGTTACCGAGGGGATAACGCGATAAGTTAGCCCATAACAAAGGCCTTGATGGGCCTTTGTTGTTTTCTGCCGTTGCTCCACTTGCATGGCTTGAGTTTTTCGACCTAGGCTGAAAAAATAGACCGATTGAATAAAGGCTAAGATCCCTAAGCACCTCTATGAACCAAGAGATCACCATCTCGCTTCCTTCACTCATTCACCGAATCGGCCGTGAAGTGGTTAAGCAAGCGCAACTTTTTGCTAAGCAATATAATTGTGAGCTTAAGCGTGTGCGCCGTTCGAGAAACTGGGGCTTAACGGGTGAAGCTGTGCAGATCCAAGCTCTTAGCCAGCATTTAAAAACGCTGCAATTAAGTGCGGGTACCACAGAGTTTGTTTACCTTATTCGTAAAGTCGATACCGCGTTGCTTAGCCATGCTGATAAGTTAGAGCCGTTAGCGGCCAAATTGGCTCGTTTAATTGAGCAAGATCCGAATATTACCCTCGCTGAACTGATTCACCTTACTGACTGTACTCAGGCAGAAGCGAGAACCGCGCGTTTCGAGGCGGAGACTTGGTAGCCTCGCGGCAATCACCCCTAGAGCTGCTAATTAGGGGAGGTTTTCTTTTTCAAATTGTTAGCGCGTCAGGTTTCGACAGGATAGCGAAGTCGATGGGCTATCGACTTCGCTGAGTGACCCTTATATGGGGGAGCCATCTTGCTGATTAGCTAACTAGTATACGCCCAGCTAAAAGCAGCAATACCACACCTGACACTTTATCTATTGTCTGAGCATGCTGCCTTAGCCTTATTAAGGTTGCTGGCTTAGACAAGATACAAGCGATAAATGTGTACCAGGCGGCATCGAGAATTGTCGGTGTCGCGACGATAATGATTCGGTTAACCATATTGTCTGCACTTTCTACGAATTGACTAAACAGGGCTAGATAGAAAATGATGATTTTCGGGTTAAGTATAGAGATAACAAAGCCACTTCTTGCAGCCTGATAAAGGCTCATTGGTTTGCCGCTGCTGAGTTTATCGGTTATTCCACCTTTTGAACGAATCGAACAAATACCTAACCAAGCCAGATATGCTGCGCCCAGATAGGTGATGGTGTTGTAGAACAAGGGGGAGTTTTTTAATACTAGGGCGAGTCCTGCCAGAGACAGTCCTGCGTAGATACCGACTCCGATAGAGTGAGCACAGGCTGTAACGATACCTTGCGCTCTTCCGCCAGCAAGTGTATTTCTTGCAACCATGATAACAGATTGGCCAGGTGACATAGCACCGAGTAATGACACCATAAAAAGGGCCATAAAAATGGATATAGATATAAAGCCTCACATTTATTGAATGATAAATTTTGGATACAACTGGGTCTTTGATAGGTGTTGTTACCAAGGTACATTCAATAAATTATTGTGAGCCGCAAAGGCTTTAAGTCTTGTCATTTAATCGGGATGAGTATGCTTGCCGTATATTGCGCAGGCATTGTAACACTCTTGCTTATCTATTTCAGTCTTAATGGCTCAAGTTGCTGCTGTGGTTTATCACTTTAGCCTTTAGCGCAAGACTCGCGCTAGGCGGAACAGATACTTAATGAAATTGTCACCATGAAACCTGCGGTCATAATTTTACAGCTTTTGCTTATTCAATTTATCGATACGCTTTTATTAGCAACATTGATAAGCAACTTTTATGGATAAGTGCGATGAGCAATGAAAAGTGACAATCTATTCATTGCTCATCATAGCGGTTATAAAGCCGATATCACTTGGGTTAGTTGCGCTAAATCATTATTACATAATGCAGGAAGGATGGTGTTTATCTCCGCTTCACTACGCTCATAAATCTTAAGCGCTAGCAGGGCCTCAATCGTTGCTGCGTCAAAGCGATACTTTATGATCTTGGCAGGGCTTCCAGCGACAACGGCGTATGGGGGAACATCTTTAGTCACAATGGCATTTGCCGCCACGATAGCGCCTTCGCCAATACGCACGCCGGGCATCAGCATCGCCCGCATACCTATCCAGCAGTTATCCTCTAAATGGGTGTCTCCTTTGCTTTGGTAAGCATCGACGATGGTTTCCATGAAGGGATATAGGCAAAACCAGTCTGCTCTATGGGTATGGTTGCCTCCCATCAATATAACGGCCTCTGCGCCAATGCAGACGTAGTTACCGATATAGAGCTGGTCTATTGGCCATGGTGGTAGGGCATCACGGGTTTGTTCATCGCCATGTAAGTAGCGAACAACGCTCAGTTCAAAGCCTTGATCCCAGTAATCACTGTAATATGAATGAGTTCCCTTAATATGGATATTAGGGTTGGTGACAGTTTGATGTAACTTCTCTGTTTTAGTCCAATGTTTCATTGGGCATACCTATCTTAAAACGGCTTGAATTAGCCAGAAAATACAAATGGGTGACGGTGAAACTTGATTGCAAGTTCGTCAGTAGATTTCTGGTTGTATGAGTCGTTTAACAATGGGCATAACAGGCTCTTGGGTGTTTACATCTGCTAGTGGAGAACCACTGAACTTTGGGGCTATATAACGGCGGCCTTGTTAATTCGGCCTAGGTTAATTGGCCACTATAGTATGAGCTTTGCGAACAAAAAGCGAATCGGCTTACTTCCACCTAAGTAGATTTTCAGTTTGGCCTGCAGTTTAACTCAAGCCGATGATTGTTATTTACCCTGTATAAATTGATCTCTAAAGCAGTTTAAAAATAACGACTTGTACTTGTATCTGCTAAGGCATAGTCTACTGCGCATTATGGGGCGTGCAGTGCTAGTTTCACTTTCCGGCTTTCGTTATCCCGCGCCTAAAATGAACTAACAATGAGGTTTACATGCTTAGCGGTCATATTTTCGATGGATTAGAGTTAGACGATGTTTTACGGCAGCATCTTGATGAGCTAGATAGCTATGATGAGCCCTATTTTATCTGCATGAAGCTAAGCACAACGGCAGACAAGGCGATAAAAGTGTTGATCCCTGAGCTTGATCATATTGAGCAGGATATCTTTGCCTTTAAGCTTGCACCTCAACTGTTGCTGCTAAGTCTTGAGTGTGAAGTCGATGAGATCAAGTCGCTATCACAGATGTTATTGGCCGCCTTTGAGGGGAGTGGCATTACTGCGCAGATCGCCATCTTCCATCACAACTGTTTAGGTACGCCAATCGAAACCTTCAAGTGGTCGACCCAGCTGTTAGAAACCTTAATTGAGAAGTCACCAAATGACTCTATCGTTGAGTTCAACGACTTTCGTGAACGCGGCAATTGGCCAGGGCTGAGCGCCTATATTGAAGGGCGTGAGCAAGGCAATGGCGCTGATTTCGGCTACGACTATGACGAGAATGACTATGATGAAGACGATGACGATGACGATGACGATGAAAACGATGATCGTTTTGATGAAGATGGCTTCGATAAAGATGGTCTAGACGCCAGTGGTTTTACCGCGCTTATTCAGGCTATTTTAGATAAAGATGCCGCATTAGTTGCCAAGATGATTGCTAATGGTGCCGATGTGAATCAGGGCGATTGGTACAAGAATACACCACTTAATCATGCTGTGAAGAGTAGTACCGAAGAGGTTGTGACCTTGCTACTCGAGGCGGGGGCGAACCCTAACCAAACTGGCAGCTATGGTACAAGGCCGTTAATGATTGCCAGCTTCAATGGCTTATTGCCGATATTGGAGCAGCTGTTAGCTAAAGGCGCAGAGGTAAACCACCAAGGCGATGAAGGCGAGACTGCATTGACAATGGCTGCAGGCAATAGCACTAAGGATGTGGTTGCGCTTCTGCTACAAGCTGGCGCAAACGTTAATGCGATTACTGATGATGGTAACACCGCACTGATCCATGCGGTTATTGGTAACTATAATGAACGCACTGCCATTGTTGAATTACTGCTTGCTAATGGTGCGGCAGAGACGATTCATCAAGTGAATATTCATGATTCAACTGCCATGGGGCTGGCTTTGGACCGTGAACATAAAGAGGTTATCGAACTGCTGAAACAAGCGATGTAAAACTGTTCGCTGTTCGATATGAGCCTTAACGCAGCTCCTAAGCGCGGCGTTAAGGTTCAGTCTTAGATGGCGTGAGTCGGTTTACTCTCATCTCTTTGCTCATCCTTCAGTTGCTCTCTTTTCCCTTGCAGGTTCACGATAAGTTTTTGTTCGGGGTGTGTGACCGCTCCAGTTTTTGTAGGCGCGGAAAAATACCCGCACATCACTAAAGCCCAACTCTAGCGCGATTTCGCTTAAAGACAGTTCACTGCAGCTAAGCCAGTAATCGGCCATATCGTGGCGCACACTATCCACTAAGCCTTGATAGCTAGTGCCCTGCTTGAGCAGTTGTCGTTGCAAGCTTCTGCCACTAAGGTGCAGTTGGCTGGCGATCTGCTCTCGGTTAATTTTGCTTATGGCCAGTTGTTGGCGAATAATCCGCGCTGCGGCAAGCTTAAGTTGGTCGATATCTCCAATGTCTTTCAGTTGCGCTTTTGCACTGTTCATCAGCTGTTTTAATTGTTGATTATCACCGCTTGGCAGCGGCCGAAGTAGCAAGGCTTTATCGATGAGGATGGCATTTTCACTCTGCTCAAAGCGGACAGGACAGTTAAACAGTGCTTGATACTGTTTTAGCTCTTTGGTGGCAGGTTGTGGCCGCGAAAGTTTGACTTCAATGGGCGAGGCCTTGCTGTCTTGCATAAGAAAGCGGGCAAAGTTGACCCAGGACGCCAGCACGTTATCAATAAGGTGAGGAATGACTTGTGGGTTACTGTATTGGCAGTGCCATATCATCTTTAGTCCTTGGGGATGCTCCCTTAATTCGGTGATCCCCATGTCGCCAACCAGCTTTTCTAGGGGCATGGCTTGTCTAATCGCTTGGGAGAAATTATCAGAATTTAGGCCTATCTGTCCCAGCAGGTAGAAGCGATCTGGCTGAATAAAACGGGCACTATAGAGACCAAATAGCGGATGGTTTGCCTGCTCAATAAGGTAATGCAGTAGCTGCTGAAACTGCTCGCCACTGAGGCGGGTATCTTGGCATTGCAGACAAGCTGGCTCGATATTGGCCTGCTGTAGCCCCTTTGCCACCTCAACTTTACAATGTCGTGCAGCCTGCAGGAATTGCTGTACAGGCGGCAGGGAGGTGGTGCCTAGAGAGAGCACCCGCTCTGCCTTTCTTGCCATCACATTTAACTCCTGTGCTGTTAGCTCGTATTGGTTACCACTATTCATTGCCGGCAATGGTTGTCCATATTTGTCACTGACAATATGTTGCAACATTGTAAGATAAATCTATCTGTATGCAAATTGGTCAATAAAGATGGATAGAGCGGCGCGGGATAATCGACAATGGAATGGGTGGGGCGACAAAGACAGGAGCTTGGCGCTATCGGCCGATGGTGCAGCCTTTATCACCGAGCTCCTGGGTGAGTCGCAGCCTTTGCCCATCGCGACACTCGAGGAGGTATTGGCTAAGGTGCCCGCCTCGCGCTTAGAGGAAAGTGAGCTGTATACCACCGACCCAGAAGTGCGGTTGCGCCATGCCCGTGGTCAAAGCCTACCGGATTGGCTGGCGATGAAGAGCGGCGAGTTTAATCTGTTTCCCGATGGCGTCGCCTTTCCCCGTAGCAGTGAAGAGATCCGTGCCTTGATAGATGCGGCGAAGCAACAGGAGTGGCAGCTTATCCCCTATGGCGGCGGGACTTCAGTGGTGGGGCATATTACCCCTTGCGAGTCAGACAAGCCTGTCGTGACTATCTCCATGAGCAAGATGAACCGATTACTCGCGCTCGATAGAGTCTCGCAACTCGCCACCTTTGGCGCAGGGGTCAAGGGGCCATTTTTGGAGTCTCAACTGCAGGCTCACGGTTACACCTTAGGCCACTTCCCGCAGTCTTTCGAGCTATCGACATTAGGCGGTTGGGTGGTGACCCGTTCCAGTGGTCAGCAATCACTACATTATGGCCGTATCGAAAATCTGTTTGCGGGAGGCGAAATTGAGACGCTCGAGGGCAAGGTCGATATTCCTACCTTGCCAGCGTCATCGGCGGGGCCGGATTGGCGTCACCTGGTGTTGGGGTCCGAGGGGCACTTAGGTATTTTAACCGAGGCCAAGGTGCGGGTGAGCCGCGTACCTGAGCAGGAATTCTTTGGGGTGGCCTTTATGCCGAATTGGCAGCAAGGGATCGCCTGTGCCCGTGAGGTGATCCAGCAAGGGCTACCGCTTTCAATGCTTAGATTGAGCAATAGCATAGAGACTAAGACTCAGCTTTTTCTGTCGGCTAGTCAGACTCAGCGACACTGGCTGGGCAAGTTGTTGTCACTAAAAGGTGTGGGTGATGACAGATGCATGTTGGTGTATGGCATTACTGGCGACAAGCGCGATAACCGCCAGCGCTATAAGCGCTTAAAGGGAATTATCAGCCAGTTTAAAGGGGTGAACACAGGCCAGAGTCTCGGTAAGAAGTGGGCGCATAAGCGTTTCGCCTTCCCCTATTTAAGAGAAACGTTGTGGCAGATGGGCTATGCCATCGACACCTTAGAGACGGCAACTAATTGGTCCAACATAGAGCCGTTAACCGAGAAGATAGAGCAGAGCCTTAAAGGCGGGCTTGCAGAGTTTGGCAGTCAGGTGCATGTATTTTCTCATCTATCGCATCTCTATAGCGACGGCGCCAGCATCTACACCACTTACCTGTTTCCGGTGGCGAAAACCTATGAGCAGACCTATCGGCAATGGCAGAAACTCAAATCGACCACCTCTAAGCTGATAGTAGAGAGTCACGGCACCATCAGTCATCAACACGGTGTGGGGGGCGATCATGCCGCCTATCTAGCCACAGAGAAAGGCGATCGTGTGGTTGACTCACTGCAGGATTATTTTAACGGCTTCGATCCTAAGGGGCAGTTAAATCCCGGCAAGCTGTTTAAGGCTATCAATACCCCAGATGAGGCGCAGCCATGAACACCCTGAGTCAGGCGGCGAAAGCGGCGACTGACGCCATTACTCAGGCAGAGACTGAGTATGACCTTATCATCATAGGTGGTGGGATCACGGGGGCGGGTATTTTCCATCTTGCCGCTGACCAAGGGGCGAAGGTATTGCTGGTGGAGCAAAATGATTTCGCCTGGGGCACCTCGAGCCGCTCCTCCAAAATGGTTCATGGGGGGCTGCGTTATCTGGCAACGGGTCAGTGGCGTATGACCCGAGATGCCGCCCGAGAGCGAGAAGTGATGTTGGCGCAGCTACCGGGCTTGGTGGACTTGATGCCCTATATGATGTTGCATAAACGGGGGGATTTCCCCTCGGCGGCGCTTTTTCAGCGGGTATTGGCTATTTATGACAGGCTTGCTGGCAGTAAGCACCACCGCCCTTTGAGTATGGAAAAAGCGCGTACTTGGCTATCGGAGTTATCTTTCGATGGGATCACCGGAGTCAGCCTGTTTGCCGATGGGGTCACCGACGATGCGCGTCTAGTATTGCGTGCACTGCAAGATGGCGTGCTCGCGGGCGGGCAGGCGCTGAATTATGCCAAAGTGACGGGCTTCATTGAGCGAGAGGAAAACCAAGATAATAACGAGCGAGTTAGCGGTGTAAGGCTAGCCTTAACCAATACCTTGGGTAGCCAAACGTCAGATAACACTGAGTACAGCGTTAAAGCCAAGTGTGTCATCAATGCCACAGGCAGTTGGGCTGGCAAGCTCCATGAGCTGCAAGGCGGGGGCTTGAGGCCATTGCGGGGCAGCCATCTGGTGCTGCCATTTGAGCGTTTACCTGTCTCCGCCTGTTTGACCTTCTATCATCCTCAAGATGGACGCCCAGTGTATATCTATCCGTGGCAAGGCTGCAGTGTGATAGGCACCACAGATCTTGATCATGATGGTGAGCTAGAGAGTGAACCGGGGATTGCGCAACAAGAGGTCGACTATCTGTTGGGATTAGCAAGGCATTATTTCCCTAAGCAGCAACTCGAAGAGCGTGATGTGGTTAGCTGCTGGAGCGGGATACGACCCATTTATAGCGCTAGCCAGCCCGATAAGAAGGGCAAAGACAAAGAGCTATCTAAAGCGCCATCGAAAGAGTCTCGTGAGCATATTATCTGGTCTAAGCCGGGGCTTGTCTCGGTCACGGGCGGCAAGCTAACCAGCTATCACCTGATGGCTAAAGATACCATAGAGCGAGTTCGCCAGCAGCTCCCAAACCTGTTTACCGATGAGCTGAAAAGGGCGCCTTTTAGTCAGGCGACACAAGGTTATGCCGATGAGCATTTAACCGGGTGCTTCGGGTATTTTGCACCGCATATCGCGGCGATGGAGAATCCACAAATGATAGGATTCAGCCGCTGCCAGTGGCGTGAGCTAGAGTGGTCGCTGGCTAATGAGAGTGTGGTGCATCTTGACGATCTCTTGCTACGCCGAACCCGATTAGCATTGCTATTGGGCACAGAGGTTAGCCGTTACCGAGAGGCGATACTGTCGCTATGCTGCCAGCATCTAGCTTGGTCAAAGACTAAGGCGGAGCAAGAGTGGCAGCGATTCGAGCAGATAATGAATACCAGTTATCGCTTACCGAGCCAACAAGTGAACAGGGAGTGTCTGTGATAGACAAAAAACAGCAGAGCCAGACACAAGCAGACTGGATCTTAACTATCGACAACGGTACTCAGAGCGTACGTGCCTTAGTATTTGATGCAAAAGGTAAGCTTGTTGCTAAGTCGCAGATCAAACTGACGCCTTATGAATCGCCACAGTCGGGTTGGTGCGAACAAAGCGGTGACTATTATTGGCAAAATGTTTGTGCGGCCTGTCAGGCACTTTGGCAACAAGGCGTTGATAAGACGCGTATCAAAGGTATGTCTGTGACCACTCAGCGGGGCACCATGTTACCGTTAGACCGTGAGGGCGAACCCTTATATCCGGCGATCCTCTGGCTCGATCAGCGCAGAGCCGAGAGTGAATCTAGTTTGGGAGGCCTGTGGGACCCACTGTTTAAGCTGCTGGGACTGAGCGAAACCATCGCTAATTTTCGCAGTCGCGCTCAACCCAATTGGCTCTATAAGGCCAAGCCTGAACTTTGGCACAAGACCCATAAATTTGCCTTTCTGTCGGGCTTTTTTCACCACAGGTTAACGGGGGAATGGGCTGATTCTGTGGGCTCTCAGGTCGGCTATCTGCCCTTCGATTACAAGAAGCATAGATGGGCACCTAGGTGGGATTGGAAGTGGCGAGCACTGCATGTGAAACCCGAGCAGTTGCTGACGCTGTTAAAGCCAGGCGAAAAGGTGGGCGAAATAACCGAAAAGGCCAGTGAACAAACCGGACTGCCCCAAGGCTTACCTGTGATTGCCGCCGCAGCTGATAAAGCCTGTGAGGTGCTCGGCTCAGGTGGTGAAAACGCCGATGTGGGTTGTTTAAGCTTCGGTACCACGGCCACCATCAATGTGACCATGCCGCGCTATACTGAAGCCGTAAGGTTTTTGCCCGCTTATCCCTCAGCCATCGCTGGGGCATTTTGCAGTGAGGTGATGCTCTACCGTGGCTTTTGGATGGTGAGTTGGTTTAAAGAACAATTTGCTCATATCGAGCAGGAAAAAGCACTGCAGGCCGGGATCGAAGCCGAAGCCCTGTTTGATGAGCTGGTGAGTAGTGTGCCACCGGGCTCCATGGGACTGATGTTGCAACCCTATTGGGGGCCGGGCGTGAAGCAACCCGAAGCTAAAGGGGCGGTGATCGGCTTTGGTGATGTGCATACTCGCGCCCACCTATATCGTGCCATTCTAGAAGGGTTAGCCTTTGGCCTGAAAGAGGGGCTGGAAGCGATTGAGAAAAAGGGTGGCTGTAAAGTCAAGGAGCTACGGGTTTCTGGTGGTGGCGCGAAGAGTGATGCCGCGATGCAGATTGCAGCCGATGTGTTTGGATTGCCTGCGGTAAGGGCGCACACGGTTGAGACATCAGGGCTGGGCGCGGCGATAGCGGCGTCTGTGGGCTTAGGGCTGCATGATGATTTTGACAGTGCGATTAAGGCCATGGTACATGATGGTGAGCGCTTCGAGCCCGATAACCAGCATCATCTTATGTATCAGCGACTCTATAACGAGATCTATCTTGATATCTATAAGAAGTTGCAGCCACTATATGGCAAGATCCGCGATATTACTGGTTATCCGGAATAGAAGGTCCTAGGTTCTAGGGAAAGCGGGGGAGCTAAGAAGGTAACTGCCGAACGGCCTGCGGCCTTACGAACGTGACTGTGTCACTGACGGAACGCTGCGCTTACGGAAAAGCAGGAAAAGCAGGAAAAGAAGGTTCGAGGTGCTAGGAAAACCAAGAAAGGTGCTAGGAAGAAAAAAGATGGGAAAAGCAGGTTAAAAGCCGGTAAAAGCTAAGACGATAAAAGCTGGAAAAGAAGGTTTTAGAAACTAGGTACTCGGAAGAAACAAGATGGGTAAAGCTAAGGCGGGAAAGCAGGAAAAGAAGGTACTAGGAAAAACTGAGACGGGAAAAGCAGGTTAAAAGCCGGTAAAAGCTAAGACGATGAAAGCTGGAAAAGAAAGTTTTAGAAACTAGGTACTAGTAAGAACCAAGATGGGTAAAGCTAAGGCGGGAAAGCAGGAAAAGAAGGTACTAGGAAAAACTGAGACGGGAAAAGCAGGTTAAAAGCCGGTAAAAGCTAAGACGATGAAAGCTGGAAAAGAAGGTTTTAGAAACTAGGTACTAGGAAGAAACAAGATGGGTAAAGTTAAGGCGGAAAGCAGAGGAGAGAGCTGTTCTGCTTGTTAGCTTTTGCTCTGCCTAGCTGGGCGAAGCCCGTCCTCGCAGCGAAGCGTCCTAGGAGCTAGCCCCTTCTTTGTATAGCACAGCGCCCTAGAACCTAGAACCTAGAACCTTAAGCCCTATAACCTTAAGCCTTAGAACTAATGGAGGGAGAATGACAGATCAGAAGCTTATTTTGATCCTAAAGATCTGTATCAGCATTGGAATTTGCCTGATCCTTTTGGGGATATATCTGCACAATTTTAATGAAACCGTAGAAGCCATGGGCGTGCAGGGGATTATCATCAGTGCTGTCTGTGTGGCTTTCGGCATGGTGTTGTCACTGCCGACGAAAATGTACCTGACCTTTATCTTAGTCAAGCGTGAAGCCGATAAGAATCAATAAGCTAGCCCTGTTTTTACCTTGTATCTCCCCTGTTTTGGTCTTATTTAGGCTGGCAGTGATTACGCTTCATTGTCGCTAATCTGAGCTTTTCTGTAATTAACCCAAGACTAATGCGCCAAAAACACCGATAATTCCCCCAATAAGTTCACCTGGCCTCAGGGCTCGTTTTGAGCCGCAGTTCATATTTGAGCGCATGACTCATACTTGAACCAAGGGCGACGCTCGCTATTAAGTGGAAATCATATTCAATGGAAATCAAAGTTAACTTTCTCGACAACTTGAGACTCGAAGCCAAGTTTGACGACTTCACCGTGACGGCCGACCAGCCTATTCGCTATAAAGGCGATGGCTCTGCGCCAAGTCCTTTCGATTACTTCTTAGCATCGTCAGCGCTGTGTGCGGCTTATTTTATCAAGGTGTACTGTAAGGCGCGCGATATTCCAACTGAAAACATCAGACTGTCGCAGAACAACATTGTCGATCCTGAAGATCGCTATAACCAGATTTTCCAGATTCAGGTTGAGCTACCAGAGGATATCTCTGATAAAGATCGTCAAGGCATCTTGCGCTCGATTGAGCGCTGTACTGTGAAGAAAGTGGTACAGACAGGCCCTGAGTTTAAGATTGAGACCGTTGAAAACTTAGATGCTGACGCTAACGCCATGTTGATGAATCAAGGTGACAGCGATGCGAGCACTTACATCTTGGGTAAAGACTTACCGCTTGAACAAACGATTGCCAATATGACCGGTATTTTGGCCGACCTTGGGATGAAGATAGAGATTTCATCTTGGCGTAATATCGTGCCAAACGTGTGGTCGCTGCATATTCGTGATGCCGCATCACCTATGTGCTTTACCAATGGTAAAGGCGCAACTAAAGAGAGCGCACTTTGTTCGGCATTAGGCGAGTTTATCGAGCGTCTAAACTGCAACTTCTTCTACAACGATCAGTTCTTCGGTGAAGAGATTGCTAACAGCGAGTTCGTGCATTACCCGAACGAGAAATGGTTCGAGCTTACAGACGATGACTCACTGCCTGCGGGTATGCTGGATGATTACTGTCTAGCTATCTACAATCCTGATGGTGAGCTTGCTGGTTCGAACTTGATCGATACCAACTCGGGCAATATCGACCGCGGTATTTGTACCATTCCTTACACGCGCCACTCTGATGGTGAAACCGTGTATTTTCCATCGAACTTAATCGAAAACTTATTCCTAAGTAACGGCATGAGTGCGGGTAACAACCTGCAAGAAGCACAGGTTCAGTGTCTGTCTGAAATCTTTGAGCGCGCGGTTAAGCGTCAAATCATCGAGCAAGAAATCGTATTGCCAGATGTGCCGATGCAAGTGCTAGAAAAGTACCCAAGCATTCTTGCGGGTATTAACGGTCTAGAAGAGCAGGGCTTCCCTGTCGTGGTGAAAGACGCTTCACTCGGTGGTCAGTTCCCAGTGATGTGCGTGACCTTGATGAACCCGAAAACCGGTGGTGTATTTGCTTCATTTGGCGCGCACCCAAGCTTTGAGGTGGCACTGGAGCGTAGCTTAACTGAGCTACTACAGGGTCGCAGCTTCGAAGGCTTAAACGATGTGCCTAAGCCAACCTTTAACAGCATGGCGGTGACCGAGCCAGAAAACTTCGTCGAGCACTTTATTGACTCAACGGGGGTGATCTCATGGCGCTTCTTTAGCAGCAAGCATGACTATGAGTTCTGTGAGTGGGATTTCTCTGGCACTAACCAAGAGGAAGCCGATGGCCTGTTCGGGATCTTAGAAACTTTAGGCAAAGAGGTGTACACAGCTGAATTTGATCAGCTTGGCGCATCGGCTTGTCGTATGCTGGTTCCGGGCTTCTCTGAAGTTTACCTAGTGGATGACCTGATTTGGGATAACACCAACAAGGCGCTAGATTACCGTGAGGATATCTTAAACCTGCATTCACTGTCAGATGATGAGCTGGTGGACTTAGTCAACCGCTTAGAAGAGAGCCAATTAGATAACTACACTGACATTCGCACCATGATCGGTATCGTCTTCGATGAAAATACCGTTTGGGGTCAGCTAACCATTATTGAGCTTAAGATCTTAATCTATCTAGCACTTGGTGCGGCGGAAGAGGCGATGGAGCTCGTAGGCGACTTCCTACAGTTTAACGATAATACCGTTGAGCGCGGCCTGTTCTATCAAGCAGTCAGTGCGGTACTCGAAGTGGAAATGGACGACGAGCTGGAGCTTGAACATTTCATCCATAACTTCAATCGCATGTTTGGTGAAGAAGTCATGCAAAACGTCGTCGGCTCTGTCAGTGGTGAAGTGCGTTTCTACGGCCTAACCAAGACCAGCATGGCGCTTGAGGGCATCGAACCACACTTACGCTTGATTGAAAGCTACAAGAAGCTGCACAGCGCCCGAGCGAAAGTGGCTGCTAACTAAGCATTTGCATTTAGTTACTAGCCTTTAAGTTAGCTGCGTAATTTAGTCATAAATAGCGAACCTTTGTTAATCACAAACGGTTCGCTTTTTTGTTGGCGTCATTTATGACTCTGCTAAAGATGACTACCAACATCATCAACAAACTCATCTGTAAAATAAGCCACTAAATAATCAATAAACGCACGTACTCGCTGCGGTTGGTAGTCGCTAGCTTTATAGACGGCGTACATAGGCAAATTTGCCGCACTGTAAGCGGGTAAAACATGTTGCAGTTGTTGGTGTTTGAGTGCTTGCTCTACCATCCAGCTTGGTAATGCGGTAATGCCTTGACCCATTATGGCCATGGTTAATAGCATTTCGGCGCTATCACTGCAGAAGGCGCTGCTAACATTCACTTTGGTGACTTGCTGTTCGTTATCGGTTAATTGCCAAGTGTTAGACAGGGCGCTTAAGGAGTAACTCAAGCATCGATGCTGGGCTAAATCGCTCGGTATAGTTAACTTTGTTTGGTGGGTTAAATACTCTGGAGACGCGACTAATATCGCCCGGTTATTAAATAAAAAGCGCGCTTTATAGTTTGAGTCTGCAAGGTGACTCACCCGCATTGCTATATCAATATTACTTTCGATTAAATCCACTAAACGGTCACTGACAGACACATTGATCTTAAGCTTTGGATGCTGCTGCATAAATTGGCTTATCGGCTTGGCTAGCATGATGGTCGCCATGGTGCTTGGTAGCGACAGGGTTAATTCGCCGCTGACCTGATTCAACTCTTCTTTTAAGCGTGACTCGGTGTAACTCATTTCATCAATGAGTCTATCGCAGTAGCTTAGGTATTCACGGCCTTGGCTGGTGAGGTTTATCTGCCGACTATTGCGGTGGAATAGGGTAAAACCGATATTGTGTTCAAGCCAGGCGATTTTTTTGCTGACGGCGCTTTGGGTCAGGTTTAAGTTCTCTGCTGCGGCAGTGAAACTGCCAAGCTGAGCGACGCGAATGAACAGGCGCTGACAATCGTATTTATCCATGTTGTTACCTAGCTGTTTACCTATTTTGGCTAAAATCTAGTTTCTTAAATCTAGCTACTGACTATTAGCTTACTCGGTTATTTACACTCATTCCAAATAGGAATGTATTTAAGTCTAAATATAGTATTTATTGGTATTAACCGGAATGGTTAAATAATGCTCTTACTTAAAGTGGAGAGCAAGATAATGACCTTAACCATATCTGCAGTGATAAGCCTGTTACTGATGGTATTTTTTATGTTTGCAGGCTCAATTAAATTACTAGGTTGGCAGAAGTTTATCTTTGAAACTCAATTAAGTTTCTTTAAAAAATATGGCCTCAATAGAGCGGCGATGTTTACCGTTGGTTTAGTTGAGTTTTCCGCAGCCTTGTTGTTGCTAATATCAATGGTGTCATCACAACCCAAGTGGCAAGTATTGGGGGCAAGTTTGATTGCAGTTACCTCGGTGGGGGCGCTTGGATTTCATTTTAAATTTGATAAATGGACTGATGCCATTCCAGCTGCAGTGACCTTATTGTTATCGCTATGGTTATTAGCATTAAGTTACTAGTTTTATCACCCTCGCTCATGTTAGGCCTATTATGCCTTGTTGTTATCTTGGGTAATGGCTTGGCGAAGTTGGTCACGCTTTACTTTGTGAAAGGGGTCCTGAGCATAACGTCTGTGGTAAATCATTGATAATGGCACTGGCTTGATGGCAAAAGGAAACTCATGGATTTGCAGTGACAGCTTATCGGCAAGCTTTTCAGCAATTGAACGTGTTGATGCCGCAATATAGTCACTCTCAGCACATAACGACAACATACTGGCTAATGAACCTGTTTCGATGATGACCTTACGCTGTGCAATTGGCGTTTCTGATAGATTTTCTATGGTATTTAAGTTATTGCGACGAACCTTAAGTGCGATATGTTGCTCGGCAAAGTACTGCGCGAGTGTGAGTTGTGATCGTATCCTCGGGTGATCACGACGAGTTAAACACACAGCTTGTTCGTGATGAAAGGTTTCGACAATGAGTGAGGCTTGTTTGCTCGACATGACATCAATCACGAGATCGACTTTTTGGCTAACAAGATCGTCAAAAATGGTGCTTTCGTCTAAAGGAGTTTCACTAAACTGAATCTGTTCAATGTGGTTGACATAATGAATTACAGATTCACTGCAATACAGGTGTAACTGCTGTTGCTGGTGTTCGACGCTATCCAGTATATGTAGCGGCGCTTCAATTTTATTTGCTAAGGCTACTGCCGCTCCTGTTGCTGCAATTCCTCTGCCTTCTCTTACAAATAATTGTCTGGCTACGACTTTCTCTAATCGTTTTAAGGCGGCACTGACGGCTGGCTGAGTAAGGCCAAGCTCCTCTGCTGCAACCGTAATCGAGCTATGTTTATACACTGACAAAAAAGTTGTGAGTAGATTGAGATCCATCACTATTCTCCATGGCACGTAAATATGCACTTAGCGGTAAGGGCAACTTTCTTTCACTAAGTCATGAGCGATTCATAAATCAAATTTATGTTTTAAGCTAATTTAGCACTATATATCAAAATATAGCTGCTGGTTAATATTTGTTCCATCGAGAGGTGGGAGCCACTCTCGCTAGATTTCAAACTTAACTCTTACGACTCAAAAAGGTGGAACTTATGAGAATATTTGCCAAGTTATCAGTGCTATCAAGCGCACTGGTTTTTGCCTCTTCAGCTATTGCAACAGAACCTATGCAGCAATATCAATTGCAGCAAAAGGAGAGTCAGTTAGCACACTCTCAAACTTATGAATTTAAAGATTCGCAATCGCTAGAGGAATATAGAAAACAGCAACCAGAGGGCAAGCTCTACTCTAGTGAGGAAGAAGTTCTAGCGGTACTGGCTGGTGGGGTTAACAACCATCCGGCTCACGGCGATAAAGGCTGGAAAGAAGGCCTGATGTTTGAAGGCATCGCTCCTTACGGTGACCATATGGTGTCAGGAGCTAACTGGTATCCTCGCACAGAAGAGGTACAACCCAATGAGATGCGAGTGACCTTTATGGGGACTTCGCCGATGATCCGCCCAGGCCAAGCCAATACGTCGATTTATGTGGAGTTAGGGAATGGTCAGAACTTTGTTTTTGACTTAGGCGAAGCTTCTATCGCTAATTATGTGGCAGCTGGTGTGGCACTTAACGAGCTAGACCAGATCTTTATCACCCACCTACATGTAGATCACTTTGGTTCACTGCCTTACTTATACCAGTTTGGTGGTTGGAATGGTCGCTGGGAAAAGCCGTTGAATATCTATGGGCCTAGTGGAGCGACGCCAGAGTATGGGACGCGCCATATGGTTGAAGGGATGAAGCAGATGCTAAATTGGCATACCGATGCATTCGATGTCTTCCCCGCTGGAAATGATATCGTGGTGCATGAGTTTGATTTTCGTGATGATGGTGGAGTGATTTATGAAAAAGACGGTGTTGAAGTCATACACTGGCGTCGCAGCCACGCTAAAGATGGCGCATCGGGTTACCGCCTAAACTGGACCCAAAAAGATGGTCGGGTGTTATCTATGGTTTGGACGGGAGATGGTCGACCCACTGAGCTTGACCTTAAGTATGCTAAAGGTGCCGATCTATTTATCACCGAATTGCAAACCGAAACCTTTGGCATTTCATCCATTATTCAAGGTGTACCGCCATTCTTAGCCCGCTATACCGTCGATACTCATCACACGCCAGCTTATGCGGCGGGTTATGTGGCAAATGAGGTGCAGCCGCGGCTGTTTATGACCACGCACATGACTTTTGACCCTTACCTCAATGAAGAGACGGTGGCAGAAGTGCGCGAACACTGGAAAGGACCGTACCACTTTGGCGCACCAGATGGCATTGTCGTGAACATGACGAAAGATAATGCATGGGTACGAGAGGGGATTTTGCCCGACTTCCCTAACGCACGAGCACCGCAGTTCGATATGGCAGACGGTTCAGAGTTTAGAGTGCCGATGCCGAAAAAACAGCGTAAGGATATTCAGCAGCAGGAGATCCGTGACCTCGAAATTGACCCGAAACTTTACTACCCAGAAGGCTATCACCCTGAGTTGATGCAGGAGTGGCCAGTTGAGCGAGATATTGTTATCCCAGCTGAAGATGTGCCTGAAGCTATGAAGAAAGGCATGAACACCAAACAGGAATATATGGATAGAATGCGCGAATACCACGGTTTAGAAAGAGAGTCGGTCACTCGACCAACAGAAGCAACACCGACAGATAAGTAACGCACTGAGTTAGCAACATCAAGCGGTATGGCTGGCATTAACTCAGCCATACCACCATTTAAAACAGGAGCAAACGATGAAAAAGCTAGTTAGGTTAATGTTAACTACATGCATGCTATGTTCTATCACTAGCGCTTATGCTGAACATCAACACTCTGCAGCTGAGCTTCATGGACACGACCATTCGCATGACAGCCACTCAGTTAACGGCCACTCACATAACGGCAATGGTCACTCTCATAACAGTCACAACCATTCTCACAATCATTTTAACCCAGCGCTAGAGCAGCGCGGCGACGAGATTATTGGCTTAACCGTATGTTATAAAAATGGTTATTTAGCTGATAATGAACAAGAGGTTGTCTTTAGTAATTTGATTGAACTTGTCGGTGTGACGGGGGAAGAGCTAGGGATGTATTACATGGACAGTTTAGGCGCTGAAGCAGAAATTATAATGAGTAATGATGAGGCTCGCAGCCTATGGGATAAGCAATATTGTGGTGAGCTGATAACAAGTTATCTTGATAAGCAGCAACTCGAGGCAAAACGGAATGAACAGATTGGCTCAATGTATGAAACTGATCATACGGTATCGCCTGAGTTGCTACAGCAGGACATTGAGCAGGGTCGGTTATTGAGTATTCAGTAAACGTTTCCACCTAAAAATGGCGGGGGCTTCGGCCCCCACTGTTTTTATAATGTAGCTTTTATTATCACTATTAAGCTTTAGTGGGAAACCTCAACGTTGTCGCTGCATATTACCGATGTGAATTGTAAGGATGCGCCACAAACGACTAGAGCAATAAAATACGCTGTTCGTGCAGCTTTTTTAAAGGTGTACTCAATTCATACCGATAAGCGGAGCAAAACTTTACACTTAGCTTCATAGAGTAGATTGGTTTGCTCGGCATTAGTGGCCAATTTTGATTTGCCTAACAGCATTAAGTATGGCTGCCCACTGGCAGCGTATGAGCGGCGAGGAGTGAGGTTTTACGATTCGAGTTAGTATTGCCTGTAGCTTTAGAGTGCTTATTTACATTAAAATTGGCTGTTAGATTATGAATAGCAATCCCATTGATACGGGATTGCTATTTTGTTTTTTACGCAGCGTATTTTATTAAACAGTGCTGCGTGCAGAGATCCCATTTCAATTGGCTATTAGCCCCTTTTTAAGAGTGCAAGTAATGCGCGGTGTTATATATCTTTTTATCGCCACCCTGTTGGCTGCGGTGGGCTGGGTTGCCTCAAAAATTGTGGTGCAGTCTATGCCTGGGGAGCTATTTATTGGCTCGCGCTTTCTATTAGCAAGTCTAGTTTTACTGCCTTTTTGCTATAAGAGTCTGCTGAAGCTCAGCATGAGACAGGTGTTATCGGCCTGTGGGGTTGGGGTCTTTTTAGGTGTAGCACTGCAGGTTTGGGTCTATGCGGTAGCGATCAGTGACAGCTTGTCTGAGGGCGCATTTATCATGAGCCTGGCAATGATCATCGCTCCGCTGACCGCCTGGTTACTGTTTCAAGTTAAACCCAATCGCGCCTTTTGGATAGCCTTGCCCGTGAGCACTACTGGCATGATGTTACTGAGCTTAACTAACGGTTGGCGAATGGAGGCGAGTCAGGCGCTGTTCTTACTGGCTGCGGCATTACTCTCAGTTCACTTTGTGATGAACAAGCGAATCAGTGGCAACCTTAAACCACTGGTTTCTATCTGCTTGCAGCTATTTGTGGTCGGTTTAGTCGGCTTGGTGTACTCGCTTTACACCCAGCCCCATAGCATAGGCTTTTCCAGTAATCTGATTATCTGGTTTGCGATTTCGACCTTAATCGCTACCTCCGTGCGTTATTTATTGCAGACTATGGGGCAGTACAAGGTGAGCATGGAAACGGCGGCGCTGTTGATGATCTTAGAGCCCGTTTGGACGCTGCTATTGAGCATTACTATGCTGGGAGAGACGCTTGAGCCGCAAAAATTGATAGGCGGTGGAGTGATCTTCTTGTCGCTGTTTCTATATATCAAATTGTCGCGACGCTTTGCGAAGGCGGAGCAAGCTAAAATGGTACAAGCAAAGACGGTAACAGCCGAACGGCCTGCGGCCTAGGGAACGTGACTGCGTCACTCACAGAACGCTGCGCTTACGGAAAAGATGGGGAAAGCAAAGAAAGGTCCTAGGTGCTAGGTTTTAGGAAAGGCTAAGACGGTACAAGCAAAGACGGTTAAAGCTAAGAGGATTAAAGCTAGGATAAGAAAAGCAGGTTTAGTGCTGTTTGTTGTAGGTCGGGTTTTAGCCCGTCACGCTGTTGCATTTCCTAGCAGGGCGGAGCCCGTCCTCGAAGCGAAGCGCCCTAGAGACTAGGACCTTTCTTATAAAGCAAAGACGATGAAAGCTGAGATAAGAAAAGCAGGTTTAGTGCTGTTTGTAGTAGGTCGGGCTTTAGTCCGTCATGCTTTTGCTCTTCCTAGCAGGGCGAAGCCCGCCCTCGAAGCGAAGCGCCCTAGGACCTAGAACCTTGTTTAAAAACGAAGCGCCCTAGAGCCTAGGATCTTCTTTAATAAAGCAAAGACTAAAAAGCCAGCTAATCGCTGGCTTTTTATTGGGCTAATGAATGTTGGATTCTAAGCTAGCCAACAAAAACCATGAAACCTTTTAGGATCAGCGCATTGACGATGTCCACGAAGAAGGCGCCAACAATTGGCACGACCATGAAGGCTTGTGGTGATGGACCGGTTCTCGATACTAGCGCGCCCATGTTCATCACGGCTGTTGGCGTTGCACCTAGACCAAAACCACAGTGACCGCCAGCCATTACGGCGGCATCATAGTTGCTGCCCATCATTTTAAACGTCACGAAGTAGGCAAATAACGCCAGTACCGCAGTCTGTACCACTAAGATGATCAGTAGTGGTATCGCTAGGTCAAAAATCTCCCACAGCTTTAGGTTCATCAAGGCCATAGAGAGGAATAGCGCTAAGGACACAGAACCGAGCACATCGACACACTCACTGTTGACCTTATAGCGACCAGAAATCTCGGTAAGGTTAGTGATGATCACACCAATAAATAGTGCATAGACAAACTCAGGCATTTTCAGCCAGCTTGCACCAATAGCCTCAATGAATGCACTAGTCCATTTCGCACCTGCCACACACAGCAGCATGATAAACAGCACTTCTAGAACGCTTTTGGCTGTCACTCTGTCTTCTTCAAGCTGATCATAGGTCACTAGATCTGGATGGTCTTTATGGTGGTTGCCGCCAATTCCGTATGACGATACTAGATTATTCTTACTGATGAGGCGCTGCGCTACAGGGCCGCCGATAATGCCACCCATCACCAAGCCAAATGTTGCTGCTGCCATGGCAAACTCTAGAGTGTTGATACCATACTCACTTTGGAAGGTATCGGCCCAAGCAGCACCTGTACCATGTCCACCAGACAGGGTAATCGAGCCCGCAATCAAGCCCATAAAGGACTCAAGACCTAATACATTAGCTAGGCCAACACCGACGATGTTTTGGATCACGATGAACAGTGAGGCTACACCTAGGAATAGAAATACCTTACTGCCACCCTTGAGTAAAAGTTTGTAGTTCGCCGCTAAACCTACGGTGCTGAAGAACATCAACATTAAGGTGCTTTGCATCGATAGGCTAAATGCCACCGTAATATTGTTAAAGTGCAGAACTGTAATTATTGCGGCAATGATTAAGCCGCCAACGATGGGTTCGGGGATATTATATTTCTTTAAGATTGGAATATAACGATTGACCGTGTGGCCAATAAATAGCACTAGAATCGCGACTAGAAATGACTCTAGTTCGCCAATTGTAAAGACTGTATTCATATGACTCCTACAAAATAGAGTAAAGCGTTACTTTTTAACTATCAATTTGTTACTAAGCTTTTATTTTTATTGAGCTATTTTTGATTCTATTACGCCTTTGTCGGCGGCATATACTGCCACACTTATTTATCTATGGGATATCTTTGAAAG
>NZ_JAKEVD010000032.1 GCF_022398325.1 Shewanella sp. Isolate13
ATTTTATGAAATAAAATCTGAAGATGGTTTTTCATCCATAAAAAACAATAAACCCAATCTAAAAAACAATGCTAAACATCTAAGTGTCACGAATTAAAAATAATACACAAATCACACAGTGCAATAAGAAAGCGCCAAAAAACAATTAGTTACCAAGACACGCCTCTCTAAACAAACTGTACTATCGTTCCACTTAATAACAACTACCCCTTTCACAAAACTGTTTACAGATATATCTATAGCAAATATCACAAACTGCAATTTGCTAAAATTAAAATGTAAAACACGAGAGCCATATCAAATATACAAAAATAAGCTTATTAAAAATGTGACTTACAACACTGCATATCAAAACTCATATATAGATTATATTAACCAATATATTTCAGCCGGAATTCACCGTGAACAAAATAGACCAATTAAATTACAACCAATTAAAAGTATTTATTGCTATATATGAACATGGTCAAAGTCATCAGGCTGCAAATGAATTAGGCATGACAGCATCTGGCGTCAGCCGTACATTAAAAATATTAAGAGACACATTTAAAGATTCACTCTTTATAAGACGCTGCTCCGGTTTTATTGCCACAGAAAAAACTCACCAACTCATTCCGATGGCCAAGAGTCTCGTGGAGCAGTACCAAAAAATAGAGATGCAACACTCGGTATTCACCCCAGCTGAATCGGGAGGGCAATTTGTTATCCACGCCTACGATGAGTTTGTCTATGCGGTGCAAAAAGTGGTGCGCAACGATATCTTAACGGAAGCGCCAAATCTCAGGTTCGATGTCCGAGTTCTCACCCATGACTGCACCACAGAGTTGGCCAATGGTGATATGGATTTTATCGTCGTCTATGAGGGCTTTAACGGTAAGAACCTCAACTACGAAATGTTTAGTGAAACCGATAGCCTTTATATTCTCGCTAGACGCAATCATCCAGTCTTAAGCCAAGCAATCACTCTCGAAAACCTCTCCCGTTACTCCTGCTTAGAGATCGATAACTACGATGATCTCAGCTGCCCACTGCTGGTCAACCTATGTCGAGAAAAAGATCTGTGTATGGAAGTTGAAGGCTACACCGACAGTTTAGCTTCGGCCATGCGCCTTCTCAGTGAAAGCGATGCCATTACTCTGAGTTGTAATCAGTTCACCCGTCAATTCGTCAATATGCTACCCGATATCGATTACGTCAAATTGCCCGAAGAGTTAGCGCAAAAGTGTCGAATTCGTCGCCGAGAAAACCGCGAAATTGGTAACTATGTATTGTTTGGTAATACCAACCATTCGGCGGCATTTAACTGGGTTAAATCTAAGCTTATTTGCGGCCTTGAGAGAGAGTGGCGTCTAGCCAGTGAAGACTAGTGTTTAGTTTCAATCAATAGGGAAAGTCGAACCCAGAATGATGGGAGTTCTGAGTTTGCAGTTAGAGGAGTTTTAAAAATAAAAATTGTGTGTAATCCAGTGAGTACCCGCTACGCCTGAAGCAGGCCCACTCGCTGAGCAATATTAATGTCGTCTTTGCTACAAAAATAAATAGTGAATTAACACTATCAAGATGGGGAAAACATATGAAAATTAACAGACGCACCTTCCTGCAGGGAGTTGGAGCCAGTTCTGTTGTCGGCTCCTTGTCTGGCTTAATGCCAGGCATTGCCAATGCAACTGAACGCGGTGGTGCACCGGACAAGCTACTAAAACGAGAAGGAAAAATCGTTTATCACACTTGTCAGCGAAACTGTGCCGACCGTTGCCTATTGAAGTTTACTGTACAAAATGGCCGTATGACTTATGTCGAAGGCGCATCCGAGATGAAAAAAATGGGGACATCTCCTTGCGTTAAGGGCCATGCCTACGTGCAGTATACCTATGCAGCCGATCGCATTTTGCACCCGATGGAACGCGCGGGTGAAAAAGGTGAAGGTAAATGGCGCCGCATTAGCTGGGATGAAGCCTATGCAAAAATTGCGAGCCGTTTACAACAGATCATTAAAGAGCATGGCGCTGACTCCATTTTGCCATACAGCTACTCGGGCCACGAAGGCGTTATCGGTAAATACGGCGGACCTAGCCGTTTCTTTAACGCAGTCGGTGCTCGTAAGCTCGATCGTAAAGTGTGTGTTTTCGCCGCTTATGAAGGTCTAAAGTCTGTTACAGGTACTTACCAAGGACCCGATCCATACGACAACATTTACACCAATTGCTATATCTCTTGGGGTCAAAACGAAACTGCCACTAACGTTCACGGCATCAAGTTTATTAACCAAGCACGTGACAAAGGCGCTAAGTTGTTAGTGGTTAACCCAATGCGTACGCCTATCGCCTCTCAAGCTGACATCTGGTTACAGCCTAAGCCGAGTACCGATACGCATCTCGCAACGGGTATCATGAAATACCTTGTCGATAACGACTTAGCCGATATGAAGTTTATCGAAGCCAACACCCTTGGCTATGAAGATCTGCTCAAGCGTCTCGACGAGATGAGCTATGACGAGATCGAGCAAGTTACCGGTGTTCCGAGAGAGAAAATGTTCGAGTTTGCCAAAGTCTATGGTGAATCAGAGCTTTCTGTCATTCGTTTAGGTTACGGTATGCAGCGTAACTACAACGGTGCACGTATGTCTCGCGCCATCGCCATGATGCACGCAGTCGCGGGTCAATACGGTAAGATTGGTAACGGCTTTATCTATGATAATACCCAAGCCGATGACAGCCTTAACTATTCTAAAGGCCGTGCAGACCATATTCACCCTAACGGCGATACCGTTGGTCACGTGAACATGACTGAGATCGCCAAAGCGATTCATCCAACCAATCCAACGGCTTACGGCAAACCGATCAAGCCAATTAAAGCCGTGATTAACTATAACGGTAACTTTGTCTCGGTTGCACCAGATTCAAATGCTTGTCGCCTAGGGGCAATGCGTGATGATCTATTCCTGGTGGTACATGACTTCTTAATGACAGATACCGCTGAACTTGCCGATATTATCGTGCCATCAACCACGCAGTTTGAATTCCCAGACATGGGTACCGACTACAACTGCTATCACATGCAAACTTCTGAGAAAGTGATCGAGCCTTTAGGTGAATCTAAAGATAACTGGATCTTCTTTAAAGAGTTAGCGGCGCACATGGGGCTAGATTATCACCCAGAGATGCGAGTCGATTACGAGCAGATCCTACGCGACTTCCTTGATACTGACGAACCTGCATTTAGACACAACAACATCACCTACGAGAAGATCATCGAAGACAAATTTGTCACCGTCTACGATCAACGTCCTTACTTTGGCGATGGTAAATATAAAACGGACAGTGGCAAGATCGAGTTCTACTCGCAAATGATGAAAGACGCGGGCTACCACCCCGTTATCGACTTCGGCTTGCCTGAAGACGAGATGATCCCTGAAGAGAAGAAGCTACCATTCCGCATGCTATCTCCTGCAATTCCGCAGCGCGCTAACAGCTCCTTCTACAACGTTAAATACATCCGTAACTTCCCTGCATACTTGGCCAAGATCAATACCGAAGATGCGAAAGAGTTAGGCATTAAAAATAACGACAGAGTGAGACTCAGCAACCACCGAGGTGAAGCATTCTTCACCGCGCAGGTTTCAGGGCAAGTTGGCCGCGGTACCGTTATGGCACCGAAGAACAACTGGCGCCGCATGGATCCATACGGCAAAGCTAGCTGTACCAACAACTTAACCACCGACAAGTTAACCGATATGGGCGGCTGTTCGGCCTACCACTCGACCAATGTCGCGCTAGAAAAAGCCTAAGGAGTAAATGATGACGATGAACAAAAGAGTAGGCTTTGTCTTCAGACAAGAAAACTGTGTCGGCTGTGGTGCTTGTACTGTGGCTTGCCAAATTCACAATGAATTACCAGAGAACCACCGCTTCCGTAAAGTCGACCGCTATGAAGTAAAGCGTGATGACGGTGCCATCGATGTGTGGCTATCGCACTCTTGCATGCATTGTGAAAACCCAGCTTGTCTGATGGTTTGCCCTGCAAAAGCCTACCACGTACGTGATGATGGCATTGTGGTGTTAGATCGTGAGAAGTGCACCGGTTGTGGTCTATGCGCCAGCGCTTGCCCTTACTCTGCTGTCAGCATTCGTGAAGACGACGGTAAGGCAGATAAGTGCAACATGTGCGTCGAGTTACTCGATCGCGGTATGCAGCCTGCGTGCGTCCACGGTTGCCCAGTGGAGTGTATCCAAGTGGGCAACATTGACGAGGTGCTTAAGAAGCCATCTGCCAGCAAAGAGGGCATTGGTTACGGCGACTGCATCACGAAACCTAACATGGTGATTATTAAGGAACGCGCATAATGACAAACCAATATGGTCCGATGGCAACGGCTTACTTTGCCTTTAAATCGATGATCTTCTTTCCATCAGAAGTAGAAGCACTTAACGGATTAATCGCTTACCTAGAATCGAGCAATCCACAGAGTCCACTATTGGCTGAAGCTAAGCGGTTTGTCGAAGACCCATCCGAGCTGGAGTTTGACTTCAACCGCATGTGTATCGGCCCATATAAGCTGTTAGTTGCACCCTACGAGGGCGTATACCGCAGCGGAAACCATGTCATGAACACAGATGAAACTGTCGAAGTGGCTGACTTCTATCAACAGATAGGTTTAGTCATCGACGATAAATTCAATGAACCTGCCGATTTTATCGGTAACGAATTGGAGTTTCTTTACTGTGTGCACGCCCTTGCAAGTGAGCAACGACAAGCAGAGAACCTAGATGCCGCCAACGAACTGGATGCCATGGCAGATGAGTTTGTTAATAAGCACCTAGGGCTATGGATTAATCCATTCTGCGAAGGCATTAAGCAGCATGCCAGTCTCAATTTTTGGCGCGAATTTGCCACTGAGTTGCAACTTTTTATCACTAAACAACTGCATGAATAGACTGACATCAAATCATTCTATTACACATCAGGATCAGGCTCTCTTGCAGCATCTAATGAGCGATGCACAAGAAAGCCAAAAGAGGCGACCCTAAGTCGCCAAAGGAGTTACCTATGAACAGAGCAATAAAATGGTTAAGTTTTATTGTGATCAGCCTGTTTGTTTCAACGGCCGCCATGGCTGATGAAGCAAGCTTGCAGCCACAGCAGTGGCAACCCATTAAGGTCGAAGCTATCGCTGGCGATATTCCAGAGTTACGCGGCATGCCTACTGATCCTCAGTTACAACTGCCCGCATCACTCCCTGAAGATGCCAACGAAACCGTTTTAGGTTATTTAGCTGCGACTGACACCATCGCGTTTTTGGTCTACGCCAGCCTATTTGCCGTTATCGCATTGTTTATCATTTTCATCGTAATCAATGGTATTTCACGCTTAGATGATGGCTTCTCTGGCAAGTTAATTAAGCGTTGGTCGGGTTTAAGTATCAGTGTGCACTGGCTAGGTGCCATCGCCTGTATCTTCTTAATCCTAACCGGCTTAGTACTAGCAGGTGGCCGCCTATACCTAGAGCCAAGCATGAACCAATCTAGCTGGGCGTCACTAGTAGGGCTGTCGAGCGGTCTGCACGAGCTGATGGCGTTCCCATTCATCTTAGGTTACATACTGATGATCTTAATGTGGGCACCGAAGCAAATTCCAGCCAGTTATGACCTTAAGTGGTTTGCGGTATTAGGTGGCTATCTCAACACGGGTAAGAAACATCACCCTGATGCAGGTTTTGCCAATGCCGGTGAAAAACTATGGTTCTGGGTCTTTGCCCTATTTGGCGGCCTAATGGTGATCTCTGGACTCACCATGATGTACCCAGAGACTTTCGTTGTCACCAAGAACACAGCCAATACCATGCTGTTAGTGCATATCGTATCAACCATTATCATCACCGCCTTCTCAGTGGTTCACATCTTTATGGCAACCGTAATGTCAGAAGGTGGCATGTCCAACATGACCTCTGGCTATTGCGATGAAAACTGGGCTAAACAGCACCACAACCTCTGGTTCAAAGAGCTGAAGTAATTCACTCCAGCTAAAACTGTACCACCTGCTCACCAGCCCCCAAGCTGGTGAGCAGTTAACACAATCACATTTATTCGTTCTGCACCAACTCTAGCCTTTAGAGAGGGCGACTTGCTGCAGCCGAAATATAGGGAAATACACTCATGAACACATTTAAATCACTGATGGCGATTGCCGTTAGCCTCTGCTGCGTCAATGCCTATGCCGCTGACTCTGCCACCAATGCAGAACTTGAGGCGCGTATCGCCAAACTCGAAGGCAATACCACGCCATCACAGTTCAAAAATAGCCAAGTGAGCCTCTATGGCTCTATTCGCCCAACATTGAGCTACCTCGACGATAGCCATGATAAGACCTGGGATGTGCGTGATGCTCTTTCTCGGGTGGGGATTAAGGCTAGCACAGAGTTCGCAGACGGTTGGACAGCGATCGCTCAAGGTGAATGGAGCGTCGATATAGCCAACTCGGGTAACTTTGGTAAGGCACGCCAAGCCTATGCCGCTATCGCCTCACCTTATGGCCAAGTCGGCATAGGTAAGCAACGCCCAGCACAGTACACCTTGGTGGCCGAGTATGTGGATATCTTTAACCATGGCAACAGCCCTTTTGCTTACGATCATGAAAGTCCATTCTTTGTCGATAACTTCGTGACCTACCAGCTTGTTACCGGTGACTTCACTTGGATGGCAGGCGCTCAATTTGATGGTGATAACGGTGATGATGCCACCGATATGGTGAACGTCGGTGTCGGCTATGACATCGACCAACTGCATATTGGTTTAGGTTATGTCACTCAAAACACAACCGATCTGCAAGGGATCGAAGGTGACGATAAGACTGTAGGTGGCGTCGTGGCGTATACCTTTAGTAACGATCTGTACCTTGCCGTAAGCTATCAAGATAAACAATATAACTATGATGCTGGCAGCATGAATAAAGATCGTAGCGGCAGCACCTTAGATACCGCGTTAGCTTATCCTATTTTCGATGACTACAAAATTAAACTCGGCTACTTCCAGTTTAAAGATGGTATCAAAGATAACACTTCTGCCGACTATGACGGCTTCAACACCACACTTGAATGGAATCCATTAGATAACGTTCGTGTGCACCTTGAATACTTAGATAAAAGCTATGATAACCGTGACAACGACCATGCCGTCACCATTGGCTTTAGATACGACTTCAACCTAACTTGGCACGGCTAAGCTAACGTATCGGTCTGCCTATAAGTTCACATTTTTAGCTCCCACTTCAAGAGGCCGACTAGGCCTCTTTTATTTCTGCCCTACTGTGGAGATAGTCCTTTGTTAGGATTTAAAAAATCGCTAATTGCGTCAATGGTTACCTTAGTCGCTCTTTGCCTACTCATCTCAAACTACTTGTCCTATGTTGAGCTTAAGCAAAGCACCATTGCCAGTACCAATGAAAAACTCACCGACGTCGCCAACTATGAATCCAGTAAAATTGAAAGCTGGTTTCAAGAGAAGGCGAGCTCAATTGATGCCCTCGCAAAACATTATCAAATGGGCAGTTACCACGATAACTACGCCAATGCCGCTAAGATAGCGAATGATGTTGGCGGTGTTGCGAGGATCTACTTTGGTTTTGATGACGGTAGCGCCTATTCAACCGAAACCAACGACAAGTGGATTAATGGTAAAGCCATCGCCGCAAAATACGATCCTAGAACTCGTCCGTGGTATACCCAAGGGAAATCGACTAACAACCTTGATATTACAGATATTTATGTCGATGATGGTACGGGACACAATGTTATTTCAATCATCAAAAATCTCGGTGATGGCGTTGTGCTCGGTGATATCGAACTGACCTATTTGGCCGAGACAGTAAAGTCCGTTCAATACCCGGGCGCTGTTGTATTAATCACAGATCAGACCGGTAAGGTGTTAGCGTCAGAATCGAAAAAAATAGTTAGCGGTAGCCGTTTTTCAGACTTTGGCCTCGCACAAGTAGAACAAAAGCTGCTTGCTCATGATGAGGTTATGCAAGAATACACCTTGGGCGGCCAAGATAAGCTCGCCTTTTCCAAAGCCATTAATTTGGTCAACGGCAAAAAGTGGTATTTATTTGTCGCCTTAGATAAATCGATAGCCTATGCCGCAGTAGATAAAGCGCTTTATCGCGCCATCATATCTTCGGCAATCATGCTCGCGCTGGCAATTAGCACTTTACTCGGCGTGCTGATGGTACTCTATCGTCCGATTTTATCACTCAAAGAGATGGTGATTGAACTGTCAAAAGGCAATGGTGATCTGACCCGGCGCTTAGCCGTCAATAATGATGACGACCTCGGGCAGATCTCTGCGGGGATCAATCTGTTCATAGAAAGCCTGCAAAAGATGATGCTTGAAGTGCTGCAATCATCAACCCACATTGCCAGCAGTGTTGAACGCTTAAGAAATGAGACCGAGGCTAACAGCTCAATTCTATCCGCCCACACAACAGAGACTGAGCAGATTGTCACCGCCGTCGAAGAGATGAGTGCCACCGCCAACGACGTGGCTCGAAATGGGGCTGAAACCGCCTCTTTTACCCAGATGACAAACCAACAAACCCTCGACTCTAAAGCCGTTGTTGCAGCAGCCACAGATACGGTTGCTCAGCTGGTTCGTGAGGTAGAAAACACCTCTGCCAACATAGCGCAAATCGATAAAGACACCAGCGATATCACCCAAGTACTGAAAGTGATTGGTGAGATAGCAGATCAAACCAATCTGTTGGCACTCAATGCTGCAATAGAAGCTGCACGAGCTGGTGAGCAAGGCCGAGGGTTTGCCGTGGTCGCAGATGAAGTGCGTGCCCTCGCGGCAAGAACTCAGTCGAGCACAGCGGAAATAGAGCTCACTCTGAATAAGCTCAGAGCTGCATCTAACGCTGCTATATTATCGATGAGTGAAACTAAAAATACCTGTCTAAAAACCGCAGATACGACGGAAAAGGTGGCTAACGATCTCGATGAGATAGGCAGCTCTGTTAATCAGATCAATGATCTCAACACACAAATAGCAACAGCTGCTGAAGAGCAAAGTTCAGTATCAAGCGAAATCACTCGCAACATGTCAGCGATCAGTGAAATGGCGAGTGAACTGGCAATAAACGGCGAAAGCACCAGTCGAGAAACGGTCAACCTAGCAACAGCAAACCACCAGCTTGAGCTTATCGTGAATCAATTCAAGCTAAACTAATCTTCCTCCGCCGCAGTCACGCTGCGGCAATTCCTCTTGCTATAGAGCTGAAAAAGCAGATAAGCAGCGCCGAACCAACTCCAATCGAGTATAATCAGCTAATCACCACCTTATCTTTAATAAAAACACCACCGCGTTATGAGTAAGTACACAGCTCCCAGATTTTCAATTGCATTGCTTCACCCTAAATACTGGGGCGTGCTAATAATAGTAAGTATCAGTTATCTTTGTAGTTTATTGCCCTATTCCATCCAAATTCGTATGGGTAAAGCGCTAGGACGTATCGCCATCGGCCTTATGAAAAAGCGTCGCAAAACTATCGAACGTAATTTAGAGCTCTGCTTTCCAGAGATGAGTGATGCCGAGCGTGAACAGCTGGTTAAGCAAAATATTGAAAATACCGGACTGGCACTGTTCGAGACAGGTATGGCCTGGTTTTGGCCAGAGGCTCGCGTAGCGAAGCACATGACCGTTGAGGGCTTGGAACATATCGACAAGCTAAAGGCCGAAGGACGCGGCGCTCTGTTGGTGGCGGTGCATTCGCTCAACCTTGAACTCGGTGGTAGAGCATTTGGACTCTATAACTCTGGGATGGGGGTGTATCGCCCTAACAACAACCCTTGCTTCGACTACTTCCAATTAAAGGGGCGCTCTCGTGGTGGCCACACGCTGATCCATCGTAAGAACGTTAAGTTTATGCTGGAAGCACTCAATGATGGTGCGTTTATGTGGTACGCCCCTGATCATGACTATGGTCGCCGTCGTTCGACGTTTGCGCCGCTATTTGCGGTAGAAAATGCCTGTACCACGACGGGTACTAGTATATTGGTAGAAGGCTCTGACTGTGCGATTGTGCCTATTGTGATGGTGCGTAACGACGATAATGGCCACTACACCTTAACCATCAAAGAGCCATTAATCGATCAGTTCCCTAAAGGCGATGAAAATGCCGGCGCACGCTTTATCAATAAGATTGTTGAAGCTTCGATTATGGACGCGCCCAGCCAATACATGTGGCTACATAGACGCTTTAAGAATCGTCCCGATGGTGAAGCCTCTCTTTATTAAATTCTCCTATTAAGCGTTGTGCTCTAACTCAAAGAGCAAACTAATCAAACCAA
Source organism: Shewanella sp. Isolate13 (assembly GCF_022398325.1). Lineage (GTDB taxonomy): Bacteria > Pseudomonadota > Gammaproteobacteria > Enterobacterales > Shewanellaceae > Shewanella. The sequence continues at coordinate 10,340 of NZ_JAKEVD010000032.1, forward strand.
GTGGCTGACTTTTCGGCTGCTTGGTTTTCTACGTTATCATCGACATACATAGATACCATGGCTAATGCCGCTGCCAAGGCGCCGAGATCGTCTGAGAACCCCATGATAGGAGTTAAGTCAGGAATGGCGTCAATCGGCGAGATGAAATAGGCTAGCGCACCAAAAATCACAGTCTTAGCCCATTTAGGCGTGTCTGGACGCTTGGCCGCATAATAGAGACACAGCGCGTTCTCTATCACTTCTCGACCCGCTTTCTTGGCAAATAGTTTTACCTTTAGCCAAAAACTCTCATCGCTATATTCGTTAGTGCCATTCGTTTCTTCAGTCATGATCCTGCCCAACAAAAAGGGAATATCATAGATATTCCCTTATTTTAGTTTATTTAGCTACAGCCAGCTTATCGCTACTGCTCTGGACGCTTGTTTGGCTAGCCCAATTTTACCTTTGGTGCTTAGGTGTGGTGCCCCAGGCATTCTTTTTAGGAGGGCGCTTGCCGCCTTGGCCCGGCTTACCCTGCGCTGGCTTGCCTTGCCCTGCTTTATTCTGACCCGGTCTATTGCCAGCCGCTTTATTGCCACCCGACTTACTCTTACCTGATTTGCGATCATCAAACTGATCTGCTGAGTGACGGGTAAAGGCCTTCTTAGCTTTACCATCGTCTTTGCCGCTTAACTTCTTATTGCTGCGGTTAGCTTCACGTTCTTGGCGCGTCTCTACTGGGACTAGGCAATTTGGACCATTACCGATCAGCTTCTCCTTGCCCATGGCAATCAAGGCCTCACGAATAAGCGGCCAGCCAGCTGGGTCATGGTAACGCAGCAAGGCCTTATGTAACTTACGCTGACGTCCTTTCTTCGGCACAGTAACCTGCTCACTATTGTGCTTAACGTTTTTAAGCGAGTTAAGCTCAGTGTGATAAATCGTTGTCGCATTCGCCATTGGCGATGGGTAGAAGTTTTGCACCTGATCAAGCTTAAACTTCTCAGCCTTTAACCATAATGCCAGGTTCACCATATCTTCATTAGTAGTACCTGGGTGCGCCGAGATAAAGTAAGGGATCAGATATTGCTTCTTACCCGCCTCTTGTGAGTACTTATCGAAAAGGGCTTTGAACTTGTCATAGGTGCCCATTCCCGGCTTCATCATCTTGCTCAGCGGCCCCTCTTCGGTATGCTCTGGAGCAATCTTCAGATAACCGCCAACATGGTGAGTCGCCAGCTCTTTAACATAGCGTGGATCTTCTGTAGCTAAGTCATAACGCACCCCAGAAGCGATCAATACCTTCTTGATCCCCGGAATATCACGGGCGGCGCGATACAGGTCGATAGTCGCCTGATGGTCTGTATCTAAGTGACCACAGATCGACGGGAAGATACAGGATAAGCGACGACAGGTGCTCTCGGCCTTTACGCTAGTGCAGCCTAAGTGGTACATGTTGGCCGTTGGGCCACCCAGATCCGAGATAACCCCAGTAAAGCCCGGCACCTTGTCCTGAATATCTTTGATCTCTTTAACGATAGAGTCTTGCGAGCGACTCTGAATGATCCGCCCTTCATGTTCGGTGATCGAACAGAAAGAGCAGCCACCAAAGCAGCCCCGCATGATATTAATAGACGTCTTAATCATATCGTAGGCAGGGATCTTCTCCTTGCCATAGCAAGGATGCGGTACGCGCTGGTATGCCAGATCGAACACGCCGTCCATCTCATCAGTATTCAGTGGCCAAGCGGGTGGATTCACCCAAATGGCGCGTTCTGCGTGCTTTTGAAATAGCGCTCGCGCACAACCTGGATTTTGTTCTTGATGCAAAATACGCGAGGCATGGGCATACAGGTATTTGTCTTCAGACACCTTCTCATAGCTTGGTAGCATGACATAGGTCTTCTCCCATGGCTTAGGTCTTGGAGGCTGGACACTGATCGCCTTAGGTGCATCATTGTCGAAGATCTTCTCATCCGTCGGCCCAGATAGGTTTTTGCAACCCACATCATCGGCGCCGTACGGATTCGGAATAGGGTCAATCTTGTGTAGTTGATCGAGCTTGCGTGAATCCACGCCCTTCCATTCAGGCAGAGGCTCGTTACGAATAACCGCTGTACCACGGATATCGTGCAGCTGTGACATAGGCTCGCCAGCCGCCAAACGATGAGAAAACTCCACCAGAGGTCGCTCGGCGTTACCGTAAATCAAGATGTCGGCTTTCGCGTCTAAAACTACACTGCGGCGCACTTTATCGGACCAGTAATCGTAGTGGGCGATACGGCGCAGACTCGCTTCGATCCCGCCAATCACCACAGGTACCTGTTTAAAGGCTTCTTTACAACGCTGGGTGTAGACAGTTACGGCACGGTCGGGACGCTTGCCGCCAACATTACCGGCGGTATAGGCATCATCATGACGCATACGACGCTCAGCCGTATAGCGGTTGATCATCGAGTCCATGTTACCCGCAGTTACACCAAAATAGAGGTTAGGCTTACCTAACTTCATAAAGTCTTCTTTGCTAGACCAGTCGGGCTGGGAAATAATACCCACTCTAAAGCCTTGGGCTTCGAGCATACGGCCAATAACCGCCATACCAAAACTTGGATGATCCACGTAGGCATCGCCCGTTACGATAATGATATCGCAACTATCCCAACCTAACTTTGCCATCTCTTTACGAGACATAGGCAAAAATGGCGCAGGCTTTGTCAGCTCTGAGCGATACTTTGGAAAGGTAAATAAGGTGGATTCTACTTGCATGGATTAGGCAGCCTAACTGAAATACAAAAAATGACGCAGGTTTCGCGCCCCAAGTTACTCTCACAGTGGGGACGCGGAGTATAACAGGCTACGCCTGCTAGGTGTGACTAAAAAAACATCAAATTAGCGCTTTTTTTAGTATAGACCTTTAACCCATAATTTGGCTGTGGGTATTATGGGGCTGGGGTTTAGCCTTGATTAGCCCCCTCATTACAGTAAATCAGCACAGATGCAAACGCTATAGATGAGTCATGAAAGCGAATAAGTTAATTGCCACCAGCCCAATGATGACCACCCATGTCATCAACACGCCCCAAAATCGGCCAAAGTGGTAACCCCCTCTCCCCTGAGTCAAGCCTATGGCATGCATCAATCTCGACACTAGCCACACAGTACCAAATAGGTGCAAGACTGATGCACTCGCACCGTTAGCTTCAGCGATAACCAGTAATAAAAGCGTCATGGGCGCATTTTCTAAGAAGTTCGCATGTACCCGCTGTGCCAGCAACAAGGCATCGTTTCCCCCATTGCCGATACCGATTTTATGTAAACGTCTTTGCTTTATCACTCGGTAGGTCAAAACCACCATAAGCAGCGCACTGAGGCTGAGATACAGTCCTGATATTAATAGCGGCATTTGCTCTCCTATTCTATAAACATAAAACCACAGCATTACAATTGCAGAACATTATGTAAATAAATGGCAACTTTTTTAGCTCAAATAGGTTAAGATGCGCTCGTCAAAACATGGCAAGCAAGCATCTGCGTCGAACAACCGATAAAAATAATAATAAGCAGTTGTTTCATCTAGTAAATCATCCTGAAGTCACCTATAGCGAAGTAAGATAGTGGATAATCAAGAGTTTTTAGAAAAGCGCCGTTTCATCATCAGGCTTGGTAAGGCTTTGCATAAATTTGGCACGCCAGCCTACCGCCTAGAAGCCCACCTGCAAGGTGTCTCCAAGGTACTTGGCATTGAAGGGTACTTCTTGATTTCGCCAACGGCGATGACCTTTGTACTGCAACATGATGAAGACCAAGAGTACAATCACGTTGCCCGCGTGAAGCCCGGCGAGCTAGATCTTGGCTCACTGGCTCGTACCGATGAATTAGTCGAAGAGCTGATGTCCGGTCAACGCAGCTTAAGTGAAGCACTTGAGCGTCTTGAAGAGATCTCTAATAAACCTAACCCTTACGGCACCAAACTAACGCTACTGGCCTTTGGGATCTCGGCTGGCGCCTTTGCCATGTTGATGGGCACCAGCTGGAACGATGTATTTTGGTCTGGCATGTTAGGCCTGATGGTTTACGGACTGGTTTTCAGTGCCGAACGTTCTAAATCGATGGCCGAGATGTTAGAGCCCCTTGCCGCAATCCTCTGTGCGATTGCCGCCTTTGCGATTGCACGCATCGATCCCTCAGTCAACATTCCTGTGGTTATCTTGTCTGGGATTATTATCTTTATTCCTGGCCTAGCCCTCACCTTAGGGCTCGCCGAACTTGCCGCGCGCGATCTCATCTCTGGCACAGCGAGGGTCATGGATGCCTTCATGCTGCTATTTAAGCTCTACTTTGGAGTGATCTTAGGCATGGCTATTGGTAAGGCACTATTTGGTGAGACCACTTACATTCCCCCCGAAGCACTTCCTCAGTGGGCGGTATTTATCTCCGTACCTATCTTATCTATGGCATTGGTGATTATATTCAGGGCGCGAATGAAAGACTCACCATGGGGAATATTAGCTGGTACAGTCGCTTTTTTCTCTGCCATGCTCGGAGGCCTCTATTTTGGCGAGTCTATTGGAATATTCTTTGGTGCACTCGCTGTCGGCGTATACTCAAACCTCTTTGCTCGCTGGATGAAGGCCCCCGCGTCTATCGCACTGCTACAAGGCATCGTTATCTTGGTGCCGGGCAGTAAAACCTATATCGGACTCAATACGCTGATTTTGGGTGAGACAATATTTAATCAAACCCATTTAGGGACACAAATCTTCTTAATCTTTATGTCGATTGTCGCAGGACTGATCTTCGCCAACGTCGCCGTACCACCAAGACGGACCTTGTAAGGCTTAACGGTAATGAATAAAAAAGAGCGCTCATTTGCGCTCTTTTTTATTGCGCCACATCGCTTTCAACTAAAGTAGAACAGCCTGTTATTACTTGACTAATCGACACTTAGCATCTGTTATTAGATGTAATCTTGTGCCTGTTTTCGATTCTAGCCAAGGAGGACTTCAATCTATGGGACGGGTGTTCGGCCTAGCACTAGCGCTCTTTTTTAGCATCCAATCGGGTGCTGCTTCGGCTGAAAACAAAGTATCGGATAACGAGCGCCCAGAAGATTACGAACAAAAGAAGCAAACCAAGAATATTGTGATCAAGAGTAATGACATCTTCGATCTATCTGACCCTGAAACCTTCTTTATCCATCGCTGGGCCAATTACCTGCATATCAATACTCGGGACCTAGTGATCCGCGATAAACTCAGCTTCAATGAGGGTGATAAGGTCAGTCAGAAAGACCTTGAGGAAGCACAGCGAATTTTGCGCTCCCAAGCCTATATCCGAGATGCCAAGGTCACATTCTCTCAACCGGCTGCCGATGCAGATCTCGCCGATGAAGGTGAAAATATTCTGGTTGAAACCTGGGATAACTGGTCACTACTGCCTACCTTTAGCGCTAGCCATAGCGGCGGAGAAAGTAAGTTTTCTATCGGCCTCAAAGAGGATAACTTACTCGGCTACGGTATCCGTACCCGTGTAAAGTATCAGTCAAACGAAGAAAGAACTGGCTATCTTTTTGCGGTAGAGACCCCTATCCAGTTCATCAAACACGCAACCCTCGCCGCGAGCTTTTACGATAACAGCGATGGTCAGGCTAAACATGTCTATTTTGAGAAGCCTTTCTACAACTTAGACGGTAATTATATGTATTCGGCCGAGTACTTAGACGATCTGCGTGTCGACACCCTTAAACAAAACGGCCAAGATATTAATGAGTTTGAGCATGCTGTGGCCTATAACAATGCGCGCTTCGGCTGGCTAATTGAGCGTGACAGTAAACAACTTTCTCGAGTTATCACAGGGATCACCCAAGATCGCCACCAATTTGATCATATTGATAGCTATCCAAATTCAGAGCTGCCACAGGATAGGGATTTTCTTTACCCTTGGGTTGCCTATCAATATCTACAGGATGACTTTAAGGTGCTCAACAATGTGTACCTGATTAGTAACAACGAAGACTTTAACTTAGGTTGGCAGCATTACTTTAAGCTAGGTATCGAGACTCGGGATCTCAATGACAGCTCGCCCATCGGCTATCATTTGGATTGGCGTTCTAGCCGCGGCTATCAAGGGGATGAACAACTGATTCTATTAGAGATGGACGCTAAAGGTGTGTTTGCCACGAGCCAAAATGATTTCTATCAAATAAATCTCGCTGCAGAGTATTTCTACCATATCACCCCAAAATGGACAGCTTACTCAAAGCTCAGGCTCAGCACCTCTCAAAATAACTACTTGGACGAGCCATTCGCCCTAGGTGATGAGACGGGCGTTCGAGGTTACCCAAATGACTACCAGTATGGCGATCATCAATGGACCTTTACCGCCGAACTGCGTAACTACCCTAACATTAATCTGTATCAGTTAGCCGAACTCGGCTGGGCGATTTTTACCGATGTGGGCCACGCATTTGGCGGCTCAGATGAAAACAATGCAGTGTCTTCACCTATTGGAAGTATCGGCATTGGTGCTCGGATTTATTCATCGAAATCGAGCTACGGTAATGTCGCTCATATCGATTTAAGCCTGCCCTACACTAGTGGCCCCGAGGTCAACAGCTGGGAGTGGCGTTTTCAGGTTAAAAGCCATTTTTAAAGAAGATAACTATCTGCCAATGAAATCCGATAAATATCAGCATCATTGATTCCCAGCATACTCACAACCAAAGCTCCATCAGCAGCTTTAGCTAACGCTCGTCCCCCACGAATGCTCATCGCGGGAAGTGAAAAAACAATTTCAGGCTGCCAGTGGCTATCCAAACGCACCAATAGATCTTGGCTATCACTGCGCTTTAAAAAGTACAGCTTGCCGTCTTGATAAAAGAAACTGCCCCAATCTGCCACTGCTAATTCGTTTGTCACTAACACTTCATCGCCGAGCTTTGGCTGATAGAAAAGGCCTGGAGTATTATCCTTACTGTAGTAAAGGCCTCCCAAATTATCTTCGACTCCATACTTAGCCCCTTCCCCAACAATACTCTTCACCTTCAGGGAATCTATCTCATACTGATAAATTCCCCATTTACCATCGATGTTCGATGAATAATAAATCTTACGCCCATCCATAGAAAATGATGGGTTACGTATATCCCCTAGGGCTTGGGGGATCACATTCAATTGGTTCGTACTTAAACTGCCGGTATACAGCATATAATGGTCAGCCCCGTTGGGTTTTAAGGGTAAGGCATATCGGTCATCTATTGGTGAGGTTGCTGGTACACCCACAAGACCTTGCTTCTCGGTGAGCTGTATACTGCCAGCTTGCTGCTTCAACCATAGCTCCCAACTGCCACTGCGGTTAGATAAAAACAGTAACTCTCCAGTTGCAGTAAACTGTTGGCCAAACATATCGCGAGACGAAGAAGCCAGCTGACTTAAAATATGACCATCCGTTAACGAACGCAGAGTGATGTGTTCCTGTGAAATATGCCTCGAATAATACAAGCTTTGGGTTGTGTCATTGATGACTAAACTGCTGATCGTATCGTCTCGATGAAAATCCTGAACCGACTGGGTCGCAAAACTGTATCGCTCAATGACAAAATTCCCCTCCCGCAATGCATTAAAATATAGCAAGTTGTTTTCGTGTTCCCACTCAAGTGAAATAATCATCGACTCACCAGAGATCACCTCTAAAGCGGTGTCATCAACCAGTGAATGGATCAAAACCCGCGCGCTTAGTTCAACAGCACGCACTACCGCCAACTCGGTACTATCTGCCGACCAGCTGACCAATAGATCTTCTTCGCCAACCTCAGGTGTTGTTAGCTGGGTAATTTTATTACTGTGTAACTCATAACTAAAAACAGCAACTCTATCGCTTAAAGATTTTGCATACGCTAGACTCTGCCCGTCGGGCGACCAATCTAAGCTGTTCAGGTATCCGCGACTCATACAGCCGGTATCAAGTAAGCGGTCTTGGTTAGTAATCAGCTCACGTACGTGAAGCTCACACTCCCCGGAAGAGTTAAACCTAAAGTATGCCAATGCCTGCCCATCAGGAGACCAAGTTGGTGAAGTTTCTTTATCTTCGCTCATCGATACCTGTCGCAATGGCGCGGTGTCATCACTCAAGTCTTTAATGTAGATCTGCGCCTTCTTCTGCTCTCGGCGCCATTGAAATGCCATAAAGCGCCCATCTGGCGAGATAGCCGCTTGTTCCTCAACGCCCTCGAAGTTAGTGATACGCTCGGGAGTGACCAATACCTCTTGCTTAACCTCAGATGTAAATGGATAAAATTGATATCCACCTAGCATTAAGATAAGTAGAAACACAGCAAAGACAATGGCTTTAATCAAAGGTTTCTGAGTAGATGAAATTGACTGGGTCTCTTGGCTGAGAGATTGAGATGGGGCTTCAACCGCTTTTGGCGTCACGAGTAGCTGATAACCGACTTTTGTAATGGTCTTAAAGTATGCTTCCGGCTCCTCTCCAAGTTCAGATATCGTCTTTCTCAGCTGCCAAATCGCATTGCCAGTACCTCGCTTTCCCACCTCTATGTTGCCAAGCCAAACTTGCTCGATAGCGGTTTCTTTAGTGACGGTTTCACCTGCATGTAATACCAGTAATTTAAGAAACTCAAATACTTTGGCGGGCAAAGTCAGTTTTAGCGCTCCTTTACTTATCGTCATATCGTGGCAATTAACGATACATTGACCAATCTGATATTTTTGATGTGGTAACGAAATCATATTGACTATCGACACTCCCCAGATACTTATAAAAAACAACAAAACTTAACTTTTGCGCAACACACATCTTATCTAGGTGACTCATTTAATCTAGTGCCAACTTAATTAATTAGATTAAAAAACTGTCTATAGTTAACGCTTATCTAATCTAACTGCCAAATGGCTATAGCCATCCCCTTTTACAATCAGCAGCTTGAAGCAATGTCGGCAATAGCTATATTTCGCTGTATCAATTTGTAATCTTATAAATACAAAAAGAGAGCATCTTTGATGCTCTCTTTTTAAAAGGAGGAGATCTCCTATGACATTAATGAGTCTTTAGCGACGCACTTTACGGCGTAGGCCAAGCAAGGCAAATAGGCCTAATAAACTCAAACCCAAACTTCCGCCATCATTGCTATCTTGAACTGGCTCAGCAGTAACGGGAGCATTCACTGTCATCACAAAACTGGCTTCAGTCTTATGCACCGAATCATCGGCGGTGACCACCACACTGTATTCACCAGCACTCCCCGCTGAAGCATGACCCGTGATCACGCCACTAACACTGTCGATACTCATACCTTCAGGCATGCCTGTCGCACTATAGGTTAAGGCGTCCCCCTCTGCTTCAATAAAATACTCGGATGCATTAATTTCAACAGCATCGGTTTCTGCAAGTGTCACAGCAGGCATCTCTCCTACTAGCTCAGGTGCAATGTCGTTAACGTTATTAATTGCCACATATACGTTAGACACTGCGCTATAGGCGTTACCTTGGTTAGCGATAACTTCAAGGGTATAACCAAGATTACCGACATCGTAGTCCAGCGCGTCAGTGTTGTTGACGACTATTTCGCCTTGGTCACTGATGATGAATGGATCGCCAGGAATCGCATTTGCAAGGCTTAGGCTATAAGGGGACGACTCATGCTCAAAATTAGCACTGGCAAAAAAGGTTTCAGAATCAAGCTGAATCTTTGCCACAACTGCACCTATTTCAGCATCTTCATCTACACTGTGGACTTGTCCATCCAGTGGGTGAGCCATTGAGGAATATCGACCTTGACCCATAGGGGACAACATGCCCCAATTATCATCCAAACTCATCAGCATCATGCCGTGATTATCACAACCACCTGAACCACCAATGCCAAAAGTAAAGTCACATTCACTAGCCATACTAAGCTCAACAGTTTCACCAGCAGCGAGAGTCATCATAGGCTGGTAATCTTTCGCCTCTCCTTCGGCAACCAAACGTGAGATGAGCGGTAATCCCCCACCTTTAATTTCCATCTCTCTCATCTCGCCAGTAAACCAGTCAAAATACGTTTCAATCTTCACTTTGCCGTATTTAACTGGATTATATTGGATGATAGGCTCACCTAGATCAGCAACGGCATCACGGTCAGTGGCGAAAATCCAACCATGGTTTTGATCTAAATCTTCAACACTGTCCATACTCTCGCTATGGAAAAGTTCTTCCAAACAGTATTGAGCGACGACATTTTGCCCATGACCCGTCATCAATGTTGGTAACTTAGATTGCATGTAACGCTTACGAGGCTGGGTCCAGTCATATTCTTGGTTATAGTCGATATACCAAGCCGCTGGAGAGCCATTTTCATCGGGCTCAATAAAGCCCCCCATAACAACTTGAGAAGACTCATCCCAAGCATAAGGGTTATTAATGACCCCTTTATCTAACTCATTATCGAGGACAAACTGCTCTTGATATACGCTCCACCATAATAAGGCTGCACCACCTTTATCGAAGTGATTAGCCATGCCTGCATCGTTTGGCCTAAAGAAGCGACTCGCAACCACTAACTTCTTACCCGTTGTACACATGGCTTCATCGTAGACTCCACCACCAACTGCACTTAGCATATTGCCTTGGGTATTTTCTTTACCCTCTGGAAGCTGTTTCTGGTGATACATGGCTGGGAATACTGCAAAAGTAGTTTCAGTTGTACTGCTATTAGTAAACTGCTGAGTATATGCGCCAGCCTCAGGACTGAATTTAACCGCAAAATCAGTGCCATGCTCAACTTTTAACGTTGTGAAATCTCGGCTGATTTCAGTGCTTACCCTCGGCTTTACCAACCAGCTCATGCTGACCGTTGGCTTTTCCTCTGCTGACAGCTGCAGCTGACCAGAAAGCTCAACTTTAGACCAGTTTTCCGATATAAGATCACTGCCTTGCTTCATCGGCCAGTTATCAAGTTTTGAAAAATCAATCTCCAGTACCACTGGGAAAATAACGGTCTGCCCTGCTGGTACACTCACGCTTGTAGGCACATCCCAACTCAATGCTGAATCACCGCTCTTGCCCATAGACGTCATAGTGACTTCATAGGTAACCGTCTCCTCAGCGAGGTTTTTAAGCTGAACCTCTTTCACAAAGCGCTGCAGACCCGCAGCTTCTTCAAAACCAAAACTTAAATTTGGCTGATAGCTATTTTTCTCCCAAGCAACCACCGATGAATTGATAGCGGCATCGATGTTTTCAACACCGTTACCTATCAAGACAAGATCGGCCTGCTCATTAGCGAGATTCATAACATTGTTATCGGCGGTGTTCATCAATAGCGCTTTGATCTCCACCATAGATAACTCTGGACGCTTAGATTTAAGCACTGCCGCTGCGGCAGCCACTCGCGCAGCCGCCATTACGGTGTGCGATTCGGTATCTGTTTGATCGCCGCCGCCAACAACTGCAACATCAATATTTTCGGCGTAGCTCACCATATCAGGCTTTGAGAAGCCATTGGCTCCACGCACAGGGCCGTGGGGAGTGCTCTCGGTCACCTGCATATTGTTATCAGCATCAGTTCTCATGCCGCCAACCGTCAACGCACTAGGTGCGGCGCCGCGCCAAGTCATATTGAAGCGGTTATCAAACCACTCGCCACCCGTACCAGCGTTGACCACGACCAAAGTCCCTAAACCCGATGCCATTTCGATGGCGTGAGCCTCAACAACAGGGCTCGAGATCCCATTATCTGACGGCGCATAAAATGCGCTGCCACCGACAGCATCAACGACGATGATATCTGCACGATCATCGAAACTACCATCTTGATTAGGATCTAGCGCGTACTCTAAAGCCAGCATAAAGGTACTGCTACTCTCAGGTGCTAAGCTATAACCATAACCATATGGGTCTGAAACATTTGAGGTTTTAAAAGCGGCAATTTTTGCCCCTGGAGCCAGAGAGTGCACCACACTCGCAAGGCGTGTTCCATGGCCAGTATTATGAGTCGCACCGTCGTAATCACGGGTGTAATAGATATTCTGATCAATTGGGTTTGGATCCAGCCCCCAGCCGGCATCACTGCTTAAATCCATCCCTTCAACGACAACATCAGTTGGGAAGCCATCAAAGGTATTCATGGCATTGGCCATCGCCTCTCCGTAAGTTGCAGCCTCGCCATCTCCTCCTAAGCCCACATGAGTATAATCCACCCCTGTGCCAATAATGGCGACCTTAACGCCCTCTCCCGCCGTTACGTCATCGACTAAAGCTGGTGCCTTTGTCATAGTTGAAGCAGGATTGGCGCTTGGCTTACTCATCGCATTGACCGGCGCTACCGCAGTGGTTGTGTCAGCGATAACCGCCTTTACACCTGCGATAGCCTTAATTTTCTCTGCATAAGAAGCGTCGGCTTGAACCCGCACAAAATTACCAAAGATTTTCGCCCCTGGTAACACTTCAATATTGCCATCCAGCGCCAGAATATCGTTAAGTACGGTCTTCTGCTTGGCTTCAACCTGCTTAAGACTTTCGGCGAATTTCTTTTTGTTATTTAAAGTGGCCTTAGTCAGTGAGCCGACATCTGCAAGATAGACATTGAAAGTCAGTCGTTGCACTTTCTGAGCCTGTGTACTGAAGGCGGGTAAAGTATCTGAGTTTTGTGCGATGGCAATTGATGCAGGAACCATCGCAGCCAGTGCAATGCATGTTGCCAGTTTAGATTTTTTAAATGACATATTTTTTCCCTAAGAAGTTGCGACATTATTTTTATTGTTCAAGTCATACATTTAAGGCCGACTAGGAATCTCACCTCGACCGAATAACAACTCATTAACGCTAACCTCTATGGTTTTCTTTTAAATACGGCTAAACAACAAGCACTCGGCCTTTGATTTTGTTTCTTTTCTCTTTCTATTTATCTTCACTCCCTTACAAATCAAAAGGTTAACCTGACAGCATTGACAAAGAAAACTCAGTTGAAAAAGCAAGGTTTCACTCAATGGCTCAGTGATTTTCTATTTGTACTCATCCTAGTCTCCACATTTAGCCGCCGACCTTTTCTCTGTTGTGCCTTCCCCCTTTAACCACTTGGATATACGAGAACTATTCAAGAGCTGTTCAAGAACTATTCGAATATAACTCCCTTCATCCGCTTTAGCTGACTCATCTTTAGCAGGGGCAATCCTTACCTAACACTGAAGAAATAAAAGGATACATATAGATACAAACAATCTTTATAACCAATTGTTTTAAAAGAAATTGAAAAATAAATGAAGCATAAGTGAAGTCGAAATGTAGAGCGCTATTTGCCCTCAATCGTTTTGATGGGGTATCAAGTTGACGTCGAATTAACAACTTCTACCGATTTTGCTCTCACTACCACAGTGCTGCAGCGCAAAAAAATAATTAAAAAAACGAGGAAGACCTGTGAAATCATCTTATAAGAAAAGTCTTATTGCAGCGGCGCTAAGTATGGCGCTTGTCCCTGCATCTCAAGCATCAATGCTAGACAGTCGAGGACTTGACCCCGACAGCGGTCAACGTAGCAATAAACTCCAACCTAGCAAGCGCAATACAGATAATCTCTACATGGTTATGCTTGATGAGCAACCTCTGGCGACCTACAGAGGTGATATTGCCAACTTAAAAGCCACCAGCTTACTAAGCAATAACGCTAACAAACGAGAAAGCACTGGCACTTTAGATGTGCAAAGTGCGGCGAGCCAAAACTATCTCAACTACTTAGCCACGCAAAAACGTAGCACGATTAATCGCGCGCAAAAGAGCCTCAAGCGCCAGCTGACAATTCAGAATGATTACCAAATTGCTCTTAACGGCTTTAGTACTGAATTAACAGAAGAGGAAGCCAAGCTTCTCGGTACTGTTGACGGGGTTAAATTCGTTCAAAAAGTAGAAAGACGTTACCTCACTACCGATTCAGGGCCCAGTTACATTCAAGCGCCTTCAGCTTGGGATGGGACTGCAACGGGAATAGCCAGCAAAGGCGAAGGTGTCATCGTCGGTATTCTCGATACAGGGATCAGCGCCTTCAACCCTTCATTTGCCGATATTGGTGGCGATGGCTACGATCATACCAACCCATTGGGGGAAGGCGTATACCTAGGCCATTGCAGCGACTCTGAACTTGCCCATTACTGCAACGATAAGTTGATTGGGATCTGGGCCCATGACGGAGTTTTGGCTGACTATACTCCCGAAGGCGATGATGTGATTGGAATCGACCATAATGGTCATGGCTCCCATACTGCATCAACCACAGCTGGCAACGTAGTAAAAAACGTGCCTATCTACAATGTGATGGGGGATAAGGCTGAGTTTACTTTCGGTCAAATCAGCGGCGTAGCCCCTCACGCTAACATTGTTTCTTACCAAGTTTGCGCCGCCGATGCGGGTTGTTGGCCCGATGTTAGTGCGCTCGCCGTTGAACATGCTATCGCTAATGGCGTTCAAGTACTCAATTACTCGGTAGGTGGCGGAGCCAGTAACCCTTGGTACGATACCGATGCTCAGGCTTTTTTAGCCGCCCGAGAGGCTGGGATCCATGTTGCCACCTCTGCTGGAAACTCTGGTCCTGAAGCTGGCACTGTCGGCTCTCCCGGTAATGCCCCTTGGTTAACAACCGTTGCCGCCTACACCCATGACCGTGGATTTACCGATAAAGAAGTGAGCTTCAATGGTGGTGACTTTGCCCTAGCAAGTTTATCTGGCAAAGGCGCAACAAATGGGATCACAGCTAAAGTGGTGCACGCCGAGGATTTTGGTGATGCAGACTGTTTAAACCCATTTGCGGAAAACACCTTTAGCGGTGAAATTGTGGTTTGCCAACGTGGCGAAATTGCCCGTGTATCAAAAGGAACTAATGTTTTGGCTGGCGGTGCGGGGGGCATGATATTAGTCAACGTGGATGGCGGTTCTGAAACCATAGATGCCGACTTTCATGTGCTACCAGCAATCCATATCGATGCTTTACAGGGCAGTGAACTCACCGCTTGGCTAACCACAGGCGAAAATCATATGGCGACGATTGGCGTCTCAACCATGGAGAATACTCCCGAAAACGCTGACATAGCAGCAGTATTTACCTCTCGCGGACCAGAGCCCATAATGAACCGCTGGTTAACCCCTCATGTTGCCGCACCAGGCGTAGCGATTTATGCCGCCAACTCTGAATATCAGCCATGGCGAGAGCAAAAAACCGAGTCTCCTTACACCTTTATGGATGGCACATCTATGTCTAGCCCCCATGTGGCTGGAGCGATGGCGCTGATGACAGCCCTTAAGCCCGAGTGGACACCCGCACAACTACAGTCGGCGCTGATGCTGAGTGCCGAATTTAATACCCGCAAAGATGACGGGGTGACGCCATCAGACTTTTTTGACTCGGGAGCTGGTAGCATTCGTATTAATAACGCCCTCAATACGGGCCTAATTATGGATGTAACCTATCAAGAGTACGTGGACGCCAACCCCGACATTGGTGGCAAACCTGAAGCAATGAACATGCCATCGGCCGTACAACAAGATTGCATGATAAGCTGTAGCTGGACACGTACATTCACCGCAACCTCTGCATCGACTTGGACCGTAAGCGGCGATACTAGCGTGAATGGTTTAACCATTAGCGCCTCCCCTAGCAGCTTTAGCCTAGCTGCTGGAGAAAGTATCACCTTGGAAGTGAATGCCACCATATCTAACGGTTTCAACTCAGAATACGGTATGGGTCGACTCCTACTCACCCCTTCCAATGGGAGTTTAACCCCGTCAGCTATGCCAGTAATCGGTACATTTGTCGCAGGCAGTTTCCCTGAAGCCACCTATCTTGAAACCAGTAAAAATAAAGATAGTGCGGCCATAGAAGGAGTCACAACCGTTGGTAGTAGTGATCTTCAAGTTGCTGTTTTCGAACTAGCAGAAGTTGAACGTATCGAAGTATCTATTCCGCGAGATGATAGCGATGATGCTAGTTGGCCGACTAATGTCTGGAACGATAGCCGCTTTTTCCATTCTCAACTCATTAACGTCACACCGAATACCAAGCGTATTGTGGCGCGAATCAAACAGACTACATCACCGGATCTTGACCTCTATATCGGCCGAGATTCCAACTACAACGGCAAGCCTGACGATTACTTTGAAATGGCTGAACTGCTGTGTATGAGCGCCACAGAAACCGCACTAGAGAACTGCGTAGTCGACACCCCCCAACCTGGCAGTTACTACGTAGCTGTGCACAATTTTGGTGATACTTCAGCACCTTCAGACACGGTAGATGACATCACTATAGAACTTGCCGTTATCGATAAAGATGACTCAAGTATTAGTGTAGATTTCAAAACACAAGTCGATGCTCGAGAAGATATAGGCCTAGTACTCAACTGGGATAAAACACTCAAGTCTGACACCTTATATACCACTGTACTTGAAATTGGCACTGGCCCCGATGCCGCGAGTAATGTCGGCCTAATGCCAATTGAGCTGTATCGCAATGCCACTTACCTCACAAGCACCCTTGATAGTGAATTTGTCAATACAGGCGACAAACTCACCTTATCGCTTGAACTAGCAGCGAACCCCAGTGATAAGGAAATGGTATTCGATGTTACGGTTAACCTTCCTGAAGGTCTCACCATCGAAAGTGATAGTCACTCTGGTCTGCTAGATCAAGGCAACCTTAGCTGGCAAGTCACCCAAGCAGTAAACAGTGAAGCACAAACGATTGTGCTGGTGCTAGATACTTCTGCTCAAGTGATGTCAACGACCTTGAACTTTGAAGTGTCACACACAGTTAATGGCATTAGCCTAAGTGAAACCCTCAATCCAGTGGCATTGGAGGGGATCCCTGTCGCGCGAATTAATGGTGCCAATAGCATAGATATCACTGCCGATGAGCAAACAAGTGTGAATCTCTCGGCAATTGAGAGCACCGCTCCCAATACTGACGATGTGCTCAGTTATCACTGGGTGCAAACTTCAGGACCAGCTATCACCATCGCTGACAATTCTGCTGCAGAAATTAATATCCAGTTACCAGATATTGAAACCGATGCGACCGCTGTGGTGGAGTTGACCGTGAGTAACGGCCTGAAGACAGCAACGGCAGCCACAGCCACGATTAACATTATAGCCAAAGAGGTTAGCCCCGAGCCGACACCAGAAAAGAGCGGGGGCGCTTTAGGACTAACGGTGTTGCTGCTTGGACTACTTGGCTATCGCCGTCAAACAGCAAAGAAAAAGTAACCATATGAAAATAAGAAAAAGTGTACAAAAGCACTTATTAGCTATGGGAGCATAGCGCCATTCCTTGTTTGCCGACCACTTAGTGGTCGGCTTTTTTCAAAAGTGGCCTCAGCCATGACCTCACATTTCATCACTCGGTTAAAGCGAACTATTTAGTATCATCAAAAGCTTCTATTTTGGCTTTAATTGCGTCTTTCTGCTGCTTATCTTCCAACTTATAGATCCGCTTTATTTGCGCCTTTATCATAGGATCTTGTACTGTCGAGACCGAGTCGAAGCCTACCTCTACTTTACCTAGGGTCGAGGTCACCAATAGGCCTTGGGCAAAATTAAGATCGTTCAGACCACTGCTTAAGATAAGTAGATAACTCTGCCTTGGTCGAGAGTTCACAATAACAGAATATTTGTCGACACTTTCCCAACCATCCATACGAAAGTTATCGATGGAATTTACCTGTTCAAGTTCAGGAAAAGTATACATTGCCGCTCGCTCTTTACTCGCCTCACTCGAAGCGCAACCCGCTAAAAGCACAATAAATGATAAAGCTACTAATTTTAATAAACGCATAAATTTATCTCCTTACGATTCCAATCTACTTTAGCACCGATTAATGAATGCGCAAAAAACATCCAATCTCATTCAGAGTAAAACCATTAGCCAAATCATAGGAATAAAATACTCTCAAGGAACTAATGAGCGTGGCCTTGAGAGAAATTAATCATCATCACACCTACGGCCACCAGCGCCATCCCCACCCAAGCCGTCATATCTAAATGCTGACGGTAGAATAGTGCCGATAACAGGGTCACAGTAACAATGGCCAGTCCGGCCCAAAGCGCATGCACAACCCCCACAGGCATACCTTTCATTGCCTGACCTAAAAAGATAAATGCAGTTAAATGCCCTAACAACACTAACGCAGCTGGTAGCGGCTTACTAAAGCCATCAGTAGCTTTCAACGCCACATGAGATAAAGCCTCAGCAACAACACCCAGTAAAAGAAAAATCCAGCTCATGTTTGTTCCTTAGAATCGACTTAGCAAAGGTCTGTTTGCAAAGGTATTAAAATCAATAGCCCCATTATATTCATCCAATAAACAATGATAATTACCATGAAATACAAATAACTTTTACCCTTAGGTAATAATCATAATTAACTCAATAAAAAGCCGCCTAGTTAGGCGGCTTTTTATATCAAGATTTCAAGTGAGCAATAAAAGTTAACTTTAGCCTGTTACTTGATAACGTGCTCTGCATGAAAGCGCTGCTGGTTTTCGATAAAGTTAATGATAGAAGGGAAAAGTAATAGCTATCTRCYATACCTCCCCAAAATCAAAAYRCTTCATTAATCGAAAGTTAGCTTATTTTGCCAAGTGCTCAGCATGAGAACGTAGGTGATTTTCGATAAAGTTAATGATAGAAGGGAAAAGTAATAGCTATCTGCTATACCTCCCCAAAATCAAMACGCTTCATTAATCGAAAGTTAGCTTATTTTGCCAAGTGCTCWGCATGARAACGTAGGTGATTTTCGATAAAGCTAGAGATAAAGTAATAGCTATGATCGAAGCCTTCTTGCATATTTAATGTTAGTGGATAACCACTTACCTTAGCTGCAGCTTCCAGCACTTCAGGCTTTAGCTGTTCAGTAAGAAAATCATCAGCCTCGCCCTGATCCACTAGTGCTGGCACGAACTCAGTCGCTTGACGCATCAACAGGCTAGCATCGTATTCAGCCCAAGTCGTGGTATCACGACCGAGATACGCCGTAAATGCCTTTTTACCCCAAGGGCAATTGACAGGGTTAGTTATCGGGCTAAACGCCGAAACCGACTGATAAGCCTGTGGATTACGCATCGCAATCACCAATGCACCATGACCGCCCATAGAGTGACCCGCAATCGAACGCTTGCTGCTGACAGGGAACATAGACTCAATCAGCTCTGGTAGCTCATTAACCACATAGTCGTACATTCTATAATGACGATTCCAAGGCGCTTGAGTCGCGTTAACGTAAAAACCAGCCCCTTTACCAAGATCGTAGCCAGGATCATCGGCAACATCATCACCTCGTGGGCTGGTATCAGGCGCAACAATCGCGATACCCAGCTCTGCAGCCATGCGCTGTGCGCCCGCTTTTTGCATGAAGTTTTCATCGGTGCAGGTTAAACCTGATAGCCAGTAAAGCACTGGAACCTTGTCACCGTTTGACGCTTGAGGCGGTAAGTAAATGGCAAACCGCATGGCGCAGTTAAGTGTCTTCGAATGATGGCTATATTGTTTATGCCAACCACCAAAGCTCTTATTTACACTGATATTTTCAACGGTCATTTAATACCGACTCCTATAAATTTTTTACTAAATCTTGAAAGATTAATCTTTAAAGCCAAATTTTTAAAAGTAAGTCTCTAAACTCATCATTCAAAACTAGCACTTCAAAATTAGGCCTTTAAAAGCAACAAGCGCCCGAGAGCGCTTGTTATCTTGAATGTCTATTTACTTGTCGAAGTGAATAACAGTACGGATACTCTTACCTTCGTGCATTAGGTCGAATGCTTCGTTAACTTGCTCAAGACCCATAGTGTGAGTGATGAAGTCATTTAACTTGAACTCACCTGCCATGTAACGCTCAACGTACTCAGGTAGTTCTGAGCGGCCTTTAACACCACCAAATGCGCTACCTTTCCATACACGGCCAGTTACCAGCTGGAATGGACGAGTTGAGATCTCTTGGCCTGCACCTGCAACACCAATAACGACTGACTCGCCCCAACCTTTATGACAACACTCAAGTGCACTACGCATCACGTGTACGTTACCGATACACTCGAACGAGTAATCAACACCGCCATCAGTTAGCTCAACAATCACATCTTGAATTGGCTTGTCGTAATCTTTAGGGTTGATGCAGTCAGTTGCCCCTAGTTTACGCGCTAGGTCAAACTTGCTCTCATTGATGTCGATAGCAATGATGCGTGATGCTTTTGCCATTGTCGCACCAATAACAGCCGACAGACCAATGCCGCCCATACCGAAGATAGCAACTGTCGCGCCTTCTTCAACTTTTGCCGTGTTCATCACCGCGCCCATACCCGTTGTGACACCACAACCGAGAAGACAGACTTCTTCAAGCGGCGCTTCTGGATTCACTTTTGCTAGTGAAATCTCAGGTAATACTGTGTACTCAGAAAACGTCGATGTGCCCATATAGTGGAAGATAGGCTGACCATCTTTAGAGAAACGAGTGGTGCCATCTGGCATCAAACCTTTACCTTGAGTTTCACGGATCTTCTGACAAAGGTTAGTCTTACCAGACTTACAGAATTTACATTCGCCACACTCTGGCGTGTAAAGTGGGATCACGTGGTCACCCACTTTAACGCTAGTTACGCCTTCACCGATAGACTCAACGATACCGCCGCCTTCATGGCCAAGAATACAAGGGAAGATACCTTCTGGATCATCGCCAGAAAGGGTAAATGCATCGGTATGACATACGCCAGTGGCGATCATCTTAACGCGCACCTCACCTTTTTGCGGCGGCATGACATCTACGATTTCCATAGAGAGTGGTTCACCAACTGCCCAAGCAACTGCGGCTTTTGATTTGATTGTTTGTGCTGTCATCTTGTATTCCTACTTTTAATAATCTTTAAATTGCGATGCGTCACCGCAGTGGGTATGGCAAAGATTATAACTACCTGTTCAACATTGATAATCCCATCAAACAGTAATTTACCTTTACCATATGGTAATAATCTTTTGAAAATGACTTCATTCTTTAGTGAAGACTTTTCCTAGGCTCGATCTAAACTCAAGCCGTTTAGTTAACTCATTTCTATTCGCTGCAATGGTTGCAAACTTAACGCAGTTGACTATCTTTACTGCCTCGACGATTAAACAGGTGCTGCTTCCCCTGGCTGCTATCGATTTCATTTTGGCAATGAAGACAGAGTCGAACGCCAGGAACAGCTATGCGTCTCGCCTCAGGGATCACTTCACCGCACTCTTCACAATGCAGTAAACTAACACCATCGCGTAGTCGACTTCTCGCCGCAGCGACTGCATCCTCGACACTACTGTCTATCTGATCTTGTACTGCACCATCTCTAGACCATCCACCAGCCATCTTGAAACCTCTGCATGCCAATTGTGTTGCTCAAAACGATTAGACTCTTAGCAAGTCAATGACCCAACCATTAATCTATAGTTGAAGCCTTATCGTTAGTCGACATCGAACCATTAACTTTGATTAGCGGCTCAAAGAGCAACTTCTCAATTTCGATGCTGGCTATTATATTTATTTCCTTGTGAATGATAATTAGCGATAAGTACAATTATCTTTTACCATATAGTAAATATAAGATTCATTGCAGATGGGGAAACCACATGTTTAATTGGGAAGGAGTGAGTGAGTTCGTTGCCGTCGCAGAAGCGGAAAGCTTTACCAAGGCGTCGCAACGATTAGGCATATCGACTGCGCAAGTAAGCCGCCAAATCAGTGCACTCGAGACAAGGCTCGCTGCTAAGCTGTTTCATCGCACCACCCGAAAAGTGTCTGTGACCGAAGTGGGCCGCATCTACTATCAGCACTGCCGACAGGTACTCGATGGCTTAGAAGAAGCCGAACGAGCCATCACCAACTTACAGACCACTCCCAGAGGACTGCTCAAAATCACTGCACCTGTCACCTACGGTGAAAAAACCATTGCGCCACTGATTAACGATTTTGCGGCGCTATATCCAGAGCTTGAAGTTAAGCTAAACCTGAGTAACCAAAAGCTGGACTTAATCGATGAAGGCTATGACTTAGCCATTAGATTGGGCCACTTAGAAGACTCAAGCATGATGGCAAAGAAGCTAAGCAGCCGTACTCAGTATGTTTGCGCTTCTCCAAGCTATATTTCTACCTATGGAATTCCCCATTCGCTATCGGAGCTTGATCAACATAACTGTCTTATCGGCACCATGGATTACTGGCGTTTTCAAGAGAATGGCAAAACCAGAAATGTACGGGTCAGAGGGACTTTAAGTTGTAATAGCGGCCACGCGTTAGTCGATGCGGCAATAAAAGGTATCGGTATCGTGCAACTGCCAGATTATTACGTTCTGCCCTATATTGAAGATGGTCAGCTGACACCGCTACTTGAACAGAATCGTCAACCAGAAGAAGGTATTTGGGCGCTATACCCACAAAACCGCCACCTATCGCCTAAGGTACGTATGCTATTAGAACACCTAACGGCGGCTCTTAAGCAGGCCTAGCATAGCGATTATTTTGGCCCATAGCCTAAGCTACGGGTCAAAAGTCATTTTCATTTAAAGCTCACTGTAACTATTACGGTGCTAAGGATAATGAGCCCCCATCTACAACCCTCACTTGATCATACCTGGCGTATTTCCATTGAGCCCCGAGGCGATTGGCAAATAGTGTCTCATATTGTGATTCTTGCTCCTACACCGCCGAGTTGGAACTTCTAGATCTCAGTGGAAATAGCCAAGATGCTCCGACTCTAGTTGAAGGTGAAGCCCAGCATTATTGCAAGCCTCGTTCCCACAAGATCGCTAGTCGCGCTAATTATTCTCAAACGTGTCAAAGCCAGCCAATAATAAACGTGCTTTTTGCTATTAAGTTCATGAGCCTAGTCGCAATCGAGTCTGCGATTACAATGTCGAGCTTCTCCTCTAACACTAAGCAGAATAGTGCTCAATTGGCTGCTTAAGACTGGCTTTATCTTCTCAGTAACGCCCACGGATTTTACATTTCATTTACATTAACAGTTTACAGCGGTCAAATTTGGATTATATTGTATACAGAATATTTTATCTGTTTAGGTTCAAGCTGATAAAGCTGTTATTCGATTTAACTTTGCATCCTCACTGGAGTCGGAGCAAATAAACTAAATTAAAATCAAATAATAAGAGTAACCAAAATGAAAAAACATTTTAAAATATCTATCTGTGCCGCCCTTGTAGCCACTTCATCATTCGCAACGGCAAAGCAACCAGAGTTTAGTCAGCACCACTGTAAGGCTGCTGAAATCAATGCTCAGCATTACCGTAACTTCCCGAGCGCGCTACTCGAAGCACAGGAACGTCACGCCAACATCGGCAAGGTTCAGCAATCGAGAGCAAAGGCTGGCAGCGATAGCTCTGATACATCTCAATCCCCCTATGCACTAGCCAACGAAGTCACACCGAACTACATTATTCCAGTTGTATTCCATGTTTACGGCACTGTTCATAATGGTGATACAGTCAATGATGCGGTCATTATCGACGCCTTAAATAAAACCAATGCTGACTTCCAAGGTAGAACCGCTGACTTTGCCGACATAGATCCTGAGTTCCAATCTATAAAGGACTCTCTAAATATTGAGTTTCGTTTAGCCTCTATCGATCCTAATGGGAACCCGACCTCCGGCATTATTTACTACCCTGAATCTTCGGGTGCAGGAAACTATTCCAGCTCTGACGTTAAACGCGATCACTGGGACAACTACCGCTATATGAACGTGTATATTCAGAACGACCTCTACGCGGATGGCGTGACAAACAACTCTGGCGTTGCTTGGTACCCTGATACTGGCATGTCAGACGATGGCTTGGCTCGAGTTGCATACAACGGCGCCTACCTTGGTACAAACACAGATGAAAACTTCCGTTCTGTGCTGACCCACGAGTTTGGTCACTTCCTCGACTTGATTCACACCTTTGAAGGTGGCTGTAAGCGCGGCGCCGAAAGACGCTGTTCAGTAACCGGAGACAACACATGCGACACTCCACAACAGAACAGCTGGCAGATGAATCCCGGAGATGGCGGCATTCTTAACTGTATGGGACAGACCATTAACTGGCAGAACTTTATGGCCTATTCAGATCAATATGCCAACTATACTCAACAACAGGTCGATCGTATGATCAATGGCTTAAGCAGCCCATCAAGAGAAACCTTATGGTCAGCATCTAACTTAGCCGCAACAGGCGTAGCAAACTAACGATAGCCCTCATAAAGTCGCGCTATCGCAAAGCCAAAAACAAAAAGCCGCATCTCTTTCGAGATGCGGACTTCTATTTGAATAGGTGACATTGATGCCCGATAAGCTGCTCCTTGGGCAATACAGAAGTAGGCAACTCTTTATCTAGCAGAAAGCAAAAAGCCGCACCTCTTTCGAGATGCGGACTTCTATTTGAATAGGTGACATTGATGCTCGATAAGCTGCTGCTCCTTGGGCAGCGCAAAGTAGGCAGCTCTTCATCTAACTATGACAAAGCCCGATTATCGAAAGATAAGCGGGCTTTCTATTTGAATAGATGCCATCAATGCTCAGAAAGCCCTGCCCCCTTTACCAAGGAGAGATTTGACTACTTTCCATCTAGCAGAAAGCCAAAAACAAAAAGCCGCATCTCTTTCGAGATGCGGCTTTTTGCTTGAATAGGTGAGTTGGCCGATAAGCCGGGTCCTGTCGTGGACAGTTATTCATCTAGGCCTGCAATCGCTCACAGGCTCAAGCGACCTACCCGGTCCCAACGCGAGCAGCGCCATACGGGACCCTATTTGGTCTTGCTTCGGGTAGAGTTTACCTTGCAACGGACTATTACTAGCCGCCCGGTGCGCTCTTACCGCACCCTTTCACCCTTACCAATCCGAAGATTGGCGGTCTCCTCTCTGCTGCACTTGTCGTCGGTTCACACCGCCCAGGCGTTACCTGGTACCCTGCTCTTTGAAGCCCGGACTTTCCTCCCCGCTCTAATGAGCGCGGCAACTGTCTAGCCAACTCGGCGCGGATTATAGCTAAGCTCAGGCAACAAACCAAGGACTTTCACAAATCAGCTTAACTCAAAGCTAATCTATTAGAGACCGATCGCTAATCCGTGCTTATAAAGTGCATTCTTTTTAATGTCGTAAATCTGTCCAGCAACGGCAGCAGCCTTCTTCAGTGGCAGCTCTTCACACAGCAATTTAAGCGTATTTATCACGGTAGGTGAAAATTCTGACTCTTCATCGCTACGGTGGCCGTGGCACATCAACACGATTTCACCACGCTGTTGATTCGGATCATCTTTAACCGTCTGTAAAACTTCACCCGACGTCCCCGTTAAGAAGGTCTCGAAGGTCTTGGTCACCTCACGAGCCATGACGATTTCGCGATCTTCCCCCAAAGCAGCCACGATAGACTCTAGGCTATGCACGATACGGTGTGGTGACTCATAAAAAATTAGGGTACGAGGGTCGTCTTTTAATGCCGCTAACTTATCCAGTCTCGCCTTCTCTTTCGATGGCAAGAAACCTTCGAACGAGAAGCGATCAGAGGGTAAACCTGAGGCACACAAGGCGGTGATCGCCGCGCAGGGGCCCGGCAGTGGGATCACATTAAAGCCCGCTTCGCGAACTTGCTTAACTAAGTGGTAGCCAGGATCAGAGATCAGTGGCGTTCCCGCATCTGAAATTAACGCAACCGCCTCGCCATTGCCCAACTTTTGAATGATCCATTGAGCTCGATCTCGTTCATTATGATCATGTAAAGCTGTCTTGCGAGTCTCGATACCGAAGTGACTTAATAACTTACCGCTATGACGCGTATCTTCGCAGGCGATAAGTGATACCTGATTCAACACCTCTAGCGCACGGCTACTGATGTCTCCTAGGTTCCCTATTGGTGTGGGAACAATATAAAGCGCGACCGACAGGTCCATATCTACCTCTGTATTGAGTATTGGCAAGAGTTTCTAACAAGACTTTCGCCAAGGGGAAGAGCAGGTTAAACTATTAGCAGCATCTTACCAGAGTGAAGACCCGTGTTAAAAAGACTGAATACAACTAAATTTATCTCTATCGCAATTTTATCTGCGATTTTGTTCGGTTGCGGCACGACGACTGCACCGGTAAAGCCTGAAAAGACTGAAGTTTCTTTAACGACTGTCACCAAGTCGTCATCGCAATATATGGCGCTAGCTGCCAATGAAAAAAATAAAGAAACCCGAGATAAGTATGTTTTACTTGCAGCTCATGCCTTCATCAATGAAGGAAATGGCAATGCTGCAGACAAAACATTGAAGTCAATTGCACAGGATATCACCCAAAAGCCCGAGTTAATGGCTGAACATATCTACCTATCGGCGCGTGCACTTGAGATGATCTCTACCTATGATCACGCCCTGAAGATACTTGATTATCCAAGCAACTGGAAACTGCCAAATTGGCAATGGGTTAGCTACTACCAGTTAAAAGCGCACCTATATCAGTTGCTAAACCAACCGATAGATCAAGTAAGGCAGCTGAGTCTACTCAGTCAGTATCTGCCTACCGCAGAAGCTTATGAAGTGAATGACACCATCTGGCGCTCACTACAGCCGATTAATGAGCAGACACTATTAAGCTTTAGCAACGATACTAGCAATCCAATTTTTGCAGGCTGGGTGCAGCTGGCTTATATCGCTAAGCACTATGCTATCGATCCTAACGATTTAGTGCGCCACTTGGGTAGTTGGCAGCAGCTAAACCCAAACCATCCCGCAGCGGCAAAATTACCCACGGATTTAGAAAAGGCGCTTAATACTCAGCCTTACCAGCCAAAGAACATCGCCGTATTACTGCCACTGACTGGCCCTCGTGCCGTTGTCGCAAATACCGTTAAGCAAGGTATTCTAGCTAACTATATGGCTACGGGTGACGATAGCGTAACACTCAACTTCTTCGATACCGCTACTGGCGCACAGGGCGCATACCAACAGGCTGTAGCGGCGGGCGCTGAGTTCATCATTGGTCCCTTATTACAGTCAGAAGTTGAGCAGTTACAAAATATGACTTCCGAGAGTGCAGTGGTAACATCTGTCGACACTGGGGCGAGTTCCAACGGCGTGACTAATACAGGCGCTGTAACTAATACAATGGCTGTGGCACCTGCAACATCGGTTGTAAGTAAAACCATTCCTCAGCTTTACTTAAACCATATCGATACCTTTACCGCCGATCCCGATAAGTTCTTTTTTGCACTATCACCGACCGATGAAGCTATCGATGCCGCTCAGCGCCTCTACAATGATGGTATCGAGCAACCACTATTGCTTGTCAGCAACGATGCCGTTGGCCGCCGCATGGCTGAAAGCTTTAATACCCAGTGGCAGACGCTAACAAATACCCCTGTTGAAATTCATTACTATGATCGCGGTGACAAGATGAAGGTCACGGTGCAAAAAGCACTAGGAGTGATCGACAGTAAAGAGCGTATCGCCCGTATTAAAGCGATTCTAACGCCTAAGATTGAAGCTGATTTTCGATCTCGCCGTGATATCGATGCGATTTATATGATCTCCGCCAGTCAAGACTTAGAGCTACTTAAGCCATTTATCGACGTTAACTTCAGTGTGTTTGCCGATCCGGTTCCACTCTATACCACTAGCCGTAGTCGAGTTGAAGGAGATAGCCGTGAAACGGCCGAAGAGCTAAATAATCTCACTATTAGCGATATCCCGTGGCTCCTATCACCCAATAGCGAAACCCAGATGGTCAACGAACTATGGCCAAGCTGGGGCAATAGTCGCAAGAGACTGTTTATCATGGGCTATGACGCACTGGATTTAGTGGGTAAACTGGCGCAGATGCGCGCCCTGCCCGGCTACCAATTTTCAGGTCGCAGCGGCATGCTGTCGGTATTACCTGACGGCACGATTAATCGACAACTAAGTTGGGGCCGTTACCAAAGAGGTAACTTACGTCCGCTCTAAAGCCGATGTATAAAACTTTACAGTTAAATTAGCCGAGGCAAATAGTCTCGGCAGACACTTTAAGATATAGTCAAATTGACGCTACAAGGATGAGCGAGTTTGATGTCAAACAGCCCAAATCAAGGTCAGATTGCCGAGCACACCGCTAGGCAATATTTGGAACAACAGGGACTCTGCTTTGTCGAACAAAATGTTCGTTACCGTTTTGGTGAAATCGACATTGTGATGAAAGATGGCAGCGATTGGGTTTTCGTTGAGGTAAAATACCGCTCTGCGTCTCGATACGGTGGGGCTGTTAATGCGTTAAGCCACGCACAAACTCAGCGAATAAGAAAGGCTGCAAGCCATTACATACAGTTAAATCGAATCGATGCCATATGTCGCTTCGATGTTATCGCGGTCGATCTCCAAGGGATCCAGTGGATCCGCGATGCTTTTTAAATCGTTTAATTTTCATATGCTCCACGCAATTAAAATTGTAACAGTGGACATACATAAACATAGGGTTTATCCATGTTAGAACGCATAAAAGACAGCTTTACGGAATCAATTCAAACTAAGATTGATGCATCTGAAGCCCTACCTGAGTCAATCGCAAAAGCCGCAGAGATGATGGTTAACTGCCTACTGGGCGGCAACAAGATCCTCGCTTGTGGTAATGGTGGTAGCGCTGGCGATGCACAGCATTTCTCGGCTGAACTATTAAACCGCTATGAAATTGAGCGTCCACCACTTCCAGCTATTGCTCTAAGTTGCGATACCTCGACTATCACAGCGATTGCTAACGATTACAGCTATGATGAGATCTTCTCTAAGCAGATCATGGCACTAGGCCAACCAGGTGATATCCTGTTAGCGATTTCAACCAGTGGTAACTCTGGTAACGTCATCAAGGCGATGGAAGCAGCACTGAGTCGTGACATGACGATTGTGTCACTAACGGGTAAAGATGGCGGCGCGATGGCAGGCCTACTGAGCGTCAATGATGTTGAGATTCGTGTACCTTCTAACGTCACGGCACGCATTCAGGAAGTTCACCTGCTAGCGATTCACTGTCTATGTGACAACATCGACCGCACACTCTTCCCTCAGGACGAGCAGGCATGAGAGCACTGCTCCCATTAATCGCTATTATGTTAATGCTGCAAGGCTGTGCTGGAGCCATTATGGTCGGCGCGGTCGGCGGCGCAATGATGGTTAATGACGAGCGTAGCTTTAAGACCCAGATTGATGACACCAATGCCGACTTTAACGTCTCTAGCGCATTGGCTTCTCATGACGATCTAAAAAATCAGGCCAATATTAGCGGCATAGTCATGAACTCCAACGTATTGATGATTGGTCAGGCGCCAAACTCGATGCTAAGAGATAAAGCCATTCGTGTGGTTAAAGAGCTACAGATCGGCGGTAAAATCCATAATCAGATCCGTATCGGTAATCCGACCTCATTTACCACCCGCAGCAACGACACTTGGATCACCACCAAGGTAAAGGGTCGCATGCTCAACGAAAAGGGCTTGGATGTCACCAATATCAAGGTCGTGACAGAAAATGGCGAGGTTTTTTTGATTGGTTATGTTGAACGAGAACAGGCCAATTTAGCCGTTGAAGTGGCTCGAAATACTGCTGGCGTACGTAAAGTCATTAAGGTGTTTGAATACACAGACTCTTAACCTGTAAACGATATGCCCGCCAGCAGTGAGAAGAATCATCCAGCCTTTTGCTCGATGATTTTTTTTGGTCTGAAATAAGCAATCCGAGCCGTAATCCAGGGGATAATTAATGACGGCAACACGATAAAGCCCGCACCCACCCAGCTTAACCCATCTAGCCACTCATCAAACAGCAACCAACCAAACAACACACAAAATAGTAGCCCGGTATATTCGGCAATCGCAATCTGGCTCGCCTCTGCTTTGCGGTAAGCCAATACGCACAACCAGTGATAGGCCAATAAGAAGCTATTGCTCAGCGCCGCGATACCAATGAGCCCCCAACTTATACCCTCAAAGCCTTGCACCAAAACCATAACGAATGTAAGTGGAATGCTGAGTAAGTTATACAGCATGAGCGTCACACTAGGGTTCTCTGTATCAGGTAGCTTGCGCAGTGCCAGTTGATTCAGGGCAAAGGTAAATGCCGAGATTAGCACAGCAATACCGAACCAGTTAATCTCGCTGGGTCGCAGCAGAATCAAAATACCGATAAAGCCCAAAATAGTCGCAAGCCATTGGGTTGGTGTGACTTTCTCTTTCAAAAAGATCGAGCCCATCAGGACTATCATCAGTGGTGCCGAGAAAAATAACGAACTAACGGTAGCCATCGGCAGTGACATCAAGCCCATGATCAAACACACCGCGCCCAACGCACCGGTATTAGAGCGAAAGAAATGCACCTTCAGATACTTAGTCGTAGGTCGCTTTGCATAAAACCATAACGGCATTAACATCAGTACCGACAATATCTGCCTAATTAATAGGAAAGTCGCGGCGTTGCTATCGTCTGGCATCCACTTAATCGAGACATCATAAAGCGCACTAAAAAGGTTACCAAAAACTAAGATAGCCATGGCGATCATGACATTTGATTTCATCTGCTATTCCACAGTACAACTGAATTTGAGCGCATGATATCGCCCGCAAAACCTAAACTAAAATGATGTTTTTTCGCCAATCATGAATTAAATTAATACTATGATTGAGATCACCTATTAAATTCATACTTAAGGCTGCGAATATGCGCAAACTACCACCACTTAGGGCTTTACAGGTTTTTGAGGCTGCAGCCAGACAGTCACACTTCTCCCGTGCGGCCACCGAGCTTTGCATTACCCAAAGTGCGGTATCTCATCAGGTAAAGCAGCTTGAGGAGCACTATGGTGAGCGCCTGTTTAAACGAGAAGGACGACAGCTTCGACTCACAGTTAAAGGGGAGTTGTTGTATCGGGAACTGGAACGGATCTTCAACGAACTTAGCGATTTAAGTATGCAGATCAGTGGCGACAGTAATGATCAACTGCGGCTAGCGGTTTATAGCTCATTTGCAATCAAATGGCTGATCCCACGGCTCAGCGACTTTCGGCGCCAACATCCACAAATAAAAATTCGCCTCGATATGATAGCCGGTGATCCCGAGCTAAGTGATAACGTGGCGGATATGTTTATCACAGGACAAAGTGGTCAGCTGGGTTATTACCATCAGTCTTTGCATAAGGAGCGCCTAATTCCTGTCATCAGCCCAAGTCTGCTAACAGGAGAAAGTCCACCTCTTAGCGAATTAATGACTCATCCGCTGCTTACCGTCGACGAAGGGCCATTAGGCTTAGACTGGGACAGATGGTTTGTTGCAAACAACTTAACTCTTCCTGCGGAGCAACAGCAGCATATTTTTAGCCATGTATTAATGGCTATTGAAGCCGCGATTGCGGGTCAAGGTATTGCACTTGCATCGGACTTTATGGTGCAAGCGGATATTGAAAGGGGCCTGTTGGTGGAGCTAGATCTACCCGATATTTTAACGGGCTTTGAGTTCTACTTCAGCTGCAAGCAGCGACGCCTAAAAGAGCCTGCTATCGCCGCATTTGTGGCTTGGTTAAGCCAACAGAATTAAGCCAATAAAAAAGCCAGCAAACAGTGCTGGCTTTGTTGTTAAGCATATAGAGTTAAACGATAAGACCGATCTTCTCGTATACGCTCTTAAGCGTGACTTCGGCACGCGCCTGTGCTTTCTCTGCACCATCTTTCATCACTTGATTCAAGAAGGCTTGGTCTGCACGGTACTCTTTAAAGCGCTGCTGTAGCGGCTCAAGCATACCTACAACCGCCTCACCCGTTGCCACTTTCAAGTGACCATACATCTTACCTTCAAACTCGGCTTCGATGCTGGCAATCGACTGGCCAGTACAACCAGACATCAAGCTTAGTAGGTTTGATACACCTGGTTTTTCAGCTACATCGAAGCGCACGACTGGCGGCTCTTCACTGTCGGTCATCGCCTTCTTAATCTTCTTCATGATCGCCTTTGGATCTTCTAGTAGGCCGATAACATTATTACGGTTATCGTCAGACTTAGACATCTTCTTCAGCGGATCTTGTAGTGACATGACCTTAGCGCCGTGCTCTGGAATGAATGGCTCAGGGATCACGAAAGTCTCGCCATAGGCGTTGTTGAAGCGAGTCGCGATATCACGAGTTAACTCTAAATGCTGCTTCTGATCTTGACCCACTGGGATCTCGTTCGCTTGATAAAGCAGAATGTCTGCAGCCATCAGTACAGGGTAGCCAAACAAGCCAACGTTGATGTTGTTAGCGTGCTTTTGCGACTTATCTTTAAACTGCGTCATGCGGTTTAGTTCACCCATCTGGGTGTAACAGTTTAATGCCCAACCAAGTTGTGTGTGCTGTGGCACCTGTGACTGGATAAATACCGTGCTCTTCTTTGGATCGACACCACAAGCCAAGTACAGCGCTAGAGTATCGAGACAGGCTTCGCGTAATTTAACCGGATCTTGTCTGACAGTGATCGCATGCAGGTCAACGACGCAATAAAGGCAATCATGACTATCTTGCATCGCAACCCACTGACGTAACGCGCCCATATAGTTGCCGATGGTTAGCTCGCCTGATGGCTGAGCACCGCTTAGAACTACTGGTTTCGTTAGGGGTGTCGTCATTTTGTTTATTGCTCCGTTGCTTTATCGCACTGACTGAGTAGCGCGGTTATTTCACTAAATTGTTCACATACGGCATCTGGGCCGCTTAGCCCAATATCTTCACCGTAGTTATAGCCGTAGGTCAAGCCCACAGAGGCTACCTTAGCCGCTTTTGCCGCTAATATATCGTTCTTTGAGTCACCCACCATCAGCAACTGCTCAGTTTCTAACTGCCACTCATGCAAAATATGCTGTAACGGTAACGGATCAGGCTTCATCTTAGACAACGAATCCCCACCAAGCACTAGACTAAAGTAACCGTCAATATTGAATGCTTTCAATAATGGGACGGTAAATTCATAAGGCTTGTTAGTTACGATTGCCATGAGGTAGCCCGCTTGCTTAAGCTGCGACAATACCGTTTTAACGCCGGCGTAAAGAACGCTGTGTTGCTCTAGGTTCAGCTTATAGAAATGCATAAAGCGTGGCATGCAAGCTTGTAACTGCTCTTCGCTCACTTGGGCGTTGAGCGCAAAAGAGAGTGCTCTTCGCATCAGCATCTGCGCACCATTACCAACCCAGCTACGCACCTGCTCATCGCTACATTGTGGCAACTCTAGCTCTGCTAGAGTTGCTCGTGTGGCTGCAGCAAGATCGGGCACGCTGTCGATAAGCGTGCCATCTAAGTCAAATGCTACCGCTTTAATTTGACTAAACTTGTTCATTGACTATGCCTCGACGCTTGCAAGCTCTGCACGCATCTCATCGATCACCGCTTTATAATCAGGGCAGTTGAAAATCGCAGAACCCGCAACAAACATATCAGCACCGGCAGCGGCAATCTCCGCAATGTTGTCGACCTTAACGCCGCCATCGACTTGCAGACGAATGTCATAACCACTGTCATCGATAAGCTTACGCACCTGACGTAACTTATCTAATGTAGAAGGGATAAATGATTGGCCACCAAAACCTGGATTGACCGACATCAACAAAATAACGTCTAGCTTATCCATAACGTGGTCAAGATAATGCAGCGGCGTTGCAGGATTAAGCACTAGTCCCGCTTTACAACCCGACTCTTTAATCAACTGTAGAGTGCGATCCACATGCTCGGAGGCTTCAGGGTGGAAAGTAATAATCGATGCGCCGGCTTTGGCAAAATCAGGAATGATACGATCGACAGGCTTAACCATTAAATGTACATCGATATCGGCGGTCACACCATAGTTACGCAGTGCCTGACAGACCATAGGGCCAATCGTTAGATTCGGTACATAATGATTATCCATCACATCAAAATGAACCACATCAGCCCCTGCGTTTAATACCGCATCGACATCTTCACCTAAACGAGCAAAATCAGCAGATAAAATAGAAGGAGCAATCAAAAATGGACGCATATCGAACTCACCTGAATGTTTAAGAAGTACGCTATTCTACCTGTTGCAGCCATAGCCCTCTACACCCTTGAGCGCATTTCAGGTAATTAGCTGGGGTAAAATATTTCATTCGGTTAGCAAAATAGGATTTAAATGTAAAAAATGTTTAAAATATAGTCGGCTTTGCTATACTAGTTCGACTAGGCGAAAAAGGAGGCGCGATGAAAGGATTTACCCAGAACAGAGCAGTGATAAAATCTACTGCTATTCTTGCGCTTGCTACTTCTGCAATTATAACGCTCGCCTTGTCATCTGCGCCTATTGAAACAGCGTCAAATGCGGCTTGCGCTTGTGACAGTGCCAATAGTCAATATAACCCGAGTCTCCCCGCAAGCCACCCAAGCAACCGCTGCGCAAATCAGTCTCACGATTTAAGCTGGAAAAGCTGGTTAACCGGTAAGAGCCACACTAATCAGCTACATTTTATCGATCTGTTTGAGCTGCTATACGGCCACGAAAGTGCGCCTATCAGTAAAAATACCCCGCTAAACGGCAAGTAATAGGTTAGATGCTGCGCCGCTGCTGGCAAATATTATTGAGCACTTTAGCCGCATTTTTTGGTGTGCAAACAGAACAAAATCGTATTAGAGACTTTCAAACCTCATCAGCCCTTGCCTTTATCATTATGGGCATAATACTGGCGATGGTGTTCGTGGTTATGCTTCTGCTTATTGTTAATCAAGTACTAGCTTGATTAACGAGAATAAACACAAGCTAAGTTAGTCATTTTCGCTGTGATAGGAATCATCGTACAAGGCCATCAACTCGTCGACCTTCTTGCGGCCGCTTCCCTTCTGACTAATGTTACGTTGTACCTGTATCGTACCAAAACGCGCACCATGATATAGCTCTCGCGTTAAAGGAATATCATGGTTACTAATCAACACAGGAATACCCCGCTCAATCGCGGTATGGCGTGCGTGTCTGGCTAGTAGAGCCTGATCGTCTAGCGAGAAGCCACTGCCCACATATGTGGTAAAGCTAGCCGTTGTCGATAATGGCGCGTAAGGCGGATCGCAATACACCACATCTCCAGATTGAGTCATATCTATCGCTTGCTCATAACCGATACAATGAAACTCGGCATTTTGCGCCTTAAGCGAGAATGCTCGGATCTCTTTCTCTGGGAAATAAGGTTTTTTATATGAACCAAATGGCACGTTGAAGCCACCTTTACGGTTATAACGGCACAGGCCGTTAAAACCATGGCGATTCATATAAAGAAAATAGACTGAGCGCGTAAAGGGATCTTTGGTCGCATTAAAAGCCGCACGGATCTTATAGTAAGCTTTCTTATCGTTCATTTCAGGAACGAAAAGCGCCTTTGCAGCTTCGATATATCTATCGGGCTCTTTTTGCACTATCTTGTACAGGTTAATCAAATCATGATTAATATCGCATAGCAGATAGCGGCTGTAATTAGTATTGAGGAACACCGAGCCTGCGCCCACAAAGGGTTCAACCAGACGTTCGCCTTCAGGCAGATACTCAGCTAAGGCTTCAATCAGTTTAAATTTTCCGCCAGCCCACTTTAGAAAGGCCCTTTGTTTTTTAATCATTTAAATTGATTGAACACTGTGAAAAAAAGAGAGCTGATGATTGTACTCTGTTTATTATTGAATTTCACGACTTGGTAGTACATCTTGTAGCTCATATTCATTAAGATTTTGCCAGGCGCGGATCCAAGGGTCTGAAATTCCGGTTTTTGTCGTTAACAACGCCGCTTGTTGTTGAGCATCTTGAGCGCTGTTAAATTCACCAAATAGCACGACCCAACGCTGCTTATAGCGCGCAACTCTCACCTCAGGTATATCCTTCAGTGACGCTAACATTTTATAAAGCGAATCTACCTGCTTAACACTCGCAAGTTGCAGTGTGTAACCTTGGGTTGGCCTGCTCAACGAACTCGCTGGTACAGCCTTTGTCTTTGTAATTACAGCTTGTTTACTGTAGCTACGGGATTGTGACTCTTGAGGCGTTTGCTCCTCAGTTTCAGCGGTAAAAGTCGCAATGGGTTTAACCTTATATGTCGCAACAGCCTCAATATCATTAACCTCTTCATCTTCTACCCGCTCCGATTCTTGCAGCTTAGTGCCTTGCATTGATTGTGAATCAGTGCCCCTCGAGTAACCTGCTAATAACTGCTCGCCATACTCAACAAGAAAGCGGCTATCTGAATCGGAACTTGCTTTAGCATCGATAGCAAACTTAACTTCACTCGAAACGGAGGTTTTCTTATCGACTTCGCCATCTAGCAGTAACCAACTAAGTAGTAAGACAGTGATAATAAGAAATGAGGCAGACACTATAGTTCTGAGTCGAGACTTTGACGGCTCTTGCTTCTCATCACCATTGAGAGCAAGCTCAAGCAGACTAACCACCTCTTTCGGTGTTCCACGCTGTAGCTCCAAACGATTTTTTACTATGTCTCTAGGAGTAAAAGGCTGCTGCTCACTGCGGCTTAACAGTGTGTAATATAAACCTTCTCGTTCCACTTGCTCTAGGGGCTCAATATGAATTGGGAGCACTTGCTCTAACAAGGAAGCGGGAAGCTGCGCGGCCACATCATCAAAAAACGCCATGGGTGAGGTCATGACAATCTTGACTGACTTATTCCCCAAATTCATCTGACTGAGTACGATGCACTCTGCCCAGATCTCAAGAGGTAAAAGATGGGCGTCATCGAGCACTATGCAGCTAGCCGCGGGTAGGGAGTCAACCTCGCTAAGTAGGCTCTCTGGTAGCGGGATCTCGTCGTCAAAAACAGGATCGCTTAGTAACTGAACCAACACCTTGCGCCGGATCTCGGCACTATCACAATGTTTTGGACAGATAACAAAAGCCGAACTATGCCGATCTAGCTCATTGAGTAAAGCCGTAACGAGCGTTGTTTTGCCTGCGCCATCTTCTCCTGTTAGCACCATTAGCTGTTCGCCATACAGGCTGATATGTAACAAGCGATGCAACAGAGATTCTTGACTAGGTAATAGGGTTGAATCTGAAAATGACATCTAAAAGTGACTCCCATCAGATAGAAGCTCTAGTCCCTTAATTTTAAGGCGCAGAAATTCTCGGCTATGCAACACATTGATAGCCTGAAAAGGAGAAGTAAGGTTTTGATTCTCTAAAATGAGTTTAGCGTTCACCAATCACCTGCAACATAACTATGCGCAGTTGATAACCTCTTCCAGTAGCTCATCGGATACATCGCTGTAGATCCCAGCCAGGCCAATGCCTTTGGGTAACACCAATCGTAACTGCCCTTTGAGCACCTTCTTGTCTCGGCGCATATGCTTAATGAATTGTTCAAAATTCATTGTTTCAGGAGCTATTGTAGGTAGGTCGAATGCCGCTAACAGTGCTGTAATACGACAAACAATTGACTCATCCACTAGCCCAAGCTTATTTGAGGTTATTGCAGCAAGGACTGTGCCAGCGGAAACTGCTTCACCGTGTAGCCAAACTCCATAGCCCATTTCGGCTTCGATAGCGTGACCAAAAGTATGACCTAGATTTAGCAGCGCACGTACAGCTTGCTCGGTTTCATCTTCTTCGACCACTTCCGCCTTGATTTCACAGCAGCGACTGATTGCATACTCGAGTGCATCTTTATCCAATGCCTTCAATGCTTCAACATTGTCCTCAAGCCATTGGAAAAAGTCTGCATCCCAAATAATGCCGTACTTAATCACCTCAGCCATCCCCGCTGCAAATTCACGCTTAGGCAATGTACTCAAGCAGTTAGTATCAATTAACACGCACTTAGGTTGATAGAAGGCACCTATCATGTTTTTACCTAGCGGGTGATTAACTGCAGTTTTGCCACCAACAGATGAATCGACCTGAGATAAAAGCGTTGTAGGGATCTGAATAAAATCGATGCCGCGCTGATAACTGGCCGCAGCAAAGCCTGTCATATCACCAATAACACCACCGCCAAGAGCGATCAAAACCGTATCTCGACCAAGATTTTGCTCTAACAATGAGGTGAAAATCGCATTCATCTGCTCGAGGGTCTTATACTGCTCACCATCTGGCAGAATGACAGGTTTGACGCATGCGAAATCCGACAGCATAGCTTCTACCTGTTCTAGATAGAGAGGCGCTATCGTTTCGTTGGTGACAATAAGGATATTTTTAGCTTGAAGATAGCGAGCCAAGGGCTCGCTACTTCTAAACAAATTCTGGCCAATTTCGATGGGATAACTACGTTCTCCGAGTTCAACCAGAACTTGCTTAGTCATATTTAAAAACCTAACTGTTCAATAATTTGGTTTGCAACAACTTTGGCGCTTTGCTCATCAGTCTTAACGATGACATCTGCAATCTCCTCGTAAAGAGGGTTACGCACCTCGGCTAGACTCTCTAGCACTTCTCTTGGGTCATCGACCTGTAGCAATGGACGACGCTTATCTCTTTGCGTACGTGCAACTTGCTTATCGATAGTCGTTTCAAGGTAAACAACGATGCCGCGTGCAGAAAGATTGTTACGGATCTCTTTGCTCTGAATCGAACCGCCGCCAGTTGCTAATACAATACCTTGCTTTTCGGTTAAGTCTGCAACAACCTGCGTTTCGCGGTTGCGGAAGCCCTCTTCACCCTCAACATCAAAAACCCATGCGATATCAGCACCTGTGCGGTTTTCAATTTCTTGATCTGAATCGTGGAACTCTAAGTGCAGCATCTGCGCCAGATGACGGCCTATAGTGCTTTTACCAGCCCCCATAGGGCCTACTAGGAAAATATTACGTTTTTCGGCCATTGATTTATACGTCTGAATCTTATTGAAGTTTGCCTACGCCAACCCAAATAACGAGAGTTGACCTTTAATGTTACCTTGCTCTATTGAGACTTGACCGCTGATTATCTCAGCTAAATGCCATCTATGGCAAGCGAGTAATGCATTTCTATCAAAAATGTATCGACCAAAATGACAAAGCCAGCGCCAATTACGCTGGCTTTAAAAATATCTTTTCGCTTACAGCGCTTCAGAGACGATCTTTGGCGTTACGAAAATTAACAACTCCTGGCGCTCATTCTTATCGGAGGTGTTTCTGAACATAAATCCAAGATAAGGAATGTCACCTAAGATCGGAACCTTACTGACGCGGCTAATAAGCTGCTGCTGGTAGATCCCGCCCAGCACAATCGTTTCACCATGGTCCACCAGCACTTGGGTACCGATGCGCTGGGTATCGATTGATACCGCCTGCCCCGTTG
This sequence comes from Shewanella sp. Isolate13, assembly GCF_022398325.1. Taxonomy (GTDB): domain Bacteria; phylum Pseudomonadota; class Gammaproteobacteria; order Enterobacterales; family Shewanellaceae; genus Shewanella. The sequence continues at coordinate 49,599 of NZ_JAKEVD010000032.1, forward strand.
GTGTATCGACAGTTTTACCCTGAGAGTCTTGAGTGATTTCAAGATCCAGAATCACTCGATTATCAGGGGTGATCTGCGGAGTCACACGCAGTGATAATACCGCCTTCTTAAAGGTTACAGTTGTTGCACCACTAGAGCTCGCCTCAACATAGGGGATTTCAACACCCTGCTCAATGAATGCCGCTTTCTGATTAGAGGTAGTAATACGCGGGCTCGCAATAATCTCCCCCTTATTTTCCTGTTCCAATGCGCTTAACTCAAGATCGAGCACGGTACCATCGGCAAGTTTAGCCACATGAAACGCAATACTCGTCGGGTTTGCCACTGCTGCAGGCAAGTTAACGTTTAAACGATCATCCAAACCCGGAATAATACCATTGGCAATATCCCCCGCCCCTTCTAGGCTACCCGAGGTCCCTTTATTGCCCTGTTGATCGGTTATTCCCCAACGCACACCAAGATCTTCTGAGACATCATCTTTTACGGTTACCATGCGGGCCTCAATCAAGACTTGCTTAATTGGGATGTCCAGCACTTCAATTAACCGATGAACATTCTCTAGCGTCTCCTCAGTATCTTTAACTAAAAGAGTGTTGGTACGCTCGTCGACGGCGACACTGCCACGACTGGTTAGCAAACTTGAGCCTTCCCCTTTTAGCAGAACCGCAATATCCTTCGCCTTGGCGTAGTTAATTTGCAGGTATTCAGAATAAAGCGGTGCAAGCTGTTCCACTTCCTGCTTATTCTTAAGCTCTTGGCTCTCACGAATGGCGATCTCTTCGCTTGGCGCAATCATCAAGATATTACCTTCGATACGCTTATCTAAGCCCTTAGCCTGAAGAATAAGGTCAAGCGCTTGATCCCAAGGCACATCATCGAGCCTTAGCGTAATATCGCCTTCAACGGTATCACTGGTGACCAAGTTGAAGTTATTGTAATCGGCGATGATCTGCAGCACCGTTCTCACTGAAATATTCTGGAAGTTTAGTGATAGCGAGCGACCATCATATTTCTTCTCTTCCTTAACGATATTCATGCGCTCTGCTTTCTTCATCGTTAATTTAAATAAGTCACCATCTTGCTGATAGTTATATTCATAGTTACCGTCGATATCGATAAGGAAGCGGGCCGTTAAATCCTCTTTAAAAGTTTCAAAACTCTTTACTGGTGTGGCGAAGTCGTAAACATCCATCACATATAAAAAGTTGCTATTAATCTCTGTGTTATATAACTTAAGCTCGAGCTTAGCGCCGACCTGCTCAACGTTAGCAGCAACAGAGCTATTATTTAACTTAACCAGTAACTGGCCACCGCCGTCTTGGGTACGGCGAAAATCAATATTTTCAATACTGTTAACGAAGGCGTTATCGATGCCTGTGTTTTGATCCGCAATTTCATCATTAATCGTTAAACGGTAAGTATTACCAACAACCTTGCCCTGATAAGGTTTAACCTCATCAAGGCCGACAAAAACTTGTAAATTACTCCCATTAGGGACAGTGCTTACAGTTTCAATACCAACGGTTTTAATTGGCAGTGTCTGCTTCTCTAATGCAGAAATAGTGTCATTAAAGCCTAGAATAATCTGTGCTGGTGAAGCCTTAAGGTCGATATCAGGTTCTTGGATATCATCCTCAAATACCAACTGTAGCTCGAGCTGGTGATCGACTACCGCATGGTACTTAACATCGACTAATCGGTTCGCAGCTAGTGAATGCGGAGTCATACCAAGGATTAATGCAAAACCAATAACTGTCTTACAGAAAGACATTACCTTGTAGCTGGCCTTTGGCGTAATTGAAGATCTCATTGTTCCCTCAGTCATCTCTTATTATTCTCCAGTCAATTCCATACTGCTATTACGTTCCGTCCAGCAGCCAGATCCATCTGGGATTAATTCTATTATCTCGACAGTTTGCGGCGTTACTTTGGCGATCTTGCCATGGTAGAGACCTAAATATTGGCCTACTCCTAAACGATAAACACTGCCATCGGTTGTCTCTAATAAAGCCCAAATCTCTTCTCGCTCGCTTAGGGTTCCACGCATCTTCAAATTATCTAATGCATAGGTTTCTAATCGTCCTTTACGACGTTTAAGATCGGGTTGTAAACAGTCCTTAGTGGTATCGATAACCTCTTCAGTTAATTCTCTTGAAGGTGGCACATAAGGACTTCTCATTAAATCTGCTTGATAAGCAAAATGCTCAAACTTGGGTGTTTCTTTTAACGGAGGGATATGCGCAACGTGCTGTGCTTTCGTTGTGGTAACAAATAACTCAAGATCACTCTTATCACCAATGCAGCCAGTTAATAAGACGCTGCTAATTAAAAGTGGTAGCAGTTTCATCATTTCGCTGCCCCCTTTTTGTCTTTCGCGGGTAATTCCGCTCCCTCTTTAAAACGGTAGGTCTTGGCGAGAATATCCATTCCCAGCTCGCCAGTGTCATTCCGCTTAATAACAAAATCGTGCAAACTTACGATTCGTGGCAATTTCGCGACACCACCAACCAGATGGCCTAATTCGTGATAATCACCACTCACAACTATTTTGATAGGGAACTCAATATAAAAATCACGTGTGATTTCCGACTCCCAATCTAGGCTATTAATGTTCAGCCCCGAGTCTGTCGCGACAAAGGTTATATCATCGAGCAAACCTGGCATCTCATTTTTTGAAGGTAGCATCTTTAACAACTCTGCAAATTGCACCTCCATAATCGCAAGCTGTTCACGATACAATTTTAGATTCGCTGCCAGTTGATACTTGGCCTTGAAGTCATCCTTTAACTGTTGCTCTTTTTGCTGCTCGGCGTTAAGTACATCTATCGCATCAGAGATAAATAGAAAGTAGCCGCCTACAAATACACAGACTGCCAATAACACTGCAAAAACGACTTTCACTAACTGCGGCCAAGCGCCGATGTTTTCAAAATCGATATCGTTAAATTGGCTTAGATCGAGGTTCATATGTTTGCCCCCTCAGTCTTTGCTATTTCATCGCCGTCGACGATCGTCACTCGTAAAGTAAAGCGCTGTAGTTGCCTTAACTCTTCATTTTGTGCCTTTATCGACTGCATATTAGGGTCTTGCAACCAAGATGAAGCCGCCACCTTTCTCATCATATTGGCGACATTATTGTTAGACTCACTGCGACCCTCAATCCACAAGATACTGCCTTTCTTTTCTATGCTCGACAGGTAGATCCCGGGTGGCACAACACGAACGAGCTCATCTAGAACATGGGTTGGCAAGTTTCTAGATTGCTGTAAGCCCAAGATAATTTCGGTTCGTCTCTCGATATCTTTCTTACGCTCACGGATCTTAGTAATCTCGGCGATTTGCGAGTCGAGCAACTGAATTTCAGCCTGCAGGTAAGCGTTACGACTTTTCTGTTCGTCCACAAACATATCGATCGTCATCAGTGACAGGTAAACCACTAAGCCAGAAACCAAAAACACCAGCGCCAGTATGCCAGTATAATCTCGCTTCTGCTTTTCTCTGGCCTCTTCTCGCCAAGGTAATAAGTTTATGTTCGCCATTCTGAATAGCTCCTTAGCGCCAGTCCGCAGGCCAACATATATTTACTAATTTGGGGTTGTAGATGGGCCTTTATTGCGTCATCGGCATGCAAGCAGCCTTGGAAGGGATCGGCAATGATCGTATGCACACCTAACTCATTAGTCATGAGGCTAGCCATGCCCTCAAGCTTGGATGTGCCTCCGCACAACACGATATGATCGACTTTATCTCGCCCGCTAGAAGTGCAATATATTTGCAGTGTTCTTTTGATTTGCTGTAGCAACTGAGTTTGGAATGGCGATAAGACTTCAAAAACATAGTTACGTGGCAGATCACCGTCTAGCTTAGCTTTTTCAGCTTGCTCATAGGTCATGCCATAAAAAGATAGAATTGACTGGGTAAACTGCTCTCCACCAAAAGCTTGTTCGCGAACAAATGTGGTTTCGCCATTTTCTACAACCGAAAATGTTGTAATGTTGGCGCCAATATCCACCAGCGCGACCACTTTATCGCTGACATCTTCGGGTAATTGAGCCGCTATCATGTCAAAGGAGCGCCCCAAGGCATAACCCTCTACATCGACCACTTTAGCCTCTAGATTTACCGCTTCGAGAGAATCGCTTAAGCTATCAATATTTTCTGTTCGACATGCACTCAACAGCACATCCACTTTTGTTGGGTCGGTGCGATTTGTACTTAGAGTTTCAAAATCGATATTCACTTCATCGAGGGAGTAAGGGATAAGGTTATCGGCTTCAACCTCAATCTGCGCCTCCATCTCCTCTTCACTTAAGGCCGAATCCATATAAATAACTTTGGTCATTACAGCTGAACCGGAAACAGCAACGGCGGCATATTTGGTCGACTTAGGTAATACTCGCTTTATTTGCTTTAATGCATCAACAACAGCTTCACTATCGCGAATTTCATGATCATTAATGGCTCCCTTTTTCAAAGGAACCGCTGCATGGCTTAATATTTTATATCCATCAGCTGTCTTGCTCAGCAGTATTGCTTTTACCTCATGGGAGCCAACATCTATCCCAACCATCTGCGGAGCCTGACGCTTCCAAAAATTAGAAAGCATAGTCCAAAGTCACTTTTATAGTTATTGTATCCAAAGTAGATTAGCACAAAATCAACTCGTTATAACTATTTGTACAAAATGTTTCCGCATTTTACAATCGCCATTTTTTTGACTTCAAAGCCACACTAGTTCGCAACTATGACGCGATCCAACTTTAAATTGGGTTACATTTACAAAACAACTACTATATCTGCCACTATGTTCTCGGTATAAGCTATAAAACAGTATTAATAGCTCATAAAATGTGAGTT
>NZ_JAKEVD010000033.1 GCF_022398325.1 Shewanella sp. Isolate13
TTTGTTGCCTTAGCATAGTCGAAACTATTTATAGGTAAATATTTTTTTAAAACCGACATAAAAAATAAGCCCGAATTAACGGGCTTATTGTTCTAGATCAAGTTTCTCATGGATATGAGATCAATATCAACCTATAGAGGCTTGATATAACAGCTTAAATATTAAGCGTTACCTTTTACTTTCATGTTCAGCGTTTGAGCAAAGTTTAGCATTCTGTCCAAAGGCTTTAGGGCATCTAGGCGAAGGATCTCATCGACAAAAATCTCATGCTGTTGAGGCTCAATATTTTCTAATGCACTCTCGATAGCCTTTAGGCCGTTCATCGCCATCCAAGGACAGTGTGCACAGCTCTTACAAGTTGCGCCGTTGCCACCAGTTGGTGCAGCAATCAGGTTCTTATCAGGTGCTGCTTGCTGCATCTTATAGAAGATACCTTTGTCTGTCGCCACGATAAACGTATCGTTATCCATGGTTTGTGCCGCTTTGATGAGCTGACTCGTTGAGCCTACGGCATCGGCAAGTTCGACCACACTCGCTGGCGACTCTGGGTGGACCAGTACTGCTGCATTAGGGTGTAGCTTCTTCAATTCGCGTAACGCTTTAGCTTGAAACTCATCGTGGACGATACATTCACCCTGCCACATCAACATATCTGCGCCAGTTTGCTTAGCGATATAACTACCTAAGTGACGATCCGGTCCCCAGATTATTTTCTTACCTTCGCTGTCTAGGTGCTCAACAATTTCTAGGGCGATACTTGATGTAACAACCCAGTCTGCTCTCGCTTTTACCGCTGCAGACGTATTGGCATAAACGACAACGGTATGATCTGGATGCGCATCACAAAACTCACTGAATGTCTCGATAGGACAACCTAGGTCGAGAGAGCAAGTGGCCTCAAGCGTTGGCATTAGGATGGTTTTTTCTGGGCTAAGAATTTTAGCGGTTTCACCCATAAACTTAACGCCTGCGACGATTAAGGTTTTTGCACTATGGTCTCGACCAAAGCGCGCCATCTCCAACGAATCTGATACACAACCACCCGTTTCTTCAGCCAGCGCCTGGATCTCAGGATCGGTATAATAATGGGCCACAAGCACGGCATCTTTTTCTTTTAAAAGCTGCTTAATTTTTGCTTTAGATTCAGCTTTCTCTAGATCGGACAAAGGAACGGGTTTTGGCGGAAAGGGATATTCAATATTCTCGATACTTGGTACAAACGCGCTCATAATACAACCAAAGGGCAATAACAGATTAGCGGAATTATACGGAATAGTTCACAAATTTAAAACTCCTATAGCTACTGCCCATAAAAAAAGGCGCCAATCTAGCGCCTTTTTAAGTCTTGTATTAGGTATTACTGCATCGCTAATAACATCTCTTGCGGTTGTTCTAGATAAAGCTTCCAAAGGTTACAGAAACGAGCGATGGTGCCGCCATCAATAACTCGATGATCCCCGGACCAGCTCACTTGCATTATTTTCCGAGCTTCCACTTCACCTTTATCATTAAAGCGTGGTAACACCTGTAGTTTGCCAAGCGCCACAATTGCTACTTCTGGTTTATTGATAATCGGTGTTGCAACTGTTCCACCTAATGCGCCGATGTTGGAGATAGAGATACTGCCCCCCTTTAAATCCGCCGGAGACACGCGACCACTGCGAGCCGCATTGGTCAGGCGAGTTATATCAGCTGCGATCTGCAAGATAGATTTATCTTGAACATCCTTTACATTAGGTACTAACAAACCCACCTTAGAGTCCACCGCCATCCCGATATTATGACTCGAAACATAGGTTTGCTCTGTGCAATCCGCATTGACACGGCTGTTCATGTCAGGGAATTTCGACAGTGCCAATGACATGGATTTCATGAAGAAAGGCATCATGGTGAGCTTAAGCTCATCGGTAGAGTATTTCTTCTTCATGCTTTCGCGAAGTGCAACAAGTTCGGTTAAATCAAACTCTTCGCAATAGGTAAAGTGCGGGATTGTCGATACTGATTCGGTCATCATCTTCGCCATCACCGCACGGACGCCCTTAATTGGCTCAACGCGGTCTACCGACGGCTTGTGAGGTAATACCGACTCAGTCGTTTGCTCTGCCGCAGATTCTAAAGAGACAGGTTCAGGAGCCGCAACGGTAACAGTCTTGGCTGGACCAGCGTGATAACGCTCTACGTCTTCCTTATAAACACGGCCATTTTTCCCCGAACCGGAAACTTTCGAGATATCAATATCCAATGAACGAGCCAAACGGCGTACCGCTGGACTTGCTAACGCTTTACCTTGTGGCACGCTTTCAGAAATTATTGGCGCAGATTCTACGTTCGCAGCTTTAGCCGAGACTTGTGCAGGCTCCCCAGCTTCACCGGCAACTTCAATAGCAAACAGTGGTGCATGCACCTTAGCCAACTGTCCTTTGCGGACATGAAGTTTGACTATTTTGCCGTTTTTAATTGCTGGGATCTGAACAAGTGCCTTATCTGTCATGACATCGGCGATGGGCTGATCCTCGACAACTGTGTCACCTTCAGCGACCAGCCATTCAACCAACTCACATTCGACAATGCCTTCGCCAATATCCGGCAGTAGAAACTCTTCAATTACGCTGCCAGGTGCTGAACTATTGCTTTGCGGCGCTTGCTCATTAGATTCAGGCTCTTTTACTGGGACACTCGCCTCTTGTGTGCCGTCTTCAGCTTCAACATCGACAGAATATAGTGGTGCGTGCACTTTCGCGATGTCGCCTTTGGCGTAATATAGCTTAGTGATCACACCGGCATTAGGTGCTGGAATTTGCACTAATGCTTTATCGGTCATGACATCGGCGATAGGTTGATCTTCGACAACACTATCGCCTTCTTGCACTAACCATTCAACCAGCTCACATTCGACGACGCCTTCGCCGATATCCGGAAGGATAAAATCTTTAATCATGGCTGGCTCCTAAAATTTAACCGATGCTTTAATCGCTTCAAACGTCTTTAAGGCGTCTGGCATATATTCTTTCTCGTGGATCAAAGGATACGGCGTATCTAGGCCACATACTCTTGCAATCGGCGACTCAAGGTACAAGAAACACTCTTCTTGTATCGTTGCAGCAATCTCTCCGGCAAAACCACCTGTTAACGGAGCTTCGTGGTTTATCAAAAGACGTCCCGTCTTCTTAACCGACGCGGCAACCGTCTCAACATCCCATGGTGAAAGTGTTCTCAAATCGATAATTTCACAAGAGATCCCTTTCTTAGCTGCCATATCGGCAGCATTTTCTAGGATCTCCATCTGAGCGCCCCAACCTAATAGGGTGATATCGGTGCCCTGCTTAACGACTTCAGCCTTGCCTAACTCGATAACATGTTCGCCTTCGGGAACTTCGCCAACCGATGCGCGGTATAAGCGTTTAGGCTCAAAAAAGATCACCGGGTTTTTATCGCGAATCGAGGCGATAAGTAGGCCTTTCGCTTGCTCTGGGTTTCTAGGCACAACGACCTTAAGACCAGGCGTCTGGGTAAAATAGGCCTCTGGCGACTGAGAGTGATAATGACCACCCGCAATCCCACCTCCATAAGGCGTTCTGAAAGTCAGACCGCCGACATTAAATTCATTACCACTACGGTAACGGAACTTAGCGCTCTCATTGACGATTTGATCGATAGCCGGGAAGATATAATCAGCAAACTGAATTTCAGCAACGGCCGTCATGCCATTAGATGCTAAACCATTGGCAAAACCGGCGATCCCCTGTTCGGTCAACGGAGTGTTGAAACAACGCTCACGACCAAACTTTTCTTGTAGACCTGATGTCGCTCTAAATACTCCGCCAAAATGTCCGACATCTTCGCCAAACACCATCATTTTCTTATCCGCTTCCATTTCCGAGCTTAGGGCTTGGTTAATGGCTTGCAACATATTCATTTGAGCCACGGCTTATATTCTCCCTGCGCTTTTTGGGTAGGATTCTGGATATTTCTTAACGTGATCTTTCAGATCCGCCAGTTGCTTTTTCAGAATTGGCGTTGGTGTATCGTAAACATCTTCAATAATGTAATCGATATGAGGCGTTGGAACTTTCTCTGCAACTTTTAGCTCAGATAACACCTCTTCGCGATACTTAACGTAAAGATCGGCATCTTTTTGCTCATTCATCCAACCTTTATTGATCATCCAAAGTTTAAAGCGCTTAACAGGATCATGTTGTTGCCATTTTGCTTCTTCATCTTTAGAGCGGTAACCCGATGGATCGTCCGAAGATGAATGTGCGCCTAAGCGATAAGTCATGGCTTCAATGAGCACTGGCGCGTTGTGTTCTAGTGCATACGCCCTTGCCTGCTGTGTTGCAGCAAGTACTGCCAACATATCATTGCCGTCAACGCGGATGGTATGCATGCCGTAGCCTACACCGCGACTCGCGATGCCATTACCTTTAAACTGCTCATCAGTTGGCGTTGAGATAGCGTAACCATTGTTACGGCAGAAGAAGATAACAGGAGAACTGAGTACTGCCGCCATATTAAGACCTGCATGGAAGTCGCCTTCTGATGCAGCCCCCTCACCAAAATAGCAGATAGCGATATTGCGTTTGCCTTGCATTTTAAGGCTATAGCCAACGCCTGTTGCTTGAGGGATCTGAGTGGCGAGCGGCGATGAAATAGTCTGATAGTTAAGCGCTTCACTGCCGTAATGGATAGGCATCTGACGGCCCTTGCCAAAATCTTTTTCATTACTGAACATCTGGTTCATAAACTGTTCAGTAGTAAAGCCGCGGTATCTAAGTGCTGCATGCTCACGATACTGAGCTAAAATCACATCCCCTTCTTCAAGGGCTGCTGTACTGCCAACAATTGACGCTTCTTCGCCAGTACAGGTCATATAGAAACTAATTCGCCCCTGACGCTGCGCACCCAACATACGTTCGTCTAAGACACGGGTAAACACGCAGGTATCATGAATTTTAGCTGCTAGCGTTTCATCGATAACCGGTAATACTGCTTCTTCGTAAGCAGTACCGTCCGCTTGTAGAATTTTCAAAATTGGGATCGCTAGTGAGTCTTTATCTAAAAAGCTCACGCGATGGACTGTTTCAGCATTCGTTGTTGCGTTGCTCATAATGTGCTCTTGTTATTTATGGTGCTGCTAAACGACAAATTCAGCACCTATCTATTTTAATACGCGGGAAGAACATTACGTTAACGTAAACTAACTCTCAATACTTCCCATCATTGAAACGATAACTTAGCATCTGTGTGCATGTATATATTGGTTTACATGCACAGTTATTCAGTTTGAATTTAGTCCAAATTACTCTCATCGGCTGACTTTAAGCACAAAACAGTCCGCTGCCCTACGGGCACCTTAGCATTTGGGAATACAATGGATTCAAACTCATGCTCTACTTTCACCGCTTCACCACCCTCTTTCGCCAAGGTGTAACCTTTTGGAAAAGCGGTGAAGTTTTCAACATCGTTAGCAAAAGTAAATTCAAAGTCGTCGTATCGCTTGTTTACCGAGCGGCAAACTTGGTAGAGGTTTAAACGATTCATATCAAAGGCTGGCAGTTGCAGCGATTGACCACTCATCAATAGCGTTAACATCTCTTTCATCGCAATAAAGCGGGTCATATCATTTTGTCCCATAGGGAACACCTTACCGAGTTCGATGGTAAAGGCATCGGCATGGTAATTTTCAGAAGAGAAGTAACTAAAGGTTGTTGTGGGTTCGTGGTGGAATAGAATGGTATTTACGCCGCAGGACTCAAGAAACATAATCTGCTCTTTACTGTATTTACGACTACCTCTGTAGGGATAAATAGCAAACTTTTCATGCTTAGAGCCCCGTATTGCAGTATGCAAGTCGTAATGCATTCTATGACGCTCGCCAGACACGGCACTGAAAAACTTATCGACATACTGCTCAAGCTTTTTCGCTCTTACTCGCTCTGGATTACAGAGCCCGTCACCGAGTGAATGGGCGCCATTGAATAATCGATTAAGGTTTTCATCAATAAAGCGGGTTCCGTTATGAATAGCCGGTGGGTTACCAATGAGAAACAGCACCCTTTGTTTAAGCTCTATTTGTTCACCAAGCAGTTGAGTCATAAGATCATTACATAGCTCAATTGGTGCGGTCTCATTACCGTGGACGGCACAGGATAAGACGATATCCTTAGTGTGCGTTACCCCGATAGGCTCAAACATAATCACACCAGTATCCCAAACCTCTACATGGATTCGATTAGCGAGATCAAACGCAAAACTTTCTGGTAAACATTGCGGGTGCGCCAAGGTTAGCGCTAAAAAGTCCTTAGACTGTTTCAATTCGTGAAACACAAACTACTCCTTATTATCGATGTCAGCTTTATTTTGGCAGAAATTACAATTACCACGGGGAGTTGTAACACCTAGCGCCGCTAATTCTTGCTCGATAGTAGCATATTTGACTCATGTATCTCGTGTCCTTTTTAGCCTGCACTGTACAACAAACAAGCAGCCATGCATTTTTTACTTGCGTAACGGAAAAAAATAAAACAAGATAAAGCCATCTAGCCGTCCAAATGGCTATTTATTTTTATTAACCCTTAAGGAGACAGCAATGGCATTAGCAACATTCGGCGCAGGATGTTTTTGGGGAGTTGAATACTTCTTTAGAAAAGTTGAAGGTGTCATTGACTGTACGTGTGGTTATATGGGCGGAAAAGATTGTTACAGCAGTTATAATGAGGTCAAAACTGGCACCACTGGACATGCTGAAGTTGTTCAAGTTGAGTACGATGCAGAAAAGGTCTCTTTCGAACAGTTGCTACAAGTGTTCTGGCAAAATCACAACCCTACCACCTTAAACCAGCAAGGTGGCGATATAGGCAGTCAGTATCGCAGCACTGTTTTCTTTCATGATAAACAACAGAAGTTAGAAGCTGAAGCGAGTAAGCTTGCGTTGATAAAAAGTGCTAAATGGGGCAGTAGACAGATAGTAACTGAAATTGTGCCTTGCCAGAAGTTCCATCCGGCCGAGGCCTACCACCAAGATTATTTAACGAAAAACAATTTACCAAGTTGTCATATCAGCTATTAATCCCATTATCTAAAGTCTCGGCAATAGAAAAGGCACCCTAAGGTGCCTTTTCTAATTAAACGTTATTACTTACGTCATAATGACTATTTGAGTGCTTCAGCGACAATGCGCTGCGCTTCCTCTAATAATAGCTGCAGATGTTCTTGGTTAACGAAACTCTCACCATAAAGCTTAAACAGTGCTTCCGTTCCTGATGGTCGCGCAGCAAACCATCCATTAGCCGTTACAACCTTAATGCCGCCAATTGGGGCGTTGTTACCCGGTGCGTGAGTGAGTTTTTGCAAGATCTCATCGCCCGCAAGGCGCTTAGCTGTAATCATCTCTGGCTTAATATTAGCGAACTTAGCCTTATCCTCGAGACTCACAGGGCTGTCTATACGCTGATAGAAGCTTTCACCAAACTGGGCTTCAAGCTCTTGGTATCGCTGCTGTGGGGCTTTACCGGTAACGGCAAAAATTTCGGCTGCCAATAAACAAAGGATAAATCCATCTTTATCAGTACACCAAGTGCTGCCATCACGCCTTAAAAACGCTGCTCCAGCACTCTCCTCACCACCGAAGGCAAAGTCACAGTTAGCAAGCCCATCTACAAACCATTTAAAGCCAACAGGCACCTCTGACATACGCTTGTTATGCATCTGGCAAACTTTATCGATCATCGCACTGGAAACAAGAGTTTTACCAATCACCATCTCCTCGGTCCACTCTGGACGATGTGTCACCAAATAGTCGATCGCGACAGCAAGGAAATGGTTAGGATTCATCAAACCGCTTCCTGGGCAGACGATTCCGTGACGATCAAAATCAGGATCATTACCCAAGCAGAGATCATAGTTATCTTTATGCGCTAATAATCCAGCCATCGCATAGGGCGATGAACAGTCCATACGGATCTTGCCGTCTTTATCTAGTGGCATGAAGCTAAAACTTGGATCGACCTTATCGTTCAGCAGCGTAATATCGATGCCATAATGTTCAGCGATAGGTTGCCAATAGTGAACGCCGGAACCACCAAGTGGGTCGACGCCTAGACGAATGTTAGACTTGGCAATTGCCTCCATATCGATAACATTGTGCAGATCTTCCACATAAGGCGTAATTAAGTCTTGCTCTAGCACGTACTGGCTTGCTAATGCATGAGCATAACTGACGCGCTTAACGCCATCTAACTGATTGGCTAAGTATTGGTTAGCTCTGTTTTCCACCCAAGTAGTGATCTCACCTTCAGCTGGGCCGCCGTGAGGTGGATTGTATTTAATCCCGCCATCCTGAGGCGGATTATGGGACGGAGTGACAATCAGGCCATCGACTAGAGCGTCAGCTGTTTTTTTGCCTAAATTAGCCCTGATAATGGCATGAGACACGACAGGAGTCGGCGTATAGCCATCATTTTGATGGACAACAACGCAGATTTCATTTGCCACAAGTACTTCAATAACCGACATCGCGGCAGGCTGAGACAAAGCATGAGTGTCAATCCCGAGGATCAGTTGACCGGTGATGTTTGCACTTTTACGGTAATCGGCTACCGCTTGTGAAATGGCTAATATATGCGCTTCATTAAAACTTTTACTTGTAGCACAGCCCCGGTGCCCGGATGTGCCAAATGTCACCCTTTGTGCTGCATCGGCTTCATTGGGGGATAAACGGTAATATAGGCTGACGAGTTTGGGTATGTTGACCAAATCCGTTTGCTCTGCAATCAATCCAGCTCTCTTGTGTAACGCCAAGTCCCCTCTCCTACATTTCTCTATCGCCTAACAACTCTTTTATTAGGTCGACGGGTGGCGCGGGCCTTTAGGGTTGCGCCACTTGCTTCAATTAAATCTTTGCGATTAGCTGTTCAATTTGCTCTTCGCTGGTACCAAACTGAGTTAACACTTCAGACAATATGGTGCGCTTCTTTGCAGTATTATTGTTAGTCGTTACCCAAAAACCGCTCTTACCGATCTCTTTCGGATTGGCCGATTTACTCGCCTTTAACAACGCTTCTTTTGAAGTCGCAAAATATAAGCGGTCGCGACCTTGAATTTGCAAAACTTGTTCAAATTGTGTGGTCGACGCCTGATAGACCGTATCGAGAATAAATAGAAAACGCCCAACAGCCCCCTTCTGAGCCGCAAGCAGTTCTAGATCGAGCACACTTAAAAAATCAGAAACGGGCTCCGCTTTAACAGGCTTAACCTTTTCCAGTTTGGGCGCAGATTGATCTAGGCTTGGATGACTTATCTCTTCGGGTTCTTCTTGTACCACTGAATCAACTCTTAGTCCCAATATACGGCGCAAAATATCCGAAGCGCTCTCACCAATATGTTCAGTCTTACTGGCGATGTGTCGATAAAGCTCTTCATCAACTTCGATATATTTCATAACAGTTATCTTCCTTAAGTAGAAAAGCGGATCGGTGTTCTTAAATACGATCGGATCGCATTGCTATCCCGAATTATCAGCTCAGTGTAGCGAGGTTTAGAGTCTTGATAAAGCGCCAATAAATGAAAACTGCGATCAAAGGTTGAAAGAGACCATTTACTAAGCCGTATATGTATAAAAAACCATCACGGCATAGGTGTTTTTTAGTGCAATCTTGGATTTTGACAAAAACCTAGGCACAATCAGCGCCACCTAAGTACAACCAACGGTAGCAAAATGTATTACGTCAAAAGCGGTCAAGGTCCTGTCGTCATTCTGATCCATGGTTTATTTGGCGATCTTGATAATCTCAAGGCCTTAGGCAAAGCCCTCGAAGACAGCTTTACGGTAGTCAGGGTTGATGTACTCAATCACGGCGCGAGTCCTTCTGTTGCCAAGATGGATTACCGCTCCCTTGCGAGTAGCATTGCGGAGTTGATCGAACAATTGCCAGAAAAAGAGGCCATAATCGTTGGTCACTCAATGGGCGGTAAGATCGCGATGGCAACGGCGCTTTGTTACCCTAAGCTGGTTAGTAAGCTAGTGGTCGCAGACATTGCACCTGTAGCCTACCAGAGCCGACACGATAGCGTCTTTGCGGCATTAGAGTCTATGCCGCTAGCAGAGATCAAGGATCGCCGCCAGGCACTCGCTCATATGAAGTCTTGCAATATCGATGATGGCACCGCACAGTTTCTATTGAAGTCCCTCACTCGAGCTGAGCAGGGTTTTTCCTGGAAGATGAACCTTTCGGGACTCAAGGCAAGTTACGCCAACATCATAGATTGGCCTACATTTCCTCAGCCTTACCAAGGTCCCTGTTTATTTATTCGCGGTGGTGACTCAGATTATGTTACCGCCGAACACAGACAAGCCATTATGACGCAGTTCCCAAAGGTCAAAGCAAAAACCATTGAGGGTTCAGGACATTGGCTACATGCGCAAAAACCTGCCATTTTCAACCGAATAGTTAAAGAATTTATTACCAACAACTAAGACACAACAAAGGGAATTTTCCCGATACAAAGGTGTAAAGCATATAGCCGCTCGAAAACTTATATGGTATATTCGCGCAACTTTTTTTAGCCTAGAAAGGAATGGCGAATGTTAATGCAATATATGGAGCAGATTGAAGCACTCGGCTTAAACCTGTTTTTTGCAGCCATTTTCTTTTTTATTGGTATGGCCATTAGAGATGTACTCAAACAAGGCAATGTGCCTACGTTTGGACGAAACATCGTTTGGCTTGTTTTATTTCTCGGCTGCGCCGGGTTTATTGCAAAAGGGATTATACAGATGACCTGGGAAAGCTCAGGTATCGGGTAAATACGAACTCAATGGCAAAAGAAACATCAGATAGAACCACCATTGATCTGTTCGCAACAGAAAAGCGACGTGGTCGGCCTCGCAGCAATCCATTGCCTCGAGACCAACAGCTCAAAATCAATAAAAGAAACCAAATTCAGCGTGACCGTGCGAACGGATTAAAACGAATAGAGTTAAAGGTGTCACAAGATTTATACGACGCCTTGAATGAACAAGCTTTGGCCAGTAATATCAGCCGCAGCCAACTAATCGAATCTATACTGCAAAAGCTGGTTAGTAACTAAACCACTTTCAAAACACGCATACCATTAATAGTTAACTAGATATTAAAGGAACAACAATGGCAACAGTAGGTCTTTTTTTCGGGTCTGATACAGGCAACACCGAAGCCGTCGCCAAAATGATCCAGAAGAAACTGGGTAAAAAAATGGTTGAGGTAAAAGATATTGCCAAAAGTACCAAGGAACAGATTGCAGATTACGATCTGCTTATTTTCGGCATTCCAACTTGGTATTATGGCGAAGCACAATGTGATTGGGATGATTTCTTCCCAGAACTTGAGCAGATCAACTTTGAAGATAAGTTAGTCGCAATCTTTGGTTGTGGTGACCAGGAAGATTACGCTGAGTATTTCCTTGACGCGATGGGCATGGTGAACGAAATCGTTGAAGCTCGTGGCGCTGTAGTGATCGGTCACTGGCCTACCGAAGGCTATGACTTTGAAGAATCTAAAGGATTAGCAGACGACAAGCATTTTGTTGGTCTAGGTATTGATGAAGACCGTCAACCTGAACTAACTGAAGCGCGCGTAGATGCGTGGGTTAAACAGATCTACGAAGAGATGTGTCTAGCAGAGCTAGAAGACTAACGAATCGCGATATAAAGCCCATTTTTGCTTTATCGCATTTCTGTAAAAGCGGCATATTTTTATGCCGCTTTTTTGTCTCATTAACAAAGCGAGTCAATCGTCTATTTAACCGCCTCATATTGAGCTGATACTGTGAGTTTTTGTAACATGGCAAGTGAAAAAGCCCCTGAACGTTGGGATATCTTTTGTGCAGTCGTTGATAATTATGGTGATATTGGCGTTACCTGGCGACTCGCAAAACAATTGTCTGCAGAGCAATCCATTGCTATCACTCTATGGGTCGATGATTTAAATAGCTTCTCACATATACTACCTGCATTAGATCCTAATCTCCTTAGCCAGGTTCATTTTGGTGTCACCATCAATCAATGGTCAGAGCCATTAGCCGTCGCTTATCAAGCTGGTAATGTGCTTATTGAAGCATTTGCCTGTGAATTACCCGAACAAGTAAAAAACCAGTTAATCGTAATGCAGCAGGCATTCAAACTCAATTCACACGCAGCAAAGCCACCTTTGTGGCTCAATCTTGAATATCTCAGCGCAGAGTCTTGGGTTGAGGGATGCCATGGTCTCCCCTCTATGCAACCCAGTGGCCTAAAGAAGTACTTCTACTTCCCAGGGTTTACGGCTAAAACTGGTGGGCTGATTTGTGAGAAGACGCTGTTTGAAAAGCGTGATGCTTGGCAGCGAGAACCACAAAATCGCCTAGATCTGTTTGCCAGCCTTGGACTTAGCGGCATCGAAAGCGGCGACAAAGTTATCAGCGTTTTTAGCTATGAATCGAGTGCGTTGCTAGCACTTTGTCAAACATGGCAAAATAGTGAACAAACTATTCATGCCTTGTTCCCAAAGGGCCGTAGCCTTAATAGCTTACAATCGATACTGCCCTGCTCTGTTGACACACTCACGGCAGGAATGCAGATTAAGCTTGGCAATTTGGTCATCCATATTTTGCCAATGACTGATCAAGAGGGCTACGATAAGTTACTTTGGAGCTGTGATTTTAATATTGTGCGCGGTGAAGATTCATTTTTAAGGGCCCAATGGGCTGCAAAACCCTTCATTTGGCACATATATGCTCAAGAAGACGACTATCATCTAATAAAATTAGATGCCTTTATGCAGCTTTACTGTAATAATCTGCCGCCAGCATTAGCGAAAAGCTGGAAAGCGTTAAATCTTGCCTTTAACAAAGAACAGCAAGAGCTAACGACTAGCCATTGGCAAAAACTAAATTTAATCGATTTGCCACTATTGCACCACGCAAAACAGTGGCCAATTGATGCGATAAATGATGTAGATCTTGTTTCTCGACTAGTTCAATTCGTCAAAAATAGCTAAGATACTACGTTTAAATAGAAAAACCTAAAATAGGAAATTGTGTAATGAAAACTGCTCATGAACTCCGTCCTGGTAACGTGATCATGTTAGATGGCAGCCCATGGGTTGTTCAAAAAACTGAAACAACTCGTTCAGGCCGTAACGCTGCAATCGTTAAATTAAAACTTAAGCACGTTCTACAAGATTCTACTACTGAAAGCACCTTTAAAGGTGAAGACAAGATGGAAGATATCATTCTAGAGCGTCTAGACTGTACTTATTCATACTACGCTGATCCTATGTATGTATTCATGGATGCAGAATACAACCAGTATGATGTTGAAGCTGAAAACCTAGGTGATGCTGCTGCATATATCGTTGACGGTATGGAAGAGAACTGCCAAGTAACTTTCTACGAAGGCAAAGCAATTTCAGTAGAACTACCAACTTCAGTTGTTCGTGAAGTAACTTACACTGAGCCTTCAGCTCGTGGCGATACTTCAGGTAAAGTAATGAAGCCTGCTACTATCACTGGCGGTGGTACGCTAAGTGTTGCTGACTTCGTTAAGACTGGCGATATGATCGAAATCGATACTCGCACAAACGAATTCAAGAAGCGCGTTTAAGTTTTTAAACCGCCTTATCAAGCCAGCGTTAACGCTGGCTTTTTTATTGCCGTATTAGTAATGCCTTAAAAAAGCGATCTTGTTAGCAAAAAAGCGATTTAGACTTAAATAGTGCCAATATAAGAATCGCAATACTAACAACTATCTACCCAGCCACTAACAGCATAAACCCCTAAAACATGGGTCCGCACCGAACCTTATCGGTATGATCATCTTCAAAAACCCATCTAATCAGTGAATTAATCCTTTATTTGTCCCATGAATTTCGTTATTGTGCCTGCAACAAAGTTAAAGTCATTTCTGACCTACGTTTTATGCATTTTCGAGGTGTAGATGCGCCCTATTATCAAGTCCAATAAATTAGATTCTGTTTGCTACGACATTCGTGGTCCAGTGCATAAAGAGGCACGCCGACTCGAAGATGAAGGTCACAGGATCCTTAAGCTAAATATCGGTAACCCAGCGCCTTTTGGATTTGAAGCTCCGGAAGAGATCGTCCGTGACGTTATTCTAAACTTACCCAGTGCACAGGGCTATTGTGAATCTAAAGGCCTGTTCTCGGCGCGTAAAGCCATCGTACAGCACTATCAGTCTCAAGGCATTTTTGGTGTCGATATTGAGGACATCTATGTTGGTAACGGGGTTTCCGAACTCATCGTTATGGCGATGCAGGGCTTATTAAACAGTGGCGACGAGATCCTCGTCCCTTCTCCTGACTATCCATTATGGACCGCAGCTGTTCACCTGTCTGGTGGCAAGGCGCAGCATTATCGCTGTGATGAAGAATCTGACTGGTTCCCTGATCTGGAAGATATTAAAAGTAAGATCACTCCAAGAACCCGCGGTATCGTGCTAATTAACCCGAATAACCCAACGGGCGCCGTATACTCAAAAGAGCTGATCCTAGAAGTTATCGAACTGTGCCGTCAAAACGATTTGATTCTGTTCGCCGATGAGATCTACGACCGAATTCTATATGATGAGGCGGTACATATTCCGGCGGCGAGTCTATCTGATGATATTCTAACGGTGACTTTTAATGGTCTATCTAAAGTTTACCGTGCTGCAGGATTCCGCGTGGGTTGGATGATGCTTACCGGAAACCTTAAAGCAGCGAAGAGTTACGTCGAAGGCTTAGATATGCTGGCCTCTATGCGACTATGTGCAAACGTGCCAAGTCAGCATGCGATTCAAACAGCGTTAGGTGGCTACCAGAGTATTCACGAATTAGTTCAGCCAGGTGGACGCCTGCGTGCACAGCGTGATGCCTGTGTTGAGATGCTTAACTCTATTCCAGGTGTGAGTGTAAAGACGCCAAAAGGCGCACTATATGCCTTTGCTAAGCTAGATCAAAAGAAATTTAACCTACGCGATGATGAACGCTTAGTATTGGACCTGTTAAAAGATAGAAAGATCCTGCTCGTTCAAGGCTCAGCGTTTAACTACCCAGAACCCGATCATGTGCGTGTCGTGTTCCTGCCTTACAAAGAAGAGCTGACCAAAGCACTCTCTGAATTCGGTGACTTCTTAGATACCTACAAACAGTAGTACTGCTGCTAACTAATTCATTAGGTTATTATTTATAATTGCTTAAAAGATAAAAACGACCTTCGGGTCGTTTTTTTGTAGGACTTCTATGCTAATCTGAATGGGTTCAACTCCTAACACCACAAGGAATGCTATGAGCCACTTGTTTGCCCACCTAGCAAGAATGAAATTAATTCAACGCTGGCCTCTCATGTACAATGTTCGCACTGAAAATGTTCAAGAACATTCGCTGCAAGTCTCCATGGTTGCGCATGCACTAGCCTTGATTAGCAACAAAAAATTTCAAGGCAACTTTGATCCTTATCAAGCTGCAACCATCGCCATCTTTCATGACGCAAGTGAAATCCTAACGGGCGATCTCCCAACCCCGGTCAAGTACTTCAACAAAGAGATAGAAGCCGAATACAAGAAAATTGAAGCGATCGCCGAGCAACGTCTACTCGAAATGGTGCCAGAAGAGTTTAAAGAAGATTATCAAGCGCTACTGACTAGCGAGTATGCCGATAGTGAATACAAGGCATTGGTAAAATCAGCTGATACGCTCTGTGCCTACCTCAAGTGTTTAGAAGAGAAACGTGCTGGCAATACCGAATTTAATACCGCGCAAAAACGGCTAGAACAAAGTTTAAAGAACGACCCTAATCCTGCAGTCAATTATTTCATCGAATGCTTTATTCCAAGCTTTACCCTAGATCTAGACGATATCAATAAACTGCTATAGGCGATAAAGGAGCGGTTATGCCTCATCAAGTTTGGAATGAAAGACGTCACGGCGAAGATAAACACAGGCGCAACGACCATCGCAGTCCCTACCAGCGAGATCGAGCGCGCATACTCCATTCCGCCGCATTCAGGCGCTTACAGGCTAAGACTCAGGTGCTAGGCGTGGGTATGAATGATTTTTATCGCACCCGGCTTACTCACTCTCTTGAAGTATCACAAATTGGCACAGGGATCACCGCACAACTCAAGCAAAAGCAGCCTCAATTCAGCCATTTGATTGAGTCAATGAGCCTTATCGAAGCCTTGTGTCTAGCCCACGATATTGGCCATCCCCCTTTCGGCCATGGCGGTGAAGTGGCACTCAATTATATGATGCGTGCCCACGGTGGCTTCGAGGGAAACGGTCAAACCTTTCGCATATTAACTCGGCTTGAACCCTATACCGAACACTACGGCATGAATCTCTGTCGTCGTACGCTATTGGGAATTTTGAAGTACCCTGCACTCCATTCTCAACTATACAGATCTGAACCTAGCGCGACGGTCGAAGATTTTAGGCAATTGAAGCCGTCAAAGTGGCCGCCCGTAAAAGGCATTTTTGATGACGACAGTGAGATCTTAGCATGGGTATTAGACCCTCTTTCTGAGCGAGATAGACAACAGTTTCTATCGAGTCATACAACTAAAGAGCTAAAACATAAGCGCACTCGCTATAAATCTCTAGATTGTTCTATCATGGAACTCGCCGATGATATCGCCTATGCGGTTCATGATTTAGAAGATGCCATAGTGATGGGTATTGTCAGTGAACAGCAATGGCTATGCGATGTATCTAAGCCGCTTTGCAATAGTCAGGATCCATGGCTCAAAAAAGAGTTTGCCACCATCAGCCAGCGGTTATTCTCTTCAAAGCATCATGAACGTAAAGACGCAATTGGTACCCTAGTGAATGGCTTCGTTACCGCAATTTCAATTATTGAAGTTGAGGGCTTCGATGAGCCTTTATTAAAGTACAACGCCGCATTGGAAACTGCCTTTGCTGACGCCCTCAGTATATTAAAAAAGTTTGTCTATAAATATGTTATCCGGAAGCCCGAAATCCAGATGCTTGAATATAAGGGTCAACAGATAGTGATGGAGCTATTTGAGGCGTTTATCTCCGATCCAGAAAGGCTGCTACCTCTTAATACTCAAGAGCGGTGGCTCGCAAGTGAACGCTTAGGTGAAAACAGTCACAGAGTGATTGCCGATTATATCTCGGGCATGACAGATGGGTTTGCTGCAAGACTACACCAGCACCTATTTAGCGCGAAAACCCACTCCATGATGGACTTTAACGGTGATTTCTAAGCGAGCAAGGTAAAGCAACTAAAAAAACAAAGGCACCAATCGGTGCCTTTGTTTTACTCGTACTGTCGTTGCCAGCTCTTTAGACATGCTTCTATTCGGCTTTAGCTCAGCCTGATAGTTGTCTTTCAGTTAGCCTGGATAAAAACCTTTCACGCCCGCCGCAATCACTTCGATACCGATCGATAGCATTATCAGACCCATTAAACGGGTGATCACGTTAATCCCGGTATTACCTAATATTTTAAAAATGATGGGTGCCATTCTAAATAATAAAAAGCTCAACACACCAAACACGACAACGGCGAGTGACATGCCGAAAAGATCTTGTAGGCTACCATGCTCAGCAGAGGAGACGATAACCGAACTGATCGCGCCGGGACCTGCCATTAATGGCAGAGCCAAAGGCACAACAGCCACAGAGTCCATGGCAGAAGCTTCACGTCCCTCTTCCTTATTGCGCTTAACTTCACCTAATTTACCTTGAAGCATCGACATGGCGATAATAGCAATAAGGGTACCGCCGGCAATTCTGAAGGCTGAAAGTGAAATGCTAAACAGGTTGAGAATATGCTGGCCTGCAAATATCGTCACCAACAAAATTACCACAACGGCAAAGTTGGCAACTTTAGCCGTTTGATTTCTTTCTGCTTCAGTCTGGTGGCTAGTTAAGCTAACAAAAACCGGTAACAAACCAAAAGGATTTATTATCGCAACTAAGCCGAGAAAAAATTTAACGTAGAGTGTTAAATCCACCGTTGTATCCTCAACGCGCCCAAGGCGTTATCTGTTCATAAAATGTGGCGCTACTCTAACTCATGGCCCTAAAAACAAAAAATGAGATTTTCTATCCTAAATCACAACTTTGAACAATATTTTATATTTAATCGAGAAAGCAACGGCTGATAAAAACCTTAAAAGTGTCACTATTCTGGTTATAAAATTACATTAGACCGTTAAGTTGCGGGCTTCGTCACAGCAAACAGCCCTAATTGAGTGTAATTTTTCTTCATCAAAAGGATTTTAGAGCACCAGAGAATGTTTAGCCAAATACGGTTTGGCTAAATTTTTTCAGGATTGCGACTATGACAGTATCAAATGAGCAAGAACTCAATCTCCTAGTGGAAAGAGTACGCACAGCGCAGCAGACGTTTGCGAACTACTCTCAGGAACAAGTCGATAATATTTTTAGAGCAGCAGCCCTTGCCGCTGCCGACGCGCGGATCTCGCTAGCCAAGATGGCTGCAGCCGAGACCCAGATGGGCGTGATTGAAGATAAGGTGATTAAAAATCACTTTGCCTCTGAATATATTTACAACAAATATAAAGATGAGAAGACCTGTGGGATCCTCTCAGAAGATACCACCTTCGGTACCATCACCATTGCAGAGCCCGTCGGGATCATCTGCGGTATTGTGCCTACAACCAACCCAACCTCTACCGCCATTTTTAAGGCGCTTATTAGCCTTAAGACCCGTAACGGCATCATATTTTCACCTCACCCGCGCGCCAAAACCTCTACCACGACCGCTGCTCGTCTGGTCTTAGAGGCCGCCGTCGCCGCTGGAGCGCCGAAAGACATTATTGGCTGGATCGACGAGCCATCGGTTGCACTGTCAAACCAACTAATGACCCACAAAGATATCAATCTTATTCTTGCAACGGGTGGACCGGGAATGGTCAAAGCCGCCTACTCTTCAGGAAAACCCGCAATTGGTGTGGGAGCAGGCAATACCCCGATCGTTATCGATGAAACAGCCGATATTAAACGCGCGGTGAGTTCGATATTGATGTCTAAAACCTTCGACAACGGAGTGGTATGCGCGTCAGAACAAGCCGTTATTATTGTTGATGATGTTTACGATACGGTTAAAGAGCGATTCATCAGTCACGGTGGTTACGTACTTAACCAAGACGAAACTGAAGCGATGCAGAGCGTTATCCTAAAAAATGGTGGACTCAATGCCGAGATCGTTGGTCAAAGCGCCGCCAATATCGCCAAGATGGCAGGAATAGATGTTCACCCCACGACTAAAGTCCTAATTGGTGAAGTGGCTGATATTGATGAAGCGGAAGCTTTCGCTCATGAAAAGCTCTCACCGCTACTGGCTATGTATCGTGCAAGCGACTTTGAAGACGCGGTAGATAAGGCAGAAGCCCTCGTTGCACTGGGCGGTATTGGCCATACATCGGGATTATATACCGACCAAGATACTCAAACAGAGCGAGTAAAGGCTTTCGGTTTCAGAATGAAAACCGCGCGTATTCTTATCAATACTCCCGCATCTCAAGGTGGCATAGGCGATCTCTACAACTTTAAGCTTGCTCCATCATTGACCTTAGGTTGCGGTTCTTGGGGCGGCAACTCCATTTCAGAAAACGTGGGTCCGAGTCACTTAATCAACAAGAAAATGGTCGCAAAGAGGGCTGAGAACATGTTGTGGCATAAACTACCGTCTTCAATATACTTCCGCCGTGGTAGTTTACCCATAGCACTAGAAGAACTAAGCGACAAGAAACGTGCACTTATCGTTACAGACAAGTATCTATTTAATAACGGGTATTGCGATGAAACCATTAAGATCCTAAAGAGCCAAGGCCTAGAAACTGAAGTCTTCTATGAGGTCGAAGCCGATCCTACTATGCAGATTGTTAAGCAAGGTGCTCGAGTCGCTCAAAGCTTTCAACCGGATGTGATAATCGCATTAGGCGGTGGCTCACCAATGGATGCTGCCAAAATCATTTGGGTTATGTATGAGCACCCCGATGTCGACTTTGCCGATCTAGCGCTTCGCTTTATGGATATTAGAAAGCGTATCTACAAGTTCCCAAAACTTGGCAAGAAAGCCAAGATGGTTGCGATCCCAACCACCTCGGGGACAGGTTCTGAGGTCACACCGTTTGCGGTCGTAACAGATGAGCAAACAGGGATGAAATACCCCATTGCCGATTATGAGTTAACGCCTAATATGGCCATCGTTGACCCCAATTTAGTGATGGACATGCCAAAATCACTAACTGCCTTCGGAGGCATAGATGCGGTAACTCATGCTTTAGAAGCTTATGTGAGTGTGATGGCTAACGAATATAGTGATGGTCAAGCGCTACAAGCACTAGACTTACTGTTTAAGCACCTTCCCGATGCTTACGTTCACGGCGCCAATGCGCCAATAGCACGCGAAAAAGTTCATAATGGAGCCACCATTGCGGGGATCGCATTTGCCAATGCCTTCCTAGGTATTTGTCATTCAATGGCGCACAAACTCGGCGCAGAGTTCCATTTAGCACATGGATTGGCGAACGCGTTACTTATCAGTAATGTGATCCGCTTTAACGCAACGGATATGCCAACTAAACAGGCTGCATTTAGCCAGTACGATAGACCGAAGGCACTTTGTCGATATGCAAAGATTGCTGAATATTTAAAACTTGAAGGCGCCACAGGCGAAGGCAAAAACGATGCGGAAAAAGTCGAGGCACTGCTTAAAAAAATTGATGAGCTCAAGGAGACGATTGGCATTCCATGCTCGATCCAAGCAGCCGGTGTCAACGAAGCCGACTTCCTCGCAAAACTAGATGAGCTAGCCGAGGACGCATTTGACGATCAATGCACTGGCGCTAACCCAAGATACCCATTAATTGCTGAGTTAAAACAGATCTTGCTAGCCAGTTACTACGGCACTGACTACAGTGATCAATAATCACATTTGTTGATTAAAAAAGCCCTAACCATATCCTATGGTTAGGGCTTTTTATTATCTCTTTACTTAGGTGGCATTACGCCTGCAGCTTTGCTTGTTTACGATAAGCGTGTAGCAAAGGCTCGGTATAACCCGATGGCTGCTCCTCTCCTTTAAAGATCAGATCGCAAGCGGCTGTAAACGCGACACCGTCAAAACTTGGTGCCATCTTAATATAAGCGCTATCGGCTTCATTTTGCTTATCGACGACCCGCGCCATCTTCTTCAGTGAGGCCATCACCTCCTCTTTCGTACACACACCATGGTGTAACCAGTTCGCGAGGTATTGTGATGAGATTCGAAGCGTTGCCCTGTCTTCCATTAAACCAACATTATTAATATCAGGCACTTTTGAGCAACCAACGCCTTGGTCAATCCAGCGAACCACGTAACCTAAAATGCCTTGAGCGTTATTATCTAGCTCAAAACTCTTTTGCTCCGGCGTGAGGGGTTCATTATCTTGCATCAGCGGAATGGTAAGCAGATCATCTAAGCTCGCACGCTTACGCTGTTTCAACTGATTTTGCACTTGGACAACATCGATATGATGATAGTGAGTCGCATGCAAAACGGCGCCATTAGGTGATGGAACCCAAGCAGTATTCGCTCCAGCTTGTGGGTGACCAGCCTTTTGCTCTAACATCGCCGCCATCTCATCTGGCATAGGCCACATGCCTTTACCTATCTGGGCGCGTCCTTGTAAACCACACTCAAGACCGATATCTACATTCCAATCTTCATAGGCTTTGATCCACGCTTGCTGTTTCATCACCGACTTAGGCACAAACGGGCCGGCAAGCATGGAGGTATGGATTTCATCGCCAGTCCGGTCTAAGAAGCCGGTATTAATAAATACCACTCGCTCCTGAGCCGCTCGAATACATTCTTTTAGGTTAACAGTAGTGCGACGCTCTTCATCCATGATCCCCACTTTAATCGTATTTCGTGAGAGTTTTAACGCATCTTCTATCCGTGTAAACAACTCACAGGTAAACTGAACCTCCTCGGGACCATGCATCTTCGGCTTAACGATATTGACCGAGCCTTTGCGGCTGTTACTCCGGTTGTTATTATTGCCTTGAAGATCATGCAGCGCCGCAAATACCGTCACCATACCATCGAGGATCCCCTCTGGTACTTCATCACCATGTTTATCCAATACCGCATCATTAGTCATCAGGTGACCCACGTTACGCACAAACAGCAGGCTACGACCCGGTAGCGTGACATCTTGCCCCGAGGCTCCGGTGTATACCCTGTCATTGTTTAGCTCACGCACCATAGCTTTGCCGTTTTTATTCAGTGTTGCAGTGAGTTTGCCCTGCATTAACCCTAGCCAGTTACGGTAAACCTCGACTTTGTCTTCGGCATCTACGGCCGCCACCGAGTCTTCGCAATCCATAATGGTTGTGACTGCGGCTTCAAGGAGTAAGTCTTTCACCCCCGCCAAATCCGTCTGGCCGATAGGACTGCTACTGTCGATTTGGATCTCTATATGTAAACCATTATTAACTAACAATACCGCCGCAGGGGTTTGTGCTTCACCATTAAATCCGACAAACTTATTCGGCTCGGCCAATGTCGTCTTGTCGCCATTGGCTAACTTTGCATATAAGGTGCCAGAATCTACATAGTATTGAGTCACTTGACTGTGCAAGCCTGATGCTAACGGCGCAGCACTATCTAGAAGGTTTTTAGCAAAAGTGATGACCTTGGCACCGCGCATGGGATTATATGTTTTAGTTAACTCGGCGCCTTCGCTTTGGGGTATTGCATCGGTACCATACAGCGCGTCATATAGACTTCCCCAACGAGCATTGGCCGCATTTAAGGCGAAACGGGCATTTTTAACGGGTACAACTAATTGAGGCCCTGCTTGGGTAGCAATTTCACTATCAACATTCTCAGTCGAAATGGTAAAAGGCTCACCTTCTTTAACTAAATATCCGATATCGATTAAAAACTGTTTATATTCACTCGGCACAAAGGTTTGCTTTTTGTTGCCTTTATGCCACTCGTCTATCTGTCTCTGCAGTTGCTCGCGCTTTTGTAAAAGTTTGCGATTGAGCGGACTGAGTTCATTGACTATCTCTTCAAACTTGGTCCAGAAGATCTGTGAGCTTATGCCGGTACCCGGACTGATCTCGCTGTCTACCAGCTCCCAAAGTGATTTTTCGATTTGTAAACCACCGACTCTGATCCGTGAAGTCATAATATGCCCTTATTCGTGTTTTCCATCAGTTTTAGCCACCGGCGTAACGACTCGATTAACTGCTAGCGTTAGCCATCAATTATCCATTTTCAGTAATGACACCTATCTATATTGACTAGCCTATACCAAGTGCTACTTATTTATGAAATTTATACCCTTTATTACCACTATTCACCAAACTAATTGCCTAGATCTATTTTGGCGTAAAAAATCATCACAATTGAAATAGAAGCACTTAATTCATCGATCGCCCAGAGCTAGTTACGACCAAAGTTATCCGCAGTCTGAGTGATAACTTGCCGCATCCACTTATGTGCAGGGTTATGCTGCAGTAGTGGACTCCACGCCATGGTAAGCGCAATAGGAGGGATCACAAACGGTGGCGGTACGATGCAGACACGGTCGTTATTTTCATGCTGCCTTGCCATTTTGCTTGGTATGGTGGCGATCAAATCTTGTTGCTCTGCCAATAAACAGGCTGCTTGATAATGACGAGTAAAAACAGTGATCCGTCTTTGTACCCCAATTCGGGTTAGGGCTTCATCTACCCAGCCTAGCCTCTGCACATCATCCGGGTCCATACCGACTCCCACCCCCATCCCCGTCTTACTAACCCAGACATGGTTAGCCTTTAAGTAACTGTCTAAACAAAACTTATCCAATACTGGGTTGCTCTTGCTGATCAGGCAGCTAAAATCATCATTCCAAAGCACTTTTTGGTGGAATGATTGAGGAATACTGTCAAAGCGATTTATCACCATATCCACACGCCCCTGCTCAACATCGCGAAAACTGACGTCACTTGGGGTCATGATATCGAGAATAACGTTGGGAGCTTCGGTGCGAAGTCTTGCTATTAATGGTGGGATCAAGGTTGCCTCAGCGTAATCACTGGCCATCACCCGAAACACTTGCTCACTATCTTCGGCGTTAAACTTTGCCCTTGGCTGCACCGCTTTCTCTAAGCCAATTATCAACTCACTAATGGTTGGCTGCAGCTCCTGAGCTCGCTCAGTCGGTGTCATGCCCTGGCTGGTTCTTATCAGCAATGGATCGTCAAATAATGTCCTCAGTCTCTTTAAGCCATTACTCATAGCCGGTTGACTGATCCCTAGCTGATCTGCTGCCTTTGTAACATTTTTTTCACGTAGTAGCACATCAAGATAAACCAATAAATTCAAATCGATACGAGATATATTCATGAGATTAATACCGGCTATAGAATCTATAAATTAGACTTATTTAAACAAATCTTACTAATATTTTCAACGTAATCAATCGCCGCTAATCATATCGTTAAAGGAATAGACACATGACAAATTACAGAGCTAACATCGATGAGGCTGCTACCTTGATTAATGCTGAAGGTAGTGCATGGAATGCAATCAACCCAGAATCTGTTGCACGCATGCGTCTACAGAACCGTTTTAAAACCGGGTTAGATATTGCTAAGTACACGGCTAAGATCATGCGTGAAGATATGGATAACTACGACAAAGATTCGTCGCAGTACACGCAGTCACTAGGCTGTTGGCATGGATTTATTGGCCAACAAAAGATGATCTCTATTAAGAAGCATCTACTGACGACTAAACGTCGTTACCTATATCTTTCTGGCTGGATGGTTGCGGCACTTCGAAGCGAGTTTGGTCCACTACCGGATCAGTCAATGCACGAAAAGACCTCTGTCGCTTCGCTTATTAAAGAACTTTATACCTTCCTCCGCCAAGCCGATGCTCGTGAACTCGGTGGCCTATTCCGCCAACTCGATGCTGCGAGCGAAAGTGACAAGCCTGCAATTCAAGCCCAGATTGATAATTTTGAAACCCACGTAGTCCCCATTATTGCCGACATCGATGCTGGTTTTGGTAATGAAGAAGCGACTTACTTGATGGCTAAGCAGATGATTGAAGCTGGTGCTTGCTGTATTCAATTAGAAAACCAAGTCTCTGATGTTAAACAGTGTGGTCACCAAGACGGTAAAGTTACTGTGCCTCACGTTGAGTTCCTGGCTAAGATTAATGCCGTGCGTTATGCATTCCTTGAACTTGGGATCGATGATGGCGTTATCGTTGCCCGTACAGACTCATTAGGCGCAGGCCTTACCCAAAAGATTGCTGTGACAAGTGAGGCTGGCGATCTAGGTGACAAATATAACTCTTTCCTTGAAGTTGAAGCCGTTGACGCTGCTAACCTTGCAAATGGTGACGTCGTATTCCAGCAAAACGGTCAACTTGTAAAACCTGCTCGTCTTCCAAATGGCCTATTTAAATTCCGAGCAGGAACTGGTGAAGAGCGCTGTGTACTTGATTGTATTACTTCGTTGCAAAATGGTGCGGATTTACTTTGGATTGAAACCGAGAAGCCTCACGTTGCGCAGATTGGTGGCATGGTGAATAAGATCCGCGAAACGATTCCAAATGCGAAGCTGGTCTATAACAACTCACCTTCGTTTAACTGGACACTTAACTTCCGTCAGCAGGTATTCGATGCAATGCAAGAGTCTGGTCAAGACGTATCGGCTTATGACCGTGATAAGCTTATGAGCGTCGATTACGACAATACTGAGCTCGCAGTACAAGCTGATGAGAAGATCCGTACCTTCCAAGCCGATGCGGCACGTGAAGCGGGAATTTTCCATCACCTTATCACGCTACCGACATACCATACCGCAGCACTATCAACCGATAATCTAGCGAAAGAATACTTCGGTGACCAAGGCATGTTGGGCTATGTTGCTAACGTGCAGCGTAAAGAGATCCGTCAAGGTATTGCATGTGTTAAGCACCAAAACATGGCGGGTTCGGATATGGGTGATGATCACAAAGAATACTTCTCTGGAGATCAAGCACTGAAGGCTTCGGGTAAAGACAACACCATGAACCAATTTAGCTAAGCCGTCATTATCGCGGTGAGTTTTTGAAGTGGACTAACCTGCCGATAATGAGCTAATCCCTTAAGGCCTACCCTGTGTAGGCCTTTTCATTTTTACAAAAGCCATAACAGCCAATTCCCTTTAATTTTTTTAACAGCATTTATTCACCTTAAACCGGAGGTGAATTAGGTTTAAGGCGAAAAAACAGCCTTTAATCGACATGGTACCTTCAAATTTAATCATAGCATTAAGTCATAACAGTTTTATCCTGCTGTCAGTCATTTCTATACGCCTGTTAATAAACTACCTGTTAATAAAATAATGGATACACTTTACAAAACAGGGGATCTCATAACTCCAGCTAGAAACAAGCCATCACAAACAACCTCGATCACAGATAACATTTAGCCTTACGTGAACTAACTCTCAGTTTACTTAAAATGTATCAAGCTGTATCCACCTGCGGTTGTTATCGACCTAAATGCTCGATAATCTGCGTGCTTTTGTAAAATTAGGCCGCTCAGTATGTTATTAAATCGCTATCGCAACCGTGGATTTACCCTCTTAGAGCTGACTGCAGTCATTATCATATTGTCAATCATCGCAGTGATCGCAACGAGTAAATACCTAAGCTTTAGTCGTGATGCTCATATTGCCCAGATAAAGGGATTAGCGGCTCAAATCAGTAAACAAAACCAGTTAATCCATAGTAAAAGTGTAATCGATAATATTGAACGCCTCATAGGTTGTAGCTTTCAGTGCGCCGACCATCCAAACTGGGACGTCCAAGTCGGCCAGTACTTCATCGATGTATCAGGTACCCGTGTATACGTGAGTTTAGGCTACCCGCTATCTCCACTCTCTTCTGGCAGTGTTATTGGTGACAATTACCGTGAAGCATTCGGCTTACCTGTGTCTAGCTTTCTATTTACAGTAGTACCCACCAATTTAGCTTCGGTCGCAATAGTTCCTATCAAATGGCAAAGCAAGCTCAGTGCGATAAGGGACGGAGAGTTTCAGTGCCATGTTGAATACAGCGCCCCGACATCTGTACGAGCGTATAGCGTTCGCACTTATACTAAAGACTGCTAAAAGTCTAATCTGCATGGGGTTGTGTACGTTTAGTGATAGGCCCTAAGCTTCGGAGAGTAAGCGCTAAAACATCGATTTATTTCAGTGCGGGACAATATGGGGATTAAGACTGCATAATGAAGCTCAAACCATGTTAGCCCATTCTAAGAACTGAGAGATAAAACAAAAAAGCCAGAATTAGATTCTGGCTTTTTAATGACTAACGATTAACTGACTAGATTACTTCTCGGTCCAACGATCCATCCAGCCTAGTACATTGGCGTACCATTGCTCTAAGTTTTCAGGCGTCAAGATCCAGTGGTTTTCGTCAGGATAGATGAGTAACTCTGATGGAATACCGTTGCGCTGCATATAGGTAAAGGCCGCTAAGCCTTGACCATAAGGTACACGGAAGTCTTTTTCGCCGTGGATCACAAGCATCGGTGTCTGCCAGTTTTCTACGTAGTTTACTGGATTAAACTTTTCATACAGCTCTTTGTTTTTCTCGTAAGTACCACCAAACTCAAACTCTGGGAACCAAAGCTCTTCAGTCACATAGTACATTGAGCGCATATCAAACAGACCCGCATGATTGACTAGACACTTAAAGCCGTCGTTCCAATTACCTTGGATCCAGTTCATCATGTAGCCGCCGTATGAACCGCCTAACGCGCATGCATTGTCACCATCTAACCACTTTTGCTGCTTAGTTACAGCTGCTAGACCCTTTTGCAGATCTTCAAGTGGCTTACCGCCCCAATCTTGGGTAATAGAATCGGTGAAAGCTTGGCCATAACCGGTAGAACCATGGAAGTCGATCATCACTACGCCATAACCCGCCCCAGCCCATAATTGTGGGTTCCAGCGGCTGCTGAACGAGTTGCCAAATGAGCCTTGCGGACCACCATGAACTAAGAAGGCGATTGGGTACTTCTCACCGGCTTTATAGTTAGCAGGTTTAATCCAGTAACCATAAACCTCTTCGTTGTTCCAGCCCTTAAAGTTAAATTGCTGGTACTCACCAAACTTCACTTTAGCGAGCTTTTCTTTATTCACCTCTGTTAAACGGCTTAGATTTTGGCCATCTAAATTAATGGTATAGAGATCACCAGGCTCAACTAGACTCTTGTTGCTGAAAATAATCTTATCGCTATTAACGCCAACTATGCTGTTACTACCTTCGTTATAGATAGTCTTAACGTCACCAAACTGGGTGTTAACTTCGAAGATTGATACTTGGCCAACGTCTTGTGCAGTGACGTACAGGGTTTTGTTGTCTTTACCAAATGCTAAAGAGCTTGGGCTACGGTCCCACAGCGGAGCAACCTCTTTTTCCTGCCCGGTTACGGTATCACGTAGCATGATGCGGTAGCGATCGGCTTCAAAACCTGGCTTTGTCATCGCAAAATAGGCTAAATAGCGGCCATCAGCTGAATAGGTAGGGTGTGCATCCCAAGCCTTATTTGACTCAGTGAGGTTCTTTGCCTCACCACCAGCAACGCTCACCTGCCACAAGTCGTAGTTAGTGATCCAAGCCTGATCTTTTCCTGGTGCTTTGGCGGTATAAACAAGGTACTTACCGTCTGGCGTAAAGGTGACCTCTTCCATGCCCGAGAAGGGTTTTGGCGGTGTTTCAGTATCCAGTCCCGCAGTAACGTCGACAGCTGATGTGACTTTTTCACCGTTTAATTGCGCCACAAATAGGTGACTTCTTGAATGATCGCTCCAGGTATCCCAGTGACGAACCATCAATTGCTTGTATTCACGTCCCGTGGTATCGCGATTAGCTTCAGCTTCAAACTTATCTTTAGAGCAAGCTAAATCAGTGCACTCGGGAAAAACGCGCATATTAACCACGACTTGTTTGCCGTCTTGAGATAGCTTAAAACCCTCTACATCCAGCGGAAAATCAGTGACTTGAATCGCTTCGCCGCCATTGAGTGCAAGTTTATATACTTGGCTTGAACCATTGCGTGCTGCTAAAAAGTAGATACTCTTATCATTTGGAGCAAAAGCAACGCTATGTTCTGTACCTGCAGCACTAGTGAGCTGTTTTGCTTGTGATGTACTTGATGATAAGTCTTGAATATAAAGGTCGCTACTCGCCTCACCTTCTGCATCAATATTTTTCACTGCATAAACGATTTTAGTGCCATCATTAGACAAAGCTGCCGAATGAAGCTTATTCATTTTTACTAGGTCTTGCACAGTGAAAGGTGATTGTGACGCGGCTTGAGCGCTAAAAACGACACCAGCCGATGCAAGCGCCATTATGATTGCAGTTTTTTTCATCGTTATAGTCTTATTCTTATAGTTAAAAGTAACGTTAAAAGCTTTTAGTGATCAACTTGTGATTGTTACTAGCCAGTTACGCAGCTTGTACATTTAAGGGGTGTTCAGCACATTAGCCAATATAAATGGCTTAAGCAAGACGCCTAAGCCATTCTTAAAGCTAATGGTAAACAAATCAGCCACTCAAAATACACAAACCAACTTTCTGATATTAGGCTTCTAGAATTAGCCTTCCAGTTTAACTTTCCAGATAGCTGGACCCGTTTCGTGAGCATTGACGCCTTCAGCATCCACTGCGACAGTAACCGGCATATCCTTAACGTCGAACTCATAGATGGCTTCCATACCTAGATCCTCAAAAGCAACCACACGCGAGTGCTTAATCGCTTTAGAAACTAGGTAAGCAGCACCACCAACAGCCATCAAGTAGCATGATTTATGTTTCTTGATAGACTCCACTGTTGCTGGGCCGCGTTCAGCCTTACCAATCATTCCCATCAATCCCGTCTTATCGAGCATCAGGTCAGTAAATTTATCCATGCGGGTAGCAGTCGTAGGGCCCGCAGGACCAACCACTTCGTCACCGACAGGATCGACAGGACCAACGTAGTAGATAAACTTGCCCTTAAAGTCGACGCCTTCAGGTAGCCCTTCACCACTTTCTATCAAGCTTTGAATACGCTTATGCGCGGCATCACGACCCGTTAGCATCTTACCGTTAAGTAACAAGGTATCGCCGCTCTTCCACTGCTGCATCTCTTCTTGAGTCACTGTATTAAGATCGACACGGCGAACGCTCTCACCCACTTCCCAAGTAATTTCTGGCCAATCTTCCAGTGAAGGAGGAGTAAGCTCCGCAGGGCCTGTACCATCTAAGTGAAAATGAACATGGCGAGTCGCGGCGCAATTTGGGATCATTACCACAGGCTTAGATGCTGCGTGAGTCGGGGCAGACTTAATCTTAATATCCAGTACCGTCGTCACACCACCTAGGCCTTGAGCACCAATACCCAGTTTATTTGCACGATCGAAAATATCTAGGCGGAGTTTTTCGTCTGTTGTTTGTGCACCGCGCGCTTGCAATTCATGGATATCGACGGGATCCATCAAAGACTCTTTAGCCATTACAGCCGCTTTCTCTGCAGTACCGCCAATACCTATGCCAAGCATGCCTGGTGGGCACCAACCCGCTCCCATAGTTGGCAGTGTCTTTTCGACCCATGCCGCAATATCGTCAGATGGGTTTAACATCACCATTTTCGATTTGTTTTCAGAGCCACCGCCTTTTGCTGCAATAGCCACTTCAACATGGTTACCTGGAACCATCTCAACATGCACAACTGACGGCGTGTTATCTTTGGTGTTTTTACGTCCACCAGCGGGATCGGCAACAATGGATGCACGCAATGGATTATCTGGATTGGTATAAGCACGGCGAACGCCTTCATCAACCATCTCTTGAACGGTTAGATCTGTCTTATCCCATTGCACGCCCATACCTATCTTAACGAAACAGGTCACAATACCCGTATCTTGGCAGAGCGGACGTTTTCCTTCGGCCGACATACGAGAATTGATAAGAATTTGTGCAATCGCATCCTTAGCGGCTGCGCTTTGTTCACGCTCATAGGCCTCGGCCATAGAATCTACAAAGTCTTTTGGGTGATAATAAGAGATATATTGTAGGGCATCAGCAACGCTTTCAATGAGATCGGCTTGCTTGATTACAGGGACTTCTTTGCTCACAGACACTTCCTTTTTAGCAGACACTTATTAATCGGCTGAAACTACACTCGCACTGGCTTGTGTGAATAACTTCAGTCGCCATTAAAGCTCACGTGTTTTGTTTTTATTACTTGTGTAAGCATTATGATACTCTTTCGCGAGTTTTAGTTAAACATCACATTTTAGATAGGGTTAACAGATGAACAAATTGGCGCAAAATGCAGTTTTTACAAAGCGTCTCGATTGGAATTTAAGCACAACTGAAGTTTTCGATTTTTTTTCGGCTGTTCCTTGGTCAATTTTACTCGATTCGGCCGATGCAGATCACGTTGACGCAAAATTTGATGTGATTTGCGCCGAGCCCGTAGCCACTATCGTCACCCAAGATGAATCAACAGTTGTCACCCGAACTAAAGATAGAACGCCGCTATTTAGTTTGCGTGGAAAAACCAATAGCGCCCTCTCCTTGACGACCCCACATCACGGGGATCCATTTGATGTGGTTAAGCAACTCATCAACGAGTATTACCCCAAAACTAAAGCCAGTGAACAAGTCTTCTCTGGCGGTGTGATGGGCAGTTTTAACTATGATTTGGCACGCGGTATCGAAAAGCTACCCACTCTAGCTCATAAAGATATATCCCTAGCCGAGATGAACCTAGGCGTATACGACTGGGCGCTAGTGTATGATTATCAACTTAGATACTGGCAGTTAGTCCATTATCAGTCACAAGCGGCGTTAGAGGCGGTTGAAACTAGGCTTAACGCGCTTATCTTTAATGGCACCAGCGATCTTAAGCAAGCCTCAACTGAATTTAAACTCACGAGCCAATGGCAAAATCAACTCTCTGAGCAAGACTATAAAGAGAGATTTAACAAGGTTCAGGCGTATCTCCACAGCGGCGATTGCTATCAAATAAACTTAACCCAACGTTTTAGTGCTGACTTTAGCGGCGATGAATGGCACGCCTACAAGACACTGCGTCAAACAAATGGTGCACCTTTCTCGGCATTTGTTCGTTTAGAAGAGCATGCGCTATTATCAATATCGCCTGAGCGTTTTATCCAACATCAAGATGGCAAAATTGAAACCAAACCCATTAAAGGCACCCTGCCAAGAGATAAAGATGCAGACCGTGACGCTGAACTCGCTAAGCAACTGAAAAGTTCAGAGAAAGATCGCGCAGAGAACTTGATGATAGTCGATCTATTGCGTAACGATATTGGCAAAGTGGCCGCCCCTGGAAGCGTCAGCGTACCTAAGCTATTTGACGTTGAGAGCTTTCCCGCCGTTCATCACCTTGTTAGCACTGTGACCGCCACGCTTAACACAGGTCTTTTCCCAACAGATCTATTAAGAGCCTGTTTTCCCGGAGGCTCGATAACTGGCGCACCGAAAATTCGGGCCATGGAGATCATCGAAGAGCTTGAACCCTCTAGGAGAAGTATCTATTGTGGTTCTATTGGCTACATTAGCCAAGACGGTAAGATGGATACTAGCATTACTATCCGTACCTTGGTGGCTCAAAGAGATAGCGGTAAATCTGATAATGGCCTACCGAGTGTAGGTAAACTTTATTGCTGGGCCGGCGGTGGCATAGTCGCCGACTCTAAAGTAGACGCCGAATATCAAGAAAGCTTCGATAAAGTCAGTCGCATTTTGCCCGTACTGTCTCGACTTGGCTAACCTATACCTTGCAAATATCAATCTAGGGCTTGTCCTCTAACATGAATAAGGACCGATAATGAAGCTGGCAGAGTTTAGACTCAGGTATAATCTTAATACTTTGCCGGAGTTGGATCTTATTCACCTAGGAGAGGAACTTCGTCAAGCTGCGGTGTTAATTGCGCTTTATGAAAGGGGACAAGAACTCGAGCTTATATTGACCCGTAGGCCAATTCACCTGCGAGCTCACCCGGGGCAAATTAGCTTCCCAGGCGGAAAGGTTGAGCGGTCAGATCCCAGCCATCAATTTACAGCGTTAAGAGAAGCCGAAGAGGAAATCGGCCTGCTTAGATCTAATGTCGAGGTTATCGGAGCCCTCCCAGCCCATAAGACCTTCACAGGTTTTGAGATCACCCCTTTTGTAGGCATAGTCAAGCAACCCTTCGATCCGAT
Organism: Shewanella sp. Isolate13; assembly: GCF_022398325.1. GTDB lineage: Bacteria > Pseudomonadota > Gammaproteobacteria > Enterobacterales > Shewanellaceae > Shewanella. The sequence continues at coordinate 33,271 of NZ_JAKEVD010000033.1, forward strand.
TTTAGATCCCGGTGAAGTCGATGAATACTTCACCGTGCCACTTTCATTTTTACTCAAGCGTTATAATCGACATACCCAACACTTTAAACGTATGGGGCGGCAATACCCTGTGCACTTCATCCCTTATCAAGGTTACTTTATTTGGGGGGCTACAGCGGCTATGATCGATCTACTCTGTAGACACCTTAGTCTCCATCCAAATGAATCACGCCTGTAAGGGATAACCCGCTCAACTTGAATCTCTGGTTTACCGTTATACTACAAAACGAATATATAGCCCTGCCGCTAAAGAACAGGTAAACAACAAAGGAATATTCACCCACCAGCCGAGACGGCTATGTTGGGCAACATAAAAGTTGAAACCCAAGTTGATAAAACTCAACCCAGCACATACCCATATAATATGCTCCAGCAAAACCGTCTGAGTAGGATCCCATTCTAGCCTCACCGCAGCGCCCTTACTCTGGTAATAGCCAATGGCCGTATCGGGGCGTGCTTTATCAAAAATCAACAACGCATAGATAGCCAGCGACCAGCCGATAATCGATAGTGTTGACAATAAGAATTGGAAAAAATTTGTTCTATTCATGCTTGCCATCCGTAGTTTTTGTCATGATTGTCGTCAGAATAACAATTTAGGTACTCAGATACCCTACTTTCCACTTGAGAAAAGCGATTATACAGGTAATATAAACCTCCAAATTATTTACAAAAACGTTTCGTTGGAGAACTAAGCAACAATGAGCATTACATCTGTCGCTTCTGTGTTTAAAGGTGACTTTGCGATCGGTTCGCAAATCACAGTACGTGGTTGGGTAAGATCCCGCCGCGATTCTAAAGCTGGGATCTCATTTCTAGCTGTTTATGACGGTTCATGTTTCGACCCTATCCAGGGTGTTGTACCAAATAATCTAGAAAATTACACCAACGAAGTGTTAAAGCTTACTGCTGGTTGCTCTGTTGTGATGACTGGTGAAGTTGTTGAGTCTCCTGGTCAAGGTCAAGCGTTTGAAATGCAAGTGACCAACATTGAGGTTGCAGGTTGGGTTGAAGATCCAGACACCTACCCTATGGCGGCTAAGCGTCACTCTATCGAGCACCTGCGCGAACTTGCTCACCTTCGTCCACGCACCAACATTATTGGCGCGGTAGCACGAGTACGTAACTGCTTGTCTCAAGCTATTCACCGTTTCTATAACGAACAAGGTTATATCTGGGTATCAACACCACTTATCACTGCTTCAGACACTGAAGGTGCCGGTGAGATGTTCCGTGTATCGACACTCGATCTTGAGAACCTACCCCGTACAGATAAAGGTACTGTCGATTACGGCGAAGACTTCTTCGGTAAAGAGTCTTTCCTAACCGTATCGGGTCAGCTAAACGCCGAGACGTATGCATGTGCACTTTCAAAGGTTTATACCTTTGGTCCTACATTCCGCGCAGAGAACTCAAACACCAGCCGTCACTTAGCCGAGTTCTGGATGGTTGAACCTGAAGTGGCTTATGCCGATCTAAACGATGCAGCAAAACTTGCAGAAGACATGCTGAAGTACTGTTTCAAAGCGGTACTAGAAGAGCGTCGCGATGACTTAGAGTTTTTCGCACAGCGTGTTGAGAAAACAGCGATTGAGCGTTTAGAAAACTTTGTCAACAGTGATTTTGCTCAGATCGATTACACCGATGCGATTGAAATTCTTAAAGCCTGTGATAAAGACTTTGAGTTTGATGTTGAATGGGGTATCGATTTACATTCTGAGCATGAGCGTTACCTTGCAGAAGAGCACTTCAAAGCTCCTGTAGTTGTGAAGAACTATCCAAAAGACATTAAGGCATTCTATATGCGCTTAAATGATGATGGAAAAACTGTAGCAGCTATGGACGTTCTAGCTCCAGGCATCGGCGAGATCATCGGTGGTGCTCAACGTGAAGAACGTCTAGACGTTCTTGATGCACGTCTTGCAGAGATGAACCTAAGTCAAGAAGACTACTGGTGGTACCGCGACCTACGTCGCTATGGCACAGTACCACACGCAGGTTTTGGTCTTGGCTTTGAGCGTTTGGTTTCTTATGTGACTGGCGTTGCAAACATCCGTGACGTGATCCCATTCCCACGTTCACCAAACTCGGCTAACTTCTAAGCGGTTACCTGAACACCTATTTAAAGCCTTTGGCAGTCATGTCAGAGGCTTTTTTATTGCGCCTTGATAACCCAAAAACCTCTTAAAATACCTTGCTAACTCCTTTCCCATAAATCTTAAACCGACACACCGTTAACATATAAGCAACCCTTGAATTAACAATTACAAAGAAAAACTATTTAAATTAATCATTTATAAGTAACTCATGGTTAAGCTGCTGTTAAACAAGCCACTCGACTTTATGTGATATAAATCACCTTTTAGGCGATTCAGGGTCATTTTGTCCCGCTTAAAACCTATTTTATGATCTAGCTCAACTGAGTTACAACTGGTCTGTGTAGTATCTTTCAAAGAACTCAAAAGCTTGACGCATATCAATAATACTCAGCTTTGTGAGGCCTAGACTGTTTTCGTTGAACAAACTCCTTATAAACAAAAAAAAGGTTTAACCATGGAAACACATGAAGCCCTTTACCAACAAGGTGTGGCGCGAATGGAACAACTTCGCAAGCTACAACCGCGTACAGGTGAAACGCTACAGCAAAAAATGGAACAAAATGGCATTACTCGTCGTGACTTTATGAAATGGAGCGCAGCGGTTACCGCCATGCTAGCCTTACCGCTCCCTTTTAGTACCTTGGTCGCAGAAGCTGCAGAGCTTGCAGATAGAGTTCCTTTAGTTTGGCTACACATGGCCGAATGCACAGGTTGTAGTGAGTCGCTTATTCGTACCGACACACCTAACCTAGATACCTTAATCTTTAATCATGTCTCTCTTGAGTACCATGAAACCTTGATGGCCGCTGCTGGCTGGCAGGCAGAAGAAAACCTTGAGCACGCACTCTCTGCTTATAAAGGTAACTACCTCCTTGCTGTAGAGGGCGCCGTACCTACTGCAAACAATGGCGCATTTTTAACGGTTGGCTGTAAAGGCCACACCGGACTTCATATCGTTAAAGAAGCCGCGGCGGGCGCCGCAGCGATTATCTCTGTTGGTACTTGCGCCGCCTTTGGTGGTATCCAAGCTGCCGCACCTAACCCAACTGGGGCAAAAGGTGTTTATGAGGTTGTTGATAGACCCGTTATTAACCTAGGTGGCTGCCCACCAAGTGAAAAGAACATTGTCGGTACACTGATGTATTTCATCATGTTTGGTAAGTTACCAGCCCTTGACATGTTCAACCGTCCTAAGTGGGCTTACGGTGCTCGCGTTCATGATAACTGTGAACGTCGTGGCCGCTTTGACGCTGGCGAATTTGTTGAAGAGTTTGGCGACCAAGGCGCAAAAGACGGCTACTGTCTCTATAAAGTGGGTTGTAAGGGTCCTTACACCTATAACAACTGCCCAACCGAACGATTTAATCACCATACGAGTTGGCCTGTGCTTGCGGGTCATGGCTGTATTGGCTGCTCAGAGCCAAACTTCTGGGATGATATGGCCGACTTTGAAAAACCTTTAGGAAGGCAATTACTACATGGTCTTGATGCGACCAGTGACACTGTCGGCGCTGTTATTTTAGGCGCTACCGCTGTCGGTATTGGTGCACACGCCGTCGCCAGTATTTTTGCCAAATCTGAAGAGGAATAATCATGAGTAAACGTGTAGTCATAGATCCAATCACTCGTATCGAAGGACATCTGCGAGTTGAAGTCGAAGTCGACGAAAATAATGTTATTAAGAAAGCTTGGTCATCATCGACTTTATGGCGCGGCATTGAGGTGATCCTCAAGGGTCGTACACCTATGGATGTCGGCCTAATCGTACAACGTATTTGTGGCGTGTGTACCTATTCTCACTATCGCTGCGGTACAGAAGCGGTTGAGAACGCATTGGGCGTAAAGATCCCGCTAAATGCTAAGTACCTTAGAAGCTTGATGCAAACCTCGCTGTACATGCATGACCATATCGTACACTTCTATCACCTTCACGGTTTAGACTGGGTTGATGTCGTTTCGGCATTAAGCGCAGATCCAGCCCTAGCCGCGCAAGAGGCGATGAAGTATACCGCCAATCCAATCGCTGCTGGCGAAGGCGATCTACGTGCCGTACAAGAGCGTGTAAAAGGTTTAGTAGAAACTGGTAAACTAGGTCCATTTGCGAACGCATATTGGGGAAATGGCACTTACAAGTTCACCCCAGAGCAAAACCTAATCGCCGTCTCTCATTACCTTAAGGCACTAGAAATTCAGCGTATCGCCGCTGAAATGCTCGCTATCTTCGGTGGTAAATCACCTCACCCACAATCAATCGTTGTTGGTGGTGTCACTTCTGTACGCGACATGTTAAGCCCTGCTCGCCTACAAGAGTGGAAGCAAAAGCATGAGATCGTTCAAGACTTTATCATTCGTGCTTATAAGGCTGATATCGTGATGGCCGCTGCAGCATTTGGCTCTGAGCCGAGTGTACTAGGTGGCGTTAACGTTAAGAACTTCTTGGCTACGGATGATTTCCTACTTGGCGATGGTCAGTACATGTTTAACCAAGGCGTTATCATGAATGGCGATCTTGCCAATGTGAGCGACCTCGATCCTGACATGATTAAGGAAGATGCGACTCACGCTTGGTATAAAGCCGATGCGCCGCAGCACCCATATGATGGCACAACAGTCCCCGACTACACAGGCTTTGTGGAGCGCGATACCGTTTACGGTAAGCTACCGACTGTCGATGGCGATGGTAAATACACCTGGGTTAAATCACCACGCTATAACGGCGAGCCAGTTGAAGTGGGTCCATTAGCAAGCTTACTCGTGAGCTATGCCCGTGGTAACCAAGTGGTTGTCGACTCTGTCAACGGCTTACTCGAAGCGACTGGACTACCTGTAGAGGCGCTATTTACCACACTAGGCCGTACTGCAGCACGTATGTTGCAAACCGTTATCGTTGCCGAAGAGGGTCTTAAGACATTCGATGCAATGTTAACTAACATGCAATCAGACGAAGCGACTTACGTTAAGCCTGAAATTGACTCAAGCAAAGAATATGTCGGCCACGCCATGATTGAAGCGCCACGCGGCATGCTCAGTCACTGGATCCGCATTAAAAATGGCTTAGTCGAGAACTACCAAGCCGTTGTACCTACGACTTGGAACGCAGGTCCTGTGGATGCTAACGGTCAAATGGGACCTTATGAGGCTTCACTCATCGGCTTAAAGCTTGAAGATCCGACTAAGCCTCTAGAGGTTATCCGTATTATTCACTCTTTTGACCCTTGTATGGCGTGCGCTGTGCACGTGATGGATTACAAAGGCCAGAATCTCGGTGAATTTAAAATTGATCCCAACGGATTTTAATCAAGGGGGATAACATGGCAACTCAATCTGCGCCCTACCAAAGGGAACTGATCTTTGGTGCTGCAATAAGGATATTTCACTGGCTAAGAGCCTTAGCCATTCTTGTATTGGTTATAACCGGGTTTTATATCGCGTGGCCTTTCTTGGTCGCGCCAGATAACTCGGATGTATTGGTACAGGGCTATATTCGAGCAGCTCATCAGATCTTCGGATTTGTTTTAGTCGCAATCACTGTCGTTCGCGCTTACCTGTTCTTTTTCGGTAAGAGTGATATCGAACGCCGCTCTTTTAAAGATGTGATGAGCGTTAAGAGTTGGATCACTCAGCTTAAGTCTTACCTATGGATGGGACATTTAGACAAAGCTGGAGTGTATGGTCCACTACAGTTCGTGACTTACTTTGCAATATCTGTCGTTGCTCTTTTGATCTGCATTACAGGACTCGTCTTGTATGCCAATGTATATCACGAAGGTCTTGGTGGCTTACTTGCACCTATGGCTAACTGGATCACTGCATTGATGGGTGGATTAGCACCGGTTCGGATCTGGCACCACTACCTAACCTGGGTATTTATCATCTTTGTGGTAATACACGTTTATATGGCAGTTTGGTCTGGAATTCGCTTTAAGCACAACTCAGTGGACTCTATCGTCTCTGGTTATGATTACCATAAGAAAAAATAATAAAAGGAAAACATGAAGATATTGCTACTTGGTATTGGCAATGTCCTGTACGCCGATGAGGGCATCGGCGTACATTTCGTCAATTACATCCAAGAAAACTACCGTTTCCACCATCAGATCGATCAGCTTGATATGCTTGATGGTGGAACGCTTGCCCAAGGTCTTATTCCTACACTTTGTCATTACGACTATCTCATCGTTGTTGATACCGTTAACGCTAATGGTGTCGCTCCAGGCGAAGTCTATTTCTTTGATTTCGACAAGGCCCCAGCCGAAATTGATTGGCAAGGCAGTGCCCATGAAGTCGAAATGCTGCAAACCCTCATAATGATGGAGATGGTCGGAGATAGACCAAAAACATTCGTTCTAGGTGTTACCCCAACAGTTCTTGAACCTATGACCCTAGGATTAACTGAGCAGATCCAGGCCGCCGTGCCTTTGATGGAGAAGACACTACTGAGCCACATGGACTCTTTAGGCTTCACTCACCAACGTATTGCAAACATTGATATTAACAGTCTCATTCCCGACTCATACAAACGTGGCTTAACTTTAGATGAAGAATATTAGATTTGAGTTTAATTGTACCCGCGATGTGCCTTTTTACGGGCATCTCTGCAATCAATACCTGCAAAACGACCAATATGATGTAACGATAGGCAAACAAGATCATCTTTACTACATAGAAGCCCAAGGGGAGCAAGCACAACTAGAACAACTTGCCGATGCAATAGCCGATGACTTCTTAATTTCAACCTGGTTAGTAAAGCCTCAGATAAAAGCCATTGAATCCCCCATCGGAAGTAAGAAGCTACTCCCACTCGACCCCCTCGAACTTGAGTACTGTCAGCATTGCCAACCCCTGCTTGGTGATAATCAGGCGAAACACTTTGGTGACATTGGATTCAACTGCCCTTGCTGTCAGGCCCACACTCGCATATCTGCTGCAGAGCAAGCCGTTTCTTTAGCCGATGCCAAAGCACTCGTTAAGCAGCTCGATACGCTAGGTGCAATTGAACTACCTCATGGCAAAGACAATAGCGGCCCAGTTATCAGTTTCTACCCTATTGAAAACCAACCAGTCGAAAACCGTCATCAGTTGGTGATCTGCAACCCCAATAATCTTCACGCGCATTTTTCGGTAAACGATAGCCAAATACTTGCGCTTTCTAGTATCGAAAAGCCGTTTATTAGAGCAAGGCCTATCAACAGCCACCCAAGATTAAAGCAACCTCTATACGAACTTAGCTTTGCAAATTCTCGGCTGTTATTAGTGATTTGCGAGCTCCTTAGGCAACAGGGTACCGATTATATTTATATAGCAAATGCCCATAACCCCAAAATTGCCATGCTAAACGCTAAATGGGCGCTAATTGAAACCCCGCCAACTTCCCATAAGATCATGATTGAAGCCCCGCGCCAACCTTTGCACGATGATGCCGAGGCAGGAAGTTATCAAGCAAGATGGAAAAACAATCAAGTTGAGATAAGCGTTAACCCTGCTGCAGCCAATAATGACGCACCGCTTAATAATGCAGCAAGTTGCGCTCTACATGGCGCGATAGTCGACAACAATAAACCTAAGAATGTAGCCGCTTTATACTTTAGCCGCTCCAATAAGACCCAGATAGTAACCTTAGATGGTAAACAGCAGTTAGAGCTATTCTTTGAGTTTCCAAGCTTACCGAATAACGGCTATGACATAGTGCATCATCTTGAACTGTCGCCTCAGAAAAACTTACTGGATAAATTCAAGACACGTTACCCCGGTGACTACCTAAAGCTCTTATCCTTAAAGCTAGCCTCGCCGACCGATAATATTGAGTCACTTTTGGCGATCAGCGCGATCTTCCTTGGCGCCGCCAGCAAAATAACTGAGTCAAGTAACTTAAGTAAGACCGAGCTCTGCGATTTCGTGGTCGCTCGAGCTATGTGCCATAAAGGAGCTAATGCGCCAAGAGTCGATTTCCCGTTAACGCGAGGCGAAGCCTTTAGAAGCCTGAACTGGTGTAAGACATTAGGTACGATTATCAGTTTTAGGCTCGCCGAGGAGGAAAACATCGATAAACTTGCCTTTGGTATACACGACTCTTTCGCTGATTACCTCTGTAACTGGATTGAGCACCTAGATCAAAATATCTGCATTAAATCAGTCGTTCTTGCAGGTGATAGCTTCGCCAATGAGGTGTTGGCACAGCGGGTTGCACTGCGCCTCGGTAAAAACTTTGCCCTCAACACCAATCCTAAAATGGATCTTGACGGCATAAATATCGCCGCTGGTGGTTTATACCTTAAGCAGCGTAGACACTAGCTAGCTGTGACCACATATATGACAAAAAACCTGACTATGTGTCGTTTACAGCTAAAGATCACCGGCATCGTTCAAGGTGTCGGTTTTCGACCATTTGTATATCGGTTAGCCCATGAGCTTAGGCTAACTGGCAACGTACTTAATAATAGTGAAGGAGTCACGATAGAAGCTCAGGGGCAGCCTTGCGATCTCGCTTTATTTAAAGCGGCCTTTAGAGATCAGCCGCCTCCACTCGCGCGGATTGACAGTATTGATGTCACGCCACTGGCTGTGATAGACGACTGCGACCAGTTTACTATTGTACATAGCGAAAAGGAGAGTCTTGCCGTTGTAGCCGTATCGTCTGACAAATGCACCTGTAAAGACTGCTTTGGTGATATCGCCGATATTAACAATCGCCACTTTCGATACCCGTTCACCAATTGTACAAATTGCGGCCCTAGGTATTCACTGATCAATGCTCTGCCCTATGACAGACCCAATACTGCCATGGCTGACTTTGAGATGTGCCCTCAGTGCGAGAGAGCCTATTTAGACCCGATGGATAGGCGTTACCATGCTCAACCCGTTAGCTGTCCTCAGTGCGGCCCACAATTGAGCTTCAAGCAAGCCGATCTGACACTGCTCAGCAGTAAAGAAAGTGCCCTTGAAGATGCGATAGAGGCATTAATTAAAGGCAAAATACTCGCCATTAAAGGCATTGGAGGCTTTCATCTCGTTTGTGATGCTACCAACGATAACAGTGTGAGTCTGATGCGCCAGCGCAAGAGTCGCCCAGCGAAGCCGTTTGCTGTGATGGTAGAAAATATTGATGCCGCTAAGCAACTCGTCACAGGTAGCACGGCAGAGTGGCAGATCCTCAGCAGCGCTGAGCGCCCTATTACCTTGATGCGCAAAATCGATGCTCAAGATGCCCAGCCAGCACTTAGCCATCTCGTTGCACCACAGATAGACCGACTGGGGATTTTTCTACCTTATACACCTTTGCACCAACTCCTACTCGATGGGGTTAAGCGTCCCTTGGTCATGACCAGCGCAAACCTCTCCGGTGAGCCTATCATCACCAATAGCGAAGCAATTAAAACCAAGCTTGCCCATGTGATCGATAATATTCTCGATCACAACCGTCCGATATTGAATGGCTGTGACGATAGTGTTGTGCAGGTAATAAACGACAAACTTCAGGTGCTGCGTCTTGCAAGGGGTTACGCGCCACTCTCTTTCTATAGCGAGCAGGCACTGGAAGGAAACATACTTGCTGTTGGCGCCCAACAAAAAAACAGTATCTGTTTTGGTTTTAATCATAACCTGTTTCTGAGTCCCCATATCGGCGATCTTGTGTCGATTGAAGCTGAAGAGTTTTTCCATCACACCCTAAATACCTTTTCAAGATTATATGGCTTTACCGCCGACCGCCTCGTCCATGACAGCCACCCCGACTACGCTACCAGTCGCTGGGCTCAATCCCAAAGTGTCGATCGTACGTCTTCGGTGCAACACCACTATGCTCATGTCTTGAGCGTAATGGCAGCTAATAATATTACCACCCCGGTTCTAGGTTTTAGTTTTGATGGCACGGGATTAGGTGATGACAATACACTTTGGGGTGGAGAGTTGCTGCTGTGTGATATCAATCAATACCAGCGGCAAGCTAGGCTCAGTACTTTTGCGCTTATTGGAGGTGAGCAGGCTATTAAACAACCGGTACGGATCTTACTTGCAATTATGCTTGAAAAGTATTCGCCAGAAGAGATCAAACAACTTGATATTCCGGCACTGAAGGCACTCTCGCCAATATTGTTTAGCAACCTAGTTAAGCTTTGGCAGGCAGATACGAGTATAAAAACCTCATCAATAGGAAGATTATTTGATGCGGTAGCTGTGGCGCTTGGAATGCTCAACGAGACTCAATATGAAGGACAGGCTGGGATCTTAATTGAAACTGCAGCCAACTCGCTGAACTCCGCTTCAGATCTGAATCATTTTGATGGCCAATCTGAGCTACAAGCGCTACACAGCAAAAGCCGTGATAGCATCGCTGAGCACCATGAAGCAATTAGCTTTGATATAAAGCTGTCAAACGGTCAATGGAGTAGCTCAGACCTGCTACAGCAAATTGTGGAGCAAATTACCCAAGCACCGCTCACGCCTCTGCGTGTAGCACTCATTGCTAAAGCTTTTATGGACGCGCTATGCGATATGGTTTGTGAAAGCGCTAAACCGCACTTAACGACTCCAATCGTACTTTGCGGCGGGGTATTTCAAAACCGATATCTACTAGAGCGCTGTGAGAAACAACTTACCGCACAAGGCAATCAACTGCTATCAAGCAAAAATGTGCCGATAAACGATGCCGGCGTTGCACTCGGCCAACTGTGGCATGCAATGCACAACCAACATGTGTGATAAACATCACCCGACAATAAACACAAATCTGATTTGCATCAAGGTCGGTACTGCCGACCTAAGTGACAATCATTTAAAACTAAAATAAACGGAGTTACCTATGTGCCAAGACTGTGGTTGTTCGATCACCCGTCATGATCATCTTTTAAGTTCAGGTCATTCGCATTCAAAAACTGACGATAATATCGCTAGCAACCCGCAACTCAACGACAAAAAAACCCTTTCTATCATTCATAAAATTTTAGATAAGAACGATATTGAGGCACAGCATAATCGAGCGCATTTTGAAGCAAAAGGCATCAAAGCATTTAACTTAATGAGTAGTCCAGGTAGCGGAAAAACCACGTTGCTTGAGCACTTACATCAATACACCGAACTCAAATATGCCGTTATCGAAGGCGATCTTGAGACCTCAAGGGATGCCGATAGACTTAAGGCGAAAGGTATTGATGCATATCAGATCCAAACAGGTGCAGCCTGTCACTTAGATGCGTTTATGGTGCATAGCGCCCTACATCATATTAATTTAGATCCAATTGATATCTGCTTTGTAGAAAACGTCGGCAACTTAGTCTGCCCAGCGAGTTATGATGTGGGCACCCATAAGAATATCGTGCTGCTTTCTGTACCTGAGGGCGATGACAAAATTGAGAAATACCCGGTAATGTTCCGCCGTGCTGACTTAGTGTTGATCACAAAGTCTGATCTCATGCCCTACTTTGACTTTAGCATGGAAGAATCCCGTGCTCAGCTAAAGAAGCTAAACCCTAATGTCGAGCTATTAGAGGTTTCGGTCAAAGATCCTCAATCCCTAATTAAAGTAGCTGATTGGTTGCTTCAACAATCAGGAGTTCCAGCCTAATGTGCCTTTCTATTCCATCACAAGTTATCGCACTACATGAAGACGAGCAAGCGGTAACAGTTGATACCATGGGCGTCAAGCGTAAGGTCAGTAGCCACCTAATGGCTGAAGCATTAGAAATAGGTGACTATGTTCTAATCCATATCGGCTTTGTTATGAACAAAATCGATAAAGCTGATGCCATGGAGAGCTTAGCTCTGTATCGAGAAATTGTAGAGAAACTCGAACAAGAACAGCAGGAGTCTTAATGATAGCCCTAACCGAGCTTTACAAAGGCTTCAGAGATCCTGAAGTCATTCGATCTTTAGCGAAAGAAATTGCCGCCTATGCTAGCTTGATCGATGGCAATGTTAATATTATGGAAGTGTGCGGCGGACATACCCACACCATCATGAAGTATGGCCTAAACCAGTTATTGCCAGATAATATCGACTTTATACATGGCCCTGGCTGCCCTGTTTGCATTATGCCAAAAGAGCGAATCGATCATGCCGCCGCTCTGGCGAGTTTACCAAATACTATTTTGGTGACACTCGGCGATATGATCCGTGTTCCAGGATCGAAAGGCAGCTTGGCTAACTTCCGTGCCAATGGCTGTGATATTAGACCTATCTACGATCCCCTAGATACCTTACAAATAGCTACCGACAACCCCGATAAAACCGTTGTTTTCTTTGCAATAGGCTTCGAAACTTCCACTCCGATGACAGCAGTGCTGATTGAACAGGCCGAGCAGCGCGACATAAAAAACTTAGTTTTTCATATCAACCACGTTCTTGTTCCTCCAGCGATGGATGCGGTTATGGCCGATCCAAACGTCAAGGTGAACGCCTTTATCGGCCCAGCCCATGTTAGTGTGATCAGTGGTGCCAAAGTCTATCGCCCTGCAGTAACCGATTATAACACCCCTGTCGTGGTGTCTGGCTTCGAGCCTGTAGATGTAATGCAATCCATTTTGATGATTGTGAAGCAAAAAGCAGCGTCGAAGGCAGAGCTAGAAAATCAGTACAGCCGCTCGGTTTCTGAAGATGGCAACCTTGCCGCACAAGAAATAGTCAATCGTTATTTTAAGGTAAGAGATAATTTCCGCTGGCGCGGTCTCGGTCCCATCCCCTCTTCAGCATTAATGTTAAGAGAGGAATACGCCCATAGAGATGCCGAGCACGTTTTTGCTGCTCACCTACCCAATGATGAAATTGACGATCATAAAGCCTGCCAGTGCGGTGACATTCTTAGAGGTTTATGCAAACCCAAGGACTGCAAGGTATTTGGCCGCGGTTGCACACCTGAAACCCCTTTAGGCAGCTGCATGGTCAGCTCAGAAGGCGCGTGTAACGCCTACTATCGCTATAACGGAGTAACAGAATGAATCAAACCATTTCCAAGAAAGTCGTACAACTCAGTCATGGTGGCGGTGGTAAAGAGATGAACCACCTAATTAAAGATCTGTTCTTTAAAGCATTCGATAATCCAATTTTACGTAGCGAAGAAGACTCGGCTGTTTTGCATTTCAACGGAGATGTCGCCTTTACCACCGACTCCTTCACCGTAGCGCCATTATTCTTTTCTGGTGGCGATATAGGAAAGCTTTCCATAGCTGGTACCGTTAATGACTTAGCCATGATGGCCGCAGAACCACAATATCTCAGCTGCAGCTTTATCATCGAAGAAGGATTTGAGATTACTAAATTAAAAACCATCGTCGAAAGCATGGCCAAGGAGCTGAAACAATCTGGTGCGCGTATTGTTTGTGGAGACACTAAGGTGGTTCCACGAGGCTGCGCCGATGGACTGTTTATCAATACCACAGGCGTGGGTCGTATTTTACGAAAAGGCATATCGGTAAAAAGTGTCGCCGAAGACGATGTGATTATTGTCTCTCGCGATATCGGTCGTCACGGCGCCTCAATTTTGATGGCTCGTGAGGGCCTAACGCTCGATTCAGATCTAACCAGTGACTGCGCCACATTATGGCCAATTGTCGAACAGCTAATTGCTGCAAATATCGAGATTCACGCAATGCGTGACGCTACCCGTGGCGGACTATCTGCGGTGCTCAATGAATGGGCTGTGGCATCCGATGTTGAGATCAACGTGAAAGAAGAAGCAATCCCTGTTTGCGATGAAGTCAGAGGCCTATGTGAGCTTTATGGCTTCGAGCCGTTTGATCTTGCTAATGAAGGTACCTTTATTCTCGCCGTACCAAGAGAGAGTTCCGATGCAACATTGGAGATCATGAAGCGTTTTTGTCACTGCGAGCAAGCAGTCATTATTGGAGAGGTCAACCAAAACCGAAGAGGTAAAGTGATATTAAACACCCCTTGGGGGAGCACGCGATATCTAGACTTACCTCAGGGTGAACTGCTGCCGAGGATTTGCTAGTGCATGAGTACTCCATTGTTACGGCATTAATCGAAGAGTGTGAGCGTCATGCGCTGGCGAATAACGCTAACAAGATAAGCCGAGTCGAAATTAAACTTGGGATCTTAAGTGGTGTGGAACCTGAGTTACTCAAAACCGCTTTTGAAACCTTCAAATTAGAGGGGATCTGTCGAGAAGCCAAGCTAGTGATGAATATCCAACCCTTGGTACTGTCATGTTTAACTTGTGGTGAGACTACTGAACATAGTGAGCGAAGCGTTATTTGTCGTCACTGTCAAAGTGGCCAAACAAAAGTGCTCGATGGTGAAGAGATGCTGTTAATGCAACTTGAGCTAGAGCAAGCCTAACAAACTAACGAAATAAGCCCTACTCGCATAAGTAGGGCTTATTGTTACTGGGCTATTCTTACTGGCATGAACATCGAAAAAGTCGATATTGCAGAAGTTAACCTTCTGGGGGTATTAATTTTAAGTCCCAGCTTTATAATCAATAACCCGCATGCTGAAATTCATCAGAAATCTCAGCTTTAGCCCTTTTTAAGTTTTTCTGAGCTTGTTCAAAATAACTTGGCGATGTATCTATGGCTCGCTCAAACAATGCAATGGCCTTTTCATACTGTCCTTCTAGCATCAAGAAGTAACCTAAATCATTTAAAGCATCGGCTGGAGACATGGTCCGCTCAAATGTAGCTAACGCACGTTTATAAAGCCCCTTACGAACATAGACCAGCCCTAAATTGGTCCAAGCACGATCGAAGTTTGAGTCTTGCCGTATTGCTTGGCGCAGATACTTTTCGGCCATGTTGAGTTCACCCGTGAGGTAATAAGAATACCCCAAATTGGTAATAAGCACCGCAGAGTGAGGCTGTAGCTCTAATATTAACCTGAAGTACTCTCGAGCTTTTTGATGGTTATTCTCAACATCCTCTAAAATAGCTATTGCATTATACACTCGTGCTGGTGAATCTTGATTTGGAACCACAAACTGTCCTACAACTGACTTAATCTCAAGTTGTGCGAGTCTGTTTTGATCCAGTTCAATCGCCTTTTCTAAGTGTAAACGTGCCTGCCTGTATTGACGCTTATCCATGCTAATGACCCCAAGATCTGCATGGACCATCATTAAGTTAGGATCGAGGCTGAGAGCTTCATTATATGCTCTATAGGCGATATCAAGATTGCCTCTCATGGTATGAATCCGCCCAATCTGATAAAAGGTTTCCGCATTTTTTGCGTTAAAATCTAACGCTTGGATATAGGCATATAACGCTTTTTCAAGGTTGCCTGATTGCTCCTCGGTTCGGGCTTTAATTAATGCGTCCTCTTCCGTTTGGGGAGCGGAAAAGTCCGATGCAATAGATGAGAGCGTTCCAACATCCAATAAATCTTGGCGCTCAGGTTCCTTAACCTCTACAGGCACCTCTTCAGGGGTAGAGCTACATGCTGTTACGCCAAACAATAGGCTTAGCATTAGCAAAACTTTAGCCAATGGAATAAAGGATGCGTTATAACCTTTACTAAATGGTATCAATCTTATGCTCATATCCATCCCCTAAAAAATCCTTCAATCTAACGGCTAAAATGCCTGTCCCCATACTTTCATTACTTTTAATACTGCTGGGCCAACTGCAACGATAAAAAACGAAGGCCAAATACAGCACATCATTGGAAAAATCATTTTCACAGCAAGTTTTGCGGCTTGCTCTTCGGCTGCTTGTAACCGCTTATTACGATACTCATCAGAAAATACTCTCAGTGTTTCGGCAATCCCCGTACCTAAACGCATACTTTGAGAAATTGCCGAGTTGAGCCCCTTAATATCTTCCAAACCCGTTCTATCGGTAAACTCCTGCAGCGCAACCTTAATCGTTAAGCCTGCCCTAACCTTACTACAAACCAAATCTAACTCACTGGCTAGGCTTGGATGGCTAAAGGCCAACTCCTTCGCAACCCGTTGCATAGCCGCCATTAACCCAAGTCCCGCCTCACAACAAACCACTAACAAGTCTAGTGCATCGGGAAACCCTACTCTAAGAAGGCGCATACGGCGGTTTGCTAAAGACTGCAATACGATAGAGGGAATAATAAATGCGCCCCCGATAAACAAGCAAAAAATGTAAATAGTCCAAATACCCGAAATATTCGGAAACAGATTTAAAATAACCAAAGAAACGATTGATCCGACTAAGATCAGTAACAAACGTGAAGCGTTGAAAACTGCTAAAGCATTTTGAGAGTGAAATCCAGCATGAATAAGTAGGCGTCTAGTTTCATGGTTAGAAAAGTTAAGAAATGGCTTCTTAGCCATCTCCCCCATGCCATGCTCCAGCGTTCCGGTTACATCATGAGTGACCAATTTCTTTTCATCATCATTGAGTAGTTTCAACCTTTTTCTGATAGGAGAGTAGACTCCACTAATCAAATAAGAGATTGATATCGCGAGGGTAACCCCAGCAATCCCAGCTACTGTGTAAATAGCCCATTCAACATGCTGTGGATCATCAAATAACTGACCGAATAAACCAATTAGGAAGTCCATATTACATATCTATCCTTATTAACTTACTTATCCACATGCCACCGACAAACATTCCGATGGCCCCCCAAATAAGCAATTGATTACCCTCTTCTGTACCCGTTAGCTCGCCAACATAACCTGGTGTTTGGATATAAATTACGGCGAAAAGTACAAACGGCAGTAAGATAAGGATCCAGGCAGACAAGCGACCTTCAGCTGAAAGTGTTCTCACTCTTCGCCTAAACGTAAAGCGCAATCGGATGACTCTTGCCAAGTTATTAATATTTTCTGCTAAATTACCGCCCGTTTCTTTTTGCACCATAACTGCGCTAGCAAAAGCCATAGCAGAAACACTGGGTACCCGCTCAATGAACCCTAAGAGTGCTCTCTTAGTATCTTTACTGTAATTAATATTGGCGAACATTAAGCTAAACTCTTTCGCAAGCGGACCTTCCATCTCCTCCGTCACTAACTTAATGGCGTCAGAAAAAGAATAACCCGCTTGAAGAGCACGGCGTAATACGTCTAAAGCATCAGGAAAACTTTCTTCAATCTTGTCCATTCGCTTTGCGGTATCACGATTTAATTTAACGTTAAATAAGAAAAGCGTTACCCCAAACATAAAGGCCGCAGCGATAGGTTCGCCTATATACACCCAGGTCAAAGATGTAACGATGGCTGCTGATAAGAGTGCGAGAAAAATAAATTGGTGGCCCATCAGTTTGTAATCGGCTAACTCCAAACGATAACTTAAGTTCTCCACCACCTGAAAGTGTTCTAACCAACGCCCGATTGGACCTAGTTTTCCTAAACGGCTTTTACGCAGCAAGGAAGTCTCATAGGTAATATCACCTGATTCTTCAGAGAGCTTCTTTAGACGTTTACGAACCAGTGCGGTGTTTGCTCTTTGTGGACTGTAAACAGGCAAAAAAAGTGCCTGCGACAAAAAGAGTACGGCAACAAACACAAGACCGAGAAAAATGACTTGATTAGAAAACATGTGTCGGCTCCCTAAAATTCAGTAAATGGATCGCCACAATTGAACAGATGATATGGAAGATCTATTCCATGCTGTTTTAGCTTAGTGTGAAAACCAGGGATGACTCCTGTGGCCTGAAACTCACCAATAATCATTCCGTCTTCATCTAGCCCTTTACGAGCAAAGCGGAATATTTCAGACATGGTAATGACATCTCCTTCCATACCATTGATCTCCTGTATACTCGTCACTCTTCTGCGTCCGTCTTCTTGACGCTCTAACTGCACAACAAGATCAATTGCCGACGCGATCTGGGTTCGAATATTACTGACTGGCATATCAAAGCCCGCCATACAAACCATATACTCAAGTCTTCCAAGCGCATCTCTTGGGCTATTAGCGTGCAAAGTGGTTAATGAACCTTCATGACCTGTATTCATAGCCGTTAACATATCGAGAGCCTCGCCACCACGAACCTCACCAATAACAATACGGTCTGGCCTCATTCTCAAACAGTTTTTAACAAGGTCTCTCTGGGAAACTTCACCCTTACCTTCAATATTTTGAGGCCGAGTTTCTAGGCGCACGGTATGAGGTTGTTGAAGTTGGAGCTCTGCGGAGTCCTCAATGGTAACGATACGCTCATCACTTGGGATAAATCCAGATAACATATTTAGCAGGGTCGTTTTACCGCTACCGGTTCCACCTGATACTAAAATATTCAGCTTGCCTTTAACGCCCCCTTTCAAAAGTTCAATCATAGACTCTGTCACTGAACCAATATCGATAAGCTGCTTAGCATTAAGTTTATCAACGGCAAACCGTCTGATTGATAGGGACGGCCCATCTAGAGCCAGCGGCGGGATAATTGCATTCACTCGAGATCCATCCGCGAGTCTTGCATCTACCATAGGTGATGATTCATCAATTCGTCTTCCGACACTTGAAACGATCCGATCAATGATATTTAAAAGATGGGCGTTACTATGAAACTTAATATTGACCGGTTCTAATTTACCTCTTCTTTCTACATAAACACGATCATAAGAATTAACGAGAATATCTGATATTGAGGGATCAGCTAAAAGCGTTTCTAGCGGGCCTAACCCTAACACTTCATCAATAATAAGGCTGATGAGTCTCTTTCGAGTCGATAGGGTAATCGGTAAATTCAATCCATTTAAAATCTGGCCACATATTTCACTAATTTGAATCTGAGCTTGTTCTTTAGAAACTGTCTCAATAAGGGAAAGGTCCATTAAGCTCAATAACTTATCATAGAGCTGCACCTTAATATCCTGCTCTTCTTGGGTTAATGGTTGGTAATCATCGACCCTTCTGCTTTCCTGTATTATTTCCATGTTAGTTTCCTAAAAGGCGCTTCCAAAAACCGGGCTTGCTATTCGTCTCATCTTCTTTAACAGGAAGTATTTTGTCCCCTAAAAACCGAATATCGGCAACGATACGCTGTTTTTTTCCCACTTCGGTTATCGGTTTGCCAAGATCTACACACTCATTGGATAACTGATAATCATTAATAACAGTGCTAATACTCGATATACCAATTGCTTCCTTAATATCCGACAGCTGAATATTAGAGTTTTTATTATAT
>NZ_JAKEVD010000034.1 GCF_022398325.1 Shewanella sp. Isolate13
ATATACTCCTACAAAGGCCAGCTTATGGGCTTTAACCTTGTTTTTACTAAGAAATACCCAAAATAGATTTCCCAAAATCAATATATGAATAACTCACAACTCTACAAAAACTTTAATTTTAAAAACTAGCAAAATAAAATTAGTATTAAAAATTCAAATTGGTTATTATCAAATTCAACACTTGACTATTAACAGGCACTTAATATGAGAGACATTAGCTTCAGCGACCTAGATTTATTAAGTATAAATATTTTCGTCAATCTATATGAGAATAGATCGGCAACATTTGTATCTCATAAGTTAAATGTGCCAGCTCCTAAAATTAGCCGCTGCTTGAAACATGCTAGAGAGATTTTTGGAAATGAATTATTCATTCGTAAGAAGCATGGCTTAGTACCCAATGAGTTTGCAGGACAAATCTACCCTATAGCAAAAGAAATCCTTGAGTGCTCTAAAAACCTGCAGAAACTAAATGGGGTTCATGGATTAACCCCACAATATCATTTTGAAATCCTTGCCCCCGACTTGATCTCATACCCTTTCCCTAAAGTGCTACTTAATGCCATTAAGAATGCAGGTAAAGATATAAGCTTCAATATTTCATCGTGGACTAAACACTCTATCAACGACATCATCAGCGGTGAAGCCGATCTCGGTCTTTGTTGTAGCAAAATGCTAGACAACATAAAAGAGCGCGATAACTCACTCAACGCGATCCCGTTAAAGAAACTCAACAAGCTCTTCTTAGTTTGTAATCATGAGCATCCTATCTTAAAAGAAGAGATCACTTTAGAGTCCATTGCTCAATACCCATTTATTAACAGTAATATGGGTCATTCAGAGCAAGAGCTGAGTCCTTATCAGGAGTTTTGCTTATCACAGCACATTAAGCTTACTACAGAGATGAACTTAACAGGCTTAACGGGGTTATTTGAATATTTACGCTCTAGCCAAGGTATCGCCCTACTGCCGTACAGCTCAATATTTACAATGATTAACAACACTCCCGACCTACATGCCTGCCGCTTATCCGATGTGGAGTCTGAGCGACTATACATGCACGTTAAAGAACCAAATCTTTATCTTGTCTACAGTGATAATAATGAAGAGCCAAACCTTCACTGGCTCGCCTCAGAGCTCAGGGGCTTAGTAGAGCTATTTTTACACTAATAGTAGAAATGTAAGCCAAGGAGCTAATAAAAAAGAGTGCATTGCACTCTCTTTTATTAGTGGGAATTTCTAATCTCGCTTTTGCTGTTCATATAATTCTTGTGCAAGCGCGAGTTTTTTCTGTAATAGTTTAGATAACGCCTTGGAGAATTCGCTCTCATGAGATTGATGATACTGTAAGTAATACCTGTAGTTTTCACGATCGCGGTTAGGAAAGAGCACCTGGTTATAAAAATCGGTCACATCGATATAATCGATATCGTTGCATGTATTGAAGTACAGATAAGAAAAAACCGAGGCGGTCCAACAAACATCATCCGTCTTAGCAAGATGATTAAGCGCCATCGCTAGGCTCGCCGTTTTAAAACTCACCTTAATGTCTAAGTTTTGCTTTTTGGCATAGCCTTCAAACCAATGCTCGACCAATCCCACTTTTGAGTAATTGATAAATACCATTTTATTACTCAGCAAATTACTTAGCGTCACCTCTTGCTGAAAAATTGGGTGGTTTTTCTTTGCTGCCAAGAAGAAGTAGCGGACATCGCCAAGCTTTACGTTTTTCACCGACTCCGATAGCCTTGAGTTCACGGTAATCGCGTAGTCAATCTTTCCTTGTGCCAGCAGCTCTTGGACATTATCACTCCAGGGCTGAATACTCACCGACATTTCCCGCCCTAGACTTTGACAAACTTCGGAGATCGATTCGACCAAGAAGCCGGATAGATGCTCCTGTGCAGCGATAACTAACCGATTGCTATCCGATGAGGTGCTAGTGATTTCAACCAGCTCCTCATAACCCTGTACAATCGATTTCGCAATAGGGTATAGCCTGTCAGCCATGACATTTGGCTCAACGCCATATTGACGTCTTACAAACAATTCATCGTGGATCACTTCACGCATATTGCTGAGGGCACGGCTCACCTTAGGCTGAGTAGTATTGAGCTTTTGGGCAACCACAGAGCCATTTCTAAACTCAACCAACCCAACAAACACCTTAAGTGTGAAGTAATCTAACTTAGCAAGTTCCTTACGCATTCGTCTATATGCCTACAACATAGCTTAAAAAATCATTATAATTCAGCACTATAACACTGAAAAATAAACATTTTTGTTACTCCTATCACATCTATACCTATTAATAGGTATATACGATTAAAGCCCCACGTCTCTCTATAAAGGTCTCGCCACAGAAAACCCAAGAGGGATCATACTCCTTTGACCCAAAGCGAGTTAAACTAAGGCTATCAATGATATGGTACTCATCTATGCAAACTGAACACACTGCTGAACTAAACCTGCTTTGGGGAACTTTAATTTTAGAAGAGTTAGCCCGTTTAGGCGTTAAACATGTCTGTATGGCGCCAGGCTCTCGTTCGACCCCGTTAACACTTGCCGCAGCAAGGCAAACCAAGCTGAGCCAGCATCTGCACTTTGATGAGCGTGGACTCGGTTTTATGGCATTAGGTTTAGCCAAAGCCAGCCGAGCACCAGTTGCGATCATTACCACTTCAGGCACCGCTGTTGCCAACCTTTATCCTGCTATCATTGAGGCCTGGCTTACCCATGTGCCGTTAATCGTGCTATCAGGCGATCGACCACCAGAACTCATCGACTGCGGCGCCAATCAGGCCATCATTCAACCGGCTATCTTTGCTCAGTATGCCAAACAGCTTAACCTGCCGACGCCAGACTTGAGCATCGCCCCTCAGGCGCTGCTCAGCCTGTTAGATGAAGCAGTGTGTAACCAGTCGCAACCCGTTCATATCAACTGTATGTACCGCGAGCCTCTGTATCCCAATGAGCCTAAGGTTGATTTTGATCGCTACCTGGCACCGGTTAAACAGTGGCAACAGCAAACGACGCCCTATAACCAATTTGCCGCGCTAGGCGCGAGTCAGATGCCGACCTCAGATGCGCTTGCTCGATTCGTTCATGGCAAAGGCGTTATCGTAGCAGCCACCCTCGCGCCGGAGCAAAATCCAGAGCAGCTTATCGCCCTGGCTCAGAAGCTTGGTTGGCCAATCGTTACCGATGCGCAGTCGCAGCTTAGACAACATACAGGTGCCATCGGCAACATAGATCAGCTACTGCATCAGCCAAAATCGAAGGCGCTGTTAGCCCAAGCCGAGCGAGTCATCGTCTTTGGCGGTCGTATTCTCTCTAAGCGCCTTATCAGTTATCTCGCAGAGCAAAATTGGAAAGATTACTGGCAGGTACTGCCGCAGCAGCAAAGGCTAGATCCGAGCCACAAGCCTAAACAGCTGTGGATTGCGACAGCAGAGCAGTTTGCATCACTGAGCTGGCCGCGGTCTTCTCAAGCAAATTGGGCGCTCAATCTTGTGCAGTTCAATGATGAACTAGAGACCCTCTACCAGCAGCAGATAGATCATGCTGAGTTTGGTGAGGCGCAGACTATTCGCGCTATCGCGAACAGACAAACCGAGAAACAGCAGCTATTTATCGGCAACAGCCTACCTGTACGCCTATATGATATGTTTGCGCCTATCACTACCTCTAGCGCCCATGTATTTACTAATCGCGGCGCATCGGGCATCGATGGTTTATTAGCAACGGCCTGCGGCGTAGCGATTGCAGAAGCAAAGCCAACAACTCTGATTATTGGCGATATCTCAGCGCTGCATGATCTAAACTCACTCGCCATTGCCCGCAGTGTTACCAGCCCGCTAGTGATCGTGATTCTCAACAATGATGGCGGCAATATCTTTAACTTACTGCCTGTGCCTAATGAGCAACTCAGAACCGACTATTACCGCTTGTCCCATGGCCTAGAGTTTGGCTTCGGTGCCGCCATGTTTGGCCTAGCCTACAATCAGGTTGATTCATTAACCGACTTTATCGAGTCCTATGAGTACGCCATGACCTACTCAGGCCCCTCAGTGATTGAGGTAAGCGTCTCGCAAAATCAGGCCAGCGATCAGATAGCTCAGATAGCAAGCTGGATAAAGCAGAGCTGATGTTAAGCTACCGCACAGCCGGAAAAATCGGCGCGCCATGTGTAGTCTTTCTGCATGGATTTTTAGGCAGCAAAGAGGATTGGAATGAGATCGTCGAGCAGCTAGGCGATGATTTCTTCTGCGTCAGCCTCGACCTTCCCGGCCATGGCGCTAGCAAGAGTGCCATGCTAGCGACACCAGGATTTAACCAATGTGCCGAGCTTATTCACACCACGCTAAAACAGCTTAATATCAGCCAGTATCATCTCGTAGGTTACTCACTCGGTGGCCGCATCGCACTGCATTTGGCGCGATGCTATCCACAGGCACTGCAGAGCCTCTGCTTAGAGTCTTGTCATCCGGGACTTCAAGAGCAGACTGCTAGAGCCGAGCGTAAAGCTAACGATATGGCATGGACGCAGAAGTTACAGACTCTGCCTATCAGGGAGTTTCTAGCCCTTTGGTATCGACAGGCCGTATTTAGCGACTTAACCGAAGCGGAGCGGGTTCAGCTTATCAACAAGCGCGCGAGTAACAGCCCTTTGCAGCTACTCAACTGCTACCAAGCAACCTCCTTGGCCGAGCAAGATGATCTCTGGGATACTCCAAGTCTGCTATCGGTTAGCAGTCACTTTATTGCTGGTTACCAAGACCATAAATTTATGGCGCTAGCCAAGCGCTGGCAAGAGCAACAGCCGCTATCACTACACTGCATCGAGGCCAGTGGCCATAACGTGCACCTTGCGGCTCCTCGAGCTTTCGCGAAGCAACTCAATACCATTTTTACAGTTACTCCTTCTAACTCCTAAGCAGACAGTGAGCCCTACATGACCGCGACTCTACAGCAAGCAACGCCATTAACCTTAACTCAGTTAAGTCTGTATCAGTTTGCCATCGACTTAGACAAGCCACTGCCCGTAGGCAAACAGCGTATCGAGCAGCGATGCGGACTCGTGTTGGTTGCACAGGTCGGATCGCAACAGGAGTGGGTAGAGATCTCGCCGCTTTCTGGCGCCGATAACCAAGGCGCATCAATTATAGGTTTCAGCCAAGAGACGCTTGATGAAGTAAGCCAGCAGTTACTCGCAATACTGCCAGAGCTACAGCAACAACCTATTGAGCGTTTATTAGATCTTGCCGAACGAAGCCAACTCCCGTCGCTGGCTTACGGCCTGAGTCTTATGCATGCCAAGCTAGTAGGCAAACTTGACGGACACAGTTTAAGCGCGCGCACAGTGCCGCTTATCTATCGTCAAGCGAACGAACCTATGAGCCTTGTGGCAAAAAGGGTCAGCGCGCTGCCTGAGACAAGCCTGTCAGTCAAAGTGAAAGTGGCTCAAGAGCCATTAGAAGATGAGTTGCAACTTATCCACCAGATCTTGGCGATCCGCCCTAAGCTCAAGCTACGCCTAGACGCTAACCGTGGCTTTAGCCTAGAGCAGGCCATTGAATTTGCAGCCTGCCTGCCACTCGAAAGTATCGAGTACATTGAGGAGCCTTGCCAAAATCCACAAGACAACAGCGCATTCTATCAAGCGATTGAGATGCCTTGGGCGCTGGATGAATCACTTAACCAGCCAGATTATCAATTTGAAATGCAGCCAGGACTTACCGCACTGATTATCAAGCCGACTCTACTGGGTAACCTAGAAAAGCTACAAGGCCTGATTGAGACTGCAGGGGAACATGGCGTCCGCGCAATTTTGAGCTCAAGTTTGGAGGCAAGCCTAGGTATTGAGGCCATCAGCCGACTGGCACAGATCTTAACGCCCGATGAGATCCCAGGCATAGATACCCTCGGCGCCTTTAGCCAAGATCTGCTAGTAAGTTCAGGCAAAGAGCACAGCCTCAAGCTGGAAGACTTGACACTATTACTGGCGCTGAAATAACAAGTTAACTCTGAAGATAAAAATAAAAGACCACAATATAAGACAACAAGCCAAATAACCGATAATTGAACGGATAACTGCATGCAAGCTGATACAGTCTCACCCATCCATCACATCGCCAAATACCAAGGTGATAACCCTGCCTACAAGTATGAGGGTAAAACGGTGAGTTATCAGCAACTAAGCCAACAAGTTATGGCTGTCGCTCAGCAGTTATCAGCGCAAAGGCTGCAAAGAGGTGATCGTCTCGCCTGCATTAGTCATAACTGCCCACAACTTGCTGCACTCTACTGGGCTTGTGTCGATAGCGGCATCCTGTTTTGCCCTATCTCACCACGCTTTGCGCCCCAGCAGATCATCGAATTAATGCAGACTCATAGCTACCACAGCTATTGGCTCGGAGCTGACACCTCGGCGAACTCGACACTGACCCAAGCCTTAAATCATCAAAAGCAGTTTGAGTCGGTCACTCTAGATTTTATCCGCCAAATCCAGCAGCCAGCGCCAGCCCTTGAACCTCATGAAGCTGTTAACGCGATTCTCACCTCCGGCAGCAGTGGCACACCCAAAGCCGCCGCCCATAGCTTAGCGAACCATATCGCCAGCGCTGCAGGTTCGAGTAAGCTGATCACCTTAACCGCAGGAGACAGCTGGTTACTATCGCTGCCCCTGTTCCATATTGGCGGACTCGCCATCTTAAACCGCTGCGCCCTCGCCGGCGCCTGTGTGGTATTCGAAGACAAAAGTCTCTCATTAGCCGAGCAGTTAACCCGAGATAAAGTCAGCCACCTGTCTCTGGTGAGCGCTCAACTACAGCAGCTGCTTAATGCAGGTGGTGATGGCAGTGATGGCAGCGATGGCGAGAGTAATACAGAAAGCGACTGCTTAAGCCAAGTCAAAGCCATGTTACTGGGCGGCGGCGCGATCTCAGCCGACCTATTAGCAGAATTAGCCAAGCGTAACATTAAGGCCTACACCAGCTACGGCATGACAGAGATGGGATCGCAGATCACCACTGGAAGCGCCCGCACCGACGGTTCCAGCGGCACGCTGTTATCGGGACGAGAGTTGAAGATTATTGACGGAGAGATCTGGGTAAAAGGCGAGTGCCTATTTCTCGGCTATTTAACCGAGGATGGTTTTAATCTGCCACTGGATAAAGACGGCTGGTTCTACACCAAGGACTTGGGCCACTTTGATGAAAACGGCAATCTCTGCATCGACGGTCGAGCTGACAACATGTTCATCAGCGGCGGCGAAAACATCCAACCGGAGGAGATCGAAACCGCTTTAAAGCTACATCCGTTAATCAGCGATGCCATCGTTTTCCCCGTGGCAGACGCTAAGTTTGGCAACTTACCAGCAGCCATACTTAAGCTTAATGAGAGTAAGCTTGATAACTCTTACAGCCGTATGCCTGACGAAGCAGAGTTAACTGAGTTTCTCGCAGATAAAATTGCCCGCTTTAAGCGACCAAGGCAATATTATCCTTGGGCAGAGGTTAGCAGCGCAGGGATTAAGGTTATCCGTAAACAGGTGATTGAAGCTGTTAAGCTCGCGAAATAATGAGTTGAATTTCAGTCAACTTTGACACTTCAATCAAGCTTCGCTTGATAAACATCGTAAAGTGTCATTCCTCTGCAGAGAGGAAACCTCCAGCACTATGGTTCCAAGGCCTGCGGCCGAAGTACTCTGTGATGCTTGTTAGACACAGCCTAACTGCAACAAACACAGCAGCTTAACTGTTTTTATTTCAGTATCTAATGTCGTCATTAGTCACGGCCTCCATCAGATGCAGCTAATTGCCTGCAGCAGGCGTATGTGCAGCGGCTAAGGGTTTCATTTGCGTGAAACTAACGCTGGCTTTAAATCTAATGCTTTGAATCTTTAATCTCATCGTCATTTGATGCTAGAAACCAACTTCCAGCAATAGTGGTTCCAATGGCCTGCAGCCGGCGCATGTGCAGACACTTCTGAGGCACGCTTTACGCCGTCCTTGACCGCTCAACGAAAACATCCATGTTTCCGACGGCCTCAGCTGTATCTACACTGAGTTAGAAAGGCACAATCACTAGGTTTCAGTGTTCATAACAGAAAAGCACAAGCCTACCAATCGCTAATCAACTCCCAGAAAACACCACTTCCCCATCGAAGTTGCCGAAGTACGTTGGAATAAATCACGTGATGCCGACATGGACGTCGGCATAGCTTTCGCGGGGCAGGATGCCCCATCGGAAGCGTTAGTGATTTATCCATAAGTATGAGGATCAACAACTTCGTCGGGGGCGCTGAGGGTTCGCTAAGGGGGACAAGCGCTTTCCCCCTTGGCTCGGGTGTGGGCGAAGCGCCACGACCTTTTATCAAGCGCAGCTTGATAGCTAACACTTGTTAGACGCAGTCTAACTTAAAGGTCAGGTGTAGCCTGATGCCACTGACACATGTGTCAGCCCAAATTCCAGACATAAAGCCAAAAGCTATCCATCCATGGGCTTTTGGCATAAATGTTCCAGACATAAAAAAACCTGCTTGGGTAAGCAGGTTTCAATTATTAATAAAGTCGCTAAAGCTGATACGAAGCTTTAAGCTTCCATACAGCCTTTAAGCTTATTCATTGCATTCTTTTCCAATTGTCGGATACGTTCAGCAGACACTTGGTAAGTCGCCGCTAAATCTTGCAATGTGGTCTTGTCTTCATCTAACCAACGCGCCTTAAGAATATGCTGGCTACGCTCATCAAGGGTCTTGATGGCCGATAGCAGACGCGCTTGGTTATTCTGTTCCCAGTTGTCATTCTCAACTTGAGACGCTAAATCTGACGAGTGATCTTCAAGATAATGCATAGGAGCATAATCATGTTCATCATCGTTGTCGCTAGCGAGATCGAAGGCAGGATCTTGCGCCGCCATGCGCGATTCCATCTCGGTCACATCGGCTTTCGATACGCCTAAACTGTCGGCAACCATGCCCACTTCGCTATCGCTAAACCAACCTAGACGGGTCTTAGCCTTACGCAGGTTGAAGAATAATTTACGTTGCGCCTTAGTGGTGGCGACTTTAACGATGCGCCAGTTTTTCAGCACATACTCATGAATTTCAGCTTTAATCCAATGTACGGCAAACGATACCAAGCGAACGCCCACATCGGGGTCGAAACGCTTAACCGCTTTCATCAGGCCGATATTACCTTCTTGGATTAAGTCAGCTTGTGGCAAGCCATAGCCAGCGTAACCCTTTGCAACGTGTACCACGAAACGCAGGTGCGACATAATCAGCTGTTTTGCAGCCTGTAGGTCACCAGTTTCCTGTAGACGCTTCGCTAGCTCATATTCTTTATCAGCTTCCAACATTGGAATGTTGTGTGCTGAATGAACATAAGACTCGAGGCTGCCGCTACTTTGGGGAACCATCAGTGCCATTGATTGCGCTTGATCTGTCATTTACGCTCCTACTACTTTCTTACAAAGGTCTTGCTTAAATCTACGTTCTCATCCACTCATTACTGAAATGGACAGTGAACTATCGACTAATTGACAAAATATGTCAACCATCGGTTTTATCTAATATGGGTCAATACTCATTATAGACGTATAGAGTCTTGCACCTAGTTATGGGCAACGCAAATGAAAAAAAGTTCACCTTTTAGCCATTGCCACTAACCTATGACGGCTCTATCGCTCTTAAGTGTTGGCGTACAGAAAGGTAAGATCCTAACCAGCCTAAGAATGATGCCAGCAGCACCAATTGACCCAGTTCTGCAACGGAGAGAGACTCCATCTGCAGTTGACTGCCGTATAGGCCCAATAGCTCTGCCAACGCGGAGTCGAGATACCAAACCAACAGATTGATAATGACCCAGGCTAATATGCCGCCAATTATTCCATACCAGATCCCGGTATAGAGGAAGGGCCGCTGAATAAAGGCTTCGGTAGCACCGACTAGCTTCATCACCTCAATTTCGGTGCGACGGTTCATAATCGCTAGGCGGATGGTGTTACCTATCACCAGCACCACGGCGAGCACTAGCAGTGCAGCAATCGCCAGCACGGTACGCTCTAATAGCTTGACCACAGCTTGTAGGCGCTCTAGCCATTCGATATCTAACCGACCAAAGCTAACCTCAGGCTCTTGCTCTAGTTTACGCAGCAGCTCTCTTGCACCTGCTGGACTTGAATATTTAAGACTCGGGGTCACCATCACCACTGCTGGTAGCGGATTCGAGTCTAGATAAGAGAGCGCCTCACCAAAACCCGAAAGGCGCTGAAACTCTTCTAATGCCTGATCGCGATCGATATAGTTCACATCACTCACCTCAGGGTAAACCTTTAGGCGAGTAATCAAACTCTGGATCACCGTGTCGCTGCGCCCCTCATCGATAAACAGAGATATTTCGGCGGCGCTATTCCAAGACTCGGTAATGGTCTCGGCATTTTTCACCAATACCTGCAACGCAGCAGGTAAGCTGAGGCTAACACCAAGGACGGCCATGGTCATGATAGAGGACACTGGGTTGCGCCATAACTCTCCCATACTCGCCATTGCATGTTGAATGTGACGGATGAAAAACATCACGATGCGACCGGAGATCGGTAACTTACTGCGATTTAACTGAGGCTGCTTACTCATGACTTTATCCTCAGAAACTGCCAGGGTTATCTTGGCTAGTGAGCTCTTCGGCTCCCAAGACTCGACCTTGCTTAAGGGTTAAGGTGCGGTATTTCATCCGCGCAATAAGTCCCAGATCATGGGTTGCGATAAGGACGGTTGTACCAGAGTCATTAAAAGTCTCAAACAGGCGCAAAATATCCATCGACAACTTAGGATCTAAGTTACCCGTTGGCTCATCGGCTAATAATAGAGGCGGCTTGTTTACAATTGCGCGAGCGATCCCCACCCTCTGTTGCTCACCACCAGACAACATAATTGGGTTATGTCGCTCTTTGCCGTACAGGCCAACCATATCGAGCGCACCTGCAACGCGTTTACGAATTTCGCCAATAGAGAAACCTTCGATCATCAATGGCAGCGCGACGTTATCGAACACACTCTTGTTCATTAATAGATGATGGTTTTGGAAAATCATGCCGATATCACGACGCAGATAAGGCACCTGCGAGCGCTTAACTTTAGCGATATCATGGCCATTAATTGACACGCGACCACCATTCGCCCTTTCAATAACGGTGATCAGCTTGAGTAGCGTACTCTTACCTGCGCCGGAGTGACCCGTTAAAAAGGCCATCTCACCACGCTTTAGATGGAAACTCACATCCGATAGGGCTTTTTGCCCTCCGGGATAGACTTTACTTACCTGCTCAAATCGAATCATTAATTAGATTTCTTGTTAGTTGGCGATATCGTATCGAGTATGCTGTTTAAATTATCTTCTATAAGCTAACGCTATTTAACGTCTTTGTCGTCTTTTGTCTGGCTAAACAAGGCTTCGATAAAGTCTTTTGCATCAAAAGTACGTAGATCGTCGATCTGCTCACCCACGCCGATATGACGAATAGGAATGCCAAACTTATCGGCGATAGCGAAGATCACCCCGCCCTTTGCGGTACCATCTAGCTTACTGATGGTGATACCCGTTACCCCGACTGCCTCTTGGAATAGCTGCGCCTGACTGATGGCGTTCTGACCCGTGCTCGCATCTAAGGTTAACATCACCTCGTGCGGTGCGGTTTCGTCTTGCTTTTGCATCACGCGAACGACCTTTTTAAGCTCGTCCATCAAGTGTGCCTTGTTCTGTAAACGACCTGCGGTATCGGCAATCAATACATCAACATTACGGGCACGAGCCGCTTGTAGTGCATCAAACAATACAGATGCGCTATCTGCGCCAGTATGCTGAGCGATAACAGGAATATCGTTACGTTGACCCCAAACCTGTAACTGCTCAACCGCGGCCGCACGGAAGGTATCACCCGCCGCTAACATGACAGATTTACCTTGCGCCTGATACTGCTTAGCCAGTTTACCAATAGTGGTAGTCTTACCCACACCGTTGACACCCACCATTAAGATCACAAAAGGACCATCGGCATTTTCTGGCACTAAAGGCACAGATACAGGATCGAGCGTCTTTTGCATCTCTTCACGTAGAAGATCGTATAGCGCTTCACCGTCTTTCAGCTGCTTACGGCTTGCCTGCTCGGTTAGGCTCTTAATTAGGCGGCTTGTCGTTTCAACACCGACATCGGCAATCAGTAATTGCTCTTCTAACTCTTCGAACAGATCGTCATCGATCTTCTTGCCGCTAAACAAACCGATAAAGCCGCTACCAATACTCTCACTGGTACGCTTAAGACCACGCTTTAGGCGGGCGAAAAGCCCCTCTTTTACCGGCTTAGCCTGTGGCTCTGGCTGTTGCTCTGCTTGTTCCGCAGCTTCTGCCTCAATACGTTCGGCTTCAGCTTGCTCTGCTGCCAGCCTTTCAGACTCAAGACGTTCAGCTTCGACTCTTTCGGCTTCAATTCTTTGGGTTTCGGCTTGCTCTGCAGCTACTCTTGCAGATTCAAGGCGTTCAGCTTCAAGACGCGCAGCTTCTGCTTGAGCCGCCTGCTCTGCCGCAAGACGAGCCTGTTCGGCTGCAGCTTCAGCCGCGACTCTTTCTGATTCAAGACGCTCTGATTCAAGACGCTCTGATTCAAGACGCTCGGCTTCGATTCTTTCGGCTTCGGCCTGCTCAGCAGCCACTCTTGCAGATTCAAGGCGTTCAGCTTCAAGACGAGCAGCTTCTGCTTTGGCCGCCTGCTCTGCCGCAAGACGAGCCTGTTCGGCTGCCGCTTCAGCCGCGACTCTTTCTGATTCAAGACGCTCTGATTCAAGACGCTCTGATTCAAGACGCTCGGCTTCGATTCTTTCGGCTTCGGCCTGCTCAGCAGCCACTCTTGCAGATTCAAGACGTTCCGCTTCAAGACGAGCAGCTTCTGCTTTGGCCGCCAGCTCTGCCGCAAGGCGTGCCTGTTCGGCTGCAGCTTCCGCCGCGACTCTTTCTGATTCAAGACGCGCAGCTTCGATTCTTTCGGCTTCGGCCTGCTCAGCAGCCACTCTTGCAGATTCAAGGCGTTCCGCTTCTGCTTGGGCCGCCTGCTCTGCCGCAAGGCGTGCCTGTTCGGCTGCAGCTTCCGCCGCGACTCTTTCTGATTCAAGACGCGCAGCTTCGATTCTTTCGGCTTCAATTCTTTGAGCCTCAGCCTGCTCTGCTGCCACTCTTTCTGTTTCGATGCGTTCAGCTTCAAGACGTGCGGCTTCTGCTTGCTCCGCAGCTAGGCGCGCTTCTTCTGCAAGCCTTTCAGTTTCGGCCTGCTCGGCTGCTACTCTTTCTAATTCAATGCGCTCCGCTTCAACTCTTTCAAGTTCAAGCTTTTCAGCTTCTAGTTTCGCCGCTTCTACAGCCTGCGCTTCTTCTTTAGATTTATCCTTGCGGAACCAGGAAAAAAAACCTTTCTTTGCCATGTGTGATACCGGTGCTCAAATAGCTGTACATAAATGCATTAGGGTGGAGGACGTTATATCAAAAACCAGCTCAAATTACGCTGATAAAAACAGCAAAAACGCCATTCAGACGGATTCTCATCACTGCTTTTTACCTTTTAGCTGTGCTTTGATATAAAATAACGACCTAAATTCAGACGGCATAGTCTACCACTTTCTTTCATTAGGCAAAATCACGAGGACACCATGGTCAAAAAAAGACCTTCTAGCGGTCAAGTTAGGATTATTTCAGGCCAGTGGCGCTCGCGAAAGCTGCCCATTCACGATCTTGAAGGACTGCGCCCAACCACTGATCGCGTCAGAGAGACTCTGTTCAACTGGATTGCTAATGATGTGCGTGGCGCTCGTGTACTCGACTGCTTTGCCGGTAGTGGCGCGTTAAGCCTAGAGTCACTGTCACGATACGCCAGTTACGCCAAGATTTTCGAGCTCCAGGCTCAAGCGGCGAAACAGCTTGTGGCTAATCTTGCCACGCTCAAGTGTGAGAACGCCGATGTCATCAAGGGTGATAGCCTAGCCTTACTTGCCAGCAAGCCGAGCGAAGGCTTCGATCTGGTGTTTATCGATCCGCCTTTTAGAAAGTCACTGGCGGAGAAGAGCATTAGCCTTATCGATCAGCATCAGTGGCTTAAGGATGATGCTCTGATCTACGTAGAAACAGAAAGCGAAATCGCCATGCTAACCGTACCGGCGAGCTGGAGCTTGCTAAAAGAGAAGAAGGCTGGTCAAGTGATCTATCGTTTATATCAATATTCAGCCGAGCCAGTGCTCGATGAAACGACAAGTGACACCGAGGAAACCAACTAAATGAAAGCTATGCTCGTTCTAGGTAAAATTGTGACCGCATTCGCTTGGTTAATGATGCTGTATAACCTAGCCATGCCATTTGAGGGCAATGTATCGGTGATCCTCAACATCCTATTTGTGATGACCATCTTTATGCACTGCTTTCAGACGTTCATCTTCCACACGCTGTTTAACACCTTGCTACCACTGAAAAAATCAGATTATCTGCAGGTCTTCCTTTTCGGCGTATTCAGCCTACTGCAGTATCGCAGGCAGGTTATGGATAAGCAGGCTCAGCTTTAAAAGAAGAACCTAGATCCTAGGGCGCTTCGCTGCGAGGACGGGCTAAGCCCTGCTAGGAAAAGCCAAAAGCACCACCTTTTCCGTCTCTTAGCTTTCCCGGCTTTTACCGGGCTTTGCTTTTCCTAGGACCTACGACCTAGATCCTAGGGCGCTTCGCTACGAGGGCGGACTACGCCCTACTAGGAAAATCAAAAGACTGACGGGCTCAAGCCCGATCTACAACAGTAAGATTGAAGCCGCTTTTTCGTCTTAGCTTGTACCGTCTTTGCTTTTCCATCTTTTCCGTAAGCGCAGCGTTCCGTCAGTGACGTAGTCACGTTCCCTAGGCCGCAGGCCGTTCGTCTTAGCTTTAAAAGAAGGGCCTAGAACCTAGGACCTTTCTTTGCCCCTCCTAGGACCTTTCCCGGCTTTTCCCTGCTTTATCCGATCTTTAAAAACAAAAAAGCCCCAATTAAGGGGCTTTTAGCGATTTAACTTGCTGCTTAGACTTGTTACTTAAAACAGCTTGGTTCACTCAGTGGCTAGGCTTATGCCTGAGCATTATCCCTTAGGATAAACGTGAGCATTATCCCTTAGGATAAACGTGAGCAACACCTTTGTGACAGTCTACACAAGTCTTACGCTTGTCTTCTTCTTTCTTGAAGTTGTTAGCGTGCATTCTCTTCGCCATCTTCTTCATAGTTTCAGGCTGGTTCTCGTAGATACGAGTGTGACAGTGCTGACAGTTAGCTGAGTCATTGCCTTTGAAATACTTAAGTGCTAGATCGGCTTGCTCTTTAC
Source organism: Shewanella sp. Isolate13 (assembly GCF_022398325.1). Classification (GTDB taxonomy): domain Bacteria; phylum Pseudomonadota; class Gammaproteobacteria; order Enterobacterales; family Shewanellaceae; genus Shewanella. Next base: position 15,383 of record NZ_JAKEVD010000034.1, read on the forward strand.
GGTTTTCATCCAACCACTCTTGAGTGTTGAAACCGTCGATAGTTAGGTAACCGTATAGATCTTTAGATACGATGATCTTCTTAACTAGGTACTTAACTGGGTTGTGTGGAAGGTGACAATCTTGACATTGTACCGTGATACCCGCGCTACCGCCGCCGTGAGCAGATGCAAGCACTTCATCTTTTAATGAGTGGTTGCTGTGACAGCTCATACAGAACTCATCTGTACTCGTTGCGTGTAAAGTTTGTTGTGTAGCAAAGTAGCCAACAACACCGACAACGACACCGATAATCAGCAATGCCAGAATCGAAAATTTTGCGCTAGGTTTAAATAGTGCTCGCCAGTTCATCACTCATCTCCAAGTATTTAATTTTTATATCGATGTAAGTTAACTTCATCTCTATTTATTTGATCATTATAAACTAGATCCTAGTCATTGATCTGGAACTAAAAGTGCAAAATGAGACATGGCTCCAAATCTGTCTTTGGCGCCAACGTCAGCCTATGTTATATGCACCATCACTAAAGCTACGCTAAAGCATTGATTATCGCAAGGTTAATAAGTTACCAACCTGATATTAGGCTGATTTAGGTTATTTAATTTGAAATTCTTTTAGATGTAAAAGTGAGATGGGTAACAGGCCTAAAATCAAAAATTTTATGATTTTTGCAACTTTTCCGATAAAGCGCAGGTCTAGTTAATTATATCCACTTTGTTACATAACCTAAGGTTAGGCATGCGTAAGCAAATTACCTTTTTAGCATTTTTTATCGCATTGATTGGACAGTTTATTCTGTCTCCTGCGATGGCTATGCCTAAATTTTTGCATGCCAGTTCACACGCATCTCAACATATCGAGTCTCAAGTATCTCAAACACAAAGCGAGGCTCTAGACGCTAATACCTTAACCGCGTCCTTTTTAGCAGACTCTCAAATGAACTGCGCATCTAAGATGCCCAATTTAAACTTAGATAACATAGACTGCGACGCTCTATGTAAGATGTTGGGTGCAAACGACTGTGCATCCAGCAGTGTCTCTGCGCCCGGTATTGTAGAGCAAGCGCAATTAATGCTTATCGCTCAAAGTTCAATGGCAAGCCTACAAACGGCTTTCTGGTCTTTACAGACCGCTGAACTCTCATCGCTCAATCCCCCTCCCATCGGTTTGCCCGCTTAACCTCATATTTAACGGCTTCTTTAGCTAACTCAATACAGCACAAGAAGTCAGTTACAACAATTTAAGCAATCTGCGCCTTTAGCTATCAATCCAATGTTGATAGTAGGCGAGGCGATCGGTCTCAAGCTGTTTTCAAGGGGCTTAAATGGTAGTAGGAAAGCTAGAGTCTTGCCTACCAGCCTTAGCCGAACACTGACCGCCATATTCATTATCTAACTTTGTTTGGAGTTTATTATGAAAAAGTTTATCAGCGTAATCGCATTATCAATCGCCAGTTTCACATCTCAGGCCGCCTCAGTAGCGTTTCCCGAGTCGATTGAAGTACTCACCGTTAATGGATTAAGTAACGTTGACAGTCGTTATCTAGAATTAGATCAAGGACAAAATTTGATTGAGGTACAGTACCGTGATCTATTCGAAACCAACGCGGAAGATTCAAATTGGGTAAGGTCTGAGCCACTTTACCTCTATATCGACCTTGAAACTGCCGCCAACTATAAGGCGTTCACGCCGAGCATTTTGTCTGAAGAGGATGCCTATCAGTTCATCGATAATCCAACCATTAAGCTCAATAATGGTATGGGTAGTGAAAAACAGGTTAGCCTGATGACACATGGACAATTGATGGCAAAATTACTACTATCAAAACAGTAAGATATTGAGCCCATATCTTATAAAGAACGCGCGTTGAGCAGGTGAATTTGTGAACTTTATCAATGCGCCGCTCTTTTCCTATGGTAGACTAATCACTGCTTATTATTTGGAAACATCATGTTTAGCAGAATTCGCCGTCATACATTATTAGCATTTATGCTGCTCGCGTTGTTGAGCCAGCTAGTGCTGACTAATGGTTCATGGATGGTGCCAAATGCGATGGCAGATGAAATGCCAATGATGAGCATGCAAGCGGGAACTGAATGTCACCAAGACCAAATGGATGAAGACACTCATTGCTGTGAGTCTGAAGAGAGTATGCAAATGCTTCCCGGCGACTCTCAAAGCTGCTGCAATGGCAACGGAAACTGCCAGAGTGACTGCAACCACTGCTTGGTTATTTCAGTAACAGGTACCCTGTTTAGTGTGACACCTTGGCCAGGTTTCAACACTTCCGATATTGCATTGGCCACTCCTATGCCTCATTTCCACTCTATTTCATTGCCACAAGATTTAAGACCTCCAATCGCGTAAACCAAGGCACTATGCCCCTATGCGAATATCTCTTTGTAAAAAAAGAAAACAAATTAATCTTAATCAGCAATTATTTAAGCCGTTAATTGTTCTGCTGCTCAAATTAAGCACAGGCATTCGGCCATCTATACGATGGAGTTGAGTTATGAAAACCCTTATAAGTTTAGCCTTATCTGCCCTGTTACTTCTGTCTTGGACGGGTACAGCATCAGCAAATGAGCACCATCATGGTGCCCATAAGAACCAACACGCTGTGCAAAGCCAAGATTATGCTTGCCCTATGCATCCTGAAGTAACCGGTGTTAAAGGTGATTCTTGTCCTAAGTGCGGCATGGACTTAGAAGCAGCTAAAACTGCAGCTAAAGGCCATGGCAAAAACTGTGACTCTTGCCCTAATAAAGAGTCGTGCCCTAATAAAACTAACAAGCACCACCAGCATATGAGCAAGCATACCCATGCATGCCCTATGAACCCAGCTATTACAGGTAAAGCAGGCGACAGCTGCCCTAAATGCGGCATGGACCTAGAACCTATCGCAAAAGCCGATAACGCTAAAAACTGTGACTCTTGCCCTAACAAAGAGTCGTGCCCTAATAAAGCTAACAAGCACCACAAACATATGAGCAAGCATACCCATGCATGCCCTATGAACCCAGCTATTACAGGTCAAGCAGGCGATAGCTGCCCTAAGTGTGGAATGGATCTAGAACCTATCGCTGCTGGCGACAAGGCTGCTAAATCTGCTCACAAGCATCACTAATATCTAGGGTGGAGATAAGGCATTATGAGTTTATTAAAACTGAAGAAAGCGCGCCGCTCTGCAGTCTGCGCTTTAAGTCTAGTGATGGTTGCAACCCCGCAGTTGGGTTTTAGCCAGGCGACGGCTGCCGACAAAGAACATACACAGACTCATCAGCATGAGTCCAATCAACGTGGAACTGAGTATTACTGCCCTATGCACCCAGAGGTGACCAGCCATGAGCCTGGCCGCTGCCCTAAGTGCAAGATGTTTCTCGTTCAAGATGAAGCGGACACCACGTCTCATCAAAAGCAGAAAGCAGCGGTTAGTAATAACTACTACTGCCCCATGCACCCAGAGGTGACCAGCCATGAACCTGGCCGCTGCCCTGAGTGTAAGATGTTTTTGGTACAAGACGAACAAGAAGGGGATAAGCAATCAGGCTCATCCCAGGTTGCGGCTATCGAAAACTACTACTGCCCCATGCACCCAGAGGTGACTAGCCATGAACCTGGCCGCTGCCCTGAGTGTAAGATGTTTTTGGTAAAAGAGGAGGAAGAAGAAACTCCCCCCGATGAGCATGCTGGCCATAACCACACAGCTCAATCGACTCCATCAACTGAGCAGTCTCAGGCAGATAAAATCCTCAGCCAGCCTAAACCGACGCTGGCGCCCGCCGCGCAAAGTAGTAGTGACGGCAACATAAAGTATGTCTGCCCTATGCACCCCCATGTCGTCTCAGATGTGCCTGGTAGCTGCCCTATATGTGGTATGGACTTAGAGAAAGTCACTATCGGCGGTGTCGGTGAGGAAGTCGTTGTTGGCGTATCGGGCGGTATGCAGCAAGCTCTTGGTATGCGCAGCGAGCAAGTGACTAAAGGCACGCTTTGGAAGCTAGTGAAAACTATCGGTACCGTGGAGTATAACGAGAACGCCATCGGCCACAGTCACACCCGCGTCAACGGCTGGATTGAAACCTTGATGGTGCACAACGTCGGCCAACGCGTAAAGAAAGGCCAACTACTCTATGAGCTATATTCTCCTGAGCTGATTAATGCTCAAGATGACTATATGCAAGCGGTAGACTATCTGAAACAAGACCAAAATCGTGGCCAAAGTTTACTACGTAAGGCTCGTCTACGCCTTGAGTTACTCGGTGTGAGCTCAGCCACAATCAAGCAGTTGGAGCGCACAGGCAAGACTATCTATCGGGTGCCATTCTATGCCGAGCAGGATGGCTTTATCAGTAAGCTTACGGTACGTCATGGCATGTATGTCCAGCCCGGCGATACCCTGTTTGAAATCGTTGATTTAAGCAGTGTGTGGGTGATTGCCGATGTGTTTGAGAATGAACAGAGCTGGTTAGAACTGGGGCGCCCTGTGGAAGTCACCTCGGCCGCTCAGGGGTTATTCGATCTAGAATCGACCATCGACTACATCTATCCAGAGCTGGATCCCGTCTCCCGTGCAATGCGCGTGCGGATCAAGTTAGATAACCCAAATAAACTGTTAAAGCCTGGTACCTTAGTCGATGTGAAGCTGTTTGGCGGGCCTAAGCGAGAAGTACTAGCGATCCCTACAGAAGCTTTGATCCTCACTGGCCGCGAGAACCGTGTCGTGGTGCAGCGTGACGATAACCGTTTTGCTTCTGTGCCGGTTAAAGTCGGTATGATTGCTCAGGGCAAGGCCGAGATCATCGAAGGCTTAACCGTTGGCGACAAGGTGATTGTTTCCGGTCAATTCTTACTGGATTCAGAAGCCAGTATCCAAGGCAGCTTACAGCGCTTAAGTGGCAGCAATAGCAGCGAGAACAGTAGCGCGGCAAACGATCCACACGCAAACCACTAATCGGAGACTGATCATGCTAGAAAAAATTATCAGTGCCTCGATTAAACAGCGAGCGATGGTGTTAGTGCTTACAGCTGTGATTGCCTTAATTGGCTATCAGGCGATGCGCATGACACCTCTGGATGCACTACCCGACCTGTCTGATGTGCAGGTTATTGTCAAAACGTCTTATCCAGGACAGGCGCCGCAGTTAGTGGAAGATCAGATAACTTATCCGTTATCCACCGCCATGCTGGCGGTGCCAGGCGCGAAAACCGTGCGTGGTTTCTCCATGTTCGGTGACTCCTACGTCTATATTATCTTTGAAGATGGTACCGACATCTATTGGGCACGTTCACGGGTTTTAGAGTACCTCTCTCAGACTCAGGGACAACTGCCAGATAGCGTTACCCCGACCTTAGGCCCTGACGCCTCTGGCGTGGGCTGGGTGTTCCAATATGCCTTAGTCGACCGTAAGGGTAAGCATGACTTAGCTCAATTACGCTCCTTGCAAGATTGGTTTTTAAAACTGGAGCTGCAAAGCGTAGAGGGCGTATCTGAGGTGGCGACCATAGGCGGCATGGAGCAGTCCTATCAGATCATCGTCGACCCGCATAAGTTGGCGCTGTATCAAATTGATTTGATGACGGTGAAAAATGCCTTAGATAACTCCAACAGTTCTACTGGCGGCTCGGTTATCGAGATGGCCGAAGCCGAGTATATGATCACCTCCACCGGTTATCGCCAAACCTTGGCCGATTTTGAAGAGATCCCGCTAGGTATCGTGTCAGAATCTGGCACGCCGGTATTGATGAAAGATGTGGCTCAGCTGCGTACCGGTCCTGCCGCACGCCGTGGTATTGCCGAACTAAATGGTGAAGGCGAAGTGGTCGGCGGTATCGTGGTGATGCGCTACGGTGAGAACGCCCTTGCGACCATCAATAATGTTAAAGGCAAGCTCAAAGAGATAGAAAACGGCCTACCCGATGGGGTTGAGTTAGTGATCACTTACGATCGCTCTGAGCTTATTCTTAATTCGGTGGATAACCTCAAGCACAAAGTACTGGAAGAAATGCTTGTGGTCGCAGTGATCTGCTTGATCTTCCTGCTCCACGCCCGCTCGACATTAGTGGCGATTATCTCACTGCCGATCTCGATTCTAATCAGCTTTATCGTGATGAACATGATTGGTGTCAACGCCAATATCATGAGCCTAGGCGGTATCGCTATCGCCATTGGTGCGGTAGTGGATGCCGCTATTGTGATGGTGGAGAACACCCATAAACACTTAGAGCACTACCGCGAGCAACATAATGGTGCCACGCCTACTGGGGAAGCACATTGGGAATTGGTTCGCAAAGCATCGGTTGAAGTCGGGCCGGCACTGTTTTTCAGCTTGCTGATCATCACCCTAAGCTTCGTGCCAGTGTTTGCCCTAGAGGCGCAGGAGGGACGCCTGTTCCATCCGCTAGCCTATACCAAGACCTTTGCCATGGCGGCGAGTGCGATATTGGCGATCACCCTGATCCCAGTGTTAATGGGCTATTTCGTTCGCGGAAAAATCCCCGACGAGCGCAAAAACCCGATTAGCCGATTATTAATCGCGATTTACGAGCCGACACTACGCTTGGTACTGCGTTTTCCAAAAATCACCATCTTGCTGGCCATGGTGACACTCGCAAGTGCGATATATCCGATGACCAAGATGGGCAGCGAGTTTATGCCTGAGCTCGAAGAGGGCGATCTACTCTACATGCCTACCACACTACCGAGCGTCAGTGCAGGTAAGGCGGCGGAGATCTTGCAGCAAACCGACAGATTGATAAAAACCATACCCGAAGTGAAGCGGGTATTTGGTAAGGTCGGCCGCGCCATGACAGCAACGGATCCGGCGCCTCTCACCATGCTTGAGACCACCATCATGCTTAATCCAAGGAACACTTGGCGAGAAGGTATGACGCTGGAAGGCATTATCGCTGAGCTACAAAAAACCGTCAAAGTTCCGGGGATGACCAATGCCTGGGTGCAACCAATCAAGACTCGTATCGATATGCTATCAACCGGGGTGAGAACCCCTGTCGGCATAAAAATATCCGGTGCCGATATCGATGAGTTGCAGCGAATAGGCACAGAGATAGAAGCCGTGGTCAGTAAACTACCCGGCACGGCTTCGGCCTTTGCCCAGCGCACCAGTGGTGGTCGTTATATCGATATTGAGCCCAATCTTAAAAATGCCGCTCGGTATGGAATGACCCTCAAAGATATTCAAGACGTGGTGCAGATGGCAATTGGCGGCATGCAGGTGGGACAGTCGATTCAAGGCCAAGAACGCTATCCGATCAATATCCGCTACCCAAGGGAGCTGCGCGACAGTATCGAAAAGCTAGAAGATCTGCCTGTACTAACAAAAACGGGCAAATATCTGCCCCTAGGTAACCTTGCCAGCATCACCATCAGTGATGGTGCACCTATGCTTGCCAGTGAAAACGGCCGTTTGATCAGCTGGGTATTTGTCGATTTGAAAGATATCTCTATCGGCGAGTACATCACGACAGCAAGGGCGGCGCTAGACGAGCAGATCGCCTTACCGCCACGCTACAACTATAGTTTTGCAGGTCAATATGAGTATATGCAGCGAGTAGAAGCCAAGATGCAGCTGGTTGTGCCGTTAATGCTAGCGGTTATCTTCATGTTACTCATGATGACCTTTAGCTCGTTTATCCAAGCGTCGGTGATTATGCTGAGTCTACCTTTCTCACTCGTGGGGAGCGCCTGGTTACTCTACTTCCTGAACTTCGACTTCTCCGTGGCGGTATCTGTGGGGATGATCGCGCTTGCTGGTGTTGCCGCCGAATTTGGCGTGGTAATGCAGGTTTACCTGAATAACAGCATCAAAGAGCGTAGGCTGGCTGGAGACTTCAATAAACGCAGCGACTTAAGCGAAGCGCTTATTCACGGCGCAGTTATGCGTATTCGTCCTAAGGCGATGACGGTAGCCACCATCTTCTTTGGATTACTACCTATCATGTGGGGCAGCGGTACGGGTAATGAGGTGATGCAAAAAATTGCAGCCCCTATGGTGGGCGGTATGGTCACAGCACCACTGCTGTCGCTATTTGTGATCCCTGCGATCTATCTGCTGATCTATGGCCGATCTTTAAGTAAGGAGTAGGTTAGAAAGCCATAACCAAACAGGGTCGCAGCATTGCGACCCTGTTTCGTTATTAATAGTCAATCGGTATAAGCTTAACTGCCCATACGCAGCTCTATAATCGAAAAGAAGCCACCGTCAGGATCGTTAATTACCGCAAAGCGACCAACATTAGGAATATCGGTAGGAGGCACACAGACCTTGCCACCGAGCTGATCAACCTGCGCCGCTTTGTCATCGCAGTTTTCAACGGTGAAATACAGCATCCAATGGGCAGGCATATCACCCCACTCCTCGGACATCGCCATCATGCCGCCAATATCTTGCGCTCCCACCTGCCACTCGGTGTAATCCATGCCTTCCATATTACTGTCTCTCGTCCCCCAGCCAAACACATGGGGATAAAACTTCTTTGCCTCCTGCGGATCACGACAGGCTAACTCCACCCAACACAGGGTATGAGTTTCGGCTGCGCGTTGCGCTCCCAGATGGTTTTTCGCTTGCCAGAGTGCAAACCTCGCCCCTTCTGGATCTTGAACGATCGCCATGCGCCCAGCCTCACCGACATCATGGGGACCTATCAACAGAGTCCCTCCCGCTCCGATGACATCGACTAGCGATGAATCAAGATTTTCTACCGCAAAATACACTGTCCACTGGGTGGTATCACCATTAGCCACCATCTCTTCGGGCAGTTGATACATGGCACCAATATCATCACCATCGATCGCCATCATGCTATATATCCCCTGCGGGATAGGCATATCGATGATCTCCCAACCAAATAAGCTGCTATAAAACTGCTTGCTTGCATTGATATTCAGAGAGGCTAACTCTATCCAGCATGGCTGGCCTTGAAAATATTGGTCAACTTTCATCACAGGTTCCATCGCTAACGCATCCTAATCCTTTGAGTTAAGACCGATTTGCGTCTGCTGTCCAACTATCACTAGCAAATGATGCAAACAAGCGTGAGTAAATTCTTAAAATCACCTAGAAACATCGACTGTGGAAAATAAGATAGGTTTGATCCTGTGGACTATAATCTAGATCCAGCCATCATCAAGGAGGAGTGTGAGTGCCTGTATTAGAGCGAAGCCTACGTTATCTCTTTGCCCCAATTATACTTGCGTTCATTGGTATCGCCGTGATCCAGCAGTTAACGGTCACATGGCAGGGATGGCTACCTAGGTTTGATGACCTCCCCTATTACCTGTTATCGCTTTCTGCAGTGCTAGCACTGCAATTTAGCTGTGGTCGTATTAGCTACCTATCGATACTGTTACTGCTTTATTACCACCTTAGCCAAACAGAACCTCTCGTCAGCTTTGACAGAGACCAAGTCTTTCTTACTGGCACTCTAATCATCACTTTTTTTGCTATCAGCAAGGATAGAAGCCCAATTTCCATCCACTTTTTCAAAGTCTTAATTGGTATCTCTGCTTGCTTTGCACTGGCCTTTGTCTGGAAGGCAGGAGCAGAAGGTTTATCATCATTTAATATGACCCAATTGCCTAGCATGCTTAACTTGATCGCATCCCTGTATCTTCCCATCGGGATCTCATGCATAGTGATCAGCATCTATACCGTTTGGCACGCAACGGGAACCAACTCTACCATTGCACTGACGCAATTCATTTGGCTATTTCACTACTACCTTCCCAACGACATGGCATTTTCCATCCTGCTCTCTATGTTAGCGGCTGCGTACCTGTTTTCTATGTTATTTGCACTCTATGATCTCGCCTATAAAGATGAATTAACCGGGCTCGCCTCTCGACGAGCCTTAAATACCATGGCGTTATCGCTCAATAAACATTACTGCGTGGCGATGGTGGATATCGATCACTTCAAAAGCTTTAACGATACCTACGGCCACGATGTTGGCGATCAAGTTCTGCGTTTAGTGGCAAAGAAACTCAGCAAAGTGAAAGGCGGTGGTCAAGTCTTTCGTTACGGCGGAGAGGAGTTCACCATAGTATTTGAAAGCAGAAATATTGAACGAGTACTCCCCCATCTAGAGGAGATCAGACAAAAAATCAGTCAGTATAATATTGTGCTACGCGATCAGGGACGCAAGGGTAAGAGTAAATTAGATAGAAACAGAAAGCAGAAGCCAAACCAGACAGTGAATATCACCATCTCGATTGGCGTAGCCGAGCAGCGCGGTGAAACCTCATTTGAAAAAACACTAAAATCCGCCGATGAGGCATTATACAAGGCTAAGAATAACGGTCGTAACTGCGTATTTGCCTAAATTGCATCAGCAAGCAGAACCAGAAATTAGATATAGCTAACCCCAAGCCTGATAAGCTTGGGGCTAGTTTTATCGGATTAGATTAGATGGAATAGAAGTAGTAGATTTGTGACTTCATTCTTATCACGATACCACGGATCACATCTAAGAAAGCTAAGAACTCTATCGGCTTAGTGCCAGAGATCCATGCAAGTCCGACGGAGCCGACTGGAATATCGTAATCACCAGTTTCGGTCAGTTTTAACCTGACAAAATGGTGCTTGTTGTTAAGGTTTTGCCCTGTGGTTTGCCTAACATTGTCATCTAAAGCCACCAAACGCCCTTGCGCCTCACCTGTGGCTTCGACGATACCTTCAACTTCGGCGTTAAACACCTTTCCAGGATAAACCGCAGAGGCAAACTCTGCGAGTTGACCAACTTTAACGTTACGAATCGCCTGATGGTTCACCCGCATCAGTACGTACTTTTCATTGGTGTACATCTGCATGCGTGGCGCTACCCCGACGTACTGACCTTCACGCATGATAAAGTTGGTCACATAGCCATCGGCAGGCGCATAGATCTTAGTGTTATCCAAGTTCCACTGAGCCTGTGCCACATTTTCATGTTCGCTATTGAGATCCGATTGACGACTCTCTACTGCCAGATGAGATTTCTCAATATTCAGCAGCGCCGTATGCTCTGCCATCTGCGCCTTCTCAATTTGGGTTGAATAGGTTTGCACCTGCGCCTTAGCAAGATCCACCGCCGTTTGCTGCTCATCTAACTGGCTCTTAGTGATGGTATCTGGCACGACACGGTTCTGCTCAATAAAGCGCGCCAATGTCTTCTGTTTCCAGGCTAGATCTTTCGTCGATGCATCGAGCTGATTCTTGGTAATACTGACGTCGGCGATAGCCACTTCATGCTGCTTAAGCGCAAGCTTTACATCTTCATTGGCCAACGACAGATTTACCTTGGCGGCTTCCTGTGCCACCAAGGCCTTATTTAACGCAATTTGATAGGGCTCGGCATCTAAATCATAAATTAGCTGTCCAGCCTCAACCTTCTGGTTAGGCTGAACATAGATATTCTCAACCTTACCGCGGATCTGCGAGTTTGCCGGACGCAGCTGAATGTGGGGAGATTGCACTAAGGAGCCACCCGATAGATCCATCGGGGTATAATTAAGCAGACCCACCCAGACAAACATCAACCAGCCTGTACCTCCTAAGTAGGCAAACGCTTTACTGTAGGTATTCCAAGGCATGCCGACTAGGCGAAGTAGATAGATAAACAGTGCCCATACCGCTAAGCCTTCAAGCATTGGTTTGCTCCTCTTTTACTGCTGGATCATTCGCTATCGCTTGCGGCTCTTTTTCACGCCATACATCTCTGATCCTGCGTAGCGCCTTCTCTCCATCGACAAAGGCAACGATGACCGCCACAACCCATACCCAATGCCAAATAAACCCTATCCAGGTGAGCGCGGTAATAAGTCCTATCTGGTGATGCTGCTCTTTGTGCGCCTTATTGATTGGTAACTCATGGATCTTCCAGAATCCAAATGCCGCCGCAGCAACCGTCGCCACCATCACCACCGCAGCAACGCCATGCAGGGCCGTATCAACACCTGTATCTACAAATGGCATACTGAACAAGCTCATAGGAATAAACCTCAAAAAAGTGTTTTGGCTGCGTAGTTTGCCCTTTCTTTTCATCACCACAATATGAAGTACACTTATGTATCAATTATCACTCTTTTATGATTCAATTAGGTCACTATCAGGTTAGGATATTCACTATGCTGCTCAACACTGCCTTTATTCGATCTTGCTATGTTTCTCCGGTTTTAGAGGGGATTGAGGCTCATTATGGTGTGACGGCTGATGACTTAGGCATCCCTAAGTTAGTACTTCAAGATAGGATGACACTGATCCCTTTTACAGAAGTGTCGAAGTGGTTCGAACAGATTGAGCGATTAACTGGTGAAACCGATTTTATGGTGAAGATCCAGAGCCACCTAACGCTCGCGAACCTAGAGATACCGGGTAATTGGTTTTTAAGTGCCCCAGATTTAGCAATGTCATTTAGGCGGATCAACCATGGGATCTGCAGCTTCCAGTCTGGTGCGAGTTACTACGCTCAGCAATCTGGAAAGATCTTAAAGTGGTGCTACAGCAACGCTTTCGTTAAGGGAAAGGCACGTTCTCATGACTCATTAAGAGTGGCTTTTACCCTATTTAACGCCATTAAAAACTATGCCGGCAACGACTACAGTCCGCGCAAAGTGCAACTGAGTGGCCCGCCTATTCAACAAAAAGAAACTGAAGCACTATTTGGCTGCCCCGTATCTTGGAATGCACCGCAAACCGAGCTGTGGCTAGGTATCGATAGTCTGTTGATGTTCACCGACGACTATACCTATATCCCTGAGCCACTCACCACTTCTATTCCACTGTCTCAGCTTGAGAAGTACCTCAATATGCCGCAACCAACGGATCAGCCTAAGGTTCTGTATGAGATGGTGAATTATTCACGCTATTATGGCTTGCCTAGCGTCGATGCGGTCGCCGCTCTGTTTGGTGTTTCGCGGCAACAGCTACAGAGACGGTTGCAGAAACTGGGGTTCACCTTTACCTACCTGTCTGGATACATTCTGTGTAATCAGGCGATTAAATATATGCTGGAGGGAATGAGCGTGGCCGAAATTGCAACCCGCTTAGGTTATGCGAACTCCCACAGTTTTAGCCGTTCATTCACCCGCTTTCGACGCCAAACGCCGACTCAGTATCTCAATAAACTGAAGCTAGAAAATAAACGAACCAGCTTTTGAAGCAGATGCTTTAGGGCTGAAAACAAAAAAGCCTCTTTAAAAGAGGCTTTTTTGAGCAACCCGCCGCGAACGACTAACCGTATAGAGGTAGCATATCTGCCATTGCCAACAAGTGGCATGCTGCAGTGACAATACCAAACAGGATCACAATAGCGATCACCGCGTTACCGCCAGGTACTTTGTAACTAGTACTATCTGGATACATAGCTCGGACCTTATAAGCCATCATAGCCGGTACGATTGCCGCCCAAATGGTGGCCGCCAACGCTGCAAAGCCGATAGCAATCAGGAAACCATTGGGGAATAGCAGACCAAGCACAGTCGGCGGAAGGAAGGTCACCGCAGCTGTCTTTAAACGGCCTGTGCGTGATTCATCAAAACCAAATAGATCCGCCAAATAGTCAAATAGACCTAAGGTTACCCCTAAGAAAGATGAAGCAACCGCAAGGTTAGCAAATAGCGTTAGCATGGTCGTTAACCAGTCACTGGTGATCACGCCAGATAGGGCGTTCACTAGCACGCCCATGTTACCGCCCTGCTCAATGATATCGATAAAGCCTGTTCTGGAGATATTGCCCATGGTGGCAACAAGCCAGCAGGTATAGATCACCAAGGCAATACCCGTACCGATCGCTATGGCCTTGATAATAGTGCGGTGATCTTTACCGTAATATTTTACTAGGCTTGGCACGTTGCCGTGATAGCCAAAGCTCACTAAGCCGAAAGGCAGTGCAGCTAGCATATAGGGCAGATACTTGTTTTCACCATCTGGACTAAACAACTTCACCGACTCGACGTCGAGTAACAGATTACCCACGGCGAGGAAGAAAGTAATGATCATACCGCCCAGCATCACGGTGGTAATTCTATCGACCGCCTTGGTACTGATAATGACTATCGTCGCCAATACACCGGCGAATACCAAACCAGCAACACTCTGCGGTAGATGAATACCTAGCCCTTCAAGGCTATGATTTACAATTGACCCACCGCCACTGATATAGGCATAGGTCAAAATATACAGCACAAACGCAATCGATAGGCCATTTACGATACGCCAGAACTGACCTAGAGTCGCCTTAGTCAGAGTATCGAAGCTCGCCCCTGGATCGAAGTGCAAGTTGGTTTCAAGCAGCATTAAGCCCGACACCAACATACAAAACCACACACCTGCCATCATCAATAGCGAGTAACCAAACCACATTCCAGCGCCAACAACAGGCAAAGAGAACATGCCTGCGCCGACTGCCGTACCCGCGATAATCATGGCGCCACCTAACAGCGACTTACCTGCAGCCTTGTTTTTGGCTGCATTCATATGATTTGCCATTAAGCTTTCTGCTCCGCATGCACACTATCTACAATAGTTTGTCTCACGGACGAGCGTAACAGTAGATTCGCTCTCTCTTTTATACGTTTGATATCGCTGCACCCTGGGTTATCGGCTAGGTAACCTAGCTCTTTCAATTTGACACTCAGCGTAGCGTATAGCTTCTTGTCATAGAACTCTGGTGCCGTAATACCGTGAAGTGCACCCAATCTTTGCGCCAAACGGTGGCTATCTTTCTCGAGTTCAGAACGTTCAATCTCAGGCTTCATTTCTAGTAGATTAAACAAGATGGCATAACGCTGCATGGTTTCACCAATCGTGCCCGAAAGCAGCAGCAGTTGGTTTACTTTGCTTTCAACCACTTCAAATCTACCATCTTCGATCACTAACCCCTGCGCCACGAGAATATCGAGGATCTGGTGACTGTATTGGCTCGGATCTTCGATCCCCATAAACAGCTCTGCCTCAAGCAGCGGGTAGAAATCGTTAACGAAACTAATCACATCGTCACGAGTGCAGTTTTCTTTACGCAATAAACATGCAGCGATTAACGACGGTACAACCATCAAATGAATGATGTTATTGCGATAATAGGTCATGGTGATCGCAATACTTTGATCAATCGAGATAATATCGCCTAGTGGATCGCTTTCAATCTGCAGCTTCTTAAGCTCTAAGCCTTGAGACACTAAATCATGGCCACTGCCTTCTGGTACCGAGGTATATTCGGTATATGGCAGCTCTTTCAATAGCGTTAAATAAAGATCTAACTGCTTCTCTAACTGGGTACGCTCAAGGGCATTTTGCTCAGAAGCCAGCAATACCATACTGGTTAGAGTGACCGAACTCACCGCCGCAGCGTCGTTGATATTGGTCATCACACGATTAGCGAGCGTATTGACCACAGGTGTTAACCATGTCGGCTTCTGTTCAGGCTCTTTAGCTAACTCTTCACGCCAATCTGGCGCCTGTTCGTTGAGGAAACTATGCAGGGTAATAGGCTTACCAAAGTTAACGTAGCCCTGACCAAAATTACCCAACTTACGGATAGCACCAAATACCTGCCAAACAGACTCTTTCTTTTTCTTCTTACCGCTCAACTCTTTATGGTAAGTCGCCACTTCCATCACATGGTCATAGCCAAGATAAACAGGCACTAAAGTCACCGGACGCTCTACGCCACGCAGCACGCTGTTTAGGGTCATTGCCAACATACCCGTTTTTGGGGCAAGCAAACGCCCCGTGCGCGAACGACCACCTTCGGTGAAATACTCTACCGAATAGCCCTTGGTAAATAACTGATCTAAATACTCGCGGAACACAGCTGTGTATAGCTTATTGCCACCGAAACTACGGCGAATAAAGAACGCGCCACCCCGTCGGAATGCAGGACCCGCAGGCCAGAAGTTAAGGTTGATACCTGCGGCAATATGCGGCGGAACCATACCTTGATAATAGAGAATATACGACAGTAGCAGGTAGTCCATGTGGCTACGGTGACACGGCACATAAACAATCTCATGACCATCATGATGCAGCTGTCTTACCTGCTCAGCACCTTTAATATTGATGCCTTTATAGAGTTTGTTCCATAGCCAAGTCAGGAAACGTTCGGCGATACGCACTAGGCTATCTGAGTAGTCAGCAGCGATCTCATCCAAATACTCCATCGCTTTGGCACGCGCTTCCGCCTCGGAGATCTTCTTGCTTGCCGCTTCCTCTTTAATCGCCTTCGCGATCGACTCTGACTTGAGTAAAGAGTGGAATAACGCCTGACGCTTAGGCAGTTGTGGCCCCGTCATCACCTTACGCTGACGCTGGAAATGCACCCTTGCTACACGAGCAAGTTTCTGTGCGATACGCTTATCTGTACCGTGTTCATCGGCCATATAACGCAATGACACCGCATTGGAAAACTGCACGAAGTTATGACGCCCTAAAAATAGAATCATCAAACACTTGCGTAACCAGGTCGGGTTTTGGCGCTCAAGTACCGCCGCACGCATGGTGTCATCTTCTTTACCTGGAGTACGACCCCAATACAGGCTGACAGGCACCAACTGAATGTCTAATTCACGGTTTTGCTTATGTACGCTAAGTAGTCTCTTAAAGCAATCTACGTACTGCTCACCACCTTCTCGTTGGCCAAAAAGAGGCTTACTTCCCTCTAGGCAAACGACTCGCGGAGCCTTGATACCATTGACCTCCAGCTCCTCGTAAGGGCTAGGCAAGCCAAGTTTTGCAGTCATTTCACTGAGTGCAGCGATATCACTGACCGACTCAGTCTTCATCACATAAGCTAGCGGCTTGCTTGGATCAAGATTGAGATCATCAAAGGGATCGTGAGGCACAACGATAGTGTGAACTAATTTACGCTGGATCCAGCGTAAAGATTTAAACCAAAGAGAGTCTTGTTTGGACATGATTTATATGCAATGTTAGTCGCTTCTAATAAGGCGCTAGAATACCAGATATTGAAACAGTTTGCGCTATTCTCTTGTGACCGTATGCTATCTTGCCTGTATATTTATAGAACAAAGGCTTAGCTTAATATCTCGCAATAAAAGCCCCACATGCCTATATTAAATCGCGTTCATTACGACTTAATCTTATACAAGCTTTTTAAACCAATAACCCCTCTCTTAACGAATAGTTAGCTAAGCCAACAGTGAAGCCTTGCGCTATCGAAAGCGCGACTCTAGGAGAAAATATTAACTTTCACCCATTCAAAAATACCAAGCGAGTTGTGCATAGAGCGATAATTCAAAGCTAGCGTACTGCCCCTCGCTAATTTTTACCCCACCATATTCGGTACCATCGGCCCCTATAGGCACTGTCAGCGCTGTGGTTAAGCGAAAATCATCACTCAGACTATTCAGACTAAGTAGCTGATACAGCGCCGAGTTATCCGATGCATTATAAAAGAGGTTTTGCGATAGTGACCAAAGTGGTGTCACCTCAATATAAAGGTTACCAGCAAGATAGTGCCGCGCTAGGCTATACAGTTCGCCACGCTCTACCTTTGCCACTAGCTCTGGATGTTGCAACAAGGACTCGGAGCTATAATCACCATTACTAATACCGAGACCATTGTAGAAATACTCTATGGTTCCGGTCATATTGCGCTCGAAGCCAACCCAGGAGTAGCTCCAGTTACTCACCAGAGAGAGATAATCTTCCTCTCCCCAAGTGGCAACCAGATCCGTTGCCCAGATCGCACCACCAACACTGATAATGCTAGAGACTCCAGCGACACGGCTGTCATAATGCTCGGCCAGCAAGAGGTCGTACTCATGTATGTTATCGATAAATCCGTGGTATTTAAGGGCTGCGGTGGCAACATCAAAAGTGACATCTAAATCGCCATCTCGGCGGATAACATAGGCCGCCTGTAGATCGTTGCCATCTTGCAATAGGTGTTGCCCATACACCATGTCATCACCGGTTTTGTATTCCTTATCGAGGGAGGTGGGGTCGAAGGGATTGACGAAATCCATAGGATTAAAGAACAGGCCATTGCCCCAAGTAATTGCTTGTCGGCCCAGCTTGATGACATTGTTATCCGTCTGATAGCCGACGATGGCCCTGTCTAAGCGCTGAAGCATCGCAAAGTCTCTATGCTCAGAGATAGTATGGGTGAGATTAAACAGGCGTTGTTCATCATCAATCACCGAGCCTAAGCCAAAGTAACCATCCACTAGAGGCGTTGCTTGAAAACGCTTCTCACCATAACCAGCCAGCAGTTGATAATCCGCTTCGGCTAACCAGCCAGATTGCCAACGACTTCCTATGTGATAACGAAGCTGGGCGGTTTGATTTACTTGATACTGACCATAACGTGCTTGGTAAGCACTCGAATCTGAAAATACATAGCCATCATATTCATACTTTAAGTGGCCGTGCTGTTGTAGCTGTGCAGCCACGAGAGAAAAAGGCAAACAGCAGAGACCAAGAAGAGTGGCAAGGCAATGACTCTTACGCCTTAACGAAAGGCTATCGATTCGCTTATCACAATATCTTTCGGCCATAGTTCAGTCTCAACTCCTTGAGTCGGTAACTATTTTCCCATCAACCATATAGATATGACGGCGACAATAGGCAAACACCTGAGCATCATGAGTAGCAATTAAAAATGTAATGCCATGCTCACGGTTAAGCTGGGTAAACAGCTCCAATAACTGAGCCGATGTCTTGCTATCTAAGTTAGCCGTCGGCTCATCGGCTAAGATCAACACAGGCTTCGATGCGATGGCACGTGCAACGGCCACCCGCTGTTGTTGACCACCGGAAAGCTGCGCAGGCCTTCTCGCCTCAAGCCCTGTCAGACCCACCTCGGATAAGATCTCTTGACTACGTCTTCTGCGCTCAGATGTCGAAATCCCCTGCAGCTGCATAACGAACTCAACATTTTCCTGTACCGTTAATACTGGAATAAGGTTATAGGCCTGAAAAACAAAGCCTATCCGCTGCAAACGAACATCGGCCCGTTGCGACTTTGTCAGCCCAGTAATTTCAACATCACCAACATAAACAGTGCCGCTATCAGGCTCATCTAGCCCCCCGATCGCATTGAGCAAGGTGGTTTTGCCTGAGCCAGAAGGGCCTGACAATACCGTCATTTCCCCCTGCTCAATCGTTAATGAAACATGATTTAAACCATAGATTGTCTGATCACCCTGCTGGAATGTTTTGACGAGTTCCTTACAAACTATGTTGCTCATAGATTACCTTCTTATCTCTTATGTTTGGCTAACCTAAGCTGCGGTATTAATCGATTCAATGGGATTAGAGCGTGCCGCCTTCATCGCCGGCCATAAACTAGTGATAACTCCCAGCGTCATAACGATAATATTTGCCGCGACAACGTCGTGGCTGTAGACCACTGGGTATAAGGTGGTATCCATACCAGCCATAGCCAGCCCATCGGCGATGGAGGAGAGGTCAACTCCCGCCGACAAGGCGTTGGTGGTAAGCAGTGCCAGTGTATCGCCGAAAATCAAGCCGGCTATCAGTAGCAAGACCGCCTCTATCACAATCATCACAATCACCGCCTTCGACTGTAATCCCAGCGCCAAAATCAAACCTATCTCCTGCTGACGCTCAAATATCGACATCAATAGAGTGTTGGCCAAGCCAAAACCGAGCACACAAAAAACAATCACGATAAAGATAATGATATAGCTATTCATCAAGTCTGATATGGCCGCGAGATAGCCATTGAGTTGCCGCCAAGTCGCAATGTCATAACCATCATCGACAGCGCCTTGAAGACTCGAAACCACCGACTCTAACGGCTGCTCGCCATCGGTAAACACCGCAATTTCGGTCACCTTTGTTGGCATATTTAGCAGCTTTTGGATAAAGCCCTTACCCGTGTAGATAGTCGCTAACTCCTCCTGCTCCGTCGGTTTGTGATAGATCCCAACGACACGCACTCCAGATTCGGCGATCTCATTCTCCACATCCTGCAATGTAATCACCACTCGCTTATTAAGCTCCGTCTTAAGGCGAGTTGCCATTTTTTGGCCAATTATGATGCCACTATCCTCACCGTCCTTAAGCATTCGTCCCGCCACCAGCTCAAGTTCACTGACGGTAAAAGGCTCTTGCTGCGGCGCAATAGCAATTAATTGTGATCCCAGTGTCACGCGCTCACTGGCGATCATCACCGGAGAGCGGACCCTAGAGGCCCACTGGCTTATCCAAGGTTGATTAAGTTGCTGCAGCAAGGCATCTGCTGGCTCAGGAATATGATTCATTACATTCTGATCATTGAGAAAATCACGCTGATGAAGCTGGATCTCTCCCGGCAGATTATTTAACGAGATCTGATTCATGCCATCGACCATGCCGCGCAAAAATGCCGAAACCACGATCATAGACCAGACACCAAAGCTGACCGCTAACAGCAGAATAAGGGTGCGCCTGCCGTTACGCCAAAGATTGCGCCACGCCAAAACAAATAGAACTGGATTAAAGATGTGCCCCATATTACTTACTCTGCATCGCACTAATGGGCTCAAGACCTAAAGTTTTAAGCGCTGGATAGATAGAGACCAACACCGAACCCACACAAACCACCGCAGGGCCAATCAGCACTGAAAGCGGCGATAACAATGGATAGATTCGATCGCCTATACCAAATTGCGCCCCGATATCTCCCATGCCCGGTAGCGCTATGCCCACTTGGCTAAAGTAACCCGCGACAACGCCCCCCAACAGCGCACCGAGCAACATGCCTATGATGCCCATCATAAAGGTTTCAACTAATACCTGTGTAAATAGCCGACTCGGTTTCGAGCCAATGGCCAGCATGATGCCAAACTCCTTAGTTCGCTCTAATACGGCCATCAGCTGGGTATTCATCACTCCCAAGATCACCAGTAACACCAACACCGCATACATGATGACGGCACTGGATAGATCCGCTTCAATCCCCTGCTTGATCCCAGGGTTGAGCTGCTGCCAGTCATGCACGGTTAACTGCTCCCCTGTTTGCAAATAGGTTGGCAACTGAGTTTGCAGTTGCTGCTGATAAAAGCTCACTTGCGACATAGAAGGCGCGTTGATACTCAATAGAGAGACTTGATTGGGCATCTCAAAGAGCCGCTGAAAGGTGGCTAAAGAGACTTGAGACGTTGTCCGATCCAACTCATTTATGCCTGTGCTGAAGATCCCAACCACCGACAATACCCCTGCAGCAAATCCCCCTTGCATGGTAGAGCCCATCACAGTGAGTTCATCGCCAACCGTCACCTGTAAATTTTTAGCAAGGCGCTCCCCTAGAATGACTTGGTTATTATCGCCCCCTTCTAGGTAATGACCGAAAGTGATCTGTTGCGGAATGATCGAAGCCAGACGCTCCTTATCAGGGACTACGCCGTTGACCAAGATCCCAACACTTCGCTGCTCGCTGGCAGCCAATAAAAAACCGTTGCTACGGGGGATCACATCGAGCTCTGGAAACTCTTGCTCTAACCTTGCGACTAAATCACTACTATCGAGAATGCGTTTACGCAGCTCAGGTTCATCCAGATAACCCTGCTGGTTGATCTGCAACTGGCTGGAAAAGATCCTCAGGGTGTTTTCGAGCATCATTGGGTAAGTGCCTGCTTGAAGAGTGATCATAAACACCAGCAGAGTATTACAAAAAATCATCGCACCAAGGGTCAGCCAAGTACGACGCTTATGTTGCCAAAGGCTTCGCCACGCCAATAAAATTTGGCCACTCATCAGCGTGGATTTCTCAAGTTGGAAAGCGTGAACATATAGCTGGGCAGAGTAATGTCGAAGCGTACGTTCTGATTGCGGATCTCGGTCCACTCTCCGGCGTTCTCAACTTGTGACATACGGCAACGCATGGCAACGCTTCGATGACCAACAGGTTCGATATCACTACACTCCATGGCTTTTACCAGCTTGTTATCTTGATCCCAGAACTCCTGACGCAACATCACCCAGTCCCCCCTAAGTACGCTGACCTGCTTGCCCCACACCACAGGCGCCGACTCATGGGGAATCGACTCGATGGTATATAGCCTGTGGCCATCAAGCTCTGAAGTTGCAATTAATTGGTGTGAGTAATCATCGAGAAGCTCAGTGGTACGACTAACATCTTTATTGGAAAAATCGCTGCCCATCCAGCTCTGATTCATCATCGACGATGGGACCTTTATCACCCGATTAATCTTCGGCGAATAACTCCACATCTGTTTATCAAGGATAAGAAAGGCATTACCCGAATCGACCTTTGGCTCGGTAACCCTGACCAATGATTGCTTATCTCCCTGAGTCCAGCCCTGCACTGTCATCGAGCGTTCCCAGTCGGGACGATGGATCACCATTGTTAACTGACTCGAAGAGGTCAGCCCGCGCCAATTGTCCATCGCTTTTTGGATCATCTCTTGAGCGGACTCTTGATTGGAGGCTTGGTCAAAATCTTGAGTAGGATCTTGAATCAAGTCTTGCGTGGAAAGCTGAGCTGCGCTTTCTGTAGGTTTAGCCCTATCGGAGGCGGTAGCGGAGGCAGTCAGAGCCACCGACAATATCACAGCATTAGCCAGCCAAAGTGGAACCGACTTCATAGGACTTAAAGCAGAATTATCGCTAGCTAATCGACTCATAGCGCTGCTCACATAAAACGAATTGAGTTAATAATAGCCTAGTTTAAAAAATCTAAATTTTTATTGTTCTTACATAAACATCAAGCCAGAAAAAGATGAATTTAACCTTGTCGGATTTTTCAATTTTTAACTGGATGCCACAACTCAGAAAAAGTTATATCTGGTTATTACTTGCACTCATAAAATTACTGTATATACTGACAGGTACTGTATAGAAAGACAGGGTTAACAATGAGACCACTTACACCGCGCCAAGCTGAAATTTTAGACCTAATTAAGCGCAACATCGCAGACACAGGCATGCCACCAACCCGCGCCGAGATCGCAAGACGTTTAGGCTTTAAGTCAGCAAATGCAGCCGAAGAGCACTTAAAAGCATTAGCTAAGAAAGGTTGCATCGAAATTATGCCTGGTACCTCTCGTGGCATTAAGTTGACCCAAGAAGATACCGAAGAGGAAGATTTAGGCTTACCACTCATCGGCCAAGTCGCTGCCGGGGAACCTATCTTAGCCCAAGAGCATGTTGAGCAACATTATCAGGTCGACCCTGCCATGTTCCGTCCATCAGCAGACTTTCTGCTGAGAGTTCGCGGTGACAGTATGAAGAATATCGGTATTCTCGAGGGTGATCTGTTAGCTGTGCATAAGATTGAGCAGGCTCGTAACGGTCAAATCGTTGTTGCTCGCGTCGAAGACGACGTTACCGTTAAGCGTTTCGAGAAAAAGGGTAATAAAGTTTTTCTTCACGCAGAAAACGAAGAATATTCAGCAATTGAAGTGGATCTAGCAAACCAAAGCTTAAGTATTGAAGGTTTAGCCGTTGGTGTGATCCGTAATGGAGACTGGCAATGAATAAACTATTAGGAGTTAGCCCGCGTCACCCGGGGCTTTGGCAAGACATACCGTCAACGAGCATGGGCGCAAGTTCTGGTAATGAGATCACCACTATGGTGACGGAAACTCAAGGCCGTGATGAACTAACACAGATCAGCGCTCAACTTTCGCAGCTAAGCCAACAAGGCCGCTGGATTGTGCTCATCAGCCCTCCTAATATTGGTTACAAACAGATGCTAGCAGCCGCTGGTGTAAGAATGGACAGAATTTTATTGGTTCATGCTAAAGATGAAGTGGAAACACTTTGGGCGATGGAAAAAGCGTTAACCAGTGGTACATCGAGTGCGGTGATCACTTGGACGAATTCATTAGATGCACGCGATACTCGACGCCTACAACTTGTTGCTAAAAGCGCCCGTGCTGCTGGCATAGTTATTGAGAGCGCGAGTGAAAATACCAACGCTCACTTAACCACTAGCACTATAAATATGCAGGATAGCGCTTTAAGCCAAACCACGCTATTTGCTGCCGTTCACTAACGAAACTGTTAGCCCACCTTTCTAATATATTATTTCTTCACTAAAAACCTAAAGCTCTCAATCGAGAGCTTTTTTTTTGCCTATAATAAACAAATGATTCAAAAAGTGATCTTGATCAATTTTCGTTCAGCAAGTAGGTTAATACGTAATAACAACGATATTTTGTTATATCCGAGCGATTTAGTCGTTGGTCTGGCTCCGCGGATTAAACCCCAACCGGAAGCGTAGACTAAGATCGGCCTGATATATTTCAGCCGTAAGTGCCAACGTGGTTACACCAAGAGTGAAGAACACTGAAATACAATAGCCATTGTCCCGATAGTAGTTATCGCGACTCGATTGGCAAGCCACTCGTGCACTTTGAAGTCATCGTTGCTTTTTTGGGAACTGAAGAGTTTACATAGAGCAGAGACTTACTGTGTGACTCTTCTTTGTCTTGTTGACAGAGGAGAAGTCTAGTGAAGCAATTGTTGTATAGTGTACTGGCGCTGCTATTTTCGCCCGTGCTTTTTGCATCCGAAATGCCACTCAATATGACCGAGGGTGTAACAGAGATCAGTGGTCGGGTTTACAGCCTACATATGATTATTCTCTACATCTGTTGTGTTATTGGTATCTTGGTTTTTGGCGTTATGTTTTATGCCATGATCTATCACCGTAAATCTAAAGGCGCCGTTGCCGCCAATTTCCACGAAAGTACTAAAGTCGAGATCCTTTGGACTCTGGTTCCTTTCATCATTCTGATCGCCATGGCTATTCCGGCAACTAAGACTTTAATTGCAATGGAAGATCCCAGTAACGCCGATCTCACTATCAAGGTCACTGGCTCACAGTGGAAGTGGCATTACAGCTATTTCGATCAAGATGTTGAGTTTTATAGCTTAATGTCCACCCCACGTGAGCAGATAGAAGGCTCTGAAGCCAAGGGCGAGCATTACCTTTTAGAAGTGGATAAGCCGCTAGTATTGCCTATCAATCGCAAGGTTCGCTTCTTGATGACTTCTGAAGATGTTATTCACTCTTGGTGGGTACCCGCCTTCGCCGTCAAAAAGGATGCTAATCCAGGCTTTATCAATGAAGCTTGGACTCGTATCGACAAGCCAGGCACCTATCGAGGCCAATGCGCCGAACTCTGCGGTAAAGACCACGGCTTTATGCCGATTGTCGTAGAGGCGCTGTCGGAAGAAGACTTTGATGCTTGGCTCATAGCCCAGCAACAAGAAGCAAGCAATGCAGCCGCAGCGGCAGAGGCTGCACTATCGCAAACCTTAACCATGGAAGAGTTGATGGCTCAAGGCGAACAAGTCTACCTTGCTCGCTGTGCGGCCTGCCACCAGCCCAATGGTGCAGGCCTACCAGGTGTATTCCCCTCGCTAATTGGCAGCCCAATGATCAAAGGTTCCGTTGCAGGGCATGTTGATATTGTCTTAAACGGTAAAGCCGGTACGGCAATGCAAGCCTTTGCAAAACAGCTTACTGCAACTGAAATTGCCGCAGTGGTGACTTATGAACGTAATGCTTGGGGCAATAACTCTGGCGATGCTGTACAAGCAGCGGATGTGAGTGGCAGTGCGTCCACCAGCTCTGAAGCTACGACACCTGCCACATTACCCGCAACGCTTCCCGAAGCTGAATCGGAAGCGGTAACGTCTGTGGCAGAAATAACTGAAGTCGCGATTAAAGCTAGTGATGCGCCAACGGCTTCGTTAGATGACTTATCGATGAAAGAGCTAATGACCATGGGTGAAAGAGTCTATATGACTAGCTGCGTGGCTTGCCATCAGGCCTCTGGTGCAGGTATTCCAGGCGCCTTTCCGTCACTGATTAAAAGCCCTGTCATTACTGGTCCGGTTGCTGACCATCTTGAGGTCGTGATCAATGGTAAGCCGGGCACCGCAATGCAAGCATTTGCTAACCAACTCACTCCTCAAGAGATTGCAGCTGTCATCACCTATGAGCGTAATGCTTGGGGCAATAATTCAGGTGATGCAGTGCAGGCAACCGATGTCGATGGTCACGGAAAGTAAGGGAATCAAATGAGCACAATTACACAAGACTCACCAGCCGCTCACGACGATCACCATGATGACCACCATCATGGGGCACCGAAAGGCATTATGCGCTGGCTTTTAACTACGAACCATAAAGATATCGGTACTCTCTATCTATGGTTTAGCTTCATTATGTTCCTAACGGGTGGTGCCATGGCAATGGTGATCCGTGCGGAGCTGTTTCAACCCGGTTTGCAGCTTGTCGAACCGAACTTCTTTAACCAGATGACCACGGTTCACGGTTTAATCATGGTATTTGGTGCCGTCATGCCCGCCTTTACAGGCTTAGCTAACTGGTTGATCCCAATGATGATTGGTGCGCCAGACATGGCACTCCCCCGTATGAACAATTGGAGTTTCTGGATCTTACCATTCGCTTTTTCGATTCTCCTCAGCTCGCTATTTATGGAGGGTGGTGCACCTAACTTCGGCTGGACCTTCTATGCGCCATTGTCGACCACTTATAGCCCTGACAGCACTGCGTTATTTGTATTTTCAGTACACATTATGGGGATAAGCTCCATCATGGGCGCGATTAATGTGATCGTGACAATCGTTAATATGCGAGCTCCAGGGATGACTTGGATGAAGCTTCCGCTGTTTGTATGGACCTGGTTAATCACTGCCTTCCTGCTCATCGCAGTGATGCCAGTTTTAGCAGGGGTGGTTACCATGGTGCTGACCGATAAGTATTTCGGCACTAGCTTTTTCGATGCAGCAGGCGGCGGCGATCCTGTGATGTTCCAGCATATCTTCTGGTTCTTTGGCCATCCAGAGGTGTACATCATGATCCTCCCCTCGTTCGGCATCATCTCGGCCATTGTGCCCGCCTTTAGCCGCAAGCGACTCTTCGGTTACTCCTCTATGGTCTATGCCACAGCTAGTATCGCCATCTTGTCGTTCTTAGTCTGGGCACATCACATGTTTACCACTGGCATGCCTGTATTTGCCGAGCTGTTTTTTATGTATTGCACCATGTTGATTGCGGTACCAACTGGGGTGAAAGTGTTTAACTGGGTCGCTACTATGTGGAGAGGTTCCATCACCTTTGAAACCCCTATGCTATTCTCTATTGCCTTCATCATCCTGTTTACCATCGGCGGGTTCTCAGGGCTTATGCTGGCAATTACCCCTGTCGATTTTCAATACCACGATACCTACTTCGTAGTGGCTCACTTCCACTACGTTTTGGTCTCTGGCGCGGTATTCTCCATCATGGCTGGAGCCTATTATTGGCTGCCTAAATGGACTGGCCACATGTACAGCGAAACGCTTGGGCGTTGGCATTTCTGGTGCTCTGTCATTTCGGTCAATGTGCTGTTCTTCCCGATGCACTTCTTAGGGTTAGCGGGCATGCCGAGGCGGATCCCTGATTACGCTATCCAGTTTGCAGATGTTAATCAGATTGTGTCGATCGGTGGATTTGCCTTTGGCCTTTCTCAGCTAATCTTTTTAGCTGTGGTGATTAAGTGCATTCGCGGTGGTGAAAAGGCGCCAGCGAAACCGTGGGAAGGCTCTGAAGGACTAGAGTGGACTATCGCCAGCCCTGCTCCTTATCACTCGTTCAGCACCCCACCCGAGGTAAAATAGCGATGTCAAAGTTACAGCACAAGTCCAATAGGCAGCTTATCATAGTGCTAATTATTAGCGCAGTGGGTATGTTTGGCTTTGGATTTGCGCTTGTTCCTTTATATGACGTGCTATGCGATGCACTAGGTATTAATGGTAAAACCCAAAGTACCGCCAGTGTTTATCAGCCTGTCATGGTAGATGAAAGCAGAACCGTAACCGTTGAGTTTGTGTCGCAAGTGCAAAGTGATATGCCTTGGACATTCACGCCCCAGGTCAACACGATGCAAGTGCACCCAGGCGAGCTTATTCGCACACACTTCGTCGCCACTAATATGTCTGGACAGCACATTGTCGGCCAAGCTATTCCATCGGTCTCTCCTGGACAAGGGGCAGCCTATTTCAATAAGACGGAGTGTTTCTGCTTCAATCAGCAGGTGCTAAAGGCTAATGCTGCAGCCGATCTACCACTTATATTTTTTGTGGATCCGCAATTACCGGAATCCATATCAACCTTGACCCTCTCTTATACCCTCTACAACATCACCGATAAAGGCTATGTCACAGATATCGCCAGCAATGCTGTGGAGCAAGGAGCCGAGCAATGACAACCCAATATATAGACGAGAACGACTCTAGCAACAAAGACGCTGCTGTGACTAAAGCTGTTGTAATTAAGCATGCTAAAGAGCAAGGAGCTGCATGATGACAACTGAAAACAAACACGAAAATTATTACGTTCCAGAGCAAAGCGCATGGCCCATCATCGGGGCAATAGGACTATTTCTTATCGCCTTTGGCGCTGGTAGTTATGTTTCACAACTTCAAACTGATGGCGGCAATGGTGGTTATATCCTGCTTGTTGGGATCGCCGTTATTACCTTTATGATTTTTGGCTGGTTTAGAACCGTTATTGCCGAGTCAATGTCAGGACTGTATTCAAAACAGATGGACCGTTCGTTTAGGCAAGGAATGAGCTGGTTTATCTTCTCCGAAGTGATGTTCTTCGCCGCATTTTTCGGCGCACTATTTTATGCCCGAATGATTGCAGTACCTTGGCTCGGCGGAGCTTCAAACAATGCCATGACCCACGAAGTATTATGGCCAACATTTGAAGCCGTTTGGCCACTACTTACGACACCAGACGGTAGCCTTACCCAAGCTATGCCTTGGGATGGCTTACCGCTATACAACACTATTATTCTTCTTACCTCTTCGGTGACGCTGCATTTTGCTCATGTGGGGTTAGAAAAAAACAAACGCACCGCACTAACCGCTTGGCTGGCTATCACCATTTTATTAGGTGTCGCGTTCCTGTTTTTACAAGTTGAAGAGTATATCCATGCCTACCAAGAGATGGGGCTAACGCTCGACTCCGGCGTGTATGGCAATACCTTCTTCCTACTAACAGGATTTCATGGCATGCATGTAACCTTAGGCACAGTATTTCTAATGGTGTTGTTTGTAAGAGTGCTGAAGGGGCATTTCACCCCAGATAAACACTTTGCTTTTCAAGCGGGTAGTTGGTATTGGCACTTTGTTGACGTGGTCTGGCTATGCCTATTTATTTTCGTGTATGTGCTCTAACAATTTAGAGTACTGCAGTCACTAGTAAGGCCTGGGGTTAGGTGTAATAACCCCAGTGCCCAATACCAATAGCAGTAAGACCACGACTAACACAGAAAAGATGACCCGACGGCCTAGATACTGACTCATGGGCACGTTGGTTTCTCCTTTAACCAAAATCCATAGAGCACGGCCTAAATTAAACAGTATGAATAGCAGTAGCAGTACTAAGACCAACTTAAAGATAAACAAAGCAGACATGGCGCATCCTCGCGTTAGGTTAAATCTTGCTTGGTTGTTTATAGTGCTTTCTACTGTGATGGTGTTTTCGATTTTGGTCAAGTTAGGCTTTTGGCAGCTAGAACGAGCCCAGTACAAAGCCAATTTACAGCAGACACTCAACCTTAGGCAGTCAGCAGCAACCTTTAGCTTCTCGCAAATTGTCGAACTCTCAAAGCAAGAAGCAGTAACAGGCTTTAAGTTAGCGACTGCGGTTACGCCAGTATCACAAGATGTTTTCCTACTCGATAATCAAGTTTATCAAGGCAGAGTTGGCTACTTGGCTCTACAGGCGTTGCAGGTTGATGAGTCTAAGCCATGGCTACTAGTTGAGCTTGGCTTTGTTCCTGCAAGTTTGGATCGCAGGCAACTCCCTAAAATCACCCCGATTCAAAATCCATCTCGATTAGCAGGACGGGTATATCAGAAGCAGCTAAATCCCATGAGTTTTGACTTAATGGCTGAACCGGGTTGGCCTAAAAGAGTTCAGAATCTAAATATTGCGCAGCTATCAGCATTGCTCAAACGTCCGCTGGCTAACTTTGTGCTGCAGCCAAACAGTGTGCCTAATAGCGATTATCCTCACCCCTGGCAGCCCATTCCATTGTCGTCACAGAAACATCAAGGCTATGCAGTGCAATGGTTTTCAATGGCGGCTGTATTCAGCTTAATCATGGGATATTTATTTTTTAAGAAGATAAAACAAAGAGATAATAAGTAAATCATTAAGCCTATTGCTAAGGTGGATCAGACGCTGTAGGTTAGAAATTAAGCTCCCTAGCCGTTAAGGGGAACTTAATAATCATTGAATGAGATAAATATTCATACATTGCTAGCACCGAGATTTGCTTTCAGTGAAATCGACATACTTGATGAACAATACGTTTGATCGTCAAGGCGAAGCAAGATTAGAGGAGATGGGATGAACTCCCCCAAAAAGAACGGCAACAAAACACTCATCTTATTATTACTGGCTTTTATTCTACCAGTGGTCGCTGCCAAGCTTGTCCTCAGTTTCGACCTTTACAAGGGTGGCGTAACCAATAAAGGGCAACTGCTGGCTAATAATGCCAGTTACCACAGCCTTAAAATGGAAAACCCTAAACCACGCGAGTGGCAACTTATTTACCTCCTCCCCAGTCACTGCGGTGCCGTTTGCCAAGATCGACTCTATATTTTACAGCAAAGTCATACAGCCCTAGGTCGCAATCAAGACAGAGTGAGTACCATAGTGATGGTTGACGAGCACAGTGACACATCTGCGTTAGCGAACTTTGACATGATTACCGCGAGACCCTCACAGCAACTTAGCCAGCAACTCAACCAGCAACAGCTTGTCATTATCGATCCACTCGGCAATTTAGTGATGAGCTATCCCGTTGCGGAAGATCACCAAGCACAGATCATGCAGGGAAAAGCCTTAGTCGCCGATCTTCGAAAGTTACTTAAGCTATCTAGAATTGGCTAAGGAGGCATTTAAATATGCAGATTAAGTCGTTATTGAAGATCACTCTAGTGTTCACTCTGTGCGTGATTTTAATGGGTGCATACACACGCCTTTCTGATGCGGGGCTTGGCTGTCCGGACTGGCCCGGTTGTTATGGCATGCTAAAGGTACCGACTGCAGAGCACGAATTAAATCAAGTTCAGCAAGCTTTTCCAGAACATACGGTAGAGACAGAGAAGGCCTGGCTAGAGATGATCCACCGTTATATTGCCGGTACATTAGGTTTACTGGTTTTGCTCATTTTAGTGCTGAGCCTAAAATCTCGCGATGCCCCAAAGAAGCTGCCTATGTTTATCGCAGCGCTTATTATCTTTCAAGCCGCACTGGGCATGTGGACCGTCACTATGAAGTTGATGCCCATTATCGTCATGGCTCATTTATTGGGCGGCTTCGCACTACTCTCATTGCTATTACTGCTCTATTTGCGTAGCAAACCATTGCGCATTCCTGGTGGCGACCTGCCTGCACGTAAATTAGCCAGCTTTGCCGCTATCTGCATTGGCGTGCTTTTATTGCAAATTATCTTAGGTGGCTGGACCTCATCAAACTATGCGGCATTAGCTTGCACCTCTTTGCCTTTTTGTGAGGGTAATTGGGTAGATAACCTAAATTTTGCTAAGGCCTTCTCGCCCTTTCAAGGCGATCATGCAAGCTTTGAGTTTGGGGTACTAGACTACCCCGCGAGAATGACCATCCACGTTGCTCATCGTATAGGTGCTGTTATCACTAGTGTGATGTTGCTGTACTTGGCCTTTAAACTCATTAGCAGCGCCAAATCAACCACGATACGTAATGCAGCTTGGCTACTCGCTGTACTCGTTGTCGTTCAAGTGATACTTGGGATCTCAAATGTTGTTCTACACCTTCCCCTAGGTATCGCGGTGTCCCATAACGCTGGCGCAGCCTTATTGCTGCTGACCTTAGTGTTTATTAACTACGCCCTATGGCGTAAAGCATAGCGAGGTGTCTCTTATGCCAAAACCCATCGCACTTTCAAGTAGCCCATCAACACCACTAATTCAATGGCGCGCCTACTATGAGATGACCAAGCCTAAGGTCGTTGCACTGATGCTACTCACCGTATTGGTGGGCATGTGTTTAGCCGTCCCAGGTGCTGTGCCAGTTCAGCCCTTGATTGCTGGCATGGTCGGAATAGGCATGATGGCAGGTTCCGCCGCTGCCTATAATCACCTGATCGATCGCCGAATTGATGCTCTCATGGCAAGAACGTATAACCGACCGCTACCTAAAGGGCGGGTATCCATAGCTAAAGCTCTGACATTTGCCTCTTTGCTCGGCGTACTAGGTTTTGTCATCCTCTACGCTTTAGTCAATCCACTAACGGCATGGCTTACTTTTGCGAGTTTAATCGGTTATGCCGTTATCTATACCGCTTACTTGAAGCGTGCGACACCACAAAACATCGTTGTTGGAGGCTTGGCCGGTGCCATGCCACCTTTACTAGGCTGGACAGCTGTCACGGGAGAGTTTCATGGTAATGCTCTGCTACTGGTGATCATTATCTTTGCCTGGACGCCGCCACATTTCTGGGCTCTAGCTATTCATCGCAAAGCCGAATATGCCAAAGTCGATATCCCTATGTTACCCGTCACCCACGGGGTTGAGTTTACCAAGACCTGTATCTTTCTTTACACAGTACTACTTGCCATAGCTTGCTTATTACCAGTACTCGTCGGTATGTGCGGCCCACTTTACCTAGTGAGCTCTACCATGCTCAGCGCGGGCTTTATCTATAAGGCTTGGCAGCTCAAATTCCATGAACAATCAGGCATGGCAATGAAGGTATTTAAGTTCTCAATCTACCACCTGATGTTGCTTTTTATCGCACTGCTGGTCGACCATTACTTATGGGCTTAACTGAAGGGGATTTAGTATGAAACTCCCGTGGATAATTGCAGCGGCATTACTCATGGCTGCAGGCGTGTACGCAAGTTTGCAGCTCAATCAAGACAAACAGCTTGTGCTGCAAACAAGTTTTGAGTATCCAACGCCACAACCCCTAGCGCCATTTATCTTGACCGATCAACAAGGCAATAACTTTACCAATGCCGAACTCTTGGGTAAGTGGAGTCTATTTTTTATCGGCTACACTTCGTGCCCAGATGTTTGCCCAACCACCATGGGAAAGCTGAGCTCTGCCTACTCAAAGTTAAGCAAAGAAAATGAACTACAAGTGATTTTTCTATCGGTCGATCCTCAAAGGGATTCAAAGGAAAAGCTGGAAAACTATATCCAGTTCTTTAATTCTGAGTTTACCGCGGTAACGGGAGAGCATAGCCAACTGCTTCCAGTGACTCGAAGTTTAGGTTTCGTTTACTCCATGATAGGAAGCGGACCAGACTATCAGGTGGATCACAGCGCCTCATTCGCCTTAGTTTCCCCTCAAGGGAAGAAGATCGCCATTATCAAACCAAAATCTGACAGCCTAGGCACCATACCTCAGATAAAAAATAGCGACTTAATCCATGACGTAAACGCCTTAATCGCTAAATATTCCCGCTAAGAAATTCCAAACGCAAAAAAGCCCGCTACATCGTAGCGGGCTTTCTCGTTATTTGGCGCCTGGAAATGACCTACTCTCACATGGGGAGACCCCACACTACCATCGGCGATACTGTGTTTCACTTCTGAGTTCGGAATGGATTCAGGTGGGACCACAGCTCTATGGTTTCCAGACAAATTTGGTAAATTTGAAAAGCTGGAC
The DNA here is from genome assembly GCF_022398325.1 of Shewanella sp. Isolate13. Taxonomy (GTDB): domain Bacteria; phylum Pseudomonadota; class Gammaproteobacteria; order Enterobacterales; family Shewanellaceae; genus Shewanella. Next base: position 49,061 of record NZ_JAKEVD010000034.1, read on the forward strand.
TCGCGATGCAAGTCTTAAAAATTGGGTTCACACTACATTAAGTGCTTCATTCTAATTTTGGATGACCTCCATGGATGGAGGAAATACTTAAAAATGC
>NZ_JAKEVD010000035.1 GCF_022398325.1 Shewanella sp. Isolate13
GGGGTGATATTCAGGCTTGAGTCGTCAGTGCTGTCGCCATCAGACACGGTGTAGTCAACAGTCGGAACCGTTCCGTTCCAGTTGTCCGCCGAGTCAAAGCTATAGGTGCCATCTTGATTGATGATGAGGGTTCCGGCATCGAGAGTCACGGTGTGGCTGGTCACGCTGTCGCTGAAGCTGTAAGTTACACCATCAACAGTAAAGCTCGTGAGGGATACCTCGCCATCAACACTGCTGGTGCCCTCTAACAGRTCGCCGTTATGCAGCGGACTGTCTTCTGCGATCTCAACCAGCTCACTGGCATCAGTGAACGCATCGTTTGCCGGGTTGACTTCAATACTGAGCGTAGCACTTGAGCTAGTATTGGTAGTGTAGGTGATGACTGGTACGCTGCCGTTCCAGTTGTCATTAGGCGTGAAGGTGTAAGAGCCATCTTCATTGATGACTAATGAACCACCTTCGAGTTCGACCGTGGTGCCTGCAGTATAGGTCTCACCATTGACTTCAAAGCTGACAACTGAGAGATCGCTATCGATATCTGAGTCGTTATCTAATACGTTACCTGTCGCAACAGTGTCTTCATCAATAGTATTGCTGTCGTTAGCCAAGATGCTTGGAGCATCAACCGGAGTCACTTCAAGTGTCAGTGTTGCGCTCTCACCCGTATTGGTAGTGTAGGTGATGACTGGTACGCTGCCGTTCCAGTTGTCATTAGGCGTGAAGGTGTAAGAGCCATCTTCATTGATGACTAATGAACCACCTTCTAGCTCGACTGTGCTGCCCGCTGTATAGGTCTCACCATTGACTTCAAAGCTGACAACTGAGAGATCGCTATCGATATCTGAGTCGTTGTCTAAAACGTTACCAGTGGCGACAGTGTCTTCATCAATAGTATTGCTGTCGTTAGCCAAGATGCTTGGATCATCAACCGGAGTCACTTCAAGTGTCAGTGTTGCGCTCTCACCCGTATTGGTAGTGTAGGTGATGACTGGTACTGTGCCATTCCAGTTGTCATTAGGCGTGAAGGTGTAAGAGCCATCTTCATTTATAACCAGTTCGCCACCTTCTAGCTCGACTGTGCTGCCCGCGGTATAGGTCTCACCATTGACTTCAAAGCTGACAACTAAGAGACCGCTATCGATATCTGAGTCGTTATCTAATACGTTACCAGTGGCGACAGTGTCTTCATCAATAGTATTGCTGTCGTTAGCCAAGATGCTTGGATCATCAACCGGAGTCACTTCAAGTGTCAGTGTTGCGCTCTCACCCGTATTGGTAGTGTAGGTGATGACTGGTACTGTGCCGTTCCAGTTGTCATTAGGCGTGAAGGTGTAAGAGCCATCTTCATTTATAACCAGTTCGCCACCTTCTAGCTCGACTGTGATGCCCGCGGTATAGGTCTCACCATTGACTTCAAAACTAGTAACAGAGAGCTCGTTATCAGAGTCAAAGTCGTTGCCTAAAACGTTACCTGTCGCAACAGTGTCTTCATCAATAGTATTAGTGTCATCTATGGTATTTGTCGGGCTATCAAAAGTATTACTTTCTTCCGCATTTAGATTGTCACTTAAGTTTTCTGCTTGGGGGAGGGGTTGCCCTGAGGTCTCAAAACCTGCACTAGCAATAGTTTCAGTTCCACTACGGGCAATAGATACATGACTTGAGCCGCCTTCATTGCCCGCCTGGTTACCAGCAGCTGTATCTGGGCCTTCAGTTGGATCTTCACCAGCAGCAATTAATGCTTGGATCTGTTCAATTTCGCTTAATGCTTCCTCTTCAGGAGTAAGAGAAGCATTACTTATATTTAGGGGGGGACTTGTGGGCTCTGACGATAGAGAGCTACCATCATCCAATAAAATCTCAACATAACTGTCTTCTGCAACAGATATATTTGTTCCAGCAGGAATAGATTGACCTTGGCTAAGCTGTTTTACACTACCGTTAATATTAGCGGTAACGACACCATTTAGATTTTGGATATGCCCAGCCTGCGCTGTAATTATCGATTTCATTGCCCTGCTCCCTGCAAAAACAAAAGTGTTGCAAATGCGAAATTTAAGTAACCCATAATTGGTTTATGTTACACACTGTGTTGATTTTGGTCAATTTATTGACGCTTTGTTTTGGGATTGTTTGGCTGAGGCTGTGATGGTGGGAAGTGGGAGAGAGAATAAAATAAGGCAAAGACCACTATATATAGTGGTCTTTGCTTAAGTGCTTACTAATTAATAGAGTTGTTCGCACTTTTGACTGATATTAAGGTAGGTTTAAGCCGTCATCAATTTGATCATATGGCGGGATAAAGGGCGTCGTATTTGGGTCGACGAGCAAGCCTTTATCCGTAATTAACTCTGCGATGATAAGGCTCGCATCACTGGTTCCATAGATAGTTGATAAATCAACTCCATCGAGAACAATCATGACACTGCTTGTGCCTGAACCTAGCCCATCTGCATCGACAGTTATTGTGGTATTGCCGCCGCTGAAGCTAAACGATAGGAAATCTTCTAAGCTTCCGTTCTCTTCACCTATAAGTAACTCGGATAGGTCAAGAACATCGATGTCAGGATTAAAGTTAAATACAGTATCAGTGCTTCCATCGGCAGTGTCTGACTCCCAAACAAAGAAGTCTTGTTCACCATCATCGCTACCGTTTAGTGAACCACCATCCAAGCTATCATTGCCCTGTCCACCAGATAGGTAATCTCGACCAATTCCACCATCAAGAGTGTCGTCTCCGATCCCTCCGATTACGAAATCATTGCCGTCACCGCCTTCAATATCATCATTACCAGAACCGCCAACAAGCTCATCATTACCTGCTAAACCTCTTAATATATCGTTATCTTCGCGCCCGAAAATACGATCATCTAGATTTGCGCCAGTTAATAAGTCGTTATTGGTACTACCAAAGATTAGATTATTGATATTGTCGCTGCCAACGATAGTAATGGAGTCATCGGCTATTTGCTCATGGGTGAACACCGCTTCGACAAATCTTGCTTGGAAATTACCTCCATTGTTATCGAGATAGGTTATTCGCCACATATCATCTGCAGCGACAGGGTTTGCCATAATGTAATCGGCTAAAGAGGTCGTGGTTGGATCGCCGTTTGCGTCGAGAAGAAAGATTGCTGAATAGTCTATTTCAGCTTTCATTAGTCCAGAGTCAGCGTCATAAGACCAAGTGATGATACCGTCACCATCGTTTTCAGGAATAACTTCAAAGATGGCTGTGCCGATAGTTAGCCTTGCAGAGACCTCCATCTCTCGGGCTGCCCCTGCGTTGGTATTAGCACCTCGCTCGTTAATGGGGACGGGAATATTTACAGGAGTCTGTTGAAAGTCAGTAAATAATAGTAATGAACCGCTGGCTGGATCTGAGTTGAGGGCGTTGGCAAACAACTCTGTAATCACTAAATCAGCATCTTGATCATTACCTGAGTTTAGCGGGCTCGAACCATCACCGATTTGTACGGTTTGGCTAGCCAAACCATTCGCTGGCACAGAGTGAATAATAAACTCACCATCAATAGAGTCACTACCAGAGTTGATTTGGAATGTGAAGGCTAAGTCCATTTGATAATCGACCTCGCCGTTATCCCCTGGAACATATACTAAGGTTTCTATCTCAGTTGCACTGAGTATTGGTGGGGAATTAAAGTCGATTATGGTGAGAGTATTGTCACCATCTGCCATATAGTAAACACTTCCCAGTTCTACATCTGGATCTAACCCCTGCGTTAGTAGCGTCATGGCTAGGTTAGATACAGTTACGCTGTCATTTGCATCAATGTCCGTAGGCATCGCAATTAATAACGGATAACCGCTTAAATATGGATCTGTGATCTCGTTAAGGGACGCAGGAACCCATATTTCTTTGGCAAACTCACCTTCTATAGCATCGTTAACACCATTAATTGTAATCGTGACTTTCTCTGTATCATACGCACCATTCGCATCGGTGACGGTGACATCAAAGCTAAGACTAATAGACTCGGAGACTCCGAGGAATTGGATTAGGTCATTGGTGACACTGAAATCCCAACTATCTTGATCGGCTGAGAATCCGTTTACAATTTGATCTATTTGCGCTTGAGTTAGAATCAGGCTCAAGTCGCCACCACTCCAGCTAATATCTCCATTGTAATCAGAGCTTACCGAAGCCGTGTCGCCAGTATCAACATCGGTAAAGCTAAGGGCACCAGTATCGCTGATTAACTGATTAACTACATCTAGGTCTTCGGTTACTTCTCCTGATGTATCGACTGTAAGTACCGGAATATCATTAGTACCTGTGATGGTAATGGTCACAAGCTGAGTGCTGAAGGCGCCATGTTCATCGGTGACAGTCACCAAGAATTGCTCCTGCTTCACATCGCCAAGCGCCAGTTGATCCACCAACACGTTGTCATTGAGGGTGTAGGTCCAGGTACCCGTATTAGAGTCGATAACAAAGTTACCGTAAGTGCCTGCGGCGTTACCGCTCCAGCTTAAGATGGCACCATTATCGATATCATCGGCGGTTAAGGTATCCGAGGCCACTAAGGTGCCGGGCTCAGGTGTATTACCACCGGGCTGCACACCGGCTTCGACCACATCACCCATCGCCGCTTGGGCAGAGGAGCTGATCTCAGGCATGTCGTTGGTACCTGTGATGGTAATGGTCACAAGCTGAGTGCTGAAGGCGCCATGCTCATCGGTGACGGTCACCAAGAACTGCTCCTGCTTCACATCGCCAAGCGCCAGTTGATCCACTAGCAAATTGTTATTGAGGGTATAGGTCCAAGTCCCCGTGTTGGGGTCGATAACAAAGTTACCGTAAGTGCCTGCGGCGTTACCGCTCCAGCTTAAGATGGCACCGTTATCGATATCATCGGCGGTTAAAGTATCCGAGGCGACTAAGGTGCCGGGCTCAGGGGTATTGCCACCGGGCTGCACACCGGCTTCGACCACATCGCCCATCGCCGCTTGGGCAGAGGAGGTGATCTCAGGCATGTCGTTGGTACCTGTGATGGTAATGGTCACAAGCTGAGTGCTGAAGGCGCCATGTTCATCGGTGACGGTCACCAAGAATTGCTCCTGCTTCACATCGCCAAGCGCCAGTTGATCCACCAACACGTTGTCATTGAGGGTGTAGGTCCAAGTCCCCGTGTTGGGGTCGATAACAAAGTTACCGTAAGTGCCTGCGGCGTTACCGCTCCAGCTTAAGATGGCACCATTATCGATATCATCGGCGGTTAAGGTATCCGAGGCCACTAAGGTGCCGGGCTCAGGTGTATTGCCACCGGGCTGCACACCGGCTTCGACCACATCACCCATCGCCGCTTGGGCAGAGGAGGTGATCTCAGGCATGTCGTTGGTACCTGTGATGGTAATGGTCACAAGCTGAGTGCTGAAGGCACCATACTCATCGGTGACGGTCACCAAGAACTGCTCCTGCTTCACATCGCCAAGCGCCAGTTGATCCACTAGCACGTTGTCATTGAGGGTGTAGGTCCAAGTCCCCGTATTGGGGTCGATAACAAAGTTACCGTAAGTGCCTGCGGCGTTACCGCTCCAGCTTAAGATGGCACCGTTATCGATATCATCGGCGGTTAAGGTATCCGAGGCCACTAAGGTGCCGGGCTCTGGCGTATTACCACCAGGCTGCACACCGGCTTCGACCACATCGCCCATCGCCGCTTGGGCAGAGGAGCTGATCTCAGGCATGTCGTTGGTACCTGTGATAATAATGGTCACCCATTGAGTGCTGAAGGCGCCATGTTCATCGGTGACGGTGGCGAGGAACTGCTCCTGCTTCACATCGCCCAGCGCCAGTTGATCTACCAACACGTTGTCATTAAGGGTATAAGTCCAAGTCCCCGTGTTGGGGTCGATAACAAAGTTACCGTAAGTGCCTGCAGCGTTACCGCTCCAGCTTAAGATGGCACCATTATCGATATCATCGGCGGTTAAGGTATCCGAGGCCACTAAGGTACCGGGCTCAGGGGTATTGCCACCGGGCTGCACACCGGCTTCGACCACATCGCCCATCGCCGCTTGGGCAGAGGAGGTGATCTCAGGCATGTCGTTGGTACCTGTGATGGTAATGGTCACAAGCTGAGTGCTGAAGGCACCATACTCATCGGTGACGGTCACCAAGAACTGCTCCTGCTTCACATCGCCAAGCGCCAGTTGATCCACTAACACGCTGTCAATGAGAGTGTAGGTCCAAGTCCCCGTGTTGGGGTCGATAACAAAGTTACCGTAAGTGCCTGCGGTGTTACCGCTCCAGCTTAAGATGGCACCGTTATCGATATCATCGGCGGTTAAGGTATCCGAGGCCACTAAGGTGCCGGGCTCAGGTGTATTGCCACCGGGCTGCATACCGGCTTCGACCACATCACCCATCGCCGCTTGGGCAGAGGAGCTGATCTCAGGCATGTCGTTGGTACCTGTGATGGTAATGGTCACAAGCTGAGTGCTGAAGGCGCCATGTTCATCGGTGACGGTCACCAAGAACTGCTCCTGCTCGACATCGCCCAGCGCCAGTTGATCCACCCACACGTTATCATTGAGGGTATAGACCCAAGTCCCCGTATTGGGGTCGATAACAAAGTTACCGTAAGTGCCTGCAGCATTACCGCTCCAGCTTAAGATGGCACCATTATCGATATCATCGGCGGTTAAGGTATCCGAGGCCACTAAGGTACCGGGCTCAGGGGTATTGCCACCGGGCTGCACACCGGCTTCGACCACATCGCCCACCGCCGCTTGGGCAGAGGAGCTGATCTCAGGCATGTCGTTGGTACCTGTGATGGTAATGGTGACCACTTGGGTATCCGATAAACCATACTCATCGGTGACAGTGATGGTAAAGCTTTCGGTTAATTCATCGCCATAAGCCAAGCTATTAGCGAGTTCGTTATTTAAAGTGAATAGCCATTCACCCGTAGATTCATTAAGAGTGAAGATTCCATATGGCGTCACAGGATCATCATCAAGTTTCCATGTGAGTACGGCACCATTATCTACGTCATTGGCCGTTAGCATACCGCTAGCTTGCGCTATCCCTGCCGTTTCAATATTACCGCCAACGAGCACGCCAGCTTCAATCACGTTACCTTGGGCATCTTCGAGAGAGGAGGTGAGCTCCGGGGCATCATTTTCCCCGGTAATAGTGATATTAAGGGCTTGAGATACAAAGTCGCCATCACTATCGGTTAGCTGATAGTTAAAGGTTTCTAACAGTTGCTCACCCAAAGCAAGAGCTTGTATCTCTGGTAGCTGGTTGTTTAATTGGTAGCTATAGCTACCATCGGCGGAAATGATAAGTGAGCCATAAACTCCAGATATGATCGTATTATCGGCAATATCACTGCTGCTATTTTCGCTATTACTTATTTGGGTTACAGCGGCTAAATCGGCACCAAGAGTGTCGTTTACAAGCACATTACCTATTACACCATCTAAGTCATTCTGGCTGATTTGGTTACTATCATCTAATCCGCTAGGTGCGTCATCAACGACGTTGGCAGTGACTAAGCTTGTGGTTTGTACCCCTTGGTTGTCAGTGAGCTGCAGTAGGAAGAGTTCAGAGAGGGTATCTGAGTCTGAATGGTCGAGCGCAGCGACTAAGGTATAACTGTAGGTTAATACCGAATTGATAGAGTCATAACTACTAATAGTTAAGATACCATATTGGGTCGTGACAGACACTGGTCCTACAAAGTTACCATCACTAAAAACGGCTACGCCGTTAATACTAAGGGATTGGATACCCGCTTGAACATTCACCGATACGCTTTCTGCCTGAGATAACTGTGCGGCTTGAGGCTCTGATCCTTGTTCTAGATGCCTTTCGTATAGGGTGACGGCACGTGCAGAGAGTCGAGGAAGGGCAAACTCTGTTAAGAAAACTGGTAACTCATCTATCGGAGGGAGCTCTACTTGCACAAAGCCTGCTGTGTCATGTCCTGCGTTGGCAAGGGTTTCGTCACCCGTTCGGTTAACGGCAATATAGCCGCCGCCTTCATTTGCTGTTTGAGGCGTGTCACCTGCTGCTGTATCGGGTAGGCTCGCAGTTGGATCTTCGCCACTGAGGATCTGTTCCTGTAAGGCTGCGACTTCAGGATCGAGTTCCGTTTCTATCATTTCGCTTGGCTGAATGTCACTGTCAGTAGCAATTGGGCTGATAACCAAGTCATCTTGATTGGCTGTGGTGCCGTCGCTGTACTGTAATGTGAACGTGGTGCCTGCAGAAATCGTAAAGGTTATATTCTGTTTTAAGGTGTCTCCAAGGCGAAGTGTTACTTCTTCTCCCTGATTATTTTTTGTATTGATATTGCCGGACAGCTCAACAATCGTGGCGTCCTGCTTAAGCATATAGGTATCCATCATAAAGTGCTCTAACTCGCTCATCCATGAGTTAAATAAAGGATTAGCTGTACTTCGTTAGTCATTATTTTAGGTACATGCAGTATGAATTTTGAACTGCTTTGGGCTGTTGTCAAATTCTGGTAAGTCAAGTTCTAGGGAGTAATTAAGTTAATTCTGAGATTTGTTCTATGAACCGAAATGCAATCAATCAGTTAGGTGCAGATGAATGTTTGGCTGTTATAGCTAAATAAAAAAAGGTCGCCGAAATGGCGACCTTTAGTTAAAAAAGGTATAAGCGCTAAATAAGTTTAGCCGCATTACGTCTGGTTTGTAGTGCCCTGTTGAGTTCGCCTAAGTGCTCTTGGGCATCGGCTAGTGCATGCAAACTGGATACGTCATCTTTTAGGTAACAAGCCTTCTGCCACCAGATTTTAGCTTGGTGGTAATCATGGTTTTGTTGATAAAGCTTGGCTAAACAGACTTGGTAGTCGAGATTATTCTCATACAGGGATTCTAATGCTAATAGCTGCTTTTTAGCTTCCACATCTGTCGGCGTTAAGACTTCAGCTAAGGCTTCAAAAATAGATGCGCTTGGCGATATTTTTACCTGCTTGATAAGCATTTTTATCGCGTCATCTTTACGCTCGAAGCGGCTTAGGCCGATGGCATATTGTGCAATATACTCTGCTTGTTTTCTCTCGGCTCGGCTTAGCCAATGCCAGCATTTCTCTAGCTCTTGATCGTTAGCTTTGCTCGCTTCAGTTAACAGCGCCATATTGGTTTTAAGGGATAAGGCTTGAAACGCTTCATCGGTTAGAACATGCTTTTTATTCACGATAGGTAGCAGTAACTTAAGTGCCTGCCAATCCTGTTGAGCTTGGTACAGCTCAATGGCTAGCTTTAGTACCGGCAACTTACTCTTGCTGGTTGGGTTGAGCTTATTTAATTCTTCTCTCGCAGCAGCTAAGTCACCTTGCTGCAATAAGTAGCGTGTACGGCTGGTGCGCACCGCTTTCTCGGCTAACGGCTCGAGTTGTGCCTTGGCTAAGTATTCATCACGAGCTTGGGTGTTGTTCTGATGATGTGCGGCTCGAGCGGCAGCGAATAAATTCAGAGCTGGAATTTCACCTTTCTCTGCTCCTTTGGCCATGGCTTTCTCTGCTGCTGGCCAATCTTCTTCTGCTAACGCGAGCGCGCCAAGCAGGGTGTGTTTTCTCGCCGCTTTTTTACGCCACCTTTCTGGGAGGTAGCGGCTGCTGAGTATCATGTTTAAAAGCCAGACGACAACAAACTCAATTAGCTGCAATAAGCTATAAAAAATGATGAGTGCAATGACGGCAAATACGATGCTGGTTTCGACTTGGTAGTCGCCAATTGCGAGGTACAGATAACCTTTGCTGCCGACAAGAAATGGACTAATACATAGCCCGAGCAAGATGATAATCAGATAGACGAGAGCTCTAACCATTACTGCGTCTCCTCTGTCATCAAGTTGCCGTAGGTGACTAATTGATTCAGTAGGTTAGACGCTTCGAAGCGGTCAATGCTGGTCGTTTGAATTTTTAGTGTTTCTAACGCATCTAGCGTTGCAAGCGTATCTATGGTTAACTGATCTTTAAGATCGAAGTATTGATAGATCCACTTTCTCGCCAGCTTGATGGAGTTACGATAATTAACCTGATCTTGACGATAAAGCGCTAGTTGAGCCTGTAGTAGTTTATTACGGGTATTTTCGACTAAGTACCATTGTTGGTCGGGCTCAAGCAAAGGTGCAGCATCCGTGGTACGTTTTCTGACGATGACGAAGTCATCAATCAATGCCTGCCATGATTTCGCTAGATTAGACTGCCAGTCACCGAGTGAATCGCTCACTTCTGTATCGGCGAGTTCATCGGCCGAAAAGTGCGTTTCGGCTCGATTCAAAGGCAGTTTATCTAAACTATCTATGATGGTATCTAAGGTGAGCACGGTACCCGAAATATCTGTGTTCTTAACCGCCGATACGGCAGCAATATCTTTCGAAAGAGCCTTTCTTAAAGGCATTAAAGAGGGATCTCGCATCGATTTAATGCGCTCATCAGCCGCCTTTAACAGGCTAGTCGCAGTGCTTGGATCTTTCTCTAACCAGAGCTTCTGCCCTGCAAGCCTAACCAGATACTTTGCCTCTTCAGCACGCCAGTGGTTTGGATTACGCTGGGCAATAATCGATACGCGTTCTTCAAGCTGAGTCTGTTGTTCGAGTGTTCGCGCCATGGCTAAATCAACGCTCGATTTAAATTGGTTCTGTTGCTGCTCAAGAGAAGAGATGCGCTGATTCGGTTCAACCAATACCGTTTGTAGCGTACGATTTAGTTCTTGCTGCAGATCAACTGTTTCAGCTCGCTGAGTTTGCAGCTGTTGATAGAGGTAATAGCCGCCAGCTGTGGTAGCAAAAGTCAGTAACAGCAATAGGAATAGGGTAAAGATAAGTCCCCAAGGTGTGGGCGTATCTTGAGCTGACGGTGCTTGCTCGGCGCTTTTGTGAGAGTCTGGGCTTTCGTTAGAGGCGGTTGGTGACTCTGACTGAGTGTCGATAACTGGCTGCGCCGCCACAGTTTGCTCAGTTGTTGGCTCTGAAGCGCTGGCGTCAGTGTTCTTGGTTTCCATTAAACAGTCCTTGAAAGCTATGATGCTGCGGTGATAGCGAGTATGAACTTACGTCAGCGGCGAACTAGTTTAAAGATAACGCAGCTAACATGGCATTAGTGTTAGCGGCCGTCGCATTGCTGACATGCATAAGACCATAGGCCTTTGCCTTTTCAAATACTCGGGGGCTAGGGACTATAATATGACAAGTTTGCAGCCAAGCAAATAGCTCTTTTGGTACTGTTTTAACTAGGTTATCGAGTATTTCGCCGCTGGTAATGATAATAGTGTCAATACCAAAGCTTTGCCATTGTTGGCAAAGGTTTGCGCTATCAAGCGTTGGGCAGCCCCGTTTGTAGACTTCCCAATAGCTAAGCTGGGCCCCCCTATTGATGAGCTCTGAGGCTAAATCTTCCCGACCGCCTTGACCTCTGACAATAATGACTTGTTTGCCTGTCACATCGGCTAATGTGGGCAGAGTCAGTAACCCTTCAGTTTGTTGGCAATCTTCCGGTGCTTTTTGGGCATTTATGCCCAATTGTTTTAGTGCGGCATGCGTGGCATCGCCGACGGCAAAATATTGCGCCGAACTAGGCCATTGGTTATCGATTGCTTGAGTAGCAAAGGCAACGGCATTGGTGCTAATAAAAATGATAATGTCGGCTCGATTGAGCAGAGTATCTATTTGGTTAGCATTAAGATTAGAGGTGGGCTGAACGTTAAGTAGGGGCGTGATGAAGTAAGAGACGTTGCGTTGAGTCAACGCCTCTGCCATCAACTGATTGCGCCCTTCTGGGCGCGTCAGTAAGACTTTCATCTAGGTGTTACGCGTTCGCGTAAACAGCGTCAAGAATGGTTTTAGCACCCTTGCTTAGTAGCTCTTCTGCTAGTGCAACGCCTAACTTCTCGGCATCGGCAGTGCTACCAGAGGTTGTGCCAGTGATGATTTGGCTACCATCAGGGTTACCCACTAGACCGCGAAGGTTTAATGTGTCGCCGTCGATTTCAGCATAAGCACCGATAGGTACCTGACAACCGCCTTCAAGACGAGTGTTCATGGCACGTTCTGCAATTACACGCATACGAGTTTCAGCATGCTCAAGTGGCGCAAGCAGTGCTTTAACACGAGCATCATCTGTACGACACTCGATACCTACAGCGCCTTGGCCGTTTGCTGGTAGTGATTGTTCTGCAGAGATAAAGCTAGCGATTCTTTCTTCAAGTTTTAGGCGCTTAAGACCCGCTGCAGCAAGAATGATGGCATCATAGTTACCAGCATCAAGTTTTGCTAGACGGGTGCCAACGTTACCACGCAGATCTTTGATAACAAGATCTGGACGTGCAGCGCGAATTTGGCACTGACGACGTAGGCTAGAGGTACCGACAACTGCGCCTTGTGGCAACTCTTCGATTGTCTTATAGGTATTCGATACGAATGCATCACGTGGATCTTCACGCTCACAGATCACTTCAAGGCCTAGACCTTCAGGGAATTCAACTGGTACATCTTTCATCGAGTGAACTGCGATATCTGCTTGGCCTTCTAGCATTGCGACTTCAAGTTCTTTAACAAACAAACCTTTACCGCCTACTTTAGCTAGGGGCGTATCTAAGATGATGTCACCTTTAGTGCTCATTGGTAGCAATTCAACAGTGAGGCCTTCGTGGATTTTTTCCAGTTCAGCTTTCACAAATTCGGCTTGCCACATGGCAAGAGGGCTCTTACGTGTTGCGATACGGATCAGATTTTGAGACATGCACGATATTCCATCTTAGAACTTATTTGCGTCAATGCTAACACTGCCCGATTACAGATGTAACGCTCTGCTGCCGATTCTTTGAAGTCTACCCTATTCTAAATTGATAATAAGTGTGATCGTGATCACAATAGCTTGCTGCCGATCGGTTTGACGTATACATTAGGGGGGAGTGATTTATCTTTCTAAGGTGGAATAATTTGTCAGAAGAGCTTGATAAGCTTCAGCATGCCGCCGAGCGATTAGACATTATCAGGTACGCTAGAGCGATAGCATTGCTGTCGCCATTAAAGCGTCATCTTCTTCGGCTTATCCCTGTTCTCTTGCATTACCACGCCCCTAAGCTACCTGGCTATAATGGTCCTTTCACTCCAAGTGGGGTTGTGGATTATCATATCGAGGCCGATACAACCGATGCCTGTGAAACCCTTGAGATAGATCTATCGACTGCAGACACTGCCGATATTCCCTTAATTGAGGGGGTTTATAGCATGGGCAGTACCGCCAGCTTTGGACAAAATCCCCAGAGTGATGTCGATGTTTGGCTGGTTCACAGTGATTTGTTAAGCAAGAGTCAATGCGAATTGCTGGTAAGTAAGGCGGTCTTACTGAGCCAGTGGTTTGCCAAGTTTGATTTTGAAGTCAATATCTATCTTGTGCATCCGGATCAGTTTATTAAAGGGCAAACCGAGCAAGTCGATCCCTATAACTGCATGGGACACGAGCACAGTGGCAGTGCTCAGCACTGGTTATTACTGGAGGAGTTTTATCGTAGCCAGTTTCGCTTAGCGGGTAAGCCTATTGCGTGGTGGCCCAATGCAGATAAGTCTTCAAAGTTATTATCCTTAGGTGATGCAAGCGCATTGCCAGCCAGTGAGTATTTCGGTGCCTCACTTTGGCAGTTATATAAGGGCGTTGAAAAACCCCATAAGGCACTACTAAAAGTGCTCCTTCTTGAAGCTTACGCCAGTGAGTATCCCCATACCCGTTTGGTGAGTGAGCGAATTTGGCAACGCACCTTGCAAGGCGATTTCTCTTCCAACAATGATGCCTATTACCTGCTTTATGAATCGATAGAGTCCTATCTGTTAGGTCGCGGTGACAGGCGTAGGCTTGAAATTGCTCGCCGTTGTTTTTATCTAAAGTGTGGCGTAAAGCTAAGTCAGAGTGACAAAGCTGTCGATTGGCGTTACTACAAGATGAAAAAGCTGGTGAGTAACTGGAACTGGTCTGAAAGCTTACTCAAAACCTTAGATAACTGTGAAGATTGGCACTGTGGTCAATTGCAGTGGTTTAACGAGCAGCTCAATGAGTTGATGCTAGGCAGTTATCGTACCTTATTGCAATTTGCCTCGACCCATAGATTAAGCGAAAGCCTACGGATTTCTGAACTCGGGTTACTCACCCGTAAATTACACACTTATTTTAGTGAAGACGCTCACCAGATCATGCGGCTTAATTCCCTTTGGAGTCGTTCTATTTTAGAGCCGTATCTCTCGGTGATCTACAGCTCTCAGGATGGGTATTATTATCTGTATCGCTGCTCACCGGAGCCGAGAAACTTCCTTGAGCACAGCTCGGTATTTCACTCTAAGAGTAAGGCTAAACTCTTGGTTTGGGCCAGCCTTAATGGGGTGGCTGATGATAAAACCCGCTGGTTTGAAGTGCGTCAGAGTAAGCGCAAATCCATCTATTTGACCCACGCGGCAAATCGACTCGATGGACTGATTGTAAATGAATCGGTCAAGGTGTCTAAGATGGCGCTTTACCAGCCTTGGCATTTTCGCAAGTTAGTGTTTCTGCTTAACTTTAATAATGATCCGACAGAGAGCTGGGCAGGGCAAGATATCATGGTCGACTATATGAACAGTAATGTGTTCTCCATTGGGCGACGTCATCAGAATATGGTGGACTCTATCGATGTGATCAGTCTCAATAGCTGGGGGGAGTGGCATTGCCATCATTTTGAGGGAGAGAAGAGTATCTTGGATGCGCTGTCGTTTGTTACCCCTGGGATGAAGCGTGCGAGTGCTAGGGTCTCGGTCGAGGTGATTAGCTGCTCGAGTAAATTACGTTCGCAGACGGAGCGGACTGTGAAGGATTTATTATATCGGGCGGTACGTCTGAGTCGACAGGCTCAAAGCTCAACGACTTTAGGTTATGCATTGCAGGTCGGAAGGCTACGCTATGGGTTGTTTTTTAATAACCGTGGCATGCATTACGAAAATTTAAGTGACGCTAAGTCTTTTTATCAACAACTCTCTCAGCGCAAACTACTGGAACTGCCTAGGCCAACCTTAGGCGATGAGCCTTTTTCTAAGCTGCCGGCGGTGATTCAAGACTATGCGGCTAAGGGGGCGATTCAATATTTCTTGCGTCAAAGAAAACAAGGCCTGGATGTGTTTATCTTGGATGAGATGAATGAGCTGAACCACTATGTGCAAGAGGGCATAGATGTGAATGCATTAGTCAATCAACTGAGTCACTTTCATACATTTGAGGATCCACAGCTGACTCGGGAGAACTTTAATTTACCGCAGTTCTTTATGTTGGATCGCGTTAAGGGGGTGCTAACCGCAGTGCCTTTTGGCGTGAGTATCGAGGCCTACGAAGTCGATTTTTAAGCCGCAGCGCTGAGAATGTTAAAGGCGGTAGTATTGAGAATTGCTGAATGAGGAGTTTCCTCCTCATTTCATTGGCAGCACAAGATTAAAGATCTAATTTTAAGCCGCTTTGCTTGTAGATTGACTCGATGAGGAATGGCATAAACTCATTACCGTTACGCTCATCCATCCACTTACCATCAACATAGCCAAAATGGTATCCACCAAATTGTGTCGCCAACCAAATTTCATGTAGTGGCTCCTGCTTATTGATGACGATCTTAGAGGTACCGTCAAACTCCAACTGCAGCACATTGCCTGAGCCATCAACATCGACATCCGCATCTTGCTCTTCGATAAGCACTTCTATCGCGTTATCAATTGTTTGAAATATTTCATCAACCAATTGGTGAAATTCGAAATCTGTCATCGCCATGCTAATTATTCCTCAGATTTTTGTAATACCAGCATATTACCAATCGATAGCCTGATTACCAATCACATTAATTTTGTGGTTAATCACCTGCTAAATAAGTCAGCCTTATTTTATTCTATTAAAACTCTCTTTATTTCAATGTATTAGTTCTTGTGAAGGGGTGCTGGAGTTGTTGGGGCAACATTATGATTAGTTGAATTATTTTGCCTTAGCGTAGCGATACACCGTTAAGTTGTGATTTATAGCAGTTAACTGGGACTATATAGCGGCTAGTTAGCTGCAGTTAATGTAAGAAAGGCTTGATATAAATGCGTTATAGGGTTGACGCACAGCGGACTTGTCTGCAAACATCAGGACTAAGAATTTTAGCCGATAGCAAGCCGTAGTGTTATTGCTCCAAGGGTTATCTGATGTTGAAAAAAATGAGACTGTTTTTGCTAGTAGGGCTTGGTAGCCTAGTACTTTTAGGTTGTGGGCAGAAAAGTGCGTTATTTAGAGCGCCGCCGCAAGAGGTTAATCAGCAGGCAGCTGACAAGCAGGTGTCTGATGCTAAGCCAACGCAAAGCGAACAGAGCAAAAAGGACTAAAGATCTTGGATCATTTTTTATATCAAGCAGATGAACTCTACGCGGAGCAGTGTCAAGTAGCCACGCTTGCTAAACAGCATGGAACGCCGCTCTATATCTATTCTCGTGCGACGCTTGAGCGTCATTGGCATGCATTTGATAATGCCGTAAGTGAACATCCACACCTTATCTGTTATGCGGTGAAGGCTAACTCAAATATCGCTGTACTAAACGTGTTGGCACGTTTAGGCAGTGGCTTCGATATAGTCTCTGGTGGTGAGCTATCGCGGGTTATCGAGGCCGGTGGCGATCCTGCTAAAGTCGTTTTCTCGGGTGTGGGCAAAACAGTTGCCGAGATGGAGATGGCGCTAAACCTTGGCATCTATTGCTTTAATGTTGAGTCGGCAGCAGAGCTTGAGCAGTTGAATCAGGTGGCGGTGCGTCTAGGCAAAGTCGCGCCAGTATCACTACGAGTCAATCCTGATGTCGATGCCGGGACTCACCCTTATATCTCAACGGGTTTGAAAGAGAATAAGTTTGGTATCGCGATGGAAGAGGCCGAGGCTATCTTTAAGCGGGCCGATGAGTTGCCTGGTCTGGCTGTGAAAGGTGTCGATTGTCATATCGGCTCTCAGCTCACTGAAATTAAACCCTTCCTAGATGCGATGGATCGCATGCTAGCGCTAATCGATCGTTTAGCCGAGCAAGGGATCGAGATTAAACACTTCGATGTGGGCGGTGGACTCGGTGTTACCTATGATGACGAGCTTCCTCCGCAGCCAGATGTGTACGCCGCTGCCCTGCTGGAGCGTTTAGGTGGTCGCGATCTAAAATTGATTTTCGAACCTGGACGCGCCATTGCCGCTAACGCCGGCATTTTTGTCACTCAGGTGCTCTATCTGAAGGAAAACAGCGATAAGCGTTTTGCCTTAGTAGATGGCGCCATGAATGACTTAATCCGACCGTCACTCTATAGCGCTTGGCAGAAGATCATTCCTGTTATTGAACGCGCTGGTGAGACCTATAGTTATGACGTAGTTGGCCCTGTGTGTGAGACTGGGGATTTCTTAGGTAAAGACCGTCAGCTCAATGTGCAGGCTGGAGATTACCTTGCAGTGCGTTCGTCGGGAGCCTATGGCTTTACCATGGCATCTAATTATAATTCACGTCCACGTGCCGCAGAGCTGATGGTGGATGGTGATAAAGCCTATGTCATCCGTGAGCGAGAAAAAATCGCTCAGTTATGGCAAGGTGAGCAGATCCTGCCGTAAACTAGAACAATACTAAGTCGCAAACGTAAGACGTTTGCGGCAGATACTTTTTAAGGATGTCCATCTTGATCCAATTCACTAAGATGCATGGGCTAGGCAATGACTTTATGGTTGTCGATGGGGTGACACAGAATGTGTTCTTCTCTCCCGATCAAATTAAGCGTCTAGCGGATCGGAACTTTGGTGTGGGCTTCGATCAGTTATTACTGGTGGAGCCTCCCTACGATCCCGATTTAGATTTTCATTATCGCATCTTTAATGCTGATGGCAGTGAGGTTGAGCAGTGCGGCAATGGTGCGCGCTGCTTCGCACGATTTGTGCGTAACAAGGGCCTGACCCATAAGCATAAAATTCGAGTAAGCACCTCATCGGGTAAGATAACCCTGCGCCTAGAGCGTGATGGTAAGGTTACCGTTAATATGGGCATCCCGATCCTAGAGCCGGGTAAGATCCCATTTACTGCCAAGAAAGCGGAGAAAACTTACCTGCTGATGGCACCAAGTGGCACCTATCTTTGTGGTGCTGTCTCTATGGGTAACCCTCACTGTGTGATCGAGGTGGATGATGCCGCCGCGACCGATGTCGATACCATAGGCGCAGAGCTTACTAACCATGAACGTTTTCCAAAGGGCGTCAATGTAGGCTTTATGCAGGTGTTAACTCCTAGCCATATCAAACTTAGAGTCTATGAGCGCGGCGCGGCAGAGACCTTAGCCTGTGGCTCAGGTGCTTGTGCAGCTGTCGTCGTGGGGATCTTGCAAGGTAAGCTCGATAGAAATGTGCAGGTAGACCTACCTGGTGGCAGCTTAATGATCAACTGGGACGGTGAAGGTAAGCCGCTGTGGATGACAGGGCCTGCAGAACATGTTTACGATGGGCAGATCTCACAATGATAGATACCTCTAAATCGACTCCTCCATTTGATGAAATTCTCATTCGCGAATATCTGCTGGAAAACCCTGACTTCTTTAGTCGTTATCCTGAACTGTTACTGGCCATGCGTATTCCTCATGCTGAGCGAGGCGCTGTTTCGCTTGTTGAACGTCAGCAGGAGATGTTGCGTCAGCGAGTCAGTCAGCTGGAAGAGGAGATCACAGCCCTTTTAGCGATGGCGTCACGTAATGAGCAAATTTTCATGTTTAACAGTGCGTTATCTATGGACCTGCTAAAATGTGAGGATATGGGCGAATTACGTCAGGTGTTATCTAGTGGTCTAAAAGAACAGTTTCAGTTTAGTCACGTAAGGCTTATCACGGTACATGACATCGATAGCGAGCTGTCGCAGATCTGGAGTAAACGTCTCGACTCGGGTTACTATTTTGGTCGCTTGACTAAAGAGGAGTCGAAGCGCCTGTTTGGCACGGAGGTCGGCTCGGTAGCACTATCTCGCTTATCGAAAGAGTGTGGTCAGGTGATCTTTGCCATCGCGAGTCAAGATCCTATGCATTTTCATCCTGAAATGGATTACCTTCTCTTGTCACAGCTTAAACAGTTACTCGATCACCAGCTGACTAAAATTTAATAGTGAGGCTCTATGGCTGACGAAGCGTTATCGAATAATGTGCGTTGGTTGAATGACTTTGAGCGTTACCTGCGCACAGAGCGCCAAGTCTCGGCCTATACGGTGCGTAACTATCTGTTTGAGCTGCAACGCATCGAAAAACTATTTAGCGAAACGGACACTTGGCTGTCGCTGCAGCACGAGTCTTTACAAGCCATGTTAGCTAAGCTGCATCGCAAAGGTTTAAGTCCACGGTCATTGTCACTGACACTTTCTGCCCTAAAACAGTTCTATGAGTTTCTACTCAGAGAGCAGCAGATTAAGGTTAACCCGGCCATCAGCCTTACGGCACCCAAGCAGGGTAAGCCTCTGCCTAAGAATATGGATGTCGATTCGGTGAGCCATCTGCTCGACATCGATGGCGATGATCCCCTTAGTCTACGCGATAAAGCCATCATGGAGCTGTTTTACTCCTCTGGCTTGCGACTGGCGGAGCTTGCGGCGCTGAATGTCGCTGATATCCAATTCTCCCAAGCTCAGGTCAAAGTCTTAGGTAAGGGCAGTAAAGAGCGGATTGTGCCTATTGGAAAATTAGCGTTAACGGCGATCAACCAGTGGTTGGATATCAAGCGCGATATTGCCTGTGAAGACGATGCCTTGTTTGTCACCGCCAAGGGCAAACGTTTGGCTCACAGAAGTATTCAGGCACGCCTCGCTAAATGGGGCCAAGAGCAAGCGCTAGGGATTAAGGTGCACCCGCATAAGCTGCGTCACTCCTTTGCTACCCATATGTTGGAATCCAGTGCGGATCTAAGAGCGGTACAGGAGCTATTAGGCCACGCAAATCTGTCGACCACGCAGGTTTATACCAGCTTGGATTTTCAGCATCTAGCCAAGGTGTATGACGGTGCACATCCAAGAGCTAAAAAACGAGGCAACAGATCATGAAGGTCTATATTCGTCCACAAGCCTTTCAAGCTATTAGTTTCGACTTAGATGACACTCTCTATGATAATCGGCCGATCATCATTCAGGCTGAATCTGAGCTGCAGACCTTTTTACACCAAGCGTACCCTAAATCTGCAAAGTGGCAGTTTGCTGACTGGCGCAGACTCAAGCTATCCCTGTTTAGGGAGTCACCTGAGCTCCGTCATGATACGACAGTTGCGCGACTGGCAATGTTGGAGCGTGGCCTGCTGCAATTGGGTTATGACGCTCAAACCGCAAAAGCAGGCGCTAAGACTGGTCTTGAGCACTTTGTGAAGCATCGTAGTCACTTCAAAGTGTCGACAGAGGTTATTGAGCTGCTAGCAGAGCTTAAGCTGAAATATCGCTTAATCGGCATCACCAATGGGAATGTCGATCATCAAAGGATCGGCTTAGAGGGGTTATTCGAGTTCGTATTGCACCCAGGGCACGGCTATAAGCAAAAACCATCGGCAGAGATGTTTGTATTGGCTGCTGAAAAACTGGGGCTACCCTTGGCAAGTATTCTTCATATTGGTGACAGCGCAAAGAGTGATGTCGATGGGGCAAGGCGAGCGGGTTGCCAAGCTGTCTGGCTTAATCCTGGCTTTGGTGTGACTGAAAAGTCGAGCGCCAACGGAATGCTACCTCATGTCGAAATATCCTCAGTGCAGCAGCTGAGACAGTTATTGTAATCTATTGAATTGATAGTTGTTGATAGCTTGTTATTTTTCGCTATCTTGATATGCTCTATTCTCTGAAAATTTAATAAGAACAAAGTTTTATAGGATAGGGATTATCATGAAAAAACTATTTGTTGCGTTATCAGTTTTATTACTCACCAGTGCTTGCTCAATTAAGCAGCGTGTTGATCCGGTTCATGTGAACAATAATGCTGAAGTATGTATTCAAAAGAACCCTGACGTGAGGGACGGTTTTTTGCAGGAGATGGAGAAGATTCTTGCAGAGAAACAGATTAAATATCGTATTATCGAAGAATTAGATGCCAGCCAGCAATGTGAGTGGACCGCTACATATACGGCGAACTGGCGTTGGGATCTTGCGTTATACATGGTTTACGCAGAGATTAAGGTATTCCATCAAGGGCGTTTAGATGGTGAAGCAATTTATGACGCCCGAAGCGGTGGTGCGAATATGAATAAATTCATTGATTCAGAGCCTAAGATCCGAGAGTTGATTGAAAAGCTGATTCAACAGAAGCAAGCTTCAATGCGCTGGTCACCACTTCAGCAAACCGCGATTTAATAAAAAGGCTCACAATGGTGAGCCTTTTTGCTTCTTTGCTGTAAAAACTAGGAGCTATCAGGCGGTGAGCGCCAATGCTTTCGGAAACAAGATATTGTTCTCGAGATAGATGTGCTGCTTCAGATCGGCCTCGAATTCGGCCAAGCTCGCGTAACAAACACGCCAGGTCGTGCAAGCGTGCGCTGGCGGAGTAAAACCATTCGTGAGCTCACTGATCTTCTCGAAGATCTGCAATGCATCATCGTGCTCATATTGCATGGCATTGATAGGATTGCCGATATGGCCAAAGCAGTTTTGCATTTCAACTTGGTTGTGCAGGCCTAGAATCGCTGGGAACAATATCTGTTCCTCTTTCATCAGGTGCGGCATCAAGTCTTCGACTAATGCATGGATCCAGCCTGCCAATGGTTTGATTTCAGCATGGTTTTCGCCGTGAGCACGCACCATCTTTTGGCTGTATTCCACTAGCAGAGGCGCTTTTTCTCTCACAAAAGTATGGTGAGTCGATTCGATATAGTTAAGTAAGTCGGGGAGGGGCAGTTGCTCTAAACCTTGCAACTTTTCGCCTTGGGTCTCAAGTGCCATCAGGGTATCGATGACGCTAGTTTCATCGGCATCGAAGCGTTTAATAGCTCGCTCCAATGAAATTCCACCGCCACAACAGAAATCAATGCCGTGCTGGCTAAACAAGTGGGCTGTACGGAAATCATTAGCAACTAATTCACCAACACGAGAAGCAAGTAAACTTTCTTTCGAGTGAGGGGCTTTTGATTGAGACATGGTTTGGCTCCAAATACGACAATGAGGATTTAAAATGTATATTTTAAATGCATCTTATATGTATGCTTGCCGTGATACAATAATTACTTGACTAAAATGCTCGGGTAATGCCGTTTTCTACAAAATAACTCAATTGAGATAAGGGATAATGAGTGCTATTAATGTGGACTTATCGAGGTTTTTGGATCTTTTTTAAACAGCCTAGTTTCTAAGTTGAGCATTATCATAGTGTTTTAATACTGATTAATTTAGACTAGTCGGCATCAACAGTTATTTTAGAGTCTAACAAAGTCAGCTATGACCGTTTACAGTGTCAAAGGTAGTACCAAGGCATAATGTCTAGCCTAGGTCGTTTTATTCGCGCAGTTATCACCTCTCCAGCAGTATTGGGGCGGGTGTTGTTGATCGTGATTTTAACGATGCAATCTATGGTTGCTATGGCTGATGATTGCACTTTGTCTCATGACGACTGTGGCAGCGAGTTAAGCTATTTTGTTGAACATGAAGCCGAGTCAGCTAATGGTGCGTCTCAATGTGATGAGACAACGATGGCGAGCCATGTGGAAGATGACTGCACCGAATGCAGTAATAATTGCTGCTCCTGCTGTTTGACCTTGATGCACCCGATTGCAGAGGTGCAAGCTGCACTTCCTCATCCTGATAGTTTTGTTTTCTCATTCAATTCCACCTCTGTAGAAACGCCTTACTACGCGTTTTTGCGCCCCCCAAAAGCCGAAATCGTTTAATCAAAATTTTATTTAATTAGCGAGCTTTTAACAGCTTGTTTAAGGCCTATCGATCTTTTTTAGATCTCACACTTTTAGGCCGAGTATTTTGTATTAAATTGAGGTTTACACTCAGATGTTTTATCAAACTAATGTCGCCAAAATAGGCATGGCTTGCCTGTGGCGAGGGCTTTATAGCACGTTCGTCATCATCGCTCTGCTATTGGCGGGTTCTTTTGCTGCAAAGGCGGCAACGCAAAACGAGTCCCTGTCTTTAACTACCGTTATTCAGCGAGTACAGCTGCAACACCCGACCCTTAAAGTGTTTGAGTTTAGGCAGCGAGTACTGGATGGGGCGGCGCAAACTCAAGGGCTGACACCGGGGTATGAAATCGGCTTTGAAGTCGATAATGTCGCTGGAACTGGAGAGTTTCAAGGGATAGAGAGTGGTGAGTTTAGCGTATCACTTTCGTCAGTCATTGAGCTTGGTGACAAACTTGATGCCCGCAGCGGTGTTGTCAATGAACAGCGTGCAGTACTCGATGCTGAGCAAAAAATTGCCGCATTGAACTTATTCGCTGAGGCGACTCGCCGTTATATCGATGTATTAGCAGCGCAATCACAGCTGCAATTAGCCGTTGACGCACTAAAGTTGGCCGAAGAAACACAAACGGTTGTGGCTAAGCGCGCTCAAGCTGCGGTGACATCCGATGCAGAAGTGAAGCGCGCTCAAGCCGCTGTATTCAATGCAAAACTGGTTGCGGAAACTCAGTTGCAACAGCTCGATTACGCTAAATTAGCCTTAAGCATGATGTGGGGTGAATCTCAGGTCGGCTTTGATTCGCTGCAAGGCAACTTGTTTGCCTTTAGTGATGATGTCGCGCTCGAACCATTATTCGAGAAGGTAAAGTACAGCCCAGCTATCACTGCTTATTTAACTCAGGCACAGCTCAAAGAGGCTGAACTGCGTTTTGCTAAAACCCAGTCGAGCAGTGATATCAGCTGGTCGGTTGGCGTTAAACAGTTTCAACAAACTAATGATATGGCATTGACCGCTGGTTTTAGTATGCCGCTGTTTAATAGTGAGCGAAATACTGGCGAAATCCTTTCTGCTCAAGCGGCAAAAGAGCAAGTGTTTGCTAACAGAGAAGTCGCTTTATTAGAGCTTTATGGCCAGTTATATCGCGCCTATGCTAGCCGTAAACAGGCGATGGTGACGGTTAACCGTTTACAAGCCAGTGTTATTCCTACCTTAACTTTAGCCCTTGAAGATACCAAACGAGCTTATGAGCAAGGCTTATATAGCTACCTTGATTATTTAACTGCACGTGAAGAGCTGTTATTTGCTCGTCGAGCACTGATTGATTCGGCTGCGTCTGCATTACGCTACGGCGTTGATATTGAGCAACTGATTGCCGAGCCACTACCTGCTTCACAACATACTTTTTTCAATGACTTTTCTAACGCAGCTAAAGGACACATAAAATGAGCGCTAACACACTAACAAAATTATCTCTCGTTCATCTTGCTGTCACTGCGGCCATTACAGCTTGTATGCTTGTTACGCCAGTGAATGCCTCAGATGATCACCCCCATGAGCTTGAACATCAGCATCAAGTAGAGCGTCATGACGAGCACGGCCATGATAAGCATGAGGATGAGCATGGTCATAAAGATGAACACGACGATGATCATGGTCATAAGGATGAGCATGGGCATGATGAACACGGCCACGATGAGCATGAAGAGGGCAAAGTGCATATTAGTCCAGAGCAGATGCAGCGCTCAGGTATTGCGACTCAAATTGCTCAAGCGGGTGATATTAAGCAAACCGTTACCGTGTATGGCCGCACCGTATTGCCAGAAGCCGCCAGTAGCCAAGTCAAAGCTCGCTTTGCAGGCTTAATTACTCAAATGAAAGTGAACGTCGGCGATAGGGTTAAAGCTGGACAAGTTATCGCTGAAGTTGAGTCCAACTCAAGCTTAAAACGTTACTCAATTAAAGCACCTATCTCAGGTGTGGTGGTTGAACGCAACGCCAATGTGGGTGAAATGGCAACCGATAATGTGCTGCTAAGCATTATGGATGACAGCCGCCTTTGGGCGGAATATCAAATCTTTCCTGCGCAAATGCGCAGTGTAGCGGTGGGGCAGCAGCTACTGATCACAGGCACACAGCAACAAGCTGAATCTAGCCTTGAATATCTGTTGAGTACGCCACAAGGGCTGTTATATCAGCTTGCGCGTGCGCCGCTTGATAATACTAACGGCCAATGGCCTCTAGGCAGTCTAGTGTCTGGTTACGTCACCTTGAGTAAGCAAGCTGTTAGCTTGATGGTAGATAACCTTGCAGTGCAAGAAATGGAAGGCCAGCAAGTGGTATTTGTTCGCACAGCCGAAGGTTTTGAAAAACGCGTAGTTGAGCTTGGGCTGCGCGATAGCCAAATGACAGAAGTGTTGTCGGGACTAAGTGCTGGCGAAGAATATGCGGTGCAAAAGAGCTTTTTGTTAAAAGCAGATCTTGAGAAATCAAGCGCTGGCCACGTTCACTAAAGGAGACGGCAATGATTGAATCTATATTGCGTCTCTCGATTAATAGACGCTGGATGATGATGTTCCTCGCCATGCTGCTAGTCGCAGTAGGTTTGTGGAGCTATCAAAAACTGCCAATTGATGCAGTACCTGATATTACTAACGTACAGGTACAAATTAGTACTCGCGCCGAGGGCTACTCACCACTAGAAACTGAGCAGCGAATTACTTACCCGATTGAAAATGCTTTGATGGGGATCCCTAAGCTCTCTTACACCCGATCGTTATCGCGTTATGGCTTGTCGCAAGTGACAGTGGTGTTTGATGAAGGCACAGATCTGTACTTTGCCCGCAACTTGATTAATGAACGCTTAAACGCGATCAAAGGCAAGTTACCCAGTGATATCGAGCCGGAGATGGGACCGATCTCCACAGGGCTTGGCGAGATCTACATGTACACCATTGAAGCGCTACCGGATGCCAAACAAGCTGATGGTAGTGAGTTTGATGCCACTGCGCTTAGAGAGATCCAAGATTGGATCATTAAGCCGCAGTTAGCGCAGGTGCCAGGTGTTACCGAGATCAATACGATTGGCGGTTACGATAAGGAATATCATATCACCCCATCACCAACGAGCATGCTGCAATACGGTGTGTCTTTGGTCGATATCAAGCTAGCGTTGCAAAGTAGCAATAATAATCGTGGTGCCGGTTTTATTGAGCGTGAAGGGCAACAGCTCACAGTTCGCTCAGCGGCGCAGCTAAAGACCATTAGTGACATTGAGCAAGTGGTCATCAAGCATATCGATAGTGCGCCTATCTTTATTAGTGATGTTGCCAACGTAGGTATAGGTAAAGCACTGCGCACCGGCGCAGCGACTCGTGACGGTAAGGAAACTGTACTGGGCAGTGCCATGATGCTGGTGGGCGAAAACTCACGTCAGGTATCACTGGCGGTTGCTGCCAAGCTTGAAGATGTTAAAGCATCGCTGCCTGATGGGATCCAAGTTGAGGCTGTATACGATCGCACCACTTTGGTTGATAAAGCGGTATATACGGTACAGAAAAACTTAGTGGAGGGCGCACTGCTGGTTATTGTGGTGCTGTTTATTCTATTGGGTAACGCACGAGCCGCGCTGATCACCGCTGCAGTGATCCCGTTAGCGATGTTAGCTACGATGACGGGCATGGTGCAGGCGGGCGTTTCGGCTAACTTAATGAGTTTAGGCGCACTCGACTTTGGTTTGATCGTCGATGGTGCGGTGATTATTGTTGAAAACGCAATCCGTAGACTCGGCCAAGCGCAAGCGCAAAATGGTGGTCATGTGCTGCCACGTAAACAGCGTTTACAGTTAGTATTTGAAGCTACTAATGAAGTGATCCGTCCAAGCCTATTTGGCGTGTTGATCATTACCGTAGTGTATATTCCGTTATTTAGCCTTACAGGCGTGGAAGGCAAGATGTTCCACCCAATGGCGGCAACCGTCGTGATGGCTTTGCTTGCGGCTTTAGTTATCTCGCTAACTTTGGTTCCAGCTGCAGTTGCGCTGTTTATGACTGGCAAAGTGACAGAAAAAGAGAGCCGCGTCATTACCGCGACTAAATCAGTGTATAAGCCGTTATTAATTGCTGCGATGAAACTGCGTTGGTTAGTACTCGGCGCGGCTATGGCGTTAGTGGGCTTCTCTATCTGGTTGGCAACGACGCTAGGATCTGAGTTTATCCCACAGCTCAACGAAGAAGATATCTTGCTGCAAGCGATCCGTATTCCCGGCACTGGTCTTGAGCAATCGGTAGATATGCAGATGCAGTTAGAAGATCGCATTAAACATTTCCCACAGGTGTTAAATGTGTTCTCTAAGATCGGTACGCCAGAGGTGGCCAACGATCCTATGCCGCCAAATATTGCCGACACCTTTATTATGCTAAAACCGCGTAATGAGTGGCCCAACCCTAAGATGAGCCATGACGCGCTAGCGGCTGATATTGTCGCTGCAGTTTCTGGGCAACCGGGTAATAACTTTGAGCTGACACAGCCAATTGAGATGCGCTTTAATGAACTGATCTCAGGTGTGCGCGCCGATCTTGGTATTAAGGTTGTCGGTGATGATCTCGATCAGTTGTTAGCTTCTGCCAATGCGATCCATGAAGTGCTAGAGAAGATCGATGGCGTTGCGGATCTGCAAGTCGAGCAAGTTACGGGGTTACCTATGCTGTCGATCCAACCTGATCGCCTAGCATTGGCTCGCTTTGGCTTAGGCGTCGATCAGTTACAAGACTTTGTTGCAACGGCAATTGGCGGTGAACAGGCTGGCATTATCTTTGACGGTGATCGCCGCTTTAAAATGGTAGTGCGTTTGCCAGAAACAATCCGTCAAGATATAGAACACTTACATGAGCTGCCAATCGTGTTGCCATCGGGTCAGTTTGTACCGCTATCTGAAGTCGCGAGCTTAGATATCGCACCATCACCTAATCAGATCGGCCGAGAAAACGGTAAGCGCCGCATACTGGTGACCGCTAACGTCCGTGGTCGTGATTTAGGGACTTTTGTCAGTGAGGCTAAACAACAAATTGCTGCACAGGTGGATATGCCTGCGGGTTACTGGCTTGATTACGGCGGTACCTTCGAGCAGCTAGAATCGGCAAGTCAACGCTTATCGATTGTAGTGCCGCTAACCTTAGCCCTAATTTTAGGTTTGTTAGTTATGGCGTTTAGCTCGGTGAAAGATGCGCTAATCATCTTTACCGGTATTCCGCTGGCGCTAACTGGCGGGGTGATTTCACTGTGGCTGCGAGACATGCCATTGTCGATTTCAGCAGGCGTGGGCTTTATTGCACTCTCAGGGGTAGCTGTGCTTAACGGCTTAGTGTTGCTGAGCTTTATTCGTCAGCAGTATCAAGAGAAAGGCGAGCTGATGACCGCGATTATCGATGGCGCATTGATCAGACTGCGGCCTGTATTGATGACAGCGCTAGTTGCAGGGCTTGGCTTTGTGCCGATGGCGCTTAATATTGGCACTGGCGCAGAAGTGCAGCGTCCAATTGCCACAGTGGTGATTGGCGGCATTATCTCATCGACTATTCTGACCTTGTTTGTGCTGCCTATTTTGTACCGTATGGCGCATCAGCGCGGTGAGAATAAGCGAGCCAAGGTTGAAGAACTTGATCAAGCGTCAGTGTAACCGCTGATCTGTTAGTGTTTAGCGTGAAAAGCAAAAGCCCTGCTTAATGAAGCAGGGCTTTTTTATGATTTCTCAATCGTGCCTAAAAGTAGGTTTTTACTTGCTTTGAGTCATAAGCCAGTTACTAAGTAAACGAACGCCGTGGCCTGTGCCGCCAGCAGGAGTAACCCCCACGTCTTTTGCTGCTAATGCACTACCGGCAATATCTAAATGCGCCCACTTTGTGTCGCCGCTAAATTGCTTTAAGAATGCAGCAGCGGTTGTCGCTCCTGGGCCGCCAAAACCAGCGTTCTTCAAATCGGCGATTGGGCTTTTTAGTAAGTCTTCATAGGCAAGCGGTAAGCGCCACAGCTTCTCATCAACAGCTTGGCCTGAGAAGGTCAGCTCATCGACGAGAGCGTCATCATCACTGATCACTGCCGTATAGCGCTTACCCAAAGCGCGCACCTTGGAGCCTGTTAGCGTGGCAACATCAACC
This sequence comes from Shewanella sp. Isolate13, assembly GCF_022398325.1. Classification (GTDB taxonomy): domain Bacteria; phylum Pseudomonadota; class Gammaproteobacteria; order Enterobacterales; family Shewanellaceae; genus Shewanella. Next base: position 29,053 of record NZ_JAKEVD010000035.1, read on the forward strand.
ATGACCTGTGGTTGATAATGCTCTCTGGCGTACCACATGCCATCGGCTAGGATTAAGCGACCCTCAGCGTCAGTATTGAGCACTTCAACGCTTAAGCCTTCAGCTGTCATCAATACATCACCTGGAGCTAGAGCGGTTTCAGATACCATGTTGGCCGCCATTGGCATCACTGCCACCACGTTAACATCAGCTTTTTGTAGTGCCATAGCCTTAACTGCACCAAGCACTGCCGCCGCACCTGCCATATCTGACTTCATACGCGAGATAGAGTCGCCAGAGGCTTTAATGTTATAACCGCCTGAGTCGAAGGTGATACCTTTACCCACAAGCGCGATAGGGGCGTCATCATTACCTTCCCAGTGAGCAACGACTAGGCGAGCTCCTTCTAGAGAGCCACGACCTACAGCATGCAATGCGCCCATACCTAACTTAGCGATTTTCTTAGGCTCAAGCACAGTGACCTTTAAGCCCAGTTTTTTAAGCTCCTTTGCTGCATTAGCGAAGTCTACAGGTGTCATCTCTGTGGGTGTTTCAGAGGTTAAGTCACGGGCTAAGAATACCCCTTGCTCAATCGCTGCTAGCTGAGTGTATAGCTTATCAGTGTCTTTCGCTGCGTCGACTGCGATGGTGTAATTCTTTTCAGCAGGCTTTTTCTCTGAAAAATACTTATCGAACTTGTAAGCGCGCAGATTAATACCGTGAGCAAGCTCTGCTGCAAAGCTAGCGTTGCTGGTGGCGTCGCTAATGCCATCGGTTAATACTTGAATGTTTTTGACTTCAATACCGTTGAAATGGGCGGTGATTTCCGCACCAAGCTTATTTACTTCACCCGGAGTCAACTCTGCTTGTTCACCTACACCGATAACGACAAGGCGCTTAGCATCAATGCCATTAGGCATTAAAATCTCAACGATTTGCTTCTTTTCACCTGTAAATTCCTGCAAGGATAAGGCATTGCTAATTTGTTGCTTAGATTGTTTGTCTAGCTTGTTAAGCGCACTTGATGCATTTTCGCCAGCTTGAAAGACCACTAAGGTGTCGATGTTATTTGCTTGCTTTTCAACAAAATCAAATGTTTCAGCATGTGCTGAAAAATGGGTTAATAGACCTAGGCTTAATGCACTGCTTAGTAGGGTTTTCTTGGTTAGCATAATGTCCTCTATCGGGATTTAGTTCTGCGTGCTGGTTTTGCCAAACGGGCCGCAGCTTCTTTTTGTTGTATTGGTATTGATTGTTATTGAGTTAGTCGCACTGGATTGGATTATTGCCAGTGGGTCGTGAAATTTATCACTTTTAGCATTAACAACTAAGTTAAAACTTGTTAGAAATTGTCACATGGTTTGCGAGTCTACAAGGTGAAAATTAGTCGAAGCTGAAAGCGCTGTGCAGTTTGAGGTTTATTTGGCTGATTTACACAACAAGCAGGTGTGAATTGAGCAAGGGCATTAGACCACTCAGGGTACATATGGGGGTACATATAAATGCAAAACGGGCCCTCAATTACTTGAGAGCCCGTTTAAATACAACAGTTTAAGACGTTAGTCTTAGTTCATGCCGTACTTCTTTAATTTCTTGCGTAGTGTACCACGGTTGATACCTAGCATGTTGGCAGCGCGAGTTTGGTTGCCACGAGTGTGTTGCATGATGATATCTAGCAGAGGTGCTTCAACTTCGCTTAACACCATTTCATATACTTCTTCAGCTTCTTGCCCGTCCATCTGAGCGAAAAAGTTAGTGACAGCACGCTTTACCGCATCACGTAGTAATTGTGGCTTAATAGCGCCACTTGCGGTTTCGATTTTGCCAACAGTAAGTGGGTGAACTTCAGTGTGAGTAGTCTGATCAAACATTCGTATTCTGCTCTTTATTAATATGCAACAAATTCATCAAAATAGCGTTCCACCATGGAACATTGTTCTTCAACGGTTTCGAGTCGATTAAACTCGGCTCTAAAAGACCGTTGATTTTCTTGGTCTAGGTACCAGCCAACATGCTTTCTTGCGAAGCGGATGCCCTTATAGTCACCATACAATTTGTACAGTTGCCTCAGGTGTTCAAGCATAACTTGACGCTTTTCATCCATCTCAACGGGCGCTAGCTTATTACCTGTATCCAGGTAATGTTGGATTTCTCTAAATATCCAAGGTCGTCCTTGAGCTCCTCTTCCAATCATCAGGGCATCCACACCAGTAAAATCCAACACAAAACGTGCCTTCTCTGGGGTTAAAATGTCTCCATTTGCGACAACTGGTATCGAGATCTGTTTTTTAATCGCTTTAATTGTGTCGTACTCGGCTTCGCCTTTGTACATGCACTGCCTAGTGCGGCCGTGAACGGCCAACGAGGCAATACCGCAATCTTCTGCTATCTGGGCGATATGAACACCATTCCTGTGCTCTGGAGCCCATCCCGTTCGAATTTTTAGCGTCACAGGTACATCAACTGCCGCAACCACGGCTCGTAGAATCGCTTCTACCTGCGTAGGATCTTGCAACAAGGCCGAGCCTGCTAGCTTCTTATTCACTTTCTTTGCTGGACAGCCCATATTGATATCAATGATCTGTGCGCCTTGTTGTACGTTGACAACAGCGGCATTCGCCATTAATTCTGGATCTGAACCGGCAATCTGAACCGAACGTATTCCGTCTTCACCTGCGTGTGTCATACGCAAGCGGCTTTTATCTGTATCCCAAACTTCAGGATTCGATGAAAGCATCTCCGATACGGCTAAGGCCGCGCCATAACGTAAGCAGAGATTTCTAAAGGGTTGGTCTGTGACACCTGCCATTGGCGCCACGATCAACTGATTTTTCAGGCGATAGGGTCCAATCTGCATTTATCAAAACACCTTGCTCGTCAAAGGGGCGCTATAGTACGCCTTTTTCAAGCCTGTGAAAAGGTCAATAAATGACCTGAGGGCAACTTTTTTTCTTGACTTTTGCCTAGTGAGAAGTCAGTCGCGGCGCTGAAAGCGCCGCGGGTTACTGCTATTTGCGTATACCTGTCAAGCGGCTCCAATCGTCTTTGTGAGCGGGCTCGTCCATATCGAACCATTGACTGTAAAAGGCCGAAAGCTCTTCCGCTTGTTCCTGCAACAGGCCTGAAAGGGCCAATAGTCCACCCGGCTTAACTTTTTCTGCAATAAGCGGCGCAAGTTCACGTAGTGGGCCTGCAAGAATGTTGGCCACTAGGATATCGGCTTGTAGATCGGCTGGCTGGTCTTCCGGTAGATAAAGGTCAAGCTTGTCTTCAACACCGTTGCGTTCAGCGTTGGCTTTTGATGCTTCAATGGCTTGGTAATCAATATCGATACCTGTTACACGCTCTGCGCCAAGCTTTAGCGCTGCAACCGCTAGGATGCCCGAACCACAGCCGAAGTCGATCACATCTTTATTGCTGTAATCTAGGCCATCTAACCACTCAAGGCATAGCGCGGTAGTTGGGTGTGTACCTGTACCGAAGGCTAAGCCTGGATCTAGGATGACGTTAACGGCGGCTGGGTCTGGGATTTCACGCCAGCTTGGGCAGATCCAAAGGCGATCACCGAACTTGATAGGGTGGAAGTTATCCATCCATTCACGTTCCCAGTCTTTATCTTCAACTTGCTCAATTTTGTGGCTGAAGTTATCACCTAAATAAGGCAGACCTTTTAGCATGGTGACCACTGGCGCTAGATCGTAGTCAGCGTCAAACAACGCAGTGATGACAGTATGATTCCACAGTGGTGTTTCACCTAAAGTTGGCTCATAGATTGGGGTATCTTTGCCATCTTCATAGGTAATTGACAGTGAACCAAGTTCCATAAGCATATCGCTTAGGGCATCAGCGTGTTGATTGTCGGTATCGACTTTTAGTTGGATCCAAGGCATGAGAGTTCTCGTTATCTACATATATGGGGCTATTGTAAACCATGGCAGGTTTGAGTGTGAATGTTAGATGTGAATTCAACGAATTTATCTTTAATAATAGCCACTTTTTGTCGTTTCAATCTTCGAAATCGACTTGGTTTGTTAGTGATTGTTTTGTTTGAATTGCCGGCTCAAGATATTGAATTTACTTGGTTAAATGGTATTACCAGTGTTCTTTTTTGTGCCCATTATTTGTGATCTCGATCTAATTGCTGGGTTAAAAAGGGTGAGATCGTTCACGAAAAAAATCTCTGTATCATTTTGCTGACAAAGATCTTGTTAGAGTGTAAATCCCACTATTAGGCATAAGATAAACAAGACAAGAATAATGTTAGCATCCTACGTAAGCGGTACCGGACATCCTGCATCGGCAAAAGCAGATAAAATACAAAGCATTACAGGAGTAATGATGGGCTGCTTCCTATTGGCCCACTTACACTTTGAATCGAGTATCCTACTTGGAAAAGATGCTTTCTATACGGTCGTGCAATTTTTAGAGGGCGGAATGTTTAGCCCTACAGGTCACGGTTTTCCTATTGTGACTAAAGTTTTCTCGGTGTTTATGCTAGCCGTAGTGATGCTGCACGCCGCCGTTGCTTTACGTCGTTTTCCTGCCCAGCTTGGCCAATGGCGCGCATTAAGACGCCATATGACAGTGATTAATCACAAAGATAGCCATGCTTGGTTTTGGCAATTAGCCACTGGCTTTGTGTTGTTCTTCTTAGTACCTGTGCACCTGTTTACTATGATCGCCAATCCTGAAATTGGCCCTAACTTATCGGCAGAGCGTGTTTATCACCATAATGCTTGGTTGCTATACGCTCTATTGCTGCCAGCAGTTGTTATTCACGCCATGATCGGCCTTTACCGTGTTGCAGTTAAGTGGGGCTTTACCCATAAGCGCACAGGTCTGCGTAAATTGATCAAGGTGTTAATCGTTTATCTTATAGTTATCGGGTTGCTTAGCCTAGGTTCTTACATTTTGATCGGGAGTGAATTGACTCTTCCTGTAGAGGCTTATCGACCAAGTTAAGTGATGCTTATTCGTGAGTTTATCGAGCTAAATTAGTTTATTAATCTTCACTTAACTAATCGTATTTTTGTTGATCTACCTCACAGTTAAATACCTATTATTGAGAGACATTGTAACCAAATGGTTAATAAGCTAGGTATTTATCTAGGGTAGGACAGCGAATGAATAAGAAAACAGATCGCGGTAATTGGAGTGGTTGGTTGGATTTGAGCCAGAGTCTCTCTGGGGGCCTACTGGCAATATTTTTATGGACACATCTAATACTGGTCTCCTCTATCCTGCTTGGAGCAGAGGCGATGACCTGGGTTGCCAAGACCATGGAGTTGAGTTTCTTAACTGCAGATGGCCATGGATATCCTTGGGTAGTGTCTATCATAGCCCTATTGATTGCGGCCATTGTACTGGTGCATGTTTTGGTGGCTATTCATAAGCTACCGCTTAGCCTGCGTCAGCAAAAAGCGTTAAGGCAACAGCTTAACTTGGTTAATCACGGCGATACACGTCTATGGGTATGGCAAGCCGCGACGGGAGTGGTGATTTTACTATTGCTACCTGTGCACTTGTGGCTGATAGGGTCAGCACCCGAGACGATTGGCCCCCATGGCAGTGCCGATAGAATTTGGCAACAGGGAGCATGGCTGTTGTATCTGCCGTTGTTACTCTGTGTTGAGCTTCACGCTGCGATAGGGGTATATCGCCTAGCGGTGAAATGGGGCGTAGCGAGAGATTTAAATACCCGCGAAAGACTGAAAAAAATAAAGACTATCATCAGTGTGATTTTCATTGTTGTGGGCCTAGCGTCACTACTGGCGTTTCTGCCTTATGCCAATGGATAGATAGTGGTGATAAATAGAACATAAACTGACTCTGCACCCTACTTTAAGGAGCACGTGTGAAACTGATATATACCGATTCATTAGTGATCGGCGCCGGACTTGCTGGATTACGAGTAGCTATCGCATCTAAAGAGCGTGGCCTAGATACTGTTGTATTGTCATTAATTCCCGCAAAGCGCTCGCACTCTGCTGCAGCGCAAGGTGGTATGCAAGCGAGTTTGGGCAATACCGTAAAGGGAATGGGAGATGATGAGGATGTCCATTTTCAAGATACGGTAAAAGGTTCTGATTGGGGCTGCGATCAAGATGTGGCGCGTATGTTTGCTCATTGTGCGCCGAAAGCCGTGCGTGAATTGGCCAACTGGGGCGTACCTTGGACGCGTGTAACCGCGGGTCCACGTCAAGTGGTAGTGAATGCAGAGAAGGTAACCATTGAGGAAGCAGAGAGCGCTCATGGCTTGATTAATGCTCGAGACTTTGGTGGTACTAAGAAGTGGCGTACTTGTTATACGGCAGATGGTACGGGTCACTCGTTACTTTACGCAGTAGATAACAAAGCGATTTCGATGGACATTCCTGTGCATGAACGCATGGAAGCCCTATCACTGATCCATGACGGCAAGCGTTGTCACGGTGTTGTAGCACGCTGTCTAATTACTGGCGAGCTACATGCTTATGTGGCTAAGTCGACGACTATTGCAACTGGCGGTTATGGCCGGATCTATGAAGTGTCGACCAATGCCATTATCTGCGAAGGTGTGGGTCAGGCGCTGGCATTAGAAACCGGTGTGGCCAAGCTTGGTAATATGGAGGCGGTGCAGTTCCACCCTACCGCTATCGTACCTGTAGGTATTTTGACTACCGAAGGTTGTCGTGGAGACGGTGGCCTGCTGCGCGATAAAGATGGTCACCGCTTTATGCCTGATTATGAGCCAGAGAAGAAAGAGCTGGCCTCACGTGACGTGGTATCGCGCCGCATGACAGAGCATATGCGTAAAGGCAAAGGTGTCGATAGTCCTTATGGCCCACACTTGTGGCTGGATATCACCTTGCTTGGTCGCAAACACGTAGAGACTAACTTGCGTGAAGTGAAAGAGATCTGTGAAAACTTCCTAGGGATCGATCCTGCTAAAGACTGGATCCCGGTAAGACCGACCCAGCACTACTCTATGGGTGGTATCCGTACCGACAAGACAGGACAAAGTCCGCAGCTGAAAGGCTTATTCAGCGTTGGTGAGGCTGCGTGCTGGGATATGCATGGCTTTAACCGCTTAGGGGGCAACTCCTTAGCTGAAACCGTTGTTGGCGGAATGATCATCGGTAAGTATGTCGCCGATTTCTGTCAGGAAAACACCTTAGAGATCGATACTGGCCTAGTCGAGACATTTGTCGACAAGGTACGCAGTGAAATTGATGGTTTAGTTGAAGGTGGCGGCACAGAGAGTCCATTTGCGATCCGTAAAGAGATGGAGCGGATCATGATGGATTATGTGGGTATTTTCCGAAATGGCCCTGAGTTAGATAAAGCCGTTGCTGAGTTACAAGAGCTACTAAAGCGCTCTCGCGCTATCGGCCTTAAGTGTAACAAGCGTCATGCTAATCCTGAGTTGGTAGAGGCTCTACGTGTTAAGCGCATGCTTAAGGTTGCACTAACCGTTGCTTGCGGCGCCGCTGCACGTACAGAAAGCCGTGGTGCTCATGCCCGTGAAGATTTCCCACAGCGTAATGATAAAGACTGGTTAAACAGAACCTTGTCTAGCTGGCCAGATGAAAATGCTCTGGCACCAGAGCTAAGCTATGAGCAGCTAGATGTGATGCAGATGGAACTACCGCCGGGTTATCGTGGTTACGGCATCGATAATGCGATCGCTCATCCAGATACCGCTAAGCGTGAGCAGGAGATCAGCGAGATCTTAGCTCAGCTAGGTCCTGATGCAGATAGATATCAGAAGCAACACGCATTAATGCCGTTTGACGTACCAGAATCATTAACACCAAAGAACGAACGCTTAAGTGACACGCTTGAAAATTCGAGCGTAGGAGAAAACGCTAAATGAGCCAACAAATGGCTAAGGGCCGTACCTTAACTTTTAATATTTTTAGATATGATCCGCAAGTGCCGGGCGATAAGCCTAAGATGGTGAAATACCAGCTGGAAGAAACACCTGGCATGACGGTGTTTATTGCACTCAATCGTTTGCGTGAGGAGCAAGATACCTCTTTGCAGTTTGATTTTGTTTGCCGCGCCGGGATCTGTGGCAGCTGCGCCATGGTGATCAACGGTTTCCCAACGTTAGCTTGTCGTACCTTGACGACCAAGTACCCTCAGGGTGAGATTAACCTAATGCCTTTGCCTGGTTTTGAGCTGATTGGCGATCTGTCGGTTAATACGGGTAAGTTTATGCGTGAACTCGCAGAGCGCTTAAAGTTATGGTTACACCCAATCAGTGATGACATCGATGTACACCGCTTAGAAGCGCCAATGGATCCGGCTGAAGCCGCTAAGCTTTATGAGTTAGAGCGCTGTGTAGAGTGTGGTGTGTGTGTGTCGGCCTGTGCAACGAAGCAGATGCGTGACACCTTTGTCGGCGCCGTAGGCATGATGAAACTGGCCCGTTTCGAGCTCGATAGTCGTGATGGCCGCGAGCTAGAAGACTTCTATCATGTGATTGGTAATCAGGATGGCGTATTTGGCTGTATGACCTTATTAGGTTGTCAGGATAACTGCCCGAAAGATTTACCGCATATGCAGCAGATTGCTTATCTGCGCCGTAAGATGGCGGTTACGCTAGTTTAAGTTAACTTATTTTGCTGAGACAAAACATCGAAAAGCCTGCTTAATGCAGGCTTTTTTGTGGGTGACGTTTAGCGGCACCTTATCTACAATTAGATTTAAATAAATGTGCATTTATAAACGGAAAATTGATAATGCAACTTAATGACTTGAAGCTGTTCGTACGCGTTGCTGACTGCGGCAGCTTAACCGCAGCAGCAGTTGAGCTAGATATCTCCTCTGCAGTGGCCAGTGCTGGCTTAAAGCGATTAGAGAAGGAATTAGGCACGGCATTATTTATTCGTAGCACGCGCAGCTTACGTTTAACTGATGCGGGGGAGCGTTATCTAATTCATTGCCGCCGCGCTTTATCAGACTTAGAAGTGGGTCAGCGCGCGATTGAAAGCGCCCAGGCGAGTATTTCAGGGCTAGTGAGTTTATCAGTGCCATCAGATGTCGGTCGCAATGTGTTGCTACCATGGTTGGATGACTTTTTGCTGGAGTATCCTGAGCTCAAGTTGAGACTGCATATTGGCGATAATCTTTCTGATTTTTATCATGACAAAATCGATGTTGCGTTACGTTCAGGTGTACCTAAAGACTCGTCGCTGGTGGCCTTTAAGATCTGCAATTCAAGAAGAGTATTATGCGCGTCGCCAGACTATATCGCGCAGTTTGGTGGCATTACTTCACTTGAGCAGTTAGCGGAGCATAATTGCTTGTTCTTTATGTTAGATGAGCGCACTCACGATCAGTGGGTTTTTAATAAAGAGGGTCAGCAACATAAGGTACGGGTGACGGCTAATCGCACCTGTAATGATGCGGATATCGCACGGCGCTGGGCGGTTGCAGATCAAGGTTTAGTATTTAAGTCTTGGCTCGATCTGACCGATGATATTGAGTCTGGACGCTTAGTGCCATTACTCAGTGATTATCGAGGCGAAGATGCTGATTTATATCTAGTATGTCCTGGGCGCGAGCATGTCACGCCGGTGATTTTGTTGCTGCGAGATATGTTACGTGAGCGCTGTAAGCAACGTTTAGCAAGGGTGAGTCATTTGATGGAGTGACGACTTCTATCAGCATAAATCGCAGCTACAAAAAAACCGCACTAATGCGGTTTTTTTATTTCTAGCGTTCGACTAAGTCTTAGCGAGTTTGGGTCTTAGCGCGTTTAGGTCTTAGCGCGTTTCATCGCAGTGAAGAACTCATCGTTAGTCTTGGTCATTGCCAATTTGTCGATTAAGAACTCCATGCCACTAACTTCATCCATAGGATTTAGGATCTTACGTAGGATCCACATCTTCTGTAGTTCATCCGGTGTCGTTAGCTTCTCTTCGCGACGAGTACCTGAGCGGTTGAAGTCGATAGCAGGGAAGACGCGCTTCTCTGCAGCTTTACGAGAAAGGTGTAACTCTTGGTTACCTGTACCTTTAAATTCTTCGTAAATCACTTCATCCATCTTAGAGCCTGTATCAACAAGCGCTGTCGCGATAATAGTTAAGCTGCCGCCGTGTTCGATGTTACGAGCCGCACCAAAGAAACGCTTAGGACGGTGTAGAGCGTTAGCGTCAACACCACCGGTAAGTACCTTACCTGATGAAGGGATAACTGTGTTGTATGCACGAGCAAGACGAGTAATAGAGTCGAGTAAGATAACTACGTCTTTCTTATGCTCTACTAGGCGTTTTGCTTTTTCAATTACCATTTCGGCAACTTGTACGTGGCGGCTTGCTGGTTCATCGAAGGTTGAAGCAATTACTTCACCTTTAACCATGCGTTGCATCTCGGTTACTTCTTCAGGACGTTCGTCGATAAGTAGAACCATCAACACCACTTCTGGGTTGTTGTTAGTGATGCTTTGCGCCATGTTCTGTAGTAATAGGGTTTTACCTGCTTTTGGTGGTGCAACGATAAGACCACGTTGACCCTTACCAATTGGAGAGCATAAATCCAGAATACGTGAGGTGATATCTTCAGTAGAACCATTACCACGCTCCATGCGAAGACGGTCTTGCGCATGCAAAGGTGTAAGGTTTTCAAAAAGGATTTTGTTGCGAGAGTTTTCAGGCTTGTCGAAGTTAACTTCGGTGACTTTTAGAAGGGCAAAATAACGCTCGCCTTCTTTTGGTGGACGAATCTTACCGAAAATCGTATCACCAGTACGCATGTTAAAGCGTCGAATTTGGCTCGGTGATACGTAGATATCGTCTGGGCCCGCTAAGTATGAACCATCAGAGCTACGAAGGAAGCCGAAGCCATCTTGTAAGATCTCTAAAACGCCACCACCGAAAATATCTTCACCGCTTTTAGCGTGGGCCTTAAGAATAGAGAAAATAATATCTTGCTTACGAGCACGGGCCATATTGTCTAGCTTCATGTCTTGCGCAAGCTGGACTAAATCTGAAATCGAGGTGTTTTTTAATTCTGATAAATTCATCTTGGTGGGTCTTGTTTTTACGTGACAATACTATCTTCGATCAATGGTTTTGTAGCTTATTGAGTATCGATCGGATAGCGAGAAGTGGGTTAATTTGAATGTGTCTGGTTATTAAAGTAGCACTAACAGGGCGAGGCGTCTAGAAGTTTAGCTTCACCCGACACATTTTCTTGTTGAAGCTGTGTCGGGAGTCACTTCAATACCGCTATATCGGGGATAGAGCGGTATTTTTTAGCTTAAAGTTGAGCGTCGATGAACTCTTTAAGCTGAGTTTTAGAAAGCGCGCCAACTTTAGTTGCTGCAAGCTCACCAGCCTTAAATAATAGTAGAGTTGGGATACCACGAACGCCGTACTTAGCTGGTGATACATTGTTTTGGTCAACGTTCAGCTTAGCGATTGTGATTTTACCTTCATACTCTTCAGCTACGTCATCTAGGATTGGGGCAATCATTTTACATGGACCACACCACTCAGCCCAAAAATCAACTAGAACTGGTAGTTCAGAGTTAATTACGTCATTTTCAAAGCTGTCGTCGCTTAGGTATACAATCTTGTCGCTCATGTTGTTCTCCAGTTTGGTTGCCATCGCTGGTTTGTTAATGGCTTAACCTGTATATTGGGTTGGTAAAATAGCTTTTCAAGCCAAAAGTTATGCAAATATTACTGCCAGTACTCTTTAGGAGCAAAAAACGCTTTAGACAAGACGCTGATTTACAGGCATAGTTAGCCTACGTCAATGACGTCTAACGCTAATAAGCGTTTAAAATTGTCCTAAGAGAACCGTAAATACACGCTAAAATTTCATCGCATCATATAAAACAGAGGGAATAGTGATTCCGTCACCGATGCAAAAATACCGTGAAATACGTTTCTCAGAGTGTGCACCAATTTTCCGTGATAAAATTCTATCGCTATTTCAAACGATCGAGTTTTTTATTGCAACCTTTACAGGTAAGCCTGCGCTATGAGCGAAACACATTTATCGACAAAGAAGTTTGCTGACTTCCCTCTACATAAAGAGGTTCATCAAGCACTTAATGAAGCTGGGTTTGAGTTCTGTACTCCTATTCAAGCGTTATCGTTACCGATTTTATTAGAGAAAAAAGATATAGCGGGTCAGGCACAAACGGGTACGGGTAAAACCTTGGCCTTTTTGGTTGCGACCTTTAATCACCTTTTGTCAGTACCTGCACCTGCAGAACGTCAACTCAATCAGCCTCGCGCGATTATCATGGCGCCAACTCGTGAGCTGGCTATTCAAATTGCTAAAGATGCCAACTTATTGGTTAAACATACCGGCCTTAAGGTGGGGATTGTTTACGGTGGCGAGGGTTATGAAACCCAACGTAAAGTGCTAGATCAAGGTGTCGATGTACTTATCGGTACTACTGGTCGAATTATCGATTACGTACGCCAAGGTGTCATCAATGTGAGAGCTATCCAGGCTGTCGTGCTTGATGAAGCCGATCGTATGTTCGATCTTGGCTTTATTAAAGACATTCGTTTCCTGTTTAGACGCATGCCAGATGCTAAGTCACGTTTGAATATGCTGTTCTCTGCAACGCTTTCAATGAAAGTGCAGGAACTGGCTTATGACCACATGAATGAGCCTGAGAAAGTTGAGATTGCGCCAAACGAGAAAACATCAAAGAACATTAAAGAGGAGATCTTCTATCCATCGATGGAGGAGAAGATGCCTTTGTTATTGTCACTGCTTGAAGAAGACTGGCCAGAAAAAGCCATCGTTTTTTCTAATACCAAACACAGCTGTGAAAAAGTGTGGTCATGGCTTGAAGGGGACGGACATCGCGCAGGCTTGCTAACCGGTGATGTGCCGCAGAAGAAACGTTTACGTATTCTTGAGCAGTTCACCAAAGGTGAAATTGACATCTTAGTGGCGACAGACGTTGCAGCGCGTGGTTTGCATATCTCTGATGTATCTCACGTTTATAACTATGATCTACCGGATGACTGCGAAGATTATGTGCACCGTATCGGTCGTACAGGTCGTGCAGGTCAAAAAGGGGTATCAGTGAGTTTTGCGTGTGAAGAGTATGCTCTTAACTTGCCTGCTATTGAGTCTTACATTCAACACTCGATCCCTGTGACTTCATACGACAGTGACGCACTGCTTGATGATATTCCTCCACCCGTGAAAATTCATCGTAAGCCAAGCAGTCATACACGTAATCAGCGTGATCGTAGTGGTCCTGGCCGCCCTCAGGGTGGGCACCGTAGTAACGGTCCGCGTCGTCACGACAGAACGCGTAGGCATTCTTAGGCGACAACGCTCAATGACAACACCTCTTTATGCAGCCATCACATTAGGCTCAAATAGTTTTAATATGCTGGTGGCTAAGACTGATGGCCATCAGCCTAAAGTTATTGCTAAGTACAAGCGAAAAGTTCGTTTGGCCGAAGGGATCTTAGCCGATGGCTCGTTGAGTGAAGAGGTGTTATTACGTGGGCTGGAATGTTTGAAAATGTTTGCCCAAATGCTCGAAAAAGAGGGCGTTTCAGCTGAACATGTAGCAGTTATAGCGACAGCCACACTCCGTAAAATTTCAAACTCAGATGATTTTTGCCGCCGTGCCCTACCTATCTTGGGTCATCCCATTGAAATAATCTCAGGCATGCGTGAAGCGGAGCTTATTTATCAAGGTATGGTAGCCACGACAGAAGGCGAGGGGCGACGACTTGTTATCGATATTGGTGGGGCAAGTACCGAGTTTATTATCGGTGATGGCAATAAAGTCCTACTAAAATCAAGTTTGCCCATGGGCTGTGTCACCTTTAACGATACTTTTTTTGCTAGCTTTCCATTCCAGCAACTGGATTTTGATGACGCTAAAGCTAGAGTCAGAATGGTACTGGGAGCGCAGTTGGACGAGCTTAAGGCATTAGGCTGGCATTGCGTAGTGGGGGCATCGGGCAGCGTTCAATCTGTTGTTGAGCTGCTTAACCATCGTAATCTATCTAGCGTTATAACAATTGATGTATTGCTACAGCTAAAGCAGGAGATTTTGACTCAAGCAGATCCTTCAATGCTTGAGATTTCAGGTTTGAATCCTGAGAGGGCCCCTACTTTTGCTGCAGGAGTGTCAATTCTTCTCGGTCTATTCGAGTTACTTGAAATTGAAAAGCTACACCTTTCTGGAGGCGCCTTGCGTGAAGGTGTGTTGCAGACGTTGGCGAGTAACCTTTAGTTTATTAATATCACTTTTTTTTATCGTCAGTGTCATTCCTTTCCGGCTATTTATTTACACTCCTCTCGTGCTACATCTAAGTGGCAGTAAACTCGGGACTATTTCTCAGCTTTAGTCATTTTCATAACGATTAAATTCACAAACCCTATTCCTTTCAGGGGATTTTTTTATCAAAGCGCAAGTGTCCAGTAGTATTCACTGTGCGTAGTGACTTTGGCGAACATTTACTCTCGTATCTGTTTCTTTGTCTAGATCTTCTACTTCATAAAAACCTTAAATACTCTCCGGTCTTGCCGTGTTTCGCATAATGTAGATTGTATAAAATATGTATACTATGTTAATGTTTTGTTGCGCTTGGTTGTTCTGTACCCAATTTAATTAAAAAATATTTTGACTAAGCGCTTACTCAAAGAAAGTTTAAGGGAGATCAATTATGTCTGGAAGTAACGCTTCGAAGCGATTTTCGCCGAAAAAGAGCTTAGCGGCTCTGGCCGTAGGTTCGGTGCTTTTTATGGCTACACCAGCTGCAATGGCAGCAGATGGTTTAGGTGTGATGCAAGGTCACATTACAACTGAGGCTGGTTCAAATCTTAGTAATGCGACAGTCATTATTAAGCATGAATCAAAAGGTATTGTCAGAGAGACGACCACTGGAGCAAATGGTAGTTTCTCTCTCAAGGGGCTACCGATTGGTAAATATACAGTAACCATCTCTAAAGATGGCTACTACCAAGTAAAAGAGCAACACATTGAAGTTACCATGGGTAATGCATTGACTTTCGATGTAGCGCTTGACTCAGAAGACTCTGGTGTAGAGCGGATTACTGTTAGCGGTGCGAGAATCAGTCGTGTGGATACTTCTAGCACGACCACATCTCAAGTGATCTCAATGAGTGAGCTTAATCAGTTACCGGTTGAACTAGATTCGACGGCAATTGCATTGCTTACTCCTGGTTCTGTAGCCGGTGATAACGGTTTCGGTGGCGTTGCGATTGGCGGTTCATCAGTTGCCGAAAATGGTTATTACCTAAACGGACTTAACATTACAGATTTGCGTAAAGGCATGGGGGACATAGATCTTCCTTGGGAAGCTATAGCGCAAACTGAAGTACAAACAGGCGGCGTCTCTGCGGAATACGGTCGTTTCATTGGTGGTGTGGTGAGCCTAGTTTCTAAGTCTGGTGACAATGAATGGAAATTTGGTGGTAAGGCTGAAATAGCACCGGATTCATTAGCTGAGCCTACGTTGCGAATGAAAGACGATGGCACCATCGAAGAAGCTAAAGAGGGTTATTGGCAAGAGACCGAGTATAATATTTGGGCTTCTGGTGCACTGATTGAAGATAAGTTATTTTTCTATGGCTTATGGAACCCATTTGAAGAGGATGTGACTTCTTATGGTGAGAACCAGATCAGTGATAAAGAGTGGAAGACTAACCGCTGGTTCACTAAGGTCGATTGGTTTATTCATGAAGATCACTCAATCGGTGTAATGGCTTTTAGTAATGAAGGTGATTATGAAAAGACTGAGTTCCAACGAGCTGAAGATGGCGGTCGTGGTGACGAAATCGGTCTAACAGAAACAACATACGGCGGAATAGGTTGGAATGCTCTCTATACTGGTTATTTAACTGACGATATTACTCTGTCTGCTATGTATGGTGAGATCACTCAATCTACTAAAGATAATTCGGGTACCCTTGATCAATCCACTTATTGGGATTTGCGCTCAGGTACATGGGAACGCTTAGGTGACTGGGTTGGTTATGGCTCGTCTGAAACCGAAGATAAGCGGATCACTTACCGTATTGATTTGGATTGGATCATTGGTGATCATACCTTACGTGCCGGTTATGATTACGAGCGTCTTGAGATTGCTGATATCTATACTCCACACGGTGACGGTTGGTATGAATATTTTGCCGCGGGTCCGGATAACGCTTACGGTCTTGCTGAAGGTACTGAATACGCCGATTTGCGTATTTGGGGCAAGAATAGTGAAACAGAAAACGTTCATACTGCACTATATGTTTCTGATACTTGGGCCGTGACAGATACTGTGACGATTAATGCAGGTGTTCGTTACAGCGAGTTTAGTAATACTACGGGGTCTGGTGACAAGTATGTCGATCTAGATGGCCAGTTTGCTCCACGCTTAGGTGCAACTTGGGATGTTCTGGGTGACGGCGCAAGTAAGTTATATGCTTCATACGGTCGTTATTTCCAGCCAGTGTCTCCAAACACCAACCTACGTATGGCATCGGCTGCATACGACTCCCACATTGTTAGTCACCTAGAAGGTGTGAATGCCGATGGTTCACCAATTTTAGGTGATGAAATCAGCCGTCGCGTTGTTGCCGATGGAACTGTACCTGATGCTGACCAGTTGTTTAACAATAAAGCCGGCTCAATGTATTCAGATGAGTTTGCAATTGGTTATCAGCAGCAGGTGAATGATGACTGGGCAGTTGGTATCCGTGGTGTATACCGCGATCTTAAGCAATCCATTGAAGATGTATCATTTAACTATGGTATGAACCAATGGATTCTAGAAAACTACGATGCAAATACATGGTATGCGGGTAATGGTGAAACAAGCGCCGAAGATTACTTTGTTGGTGGTTGGTTCCCAACACTAACAAACCCAGGTATTGGCACTGAAATCTATTATGATGTTGATGGCGACGGTGTTAAAGAGACGGTAAATGTAAATGCCGATCAAATGGGCTTTCCTGAAGCTGAGCGTACTTATAAGGCTATCGAGTTAAGCTTTAGTGGTAATGTTACAGACGACTTTACACTAAATGGTTCTTATACCTGGTCTAAGAGTGAAGGTAATACAGAGGGCTTAGTACGTTCTGATAACGAGCAGGCTGATCCGGGTTGGACTACTTCCTTCGATTATCCAGAATTAATGGATAATGGTGATGGTTACTTACCAAACGATCGTCGTCATAACTTCAAGCTATATGGTGTTTATAACATCACAGATGATTTCAGCGTAGGCTTTAACTCTTACCTACAATCGGGTCGTCCTATTAACGCCTTTGGTATTCACCCAGTGGATCAAGGCTACTGTGTACAGGCGGTTGCGATTGATGGCACTTGTTATGGTCGAGATTGGTATGGTGCTGCATCATTCTATGCTGATGGTGAAGCTGCGCCACGTGGTAGCATGGGACGCACAGATTGGGTTTATAACATTGACCTAAACATGTCTTACACAATGGACTTCAATGAAGCTGGCCGTCTGAACTTTAAGCTAAATGTATACAACCTGTTTAATTTCGATGGTGTAACAGGTGTTGATGAGCAATATGAGTTCGACAGTGGTGCGAAGAACATTCGTTATGGTTACCCAGACAGCTTCCAGACTCCACGTTATGTAAGAGCGTCAGTTCGTTACGATTTCTAATACAGAAGTTATTAGCTAACTAAGATCATAAAAGGCCGCAAATGCGGCCTTTTCTTTTTATGAGCTGCAAGGCTAGTTTAAGATTTTAGCCAAATCAGCCTCAAGTGATACTTCTGGCCTTTCAATGATACGACCTATCTCTTTATTGTCTTGTTCAACAATAAAGGTAGGGATGCGGGTGAACTCATATTTAGCAGCTAAACCTTCCGGATCTTGCTTTGCTCTATCTACACCTATATATGTCACTTTTATATTTGGATTATTGATCTCTTCAATAATGCGAATGAAGCGCGGTGTTTCGCGATGGCAATCAGGACACCAAGTACCGATAATTACGGTTACTTGAGTTGGCTTATCGATTTTTTGTAATTTAGCTATAACCGCTGCATCAGTTTTATAATTCTTGTATTCGTCGTTAAACCAGTCAAATTCATTAAGTTCTTGATGTGTTACTGAGCCAGTTAAAATCACTTCTTGTTTCTCCTCGCTGCAAGTTGCTAGAAAGCCCTCTTGCTTGTCTTCAAATCCGCAGCCGCTGCTAGCCAACGTTTGACTACTAAAAAATAAAACGGTGGTTGCAAGCAATGCTTTAACGTTATTGTGCATGATAATACCTCGAGCAAGAAGAAATGGTTTCGTTTTATTCAAGCATGTCTGAACTAGTGCGTGAAGAGAACAATTACCGCATTGTTATAGGGATCACTCTAAAGTGACGAATTGCTTTAATAAGGATTAGGTTAACAGGCGAAGCCTGAAGTGTAGCTGAATCGAGTATGTAGAACTCTGAAGTGTGTTTAAACTAGAAAGAGTGAATTGTATTAGTAAACACCTTACTGAATTTAGTTTGGTTAGATTAGTTATATAGTCGTTTATAAAGATAGAAGGCTGATTTTCAGCGCAAGGTTTAGCATAAGATATAGTCGCTCTGTGCTACTTATCTCATAGCTATACAGGCTGAACCACTCGCCGTGCTGCAGATAACAGGTCTAGCGTTAGGCTGGCAAATAAAGCTAGGCTTGTAATAATTCAATTTTATTTCAAATTCCACGTGCAACTCGTAAATACTGTACTAGACTGAATGTCCCAGCGCACAAAATGTGAACGGAAAAATCAGTTTTGTGGATAACTCTGGGGGTATTTGGTGGGTATGGTGTGCTTAATATAGCCTTTTGAAAAAACTTCATTTTTCTTTCAAAAAGCGCTTGCGCTCGCCTCAAATCTCCCTATAATGCGCATCCACTGACACGGCACAGCAGGCCAACTACCCAGCGTAAACGCTAGATAGCACGGGACTTGCAGCGGTGTTAGGGATTCGAAAATCGAAAGAGATTTGAATCTGGTGACAAGCGGTTTAAGAGCTTCACGCAATGACTTCTGATTAAGAAATCAACGCTTGAAAAACTTCTTAAAATAAACGCTTGACGCCAACAACGGGAAGTGTAGAATACGCAGCCCTAGCCACTTGGAACGGTTCGCTGAGAACGCCAAGCAGGCAACGCTCTTTAACAATATGACAAGCAAATCTGTGTGGACACTCACAGAGATTAAGTTATTCGAAACTGCCTCTAACGAAGCAGTCAAAAATTTACTTAATGAATGAGTGTTCATAGCAATATGTAATACAGAATTCGTTGAGCCGCTGASCCTTTCGAGGTGAAGCAAAAAACTTTAATTGAAGAGTTTGATCATGGCTCAGATTGAACGCTGGCGGCAGGCCTAACACATGCAAGTCGAGCGGTAACACAAGGGAGCTTGCTCCTGAGGTGACGAGCGGCGGACGGGTGAGTAATGCCTAGGTATCTGCCCAGTCGAGGGGGATAACAGTTGGAAACGACTGCTAATACCGCATACGCCCTACGGGGGAAAGGAGGGGACC
>NZ_JAKEVD010000036.1 GCF_022398325.1 Shewanella sp. Isolate13
AGATTATTTATTTTAGCTATTAGAGTAAATACTTTATTATTAAATGACGTAGACGCCCTAATTCTAGAGATTATTTTTGATGCCGCGCCCTAACACTTCCAAAGGTTTTACCCTAATCGAGCTTGTCATTGTGATTATTGTGCTAGGTATTTTAGCTGTTATCGCAGCCGCCAAATATGTCGACCTTAAGCGAGAAGCCGAAGTTGCACGGGTAAAAGCAACCGCAGCGGCACTGCAGCAATCTATCACCTTCTCCCATACCAAATGGCAGCTCATCAATGGCAATGGTGCGTTGAATGATCTACCGGATTACGCAGGTGGAAAGCTCGATATGAATAGCCATGGTTACCCACTTGGAATAGATAAAGGCAACCCGATGAGCAAACCTAAAAATATCGGTAAAGGTGAACAAGGCTGCGTCGATCTTTGGAATACACTGCAAGAGGATCCCGCATCGGTATCTCTGTCGAGCGTCAATAACGATAGCGACTTCCAAGCCTACCGTCATCAGGCAGAGGTTAACCCCGATGGGGAAACCCAATGTACTTATGTACTACGTACTCTTGGCGATATAAAAGACAGGCAACAAGCCGATATTAAGATCGTGTACGACTCAGTAGCTGGCAGTGCCACGGCGCTGATTAACGAATAACGCTTCTATAAGAATATTAAAAAAAGGGCGAATAATATTCGCCCTTTTTAATGCATCACTAATCTCACCATGCTGTGAGTTAATCAACTCAGTGGGTGTTAACTGCACCACCCGCAATCCACGCCTGCGTACCATAAAGCGGTACTGTCGACAGCGCATGTTTATGGCTGCCATTGGTCTCTTTGGTCGAATACGACAGATACAACAGGGTTTGATTCTCAGCATCATAGATTCGGCGCACTTTTAGCGACTTAAATAAAATGCTTAAAGATTCTTTAAACACCACTTCGCCATTTTTGCTCTTGTCGATATTGGCAATCTCAGCTGCGGTGATCGGTCCTGTTTGACGACATGAGATACTCATATCCGATGGGTCAGCAAGACTTAAGTCCGCTTCGATACGGCTAATATGGCATGTGACCCCAGGTATTTTTGGATCGTGCCTAGCATCGATAATCACATCCTTTGTGGTAAATAGGCCTAAACTCACCTTACCCACATCATCGCCACAACCACTTAACGCAAACGTTGCAGCGAGTGACAATCCAAAGCTGACTAACAGCCCTTTTCTTAAGCCTTTCATGTCCAATTCCTTAAGGTAATGATTCAATGACTCTCTAAACCTAAACGCATACCAAATCGATGCATAGTTTACCTGAGCTCCCCGCCCCTAGCTTTACATAATTAAAGCGAAGCGATACTAAAGTTATAACATTCAGGTTATAACACCCGGGCTAAGCAAACACGCGTTGCGCCCAACGTGTTAAACCAGCGGTCACACTACCGAAGTGATCGCCAACAACGATTGGGATCTCAGGGAACAAACCTGAGATGCGTTTATAGATAGCAGGGCTTCTCGCCGTACCGCCTGTCACATAAATACGGTCTGGCATCACACCCGCTTGGTCAAGGGCTTCTCGCATCAAAGCCTCAACCTTTGACAAAGGGATCGTAATCGCAGTTTCAAAATCGCTTTCGCTTACCCTAGCATGTAAATCACCTTGGATATATTCCAGCGGAGTATCCACCTCTGGCGTGCTAGATAGCGCAATCTTACTTTGCTCAGCGCTGCGCACCAGTTTATAGCCTAACTGCTGTTTTTGTACTTTTAACAAGCGCTCGATGAGCTCTGGCTTTTGCGCATCTTTTATCAAGTCTTCGATTAACTTCTTCGATGCCAAAGCACTAAAATCACGCTGGGCACTGATGTCATTTACCGCTACCGCATTCCAAAAAGGTTTGCTGGGAACCGGCAGTTGGTTGACCATCAAGCTCCCCAAGCCAAGATGTGGCATAAAAGATGCCATAGACAATGCGATATCTAAATCATTACCACCAATCCGCTGTCCACTATGACCTAAGAAATCGGCGCTTCGATCACGATTATCAATATGATTTGGTCCCATTTTGACCATAGAGCAGTCCGTTGTACCACCGCCGACGTCAACTACCAGTACAGTGAGGTTTTCATCGAGTGAAGCCTCATAGTCCATCCCCGCAGCCAAAGGTTCAAATAGAAAATCGACTTCGGTGAAACCCGCACGGCTGGCAGCAAGTGATAAGATCGCCTCCGCCTGCTGATTACTCTGCTCGCCACCAATGCCTTGAAAGTTAACTGGGCGTCCTATCACTGCATGGGTGATTTTCTGCGTGGGTGCAAAGTTGCTTTCAGCTTGCTTCTTAATATGCATCATCATTAGAGTGACAATATCTTCAAACAGGGCAATTTGGTTGTCTCTTAAGCCCGTTGCACCAAGAAAAGATTTTGGTGAGCGAACATAAAACCCTTCATCAGGCATATCCAAATAGGCTTCAATTGCCTGTTCGCCAACAAATACCGCTTGTTCATTAGGTAACAAATCAAGCTCTCGACGTGCCGCTTGCGCGCGGCTTAATTGAGCGGCGCGCGCCCTTGCATATTCAGGACGCATTGCTTGAGGTAACTGATTAAGTACAGCCTCAGCAATCAACTCTCGATCCATTGCATACAGGGTTGAGCTTAAGTATTTAGCGTCACCGGATAAGGGAACCAAGCGCACTTCGCCGCCTTCAATAACACCAATAGCGCAGTTAGCACTACCGTAGTCAAAACCTACAAACATTCCCTATCCCTCAAACGGTAAAAAAGTCGTGCAAAATAGCACAGTCAGACCTCAGGAAAAAGTAGATTTTGCAAATAAAAAAAGCAGCCATACAGCTGCCTTTAAATATTGATGACTTCTTATTAAGCGTTATTACAAAGATTTGCTAACGGCTTATGTACCTTGGCGATTTTGCGCTTGCTTCACACGTGCTTTGCTGGCACGACGTGTTTCAATCACTTGGCTGACATCACTACCAATATGAACTTCCCCTCGCCGCTTTGATAACTGCACTTGACGCTCTCGCTCCATAAATCGCTGTTTCTGCTTATCACTGATCTTATCAATGCAATGTAAACAACTCACACCTTGGGCAAAACTCTCTAGAGCCATCTCTTCTGTGGTGATCGGCATACGGCAAGCATTACATTGATTGTATTGGCCTTTCTCTAGACTGTGGTTAACCGCTACACGGTTATCAAACACGAAGCATTCACCTTGCCACAAGCTCTCTTCTTGCTTGACTTCTTCTAGATATTTTAAGATCCCACCTTCGAGATGATATACCTCATCGAAACCTTGCTCTTTTAAATAGGCCGTTGATTTCTCACAGCGGATCCCGCCAGTACAAAACATTGCGACTTTTTTATGCTTTGCCGGATCCAAGTTTTGTTTCACATACTCAGGAAACTCTCTAAAAGTTGCCGTTTCTGGATCGATGGCGTTTTTAAAGGTGCCGATTTGGACCTCGTAATCATTACGAGTATCCACCAAGATGACCTCTGGATCGGATATCAACTGATTCCAATCTTTTGGCTTCACATAAGTGCCAACCACTTTATTAGGGTCAATACCTTCGACGCCCATAGTCACTATCTCTTTTTTGAGCTTTACCTTAGTACGGTAAAATGGCATCTGCTCATCAAAAGAGAGTTTATAAACAATATTGTCTAAACCGGGTTGCTCCCCAAGCCATGCCAGAAGCGCATCAATAGCAGTCTTCGAACCTGCGATCGTTCCGTTAAATCCCTCTTTGGCTAACAATAACGTCCCTTTAACTCCAGCGCTTTCCATTACCCTAAATAATGGTGCTTGCAGCGCTTCAAACTCTGGCAGGGTCACAAATTTATACATGGCACAGACAACGACTTTTGACATCTTTTTCCCTTTTTACGGCGAGCTGAAGCTTAATCTTCAGTGCGGTTAATACTGACGGGGAAATTTGCGCAACCCGTCAAAACAGAGCGCAAAGTCTACATGGATCACACAAGCACAAACAGGGACAAAATGTAGGGTTACTTAGCAGGGGAAGTTTCAACAAGTATTAATCACAAATCAGTCTGCCATTTTCATTAACATTAATGATTGTTATTTAACAGTTAAACGTTGAAAATAGCGACACATCCACAGCTAATTAAGATCTGCTTATGTCTCTGCCTATACTCTACTCTTTCAGACGTTGTCCCTACGCAATGCGGGCTCGTTTAGGTATTTTATTATCTGGTCAAAAAGTTAATCTTAGAGAGATAGTGCTAAAACATAAGCCTGAAGCTATGCTTGTCGCATCACCCAAAGGCACTGTGCCAATTATGATTTTACAAGATGGGAGTGTGATTGAAGAGAGTATAGAGATCATGTGTTGGGCTTTAATGAAAAGTGATCCTCACGACCTATTGCTTAGTCATAATTCACAGCAACAGGAGATCGCTCAAGCACTTATTCATGCCAACGATAATCAATTTAAACCTTGGTTAGACAAGTATAAATATGCCGATAGGCACCCAGAACATAGTGAGCAATACTACCGTCAGCAAGGGGAGTTATTTATCGGCCAACTTGAAAGCTTATTGTCAAAGCATCCACAGCTATTAGGCAGTAACCCTTCTATCGCCGATTACGCCATCTATCCCTTTATCCGCCAGTTCGCTTCGGTAGATAGAACTTGGTTTGATAATAGCGGCTATTTAAATGTACAGCGCTGGCTAAATGCGCATATTGAAAGCAATGATTTTAAAACAATAATGCATAAATACCCCACTTGGCTTGAGAGTGGTGAGAGCTTTGAGTTTGGCTAACAGAATAATACCAATAGGCAGCGACAAGACACACTGCTCAGCGACTCTCTAGCGATACACAGTCTTTGACTGCCTCGATAAATATTCTAGCTTTAAAGTATCGGCCTATTCTTGGTACAAAAGAGATGGGATGTAGCACCTTTAAAACATTGTAATGAGCAATCAACTCAGATTTGCCTATGGCAAAGCCTGCACTTTTCAATAAATCACAATTGCTCTGAAGATCCCGCACCGCTATATGTTCAGGAAACTGCTTAACTATGAAGTTATGTTTCTTCATCATCTCAAGAAAGAAGTCTGCGTTAGGGGTATGAATGTAAAGCTTACCGCCCTCTTTTAAAGAGGAGTTGATCGCCTTTAAAATATCCAGCCACTCTTTGTCATACACATGCTCTGAAAAGTCCATGGCAAAGGCCAAGTCAAAAACGGCTTGGTTGTCTGAGCAAAATGTTAAAATATCCGCGCATACAAAGTTAATGTTAGAGCCTGAGTGCTGGTTCTTGCGCTTAGCGGCCTCAATAAACTGCTCCGAAAAGTCGACACCTGTATAGCTATCGACTCTATCTGCAAGCAAGGGAACAAGCATCCCACTGCCACAGCCAAAGTCGGCAACCTTATGATTTTTAGACACGCTTAGTGAGTGGATGAGGCGAGCTAATCTTAATTGAGACTGTTCTTTTTCAAAGGATGCAACATATGCCTTGCCATGCATCTGCTTTAGCTTTTCTTTTGATAACATTAAGTTTCCTCAATAGGCTCACTAGACGATATTAAAATTTCCAGCTTAACTTCCTACTTAAGATTAGCCAATAAATCCATATACAGGTATATAGCCCCCCCCATCCTCCTGCAGTAAATACAGCCTAGCGTGTGGCTAGTTCGTGGCGACCGTGCTAATGTTTTGCACTTATATGGAAAAACATTAGCGAATAACCATAGGAATCGTCACCAACAGTAACCCGCCCATACACCAATTAAAGCCTTTTCTTCTACTTGACGTATTAAGCTTATTACGAATCGCCGCCCCTAAAATCACCCAAGTAAATGACGCCGGAAAGCCGACAATGTTAAAAATTAATACTCCAGCGATAGCACTCAACCAATAAGCTTCTCCTCCAATGGTGAACGCGCTGCACAAGGTAATTGTTGCCATCCAGGTCTTAGGGTTTACCCATTGAAATAATGCAGCCTCTTTAATTGTCATTGGTTGGCGATTCGCAACTGAAACCTCTTCATCCACTGGCAAAGTTAATACTTTATAAGCTAGAAACAATAAGTAAGCTAGCGAAGCAAATTGCAGCACTTGATGCATAACAGGCCAAGCTTCAAAGACACTACCTAAGCCCAGAAGTATCGCAACATGCAGCAGTGTCTGGCCAACTCGGATCCCTATTAGGTGGGGCAATGTACGCCTAACACCAAAATTGGCACCCGATGTTGCCAGCAGTATATTATTTGGCCCAGGGGTCATCGTCATGGTTGCGCAAAATATTGCCGCTGAAATCATTAAAGCCCACATATTATCCATCACCCACCTCTACTATTTGACTCAAACCACTTTCTTGCATCTATTTCGTATCAAACACGGCTAACGTTCGCGTTTAACAATAAAACCATTTGTATGCATACAATAGTTGACACAATTCAAACTAGATCTGCATAATAATCAATACAAATTCGAACACAATGGTTTTATTGTCATGGGTACAATTTGGAGTCCGGACTTAGAAAGTTACACAGGTGCTAAGTATTTACGCCTCGCACAGGCGGCAGAAGATGCCATAAAAAGCGGGGCTCTCATGGCAAATGCCAAGTTGCCTCCTCAAAGGTTGCTCGCCGACAAATTAGGCGTCACAGTCGGCACTGTTACCCGAGCCTATGCACTGCTCGAGCAACGAGGATATGTACAAGCGAAAGTAGGAGCCGGAACTTTCGTCAAGCCCAGCGATTATCAAGCTGCGGATCAGAGAGTAAACTTTGCCACCTGCCAACAGCCTTTCACTAACCAGACAGCCATTTTAAGCGATGCTCTCGCTCAACTCGCCAAGACACCACTGCGTTTGACTCAATTGATGCAATATCATGCAGAGCCATTGCCGGAGCATCAGCGCAAGTTCAGCCAATGGTTACACAGGCGTAATATCCAGCAAATGAGCGAGCAAATTGTATTTACCCATGGTGGACAACAGGGGATCTTTTCGATTCTAAACGGTTTGATGCACGCAGGAGAATCATTACTTTGCGAAGCAAGTTGCTACCCCGGGATCCATACCGCAGCAGAGCAGTTAGGACTAAGAGCCCACCCCGTATCATTGACTGATGAAGGGCTAGATTTAACGGAACTGGAGCAAAAAATGGTTCAGTTTAAGCCTAAGGTGCTCTATTTGACGCCAAATAATCAAAACCCTACCTGTATCCAATACAGTAACCATCAACGTGAGGCGATTATCGCTTTAGCTAGACACTATCAAGTCGTGATAATCGAAGATGATGTGAACTACTGTCTGCCTGATGAATGGCATACACCTATGTGGTCACTCGACCAAGCTAGCAATGAGGATGAGCAGTGCGTAATTTACCTGTCTAGCTTATCGAAAATGTTTTGTGGCGGATTGCGACAGGGCTTCATGCTCATTCCCAGTAAGTTTATTGGTTCCATCAAAAAAGCGGTTTATAGTCAATGCTGGATGGTGTCACCACTCAACACCGAGCTTGCCTGCAGGATCATCGAAAATAGCAATTTCATGGGACAACGAGAGCAACAGGTAGCCGCTCGACAAGCACTGTGCATCGATATGGGAAAGCGACTTCGGCTCAAACAAAATTGGCGTGGCCTCAATGGCTGGCTGCAACTCAAGGCGCCACTCAAGGCCCACCATGTGGTGACCGCCTTAGCGCAAAAAGGCATACTCATTCGCAATGGTGATGACTTTAACAACCATGATAACTGCATTCGCCTCAGCATTGGCGGCGCCCACGATGAGCAGCTATTTGAAGAGCAGCTAGACATTATCGAGTCCACCATACGCCAGCTCAATCAATCAGCCTACTCAGTCGTATAAATCTTTGCGATTAATTGGCAACTAAAGTGTGTTTACGGCTATAGCTATGGTTACGTTGCTATTGGTTATGAGTCCTAAGAGATAGAAAAGCCGCTAAGTTAGCGGCTTTTCTATGATTGAGAGACGATTTGATGGGTCATAGCTACATCTGACGATCGACCCTGACATACCCTCTCAGGTAAACCACCCTAACCTCGTCGTTGACATTAAATATCATGCCGGGATCTAAATCTTGAAGCACCATCACCTGCTCGCCAGTATCTAGAGCAATCATCATCTCGACTAACCTTAGCTCTTGATAATAGGAGCTATCGCCATATCGATTAGCCACTCCAGCGCCCAATAGTGCGCCTAAAACCGTTGCCACATCCTGACCTGAGCCGCCACCAAACTGATGACCGATAACGCCACCTATCAAGGCGCCGCCGAAGGTTTTCCAGCCAGTATTGCGATCTTCTACCAGCTGTTTCTCGGTAATATTACGCACCGAGATGACCTGTCCGAACTCCACTTTTTCCACTGGCACCGCCTGATTACGGTCATAGGGCGCAGCGAATGAACTCGGTATAGCAAAAAATAAACAGATAACCGTGAAAACAATAAGATGATGTTTCAACATAAGCCTTTTTCCGCTAACTTTAAGGATAAGTATATTTATTAATCTTACTCAATTGTGAACTCACTGTCCTATTTAAATCATACGCAGCAAGGTTTCCCACCTCCCGAGCAAGCCTTGAGCGAGCCTAATGGTTTGCTCGCCGTCGGCGGAGACTTAAGGCCCGAGCGCTTACTCAACGCCTACTACAACGGTATTTTTCCGTGGTTTAACCTCGATGATCCCATTTTGTGGTGGTCACCCGACCCCCGCGCGGTGTTTGTGCCCGGTAATATGAAAATCAGCCGCAGCTTAGTTAAATACCTTAAAAAACAAGATTGGACCTACACGATTAATCATGACTTTAACGCGGTCACAGCTGGCTGCGCCGAGCCTAGAGCTGGGCAAGATGGCACATGGATCTCTAGCGAAATCCAACAAGCCTATCTGGCTTTACATCAGCAAGGCCATGCTCACTCCCTAGAGGTTTGGCAAGGCAATGAATTGATTGGCGGGCTATATGGGTTGGCTATTGGCCAAGTTTTTTGTGGTGAATCCATGTTTCATCGTACAACGAATGCCTCTAAAGCTGCTATGATCGTATTACAGCAACATTTACAACGCAGTGGTTTTAAGCTCATCGATGCGCAGGTGGTGAATCCACATCTAGACAGCCTCGGAGCTAAATCCATTAAACGTGATGATTTTCTCAAGCTATTGGCTCATCTAAGGGATGGTACTGTTAAAGCCAATTGCTGGCGCAAATCCGAGGTATTCATTGAACTCTAAATCTAGACCCGTCACTGTCGGTAGAACCAAAGTTTTTCCTTGTAGTTACCTAGACAACCAGCAAGAGCAGTTACTGGTCTTACAAGAAGATGTGATCGACCCAAGCTTGTTCGAGCAACTGCTTGCTCTCGGTTTTCGACGCAGCGGCAGCATGATCTATAAACCTCAGTGTCCTCTGTGCAGCGCATGCCTTCCCATTAGGCTAGATATGGACGAATTTAAACTCTCTAAGAGACAGAAGAGAACATTAAAAAACAATCAAGATTTAAGCTGGAAGATAGTCGATCATAAAACACCTCAGCAATATGAGCTGTATGAGCGGTATGTTAATACTCGACATGGTGACGGTCCTATGTACCCAGCAACACCTGAACAGTACGACAGCTTTGCCACCGCCGCCTGGATACAACCACTGTTTATCGAACTAAGTCTCGATGGTGAACTTGTTGGTGTGGCAGTTACCGATGTGCTTCCTCATAGCCTGTCGGCTATCTATAGTTATTTTGCACCAGAGTTACATAAACGCTCATTAGGTAGTTTACTTATTTTGCTGCAAACCCAGATTGCTAAGATAATGAAGAAGCAATATTTATATCTTGGCTATCAGATTGATGAGTCAAGAAAAATGAACTACAAACGCGATTACCGACCTCACCAAATTCTGACACATTCAGGCTGGGTGAGCGAAATCGAGATAAAAAACATTACTAATTAAGGCACAACGGGGCTGAGCAGAGGGTGTTCTAGATAACTTTGCTTTACAGCAGCATGAATTTGCGGCATGATACGCCCGTTTTTATTATTTGAAGGCTAACAGGATAACTGATTAATGGCGAAAGAAGACAACATTGAAATGCAAGGCACAATCCTTGAAACCTTGCCAAATACAATGTTTCGTGTAGAACTTGAAAATGGGCATGTCGTTACGGCACACATTTCAGGAAAAATGCGTAAAAACTACATCCGTATTCTAACGGGTGACAAGGTAACGGTTCAGCTGACACCTTACGATTTGAGCAAAGGACGCATCGTCTTCCGTTCACGCTAAGTTATTAGCCTATATAACGTATATTAAAAAGCCGGCAATGCCGGCTTTTTGTTGTCTGTAATTTACTGTTATCACACTTTGAACCAGAGCCAATAAACGACAAGCGAATGCCACCTATTGACCCTTAACAGTCCATATCAGCCTAATGAGCGACTTTCTCAAGTGACTCGGTGGTGATCACAATGTCATCACCTTTGGCATCGACACGGGCAACACCGCCCTTCTCTAGCTCACCAAATAAGATCTCATCGGCTAAAGGTCGCTTAATAAGCTCTGTCACCACTCGCGCCATTGGGCGTGCGCCCATCGACTTGTCATAGCCTTTCTCCGCCAATAGCGTTCGGGCTTCATCACTGACTTCGAGCGTCACCGACTTATCATCAAGTTGAGCTTGCAACTCGACTAAGAACTTATCGACCACTTTAGCGATAACGGTCATATCGAGATGGTTGAACCAGATAATCGAGTCGAGTCGATTACGGAACTCTGGTGAGAACACCTTATTGATTTCCGATAGCGCATCTTGGGTATGATCTTGCTGTTTAAAACCTATCGATTTACGAATGGTTTCTTGAACACCCGCATTGGTGGTCATCACTAGGGTGACATGCCTAAAGTCAGCCTTACGACCGTTGTTATCGGTCAATGTACCGTGATCCATCACCTGCAGCAGCAAGTTGTACACATCAGGGTGGGCCTTCTCGATCTCATCGAGCAGGACAACACAATGAGGATTCTTAATCACCGCATCGGTTAACAAGCCTCCCTGATCGTAGCCAACATAGCCTGGTGGAGCACCAATCAAGCGTGACACAGTATGGCTTTCCATATATTCAGACATATCGAATCTAACCAGATTCAGACTTAAACATTTGGCAAGCTGACTCGTCACTTCTGTTTTACCCACACCAGTGGGACCAGCAAACAGGAAGCTACCCACAGGTTTATTTTCCCCGCCGAGTCCGCTTCGAGACAAGCGAATGGCCGAGCTAAGCCCCTCAATCGCTGGATCCTGGCCAAATACCACCATCTTAAGGTTACGCTCAAGATTCTTAAGCATATCCTTATCAGAGCTCGACACCGACTTCTCAGGAATACGCGCCATCTTGGCGATAATCGCTTCGATCTCTGACTGACCGATGGTCTTTTTACGTTTGCTCGCAGGCTGCATCGCCATACGCGCTCCCGCTTCATCGATCACATCTATCGCTTTGTCTGGCAAATGCCTGTCGTTAATGTGTTTATCAGATAGCCTTGCCGCAACACTCAAAGCCGCCAAGGTATAACGCACATTGTGGTGCTCTTCATACTTTGCCTTAAGACCCTGCAATATCTTAGTGGTCTCGGCGACGGACGGCTCGTTGATATCGACCTTTTGAAAACGACGGGCAAGTGCACGATCTTTCTCAAAAATGCTCTGATACTCTTGGAACGTTGTTGAGCCCATACAGCGTAACTTACCACTAGATAAAAGCGGCTTAAGTAAGTTAGAAGCATCCATGACGCCACCAGAAGCAGAACCCGCGCCGATAATGGTGTGGATCTCATCGATAAACAAAATAGCGTGTTCATCGTTAGCCAATTCTTTTAGCAGGCCTTTAAAGCGCTTCTCAAAATCACCGCGATATTTAGTACCCGCAAGCAGTGCACCTAAATCGAGCGAGTATACGGTCGCTTCGCTCATCACCTCGGGCACTTCTTCCTTCACAATGCGATAAGCCAAGCCTTCGGCAATCGCGGTTTTACCAACACCCGCCTCACCCACCAGCAAGGGATTGTTCTTACGACGGCGGCAAAGAATTTGGATAGAACGTTCAATTTCATCGGTTCGCCCAATTAGCGGGTCGATATTACCGCTCTTAGCGAGCTCATTTAAATTAGCAGTAAACTGAGACAGGATACTACGCTCTTCTTCGGTCTCGGTTTGATCTTCAATACGGTTAGGTTCTGAATCAGTATCGATATCGTTTTTAGAAAAACCATGGGAGATATAATTGACCACATCTAGACGCGTTACATCACCAGTGCGGAGCAGGTAAACCGCCTGAGACTCTTGCTCACTGAAAATAGCGACCAAAACATTGGCACCAGTAACCTCGTTGCGGCCAGATGATTGCACATGAAATACGGCGCGCTGCAGTACACGTTGAAAACCGAGTGTGGGTTGAGTCTCTTTTTCGTCCTCAGGATCGGAAATAATAGGTGTAGTTTGTTCAATGAAGCTTGAGACTTCATCTCTTAATTTCTCAAGATTTGCTCCGCAAGCAACTAACGCCTCTTGTGCGGCTGGGTTATCGATTAATGCCAACAACAGATGCTCAACCGTCATGTATTCATGACGTGCATCTCTGGCTTGCTGAAAAGCCAGGTTTAAGGTGACTTCAAGATCTTTATTTAGCATAAGCACCCCCTAAAAAATAACTACAGATTCGGCCAAATCAGGCTTCCTCTAATGAACACAGTAACGGATGTTGGTTTTGTCTTGCAAATTGATTTACTTGCGCAACCTTAGTTTCGGCAATACCAAAAGGGTAAATTCCGCAGATCCCTTTTCCTTTATGATGGATTGCCAGCATGATTTCCGTCGCTTGCTGCTCATCTTTCTTAAAAAACAGTTGTAAAATCTCAATGACGAAGTCCATCGGTGTGTAATCATCATTGTTTAAAATCACTTTATACATAGAAGGACGTTTAAATTCTGATTCAACACTCTCTTCTACATGCTCAATATTTTCTGTTCTGCTCATATTTCAATATTAGCCTCTAGTTTTGGCTTGTACCAATTGATAATGTAACTCTGTCTGTTTATTCAACAAATCATATCGAATTACTTTCAGGTACGACTTGTTACTATTTGTTGCTTTTTTGTTAATTTTACCTTGACAACCACTTATTCAGCTTTCATTCTGTTCATTAAGCGAGGAGTTTCCTCGTTGATAAGTTTTACTATCTTACTGGGAAGTAGACAACAGAAGGAAGTGGAAGTATGGCAAGCGGAACTGTTAAATGGTTCAACAACGCCAAAGGATTCGGGTTTATATGCCCTGATGCTGGCGGTGAAGACGTTTTTGCGCACTATTCTACCATTGAAATGGAAGGCTATCGAACTCTAAAAGCAGGCCAACCAGTCAATTTTGAAGTAGAAGCAGGTCCAAAAGGGATGCACGCATCAGCAATATCGCCAACAAACTAATACTTATCTAAGTCAGTATGTGTTCAAAGTAAAATTGAGCAAGTACTTGTTTAGCTTGGTGTAGATTGCGATAAGAGATAAAAAAAGCAGAGTAGTTACCCTACTCTGCTTTTTTATTGCCTCACCTTCAAGGGAAGAAAGCCTGTATGTAACAACAGGCCTCCACTAGACTAGCCAGTAATCAATCCATTGAGTGTGGCACTCGGACACATCGCGGCCTTGGCTTTACTCGCATCTAAACGGTAATAGCCCCCCAAATCAACGGCTGGTCCTTGGACGCCATTTAACTCAGCAACAATCTTATCTTCGTTACTTGTTAATGCTTCAGCCAACTGTGCAATCTCTGCTTGTAATTGAAGATCTTGTGTTTGTGCTGCAACGGCTTGGGCCCAGTACATCGCCAAATAGAAATGGCTACCTCGGTTATCAAGTTCACCTACACGGCGTGAAGGAGACTTGTTGCTGTCAAGGAATTGGCCGATGGCGACATCAAGCGTGTCGGCAAGAACCTGCGCCTTTGCGTTGCCCGTTGTTTGGCTTAGGTGTTCTAACGAAGCAGCCAGTGCAAGGAATTCGCCTAATGAATCCCAACGCAAGTGACCCTCTTTCTCTACCTGCTGAACATGCTTAGGCGCACTACCACCCGCTCCAGTTTCAAATAAGCCGCCACCATTCATCAGTGGCACGATTGACAACATCTTAGCACTGGTACCTAGCTCTAAAATTGGGAACAGATCCGTTAGGTAATCGCGTAAAACATTACCGGTTACCGAAATGGTATCCTTACCGGCTTTAACGCGCTCCAATGTAAAGCGCGTTGCTTTAACTGGTGACATGATATGAAGCTCAAGACCTGATGTGTCGTGATCTTTAAGGTAAAGCTCTACTTTCTTGATGATTTCAGCATCATGTGCACGCGCAGCATCTAACCAGAATACCGCAGGAGTAGCAGACAAGCGTGAACGGTTAACCGCAAGTTTCACCCAGTCACGGATAGGCGCATCTTTAACCTGACACATTCTAAAGATATCGCCTTGCTCAACTTGGTGAGACATTAAGACTTTACTGGTTTGGTCAACAACCTTCACAGTACCTGCGGCTGCAATTTCAAATGTCTTGTCATGGCTACCGTATTCTTCGGCTTTTTGTGCCATAAGACCAACGTTTGGCACGCTGCCCATGGTGCTTGGGTCGAACGCACCGTTATTGATGCAAAAATCAATTGTCTCTTGGTAAACACCCGCATAACAACGATCTGGAATCATCGCCTTCATATCTTTTAGCTGACCATCTGGGCCCCACATTTGACCAGAGGTACGAATAGCTGCAGGCATAGAAGCATCAATAATGACATCACTTGGTACATGTAAGTTAGTGATCCCTCGGTCGGAATCCACCATCGCAAGCTCAGCACGATTTGCATAAACGGCGGCCAAGTCAGCTTCAATCTCAGCTTTTTGTTCGCTTGGTAATGTGGCTATTTTTGCATAAACATCGCCAATACCATTGTTAACATCGACACCAAGCTCTTCAAAAAGCTCGCCATATTTAGCAAACACATCCTTGTAGTAAACTTTTACTGCATGACCAAATAAGATTGGGTCGGATACTTTCATCATGGTGGCTTTTAAGTGCAGCGACAGTAATACATCTTGCTCTTTAGCCAAATTAGTTTCACGCTCATAAAATTCAACCAGTGCTTTTTTGCTCATCACAGCCGAGTCGATAACCTCACCCGCTTGCAGAGCAATACCGTCTCGTAGCACAAGCTCAGAACCATCTACTTTGCTTAGTACAATAGAGACACTACCCGCATCAGCAACGGTGACCGACTTTTCACTTCCGAAAAAATCCCCTTCACTCATGTGAGCAACATGCGACTTAGACTCTGGGAGCCATTGGCCCATAGAGTGCGGGTTCTTCTGTGCAAACTTTTTGACCGAACTTGGCGCACGACGGTCAGAGTTACCTTCACGTAATACAGGGTTTACCGCACTGCCTTTAATCTTGTCATAACGCGCCTGGATCTCTTTTTCAGCTTCGTTTGCTGGCTCGTCAGGGTAATTAGGGATGTCATAGCCCTTGTTCTGTAACTCGAGAATACATGCCTTAAGCTGAGGGATTGATGCACTAATGTTAGGCAGCTTAATAATGTTTGCCTCTGGCTTTTTCGCCAACTCACCCAGTTCTGCCAGTGCATCACCAATGCGTTGCTCAGCGGTTAGTTTCTCAGGGAAGTTAGCAATCACCCGCCCAGAAAGAGAAATATCGCGAGTTTCTACGTCGACGCCTGCGGTTTGAGTGAACTTTTGAATAATAGGTAACAAAGAGAGTGTGGCTAATGCTGGTGCTTCATCTGTTTCGGTATAGATGATCGTTGATGTCTTATCGTTCATTTTGTGTCCTACATTGATTTGAATTTATGATTTTTATAATAATTATTGTGTTTTTCTTAGATTAAAAAATCGGTTGTGAACTAACCCTACCGATTTGTTTTATTGATGATAACTTATGCTACTTTGCGCGTAATAAGCCAACAAGATTATTCGCCGCAACTCTCACAAATAAAAATAATTAGTTGCGGATCACACTTTTTAGGTGCCGACATCATAAAACATTCCACGCAATATTCAAATTCCACTAATAGCCAATGCACAGTACAATAGGTAAATATCATTCAAAGATGAAAAGTATTGCAGCGTGACACAGACATTTTCAAAAAAAACACCGACAAGAAAAAGTAACAAGACTCGCCCTTCAGGCTTTTCCGGTAGTGCCAGCAACAAACCAGCCGCTAAGCCTCAGAGCAGAGCCAACAGCAGAAGCCGGCCGAAAGCTAAAACGGTTTCCAATCCTGTCATAGTACTGTTTAACAAACCTTTTGACGTCTTGTGTCAGTTTACCGATGAACAAGGTAGACAAACCCTTAAAGACTTTATCCCTGTACCCGGTGTTTATGCTGCTGGGCGTTTAGATAGGGACAGCGAAGGATTACTTCTACTAACTAACGACGGTAAGTTACAATCCCAACTTACTGAGCCAAAAAAGAAAACTTATAAAACCTATTGGGCCCAAGTCGAAGGCGCGCCAACAGATGAGGAGCTTGAGAAGCTACGCCAAGGCGTTGAACTAAAAGATGGCATGACTCTCCCAGCTAAAATCCAAATTATGGACAACCCAAAAGTATGGCCAAGAAACCCACCTATCCGAGAAAGAGCCAATATTCCGACTACTTGGCTAGAGATCCAGATCTGTGAAGGTCGTAACCGCCAAGTTCGACGCATGACGGCCCACATTGGCTTTCCAACCTTAAGATTAATCCGCTATAAAATAGGCCAATGGAGTCTAGATGATCTTAGAAATGGTGAGTTTAAACAGCTCGATATAAAAAGTACTCATAATGGCTGAGCGTTATAGACCCTATACCACTGTCGCTTGCGTTATCGAGGCTCAGGGGAAATACCTTATTGTAGAAGAGTTGATCGATGGCCAACTTAAATACAATCAACCTGCGGGGCACATCGAAGCCGATGAATCGATAGCTGACGCCTGTATTCGTGAAATTAAAGAAGAGACAGGTTTAACTATCCAGCCACAAGGGCTAGTCGGGATCTATCAGTATCGTGCAAGTGACACCCTCTCATTTGTACGCTATACCTTTTTTGTAAAATTAGACAAAGCGTTAGCCTCAAAGCCTGAGGACCCAGCGATCAATGCGACCAAGTGGTTGAGCCTTGATGAAATCGACCAGTTAAGCGACTCTCATCGCAGTCCTTTAGTGCTTAAATCTCTCAAGGATTACTTGTCTGGTAAGCACTATCCATTGGAGATTATCGATGATGAATATGTCTAAGCTTAACCGCCTCGCTAGCCACAAGCGCCTAAAGCCTGACTAACCTAGGCTTTATCAGTGTTATTTCTGCCAGAAAACCGCCCGTAATGTCGCTTTCAGCCTCCGTCCCCCCCCCAAATATTTGTCCCGAAGCTTGATAAAGGCAAAAGATAAAGACCTGCTAGATAGCCCAGTCCCATAATGCATGATAGAATATGCCCCCGCAGAAAGCCGCGGTCTGAAACCAGCACCTCGCCTGAATAAGCCATTCAGCGATCTGTTGATTCGTAGCAATATTCAGTAAACACAAAGGTTTTTTTAGGATTTATGACGTCAATCGAACCCACTCATCTTGGTAAAAAAGTCATCGTCGGCATGTCCGGTGGTGTAGATTCATCAGTTTCAGCCTACCTGTTAATGAAACAGGGCTATCAGGTTGAAGGCCTGTTCATGAAGAACTGGGAAGAAGATGACACGGATGAATATTGCGCAGCCGCCGAAGACCTGAAAGATGCACAAGCTGTTTGTGACAAGCTTGGTATTAAATTGCATACGGTTAACTTTGCCTCTGAATACTGGGACAACGTGTTCGAGTACTTCTTAGCCGAATACAAAGCTGGCCGTACCCCAAATCCAGATATCATGTGCAACAAAGAGATTAAGTTTAAGGCTTTCCTTGAATTTGCAGATGAGATCTTAGATGCCGACTATATCGCTATGGGTCACTATGTTCGCCGACGCGATGTCGATGGTACTAGCCAGATGCTACGTGGTATCGATGGCAATAAAGATCAAAGCTACTTCCTCTACACCTTAAGCCACGAACAAGTTGCTCGTTCGCTATTTCCTGTAGGTGAATTAGAAAAGAGCGAAGTACGTGAGATCGCCAAAGAGATGGGCCTAATCACCCACGATAAGAAAGACAGCACCGGGATCTGTTTCATCGGTGAGCGTAAATTTACCGATTTCCTACAAACTTTCTTACCAGCTCAACCAGGTAATATCGAAACCAGCGAAGGCGAAGTGATCGGTACTCACCAAGGTTTGATGTATCACACACTTGGTCAGCGCAAAGGTTTAGGTATTGGTGGCTTAAAGAACAGCAACGAAGACCCTTGGTATGTTGTCGAGAAAGATCTTGTACGCAATGTGCTAATCGTAGGTCAAGGTGGCAACCACCCTCGCCTGATGTCTGATGGTTTAATTGCCAACCAATTACATTGGGTTGATAGAAAAGGCCCCGCTGACGGCGCTCAAATCACCGTTAAAACCCGTTATCGCCAGCAAGATGTGCCTTGCCGCGTAACCTATGACAGCGATGATGTGTTACGTGTCATGTTTGATAACCCGGTTGCGGCTGTAACGCCAGGGCAGTCGGCTGTATTTTATGATGGTGAAATTTGTCTTGGTGGCGGCATTATTGACGCACTAATAAGAGATTAATCAATGAGTGATCAGCTGTTTGAACGTACGATGGCCTTTGCGGGTATTTTACAAGCTGTGGCCCAAGTTCAGTATATTGCAAGACATGGTGACTCGGATAAAGAGGCATTAGCAGCCAGCCTGCAATCAATTTTGGTCACCAACCCAGAAAGCACTAGCGATGTTTATCCTGATAAATATGCTTTGCGCAAAGGCTATGAGTTGATTGTGAGCCAGCTTGGCGATGCAAAACAGAAGGATGTTGAGGTCACTCGCTACCTCGTGGGTATTTTAGCATTGGAGCGCAAACTGACGCGCTCTTCTAATGCCATGGGTATGCTTAGCGAGCGTATCAACCAAATCCATCGTCAACTCAGTCACTTTGAGATCACCGACGAGCAAGTGATTGCCAATTTTGCCGGTATTTATAGCGACATCATTAGTGAGCTTGGTCCTAAGTTACAGATCTCTGGCAATCCAGAGTTTCTAAAACGTACCCAAACACAACAAAAAATTCGTGCCCTATTGCTGTCGGCTATGCGCAGTGCAGTGCTATGGCGCCAATTAGGAGGCAAGCGTAGGCACCTTGTCTTCGCTAGAAAAACAATAGTAGATACAGCTATGAAAAGCCTCACCCTATAATTTTAAGCTAAGTTCATCCAAGGAGCTTCTAATGGAACTTTCCGCACTAACTGCTATCTCTCCGGTAGACGGTCGTTATGGTAGTAAAACCGCCTCATTAAGAGGGATTTTCAGCGAGTACGGCCTGACCAAATACCGTGTTCAAGTCGAAATTAACTGGCTAAAGCTGCTTTCAAGCTGCCCAGAAATTGAAGAAGTTCCACCTTTTAGCGAAGCTGCATTGGCTTTGCTCGATCAAATCAAAGATAACTTTAGCGAAGCAGACGCACTGCGCGTTAAAGAAATTGAAGCGACCACCAACCACGACGTTAAAGCGGTTGAATACTTTATTAAAGAACGCATCGCCGATAATGCAGAGTTAGTTGCTATTGACGAGTTTGTACACTTTGCTTGTACCTCTGAAGATATTAACAACCTTTCTCACGCATTAATGTTAACAGAAGCACGTGACCAAGTGGTTGTGCCTTATTGCCAGAAGATTGTTGATGCTATCAAGACATTAGCAAGAGATTACAAGTCAGTACCACTGATGTCTCGTACTCACGGCCAGCCAGCTTCACCTTCAACTCTTGGTAAAGAGATGGCTAACGTTGCTGTACGTTTAGAGCGCCAGCTAACTCAGGTTTCAAATGTTGAAATCATGGGTAAAATCAATGGTGCAGTAGGTAACTACAACGCTCACCTTTCGGCTTATCCTGAAGTTGACTGGCACGCACTATCACAGCGCTTCGTAACAAGCCTAGGCATCAACTGGAACCCATACACCACTCAAATCGAGCCACACGATTACATCGCAGAACTGTTTGATGCTCTAGCGCGCTTCAACACAATTTTGATCGATTTCGACCGTGATATTTGGGGTTACATCGCACTGGGCCACTTTAAGCAAAAGACCATTGCTGGTGAAATTGGTTCTTCAACCATGCCTCATAAAGTTAAC
The DNA here is from genome assembly GCF_022398325.1 of Shewanella sp. Isolate13. Lineage (GTDB taxonomy): Bacteria > Pseudomonadota > Gammaproteobacteria > Enterobacterales > Shewanellaceae > Shewanella. The sequence continues at coordinate 20,332 of NZ_JAKEVD010000036.1, forward strand.
CCTATCGATTTTGAAAACTCTGAAGGTAACTTAGGTATTGCTAACGCATTAATGCAGCACCTAGCGGCTAAACTTCCGGTATCTCGCTGGCAGCGAGACCTTACTGACTCGACAGTGCTACGTAACCTAGGTGTTGGTATGGCTCACTCACTGATCGCCTATCAATCAACATTGAAAGGGATCAGCAAGCTACAAGTTAATGAAGAGCAGCTGCGCAAAGAGCTTGATGGCAACTGGGAAGTCCTAGCAGAACCAGTACAAACGGTAATGCGCCGTTACGGCATCGAGAAGCCATACGAGAAGCTAAAAGAGCTAACTCGCGGTAAGCGTATCGATGGTGAACAACTAGCTGTCTTTATTGATGGTCTTGAGCTACCAGAAGAAGTGAAAGTTGAGCTTAAGAAGATGACGCCAGCTAACTATATTGGCCGTGCTGAAGCCTTTGTTGACGAATTAAACTAACGCGCTATCGCGCGATTAGTTAGCCCATTGACTATAAATAGGGCAAATAAGGCGTTAAGCTTAGGCTTAACGCCTTTCTTTTATCTGTTTCATCAACTTCTGGCACCATAGCATCTATGTATCATCTCAATTTCGATCCAAAAACCTTTATCGAACAGTATTGGCAAAAAAAACCGCTATTAATTAAAAACGCCTTTGAAAATTTTGAAGATATTATTACTCCTGATGAACTCGCAGGACTTGCTTGTGAAGACAGTGTGTCATCGCGGGTTGTCATAACCAAAGACAACGACTGGCAGATCATCGAAGGTCCCTTCGAGGACTACGATCAATTTGGCGATAAGAATTGGCAATTACTCGTCCAAGCACTTAATCATTGGCACCCAGACTCAGCAGGTTTCATCAATGCTTTTCGTTTTCTGCCAGACTGGCGCTTCGATGACTTAATGGTCTCTTTTGCAACCCCAGGTGGTGGTGTCGGTGCCCATATCGATAACTACGATGTGTTTATTATTCAAGGTGAAGGTGAGCGCCACTGGACCGTCGGTAACAAAGGCCTATACGCCCCTAAAAATAATGACCCCACTACGCCGCTAATCGAAGGCTTTGAGCCGATTATCGATGTGGTATTGGAAAAAGGCGACCTGCTGTATATTCCTCCTGGCTTCCCCCATCAAGGTCAAACGATAACCACAGCCATGAGTTACTCCATGGGGTTTCGCGCCCCGAGTCAGCAAGAGCTATTTAGTGAAATCGCCGATAATCTAATCGATAACGCTACAGGGCTAAAACGCTTCACCTCCGAGAGCGAACCCACACAAGCGAGTCAGGTAAGTACCCAGCATCAACAGCATATGATGGCATTAATTGCAGAGTTTGCTTCTTGCCCAAACAGCTATCAGGCTGTGCTCGGGAAAATGTTAAGCCAAAACCGCTTTGAACTCGATCTATGTGAACCCGAAGAGGAATACAGCGCAGAAGAGCTTGATGATTACATCAGTCAAGGCGCGCTTTTGTACCGAATTGGTGGGCTCAAGTTATTACAACTTGAGGGCGACTGCACATCACGAGTATTTATCAATGGAGAAGCATTTGAATATCCAGAGGATATCGAAGAAAATGTCACTCAATTAGCTCAAAAGTTGAGTTTTGATAACCAACAAGCCGCCCTCTTATTTCAATGCTCAACAACAAAAGAGTTCATGTTAACTCTGCTTAATCGAGGCTATTTCTATTTCGGTGAGTAATGCAGGCAAAATCTCGAGATCAAAAAAGGCATCTTAATGATGCCTCTTATCAATCGCAGTTGACTGCTATGCCGAGCTAAGCGCTTGGTTCCCAGATAGAATCATCGGCCTGCATCTTATATAAGCTCTCGGCTCGTGACACTAATAACTGAGCAAATTTAGCTTGAGCAGGATCTTTGGTTAAACCTGAGCGCTGAATATTTTCAGCCTTCATCTGCCACATCATAGAGAAATGACGCACTGCGTCACGAGCGGTAGTCGCAACACTAATATCAACGTAATCAGATGGTAGGTCGCCTGACATCACCCAAAATGTTTTCTTGTTTGGCTTTTTAGAGTCGATTTTCCAGATTGCAACATAAGGCGCTAAATAGCGGCTTTCCTCAGGGTGAACTTTATCGGGCATGATGCCTTTTTCAGCCAAAAACTTATTTGCCTTTTGGAACTGAGTTCTAATCCATTCTTGTCTTAGTTGTTCTTGGTCTACTGCTTGTTCAGCCATTTAAACTTCCTTTCTTATTGTTATTTTTGCTCCTGTCTATCAGACAGTCAAAAACCTTGCACAGCTATCACGTTCAAATCAAGCTAATACTTTACGTTAACGTAAAGTGGAAAGCAAAATTGCCAGATAGGTCTCAAATATTCCGAATCTTTACTTTGTTGAGAGTATCCCTAAATGCTATCGTTCTGCAATAAATATAACAAGCAGACCACACTGTATTAATATAGTCGTGGTAATTCGATGCTCACAGCGGAGATCAACAAGTGGCAGTTTTTAATCACATCTCTTTTGACGACCATGAACAGGTCGTATTTTGTCATGATAAAGAAAGCGGCTTAAAAGCCATTATCGCCATCCACAACACCAATCTTGGCCCTGCCGTTGGCGGCTGTAGGATGTGGAACTATGAGTCTGACGACGAAGCCATCACCGATGTATTACGCTTATCACGTGGTATGACTTATAAGAACGCCCTAGCTGGATTAGCCATGGGCGGTGGTAAATCAGTGATTATCGCCGATCCAAAAGTACAAGATAGAGAGGCGCTCTTTAGAGCCTTTGGTCGTTGTATTCATACCTTAGGCGGTAAGTACTACTCAGCCGAAGATGTGGGAGTTTCAACCGCTGACATCATGATTGCCCATCAAGAAACGCCTTATATGGCAGGTTTAGAGGGTAAGAGCGGCGATCCATCTCCATTTACTGCGCTAGGTACCTATTTAGGGATTAAAGCGGCTGTTAAGCATCAGCGTGGCCTAGACAGCTTAAAAGGCCTTAAGATCTCCGTTCAAGGGGTTGGCCATGTGGGTTATTACCTATGCCGTCACCTACATGCTGAAGGCGCGGAGTTGATTGTCACCGATATTCATCAGTCATCACTAGACAGAGTGGCTAGCGAGTTTGGTGCAACGGTAGTGGCACCTCAGGAAATCTACCACCAAGATGTTGATGTTTACGCTCCTTGTGCCTTAGGTGCAACAATCAATGACATCACCATCCCGCTACTCAAGGCAACAATTGTTGCAGGTTGTGCCAACAATCAGCTTGCTGAAGTGCGTCACGGTGAAATGCTAAAAGATCTCGGTATTTTGTATGCTCCTGACTACGTCATCAATGCTGGCGGCATCATCAACGTTTCATTTGAAAAAGACTACGATGCCAGTGCCGCAACGGCAAAAGTTGAAGAGATCTACAACACCTTGCTTACCATATTTGCTCAATCTGACGAACAAAACCGTACTACAGGTGACGTTGCCGATGAAATGGCAAGAGCCATTATAAATTCGGCAAAATAGATAAGCGAAACACTAATCAATACCCAGCTTATGTCGCTGGGTATTTTTTACCTTTTAAAAATTATGTCACCACAATTATCAAGTTCAACAAATAGATAAAAAGTAGCCTGTCACAATCAACTCAACCACACTGGCGAAGTTCACTTTCCTCTGCTTGAATTAAGGCCTTAACAAAAACAAAGAGGCCGCGCCATGGTGACTTTTAAGTATGCCCTCAACCAAGACGACATCGAGTTGCAAGCCAGTGATTGGTGCGGATTAGAACAAATTTTTATCAACGGTAAACGTGTTTCGAGTAAGCTTAATTTTGGTCAGCAGAGTGAACATTCTCTGATGTTAAACGATGGAAAACCCGCCAAATTACAACTGTTGCTCGACCCGATGACGGAACAACTCATCTGTCGGATTTATAAACAAAACAACTTGGTCGCGAGCCTAAAGCAAGGAAAGAAAGAACTCTACCGCAGCCGCCAGCAGATCCAACAAAGCATGTTAGCCATTGGCGTCGTCATTGTGTTCTTGCTCACCCTTGGTTAATGACAGCTAGCTCTCTTATAGGGCAGAGAAAGCTAGCACAGCTTGATAGTATCAGCTTCGATGCAAACTAAGTGACTTGCTTGATAATTTCCGCTACCCGCTGTCACAGTGGTAATTGATAACTTTTGCTTATTACTGCCGTTTTCAATTAAGAGTGCTTTCAAGACCGTGCCATCACGGACAAAGCTCACCGCGCCAGCAAAGTCCCCAACATTTAAGTCACGATAGAGTTTAACTGTCACACTGCCTATGGAACGCGGCTCTAGGCGTCCCTCTTCGATCACTAAGCTGGCACCGCTTGCGAGCTTAATAGACTGAATAAAGCTACCACTGGCATCACATTCTTGAGGAGATGCAGTCTGTTGAGGCTTAGGTTTTGATTTATTGATATTAACCGAGCAGGCGCTTAATAGCGGAATAACACATAATGCAACGAGTAGCGTTCTCATAACGACTCCTTTGAAAGGTTCACATTATTAGAGCCTAGGCAAAGCAAGTGTGCAAGCGTTACGAATAAATTGTCAGGGAAGTGGCTAAAAACGATTTATCTTGTTGAGGAGCTTCAAAAAGGTTGTGCGCTCATCCACGGCCAAGTTATCTAAAAAGGCTTCATTGACTCGCTCAGCCTCTCTAACCAAGTCCTGTTCAAGCGCTTTACCACTGTCGGTAAGGTATATTTGAAAGGCACGGCGATTCTCGGCATCCTGATGACGGGTAATTAATCCCTGCTGCTGCAACTGGTCGAGAAGACGAGTCATAGTGTAATTAGCCACATCACAACGCTTAGATAGGGTGGTTTGAGTGACGCCCTCCTCTTGCCAGAGTGAAAACAGCACTGGCCACAGCTTAATATCTAATTGGTATCTTTTAAGACGTTGATCTAACAAGTTTTGTAGATCGACATTAAGATGAGACACCAAGTAACCTAGGCTCTCCAAACGATTCAATCAGCACCTCCAAGGCTCTTTCGGGCTTCATCTAATCTTATCACTTACGCCAAAAGAAACTAGTTTTAGAGAGGGTTTATTGCTTAGTTTCAACCAAATGGCCTATAAATCACAGGCTTAACACTCAACTATTTAGCTAGTTCAATTTTGTTCTAATCAGACAACAAACTCACCAATAAAACGGTAAAAACAAGCACGGTTTAGTTTGGCCTCAATACCTCTATCTAGCGTCAAGGTAACACTGTCTTCGCCGATAATAAACTTCTCATAGCTTGCAATAAGGTGCTCGGTATTAATACTCGATTTAATCGAAAATAACCCATCGCATCGGCGTTCATAATCCACTATCACTAAAGCCTGCTGCGCCACAGCGACCCGCAGTTTTTCAGCCGGCGTAATGAGGAAATATTGATTATCTATTCGATTTAAAATGCTGCTAAATAACTTACAGAATTTAACTGGCAACTTCTCATCTTTATAAAACCAGTCGCCATTGGCATTAATTTCAAATATCGCCTCCTCGCTACATAAAGACGTATCGTTGGTTAGCGAAGATATTGCATCGGTCGCTTGCGTTAACTGTACGTTTTTCGATGTCATCAAAATCTCTTCTATTTCAGCATTTGAGTCATAATGTTGCTGTATTTAATAGTAAAAAACTAGCCAGTGGCTAGTTTTTTACATCATACAATTACAGTAAAGACAACAAGGCTTCAAGCGGGTGTTTCGGCTTAAAGCCACTAAATCGCTTAACCTGACTTCGACAGGAATAACCCGAGATCAATACCTGAGATTGAGGTAACTTGGTAAGCGTTTTCTCCCATGACATTTCATAAAGCGCTTTAGAGCGTTCAAGATTTTCCGCTTCATGGCCATAAGTTCCCGCCATACCGCAGCAGCCTAGATTCACCGTGTGCAGCGTTGCACCAAAGTGTTCAAAAATCCCTTTCCACTCGTTTGCTGTATTGGGTTTTGCCGTGGATTCTGTACAGTGACTAAACCAGGTAAACTCCGTCTTAGGGAAATCAGATTTTCGCTCCTGAGGTGCTTTACCCTCAAATACCTCTAGTAACCATTCATTGGCAAGTTTGACGTGGAAATCTCCACGGGCGCCACCTAAAACTTCTGCATATTCATCGCGATAACAGAGCACCAGAGCAGGATCAATGCCGACCATTGGTATATCGAGCTTGGCCACCTGATTAAGAAAATCGGCAGTCGACTTTGCCGTGCGCGCAAACTTATCTAAGAAGCCTTTAATATGGATAGGCTTGCCATTAGGTTTAAATGGCAGTAACACAGGCTTTAAGCCTAGCTTTTCGATTAACTGCACAAAGTGATAAACCGTTCCAGCCTCATAAAAGGTGTTAAATGGGTCCTGCACGACTAACACGTATTGACTGCGCTCAGACCCTGGAATTTGCTGTAGCGCCGTTAAATCATAGCCACGACTTGCATGTCCTTCGAGTCGTTGCTTTAAAGTGGGTACCGACAACGCTGGTGCGTCAACATAGCCAAGGGATTTCTTGATGACCCACTTGCTTAGGCTGTTTTGAGAAACCGCATTGACTAACCTTGGCGCAGAGGCCATCAATGGTAGAGAGTCCTCGATCCCTGCAACTAAGTAATCTTTTGCTGGGCGCAGGTAACGGCGATAATAAAGGTCAAAGAACTGTGCTCTAAACTTTGGCACATCGACTTTAACTGGGCACTGGCTCGAACAGGCCTTACAAGCTAAGCATCCCTTTAGAGACTCCATCATTTCATGTGAGTAATCATACTCCTTGTCAATTTTTAAGGAGTTTTGCGCACGCTGTAGCCAGCCTAAAGGCTTACTGCGGCTGAGTTCATTAACATCTATACCTTCTGCCTCAAGCAACCTTAACCATTCACGCATTAAGCCTGCACGACCTTTAGGAGACTGTACTCGATCGCCAGTGACTTTAAATGACGGACACATAGGCGAATAAACACTGTAGTTAAAACACAGACCATTGCCGTTACAGTTCATCACATCGGGAAACGCTTCACGGGTTTTAACTGGAATTTGTCTATCAAATGCGCCGCGTTTAACGCTGTCGACATTATAGAGCATAGGACCGCTGTTTTTCGGTGCCACCAGCTTCCCCGGATTGAGCTTATTATTGGGGTCAAATAATCCCTTAACCTCTTCTAATATGCCATATAGTTGCTCACCGAACACCGCTGGACCATATTCGCCGCGCACGCCTTTACCATGCTCACCCCACATTAAGCCGCCATATTTGAGAGTTAGCTCAGCCACTTGATCGGAAAGCGTTTTAAGGAGTATTTCATCTTGCTCATCACACATGTCCAGTGCTGGTCGCACGTGCAGTACACCCGCATCCACATGACCGAACATGCCGTATTGTAACTGGTGACTATCAAGCAGCGCTCTAAACTCTAAAATAAAGTCGGCTAACTTCTCTGGAGGCACAGCTGTGTCTTCGGCAAACGCGATCGGCTTACGCGCCCCCTTTGCAGCGCCTAACAAGCCCACGGCTTTCTTGCGCATGGCATAGATGGTATTGATGCTGGCCTTATCGGATGTAACTTGATAGCCAAGCAAGCCCGCTTCGCTTTGAGCTATTTGAGCCGTCAACATAGCCTCAAGTTTAGCGACTCGCTGCTCGACATCAGCTTGCGAGCCTGCAAACTCCACCATATTAAGGCCATCAATTTCTTTGCCCGGCACATCGGTGATCAGCGAGGATACCGAATGCCAAATGATGTCTTCTTTAGCAAGGTTAAGCACCTTAGAGTCGATAGTTTCAACCACAGTGGCATTGGCTTTAACCAAATCGGGAGCGTGACGTAAAGCCGACTCAAATGAGTCATACTTGATGTTAACCATCATGCGACACGTGGGCAAAGGCGTGATATTAAGCTTTGCCTCAGTGATCACCGCAAGCGTGCCTTCTGAACCGGTTAAAATTCGCGAAAGGTCGAAATGCCCTAAGGTGTCATCCCAAACATTTTTCAGGTCGTATCCGGTCAAAAAACGATTTAATTTAGGGAAGCGTTGTTCGATCTGTTGACGATTATCTTTACAGATCTCGGCAATACTAGAAATTAACTGCTGACCCAAGGGGTTATCTGTAACTGAAGCAATATTACCTAGCTGTTCATGATTTAATGGCTGAGTTTTAAGCTCACTGCCATCAAACAAGATGCTGCTTAAGCCAAGTACATGGTCAGAAGTTTTACCATAAACCAATGACCCCGCTCCTGACGCATCAGTGTTGATCATGCCGCCCAATGTGGCACGATTTGATGTCGATAAGTCAGGACTAAAGAAAAAACCATGGGGACGAAGCACATCATTGAGAGCATCTTTAATGACTCCCGCTTGCACCCTTACCCAGCCTTCTGTCGCATTCACCTCTAGGACTTGATTCATGTAGCGTGACATATCAACAATAATGCCATGGGTTAACGACTGGCCATTGGTGCCTGTACCACCACCTCTTGCACTAAAGACCACCTGTGCAAACTCATCTTGGCTAGCAAGCTTTAGTGCTATCTGAACATCTTGAGTCGTTTTTGGATAGATCACCGCCTGAGGTAAAAACTGATACACAGAGTTATCGGTCGCCTGTGCGAGGCGAGCACTGTAGCGAGTATCGATATCTCCTGTAAAAGCCCCCTCTTCAAGGGTCGTTAAAAAAGAAAGATAGGTCGGTTCTAGGGTCTGCTGATGCGATAACTTGGGTAACATGATTACTTCTGTCAGTTGTTATTCTTAAGTTTGTGGCTCATTATAAACAAAAAAAAGCCGCTAAATAGCGGCTTTTTTAATGTTTTTAACAAAATGTTAAATCGCGCAGATTTAACACTTCATTTAGGCCAAAAAACTACACGATAATATTAACCGTGAGCTTCAGCTAGATATAACCAAGTATCGATAACAGTATCAGGGTTTAGCGATACAGTATCGATGCCCTGCTCAACTAACCAAGCCGCAAAATCAGCGTGATCTGATGGGCCTTGGCCACAAATACCTACGTATGCGCCCTTAGCTTTTGCCGCTTTAATTGCCATGGCAAGTAGAGCCTTAACCGCGTCGTTACGTTCATCGAATAGGTGGCTGATGATCCCTGAATCACGGTCTAGACCAAGAGTCAGCTGAGTTAAGTCGTTTGAACCGATAGAGAAACCATCGAAGTGCTCTAGGAACTGATCCGCTAGTAGTGCGTTAGATGGTAGTTCACACATCATGATAACGCGTAAGCCATCTTTACCACGCTCAAGACCTTGCTCTTTAAGAAGCTCAATCACCTGCTCTGCTTCGCTCAATGTACGAACGAATGGGATCATGATTTCAACATTCTTAAGACCCATCTCATTGCGAACACGCTTAATCGCTTCACACTCTAGCGCAAAACAATCACGGAACGATTCAGAGATGTAACGGCTTGCACCACGGAAGCCCAACATTGGGTTTTCTTCTTCTGGCTCGTAACGGTCACCACCTACCAAGTTAGCGTATTCGTTTGACTTAAAGTCAGACATACGAACAATCACTTTCTTTGGATGGAATGCCGATGCAATAGTCGCGATACCTTCAACTAGACGCTCAACATAGAATTCAACTGGAGACTCATAACCTGCGATCATCTCGTGGATCTCTTGCTGAAGTTCAGCAGTCTGATCATTGAATTCAAGCAGGGCTTTAGGGTGAATACCGATCATACGGTTAATGATGAATTCAAGACGTGCAAGGCCGACACCTTCGTTAGGAAGACGAGCGAAGTCAAATGCGCGGTCTGGGTTACCCACGTTCATCATAATCTTCATCGGCAGTTCTGGCATTGAATCTACACGTGATGAAATCACTTCAAAATCTTGTAGGCCACTGTAGATGTAACCGGTATCGCCTTCGGCACAAGAAACGGTAACTTCTTGACCATTTTGAATGCGCTCAGTGACATCGCCACAACCAACAACTGCTGGAACACCTAGCTCACGTGCAATAATCGCAGCGTGACAAGTACGGCCACCACGGTTAGTTACAATCGCGCTTGCACGCTTCATGATTGGTTCCCAGTCTGGGTCAGTCATGTCAGTAACTAATACATCACCTGGTTGAATTTGGTCCATATCGTCGATTGACTTAAGTACCTTAGCGACACCTTTACCAATCTTGTGGCCGATTGCGCGACCTTCAGAAACCACGTCACCTTGTGTTTTTAGGTGGTAGCGCTCGATTAACTGCACATCTTCACGTGAGCGAACAGTTTCAGGACGCGCCTGAACGATGTACAACTTACCATCGTTACCATCTTTAGCCCATTCGATGTCCATTGGACGACCGTAGTGCTTCTCGATAGTCATCGCCTGCTTCGCAAGCTCTTGTACTTCTGCATCATTGATTGAGAACTCGCGGCGCTTATCTGCTGCAATATCTTCAATCTTAACTTGCTTACCATGAGACTCATCGTCTGAGTAAACCATCTGGATAAGCTTGCTACCAATATTACGACGTACAACCGCTTTATGGCCTGCAACTAGTGTTGGTTTATGAACGTAAAACTCGTCAGGGTTAACCGCGCCTTGAACAACCATTTCACCTAGGCCAAATGATGAAGTAATGAATACTACGTCATTGTTACCAGACTCAGTGTCCATGGTGAACATAACACCAGAAGCAGCTTTGTCTGAACGCACCATACGCTGAATACCAGCAGATAGTGCGACACCTTTGTGGTCATAACCTTGGTGAACACGGTATGAGATGGCGCGATCATTAAACAAAGAAGCAAATACATGCTTAGTTGCTTCTAAAACGGCGTCATAACCCTTAACGTTTAGGAAAGTTTCTTGTTGGCCAGCAAATGATGCGTCTGGCATATCTTCTGCTGTCGCTGAAGAGCGAACTGCGAAAGATGCATCATTTGTTTCAGAGCTAAGCTTTTCGTACGCTTCGCGAACCGCTTGCTCAAATTCTGGATGGAATGGGGTATCGATAACCCACTGTCTGATCTGTGCACCTGCTGTAGCGAGTGCGTTCACGTCATCTACATCTAGAGCTTCTAGAATTTCGTATATCTTCTGGTTAAGTCCACTTTGTTCAAGAAATTCATTGAACGCAAAAGATGTTGTCGCAAATCCACCAGGCACTTGAACACCTGCATTTGAAAGATTGCTAATCATCTCACCAAGAGAAGCGTTCTTACCGCCGACCTTGTTGACGTCACCCATGCCTAATTCTTGATACCAGAGTACGTATTGCTGCACAGTTTTTATCTCCGCAAGTATATTTTAGTGTGGCTCTTCACACGAGAGCAGCAGCATCTTACACTCCACGGCAAGAACCGTAAATGTATAATTTTATTTGTAATTTTATTACTACAAGAGGCCGAAATGTTACGTAAAGTATTTTATATCTCAGATGGGACAGCGATCACAGCAGAGGTATTTGGGCATGCAGTGCTTTCTCAATTTCCACTTGAGTTTGATGCACTTACAATTCCATTTGTAGAAACAGAAATGAAAGCGGAAGCTGTTAAAGCACAAATAAATGATTGTTTTATTACAACAGGTGAAAGACCACTAGTTTTCCACTCCATCGTAAAACCTGAGATCAGAGACATCATCTATAGCAGTGAAGGCTTAGATTATGACTTTTTGAACACTTTTGTCGCGCCATTAGAGAAGCAACTAGGTGTTGCTGCTGCACCAGCCCTGCACCGTACCCATGGTAAAGCCAATGAAAGTTATGAAGCGCGTATCGATGCTATCAACTACGCCATGGAAAATGATGACGGCCAAACCATGAAGCATATGGATAAAGCTGACCTTATTTTGTTGGGGGTATCCCGTTGCGGTAAAACCCCATCGAGTCTCTATCTTTCGATGCAATTTGGTATCAAGGCGGCAAACTATCCATTTACCGAAGATGACATGGATAACCTTAAACTGCCTGAAGCTCTGAAACGTAATAAACATAAGCTATTCGGCCTGACTATCGATCCTGAACGCCTCCACGAAATTCGCCACAGCCGCATGTCTAATAGTCGTTACTCATCTCTACGTCAATGCCGTGTGGAAGTTAAAGAGGTCGAAATGATGTATAAGAAAGAACGCATACCTTTTGTGAACACCACAAATCATTCGGTAGAAGAGATCGCCACAAAAATTCTCGAAGAAACAGGATTAAAGCGCCATATGTTCTAATCTCGATAACCATTTTATCTCGTCAAGGAATCAAGGCTTTTTTAAAAAAGCCTTGATTTCATACCAAGTAATTTTCGCGATTATGAAAATTAGCCTCACTTTTAAGGCAATTGCCACTGTGCATAGCCAAACTATTAGTTATAATCCGAGGTAATCAGGCGATAGCCCATACGAACGCTCGGTATTTTGAATGACCATTAAAACAGACGAACTCCGCACTTCCCTTTTATGTAAGGTAATTTCACCTGCACAACTCGCTTCTGAATATCCTTTAACACAAGATGCCGCTGACTACCTAGTTCAGCAACGTCATGAAGTTGAAGCCATTATTAATGGTGAAGACCAACGCTTACTTGTGATTATTGGCCCTTGCTCAATCCATGACACTGAAGCAGCTTTAGACTATGCACAGCGCTTAGCCAAGCTCCACCAGCAATATAAAGATGATTTGTGTATCTTGATGCGTGTCTACTTTGAGAAGCCTCGCACCACGGTTGGTTGGAAAGGGTTGATTTCCGATCCAGACTTAGATGGCAGCTTTAGCCCGAACAAAGGCTTACGTAAAGCACGTCACCTATTACAGCAAATTACTGAACTTAAGTTGCCTATCGCGACTGAGTTTCTCGATATGGTCAACGGCCAATATATTGCCGACCTGATCACATGGGGCGCAATTGGAGCCCGTACCACAGAAAGTCAAATTCACCGTGAGATGGCGTCAGCGCTTTCTTGCCCGGTGGGCTTTAAAAACGGTACCGATGGCAATATCGATATTGCTGTTGATGCTGTGCGCGCCGCGCAGGCACCACATATTTTCTACTCACCAGATAAAGATGGTGCAATGGCTGTGTACCGCACTCACGGTAACCCATTTGGTCACATCATCTTACGTGGTGGTAAAGAGCCAAACTACCACGCTGAAGATATTCGAAAAGCCGCAGCGCAACTCGATAGCGTCGGTGTGACTCAGCGTATGGTTGTTGACTTTAGCCACGGTAACAGCCGCAAGATGCATAAAGAGCAACTCAACGTAGCCGAGTCTATTATTCAGCAGATGGTTAATGGTGAAACTGCCATCGCGGGTATTATGGCAGAAAGCTTTATCGAAGAAGGTAACCAGAAAGTCATACCTGGTGAAGAGCTAACCTACGGTAAGAGCATCACCGATGCCTGCATTCACTGGGAAGACTCAGAAAAGCTATTAAGTGATCTGGCGAAGGCTTCACGTACTCGTATGCAGCGCTTACAGCAAAAATAGTACTTAAAAACTCGAAGAAAAACGTACCCTCTCAATCAGTCGGTACGTTTTTTTATGCCGTTATTTTATCGAGTAGACAAAACTCGTTGATCCGTAAAACCAAGAGATATCACATTACACCTACCGTGTTTTACAGCAGAGAACTCCATTCTTTACGGTCGTCTCAGACAGTCCTCCAAGACAACCTGTTATAAAATTACAAAATCGACTATAATCTCGCCTCCAAATGCATAACCATAGGTTGCCGTATGCCTTTAACTCAAACTCCTTCGCAATTTCCCGAAGACGTAGCCCTTCGAATCGAACAGTCTGAAGCCCGTGTCATTAAAGCTGTATTCCCCTCTATTACTAATCATCACAACACCCTATTTGGTGGAGAAGCGTTAGCTTGGATGGATGAGACCGCATTTATCGCTGCGACCCGATTTTGCCGCAAAACCCTAGTAACAGTAAGCTCAGACAGAATCGATTTTAACAAGCCTATCCCTGCAGGTACTCTAGCCGAGCTCATTGCCCGCGTGATCCATGTTGGTAATACTTCAATTAAAGTTGAAGTCAATATTTTCGTGGAGGATATGTATCAAGATCTGAGAGAGCATGCTATTCGTGGTGTATTTACCTTTGTTGCCGTTGATGAACAAAGAAAGCCAACCGCTGTTTGGCCCCCCCATAATTAACAGGTATCACTCTCGATAAGCGCAAGCAGAACAGAGGGCTATCACCTTAGCCCTTTGCTATATAACTGCCGCTGTCATTCCGTAGCAATCATCTCTAAAAAGCTCATCACTACCACTTTAGACTAAAGTCTAACTTCTGCACTTATTTTAACAAATAGTAAGTTTTCAAGCTTAAAGCCATAGAATCCCTTGTCATTTATCTGTTACATTGAACTATCTTCACGCGCAACCAACACAACCTTATAAAGCCATGAAGCCTGAAAATTTAAATATTATTATTGCCGATGACCACCCGTTATTTAGAAATGCTCTAAGACAAGCTTTATCGTCTGAGTTTAAAAATACCCAATGGTTTGAAGCCGATAGCGCCGATGCGCTGCAAGCCCTACTCGAAATAAGCGACATTGAATATGATGTGGTGTTATTAGATCTGCAGATGCCTGGCTCCCATGGTTACTCTACGCTGATCCACCTAAGAACTCATTTTCAAGACTTACCTGTGGTTGTAATCTCAGCTCATGAAGATAACCTCACCATCAGTCGCGCAATCCATTACGGTAGCTCCGGCTTCATTCCAAAGTCGTCTTCGATGGAAACTTTAGCAGAAGCTCTAGAAGCCGTTTTATTTGGTGATGTTTGGTTACCTCAAGGCGTTGAACTTCAAGAGATAAATGAAGATGAAACTAACTTGATGGCCAGTAAACTTGCAGATCTCACGCCACAGCAATATAAAGTGCTACAGATGTTTGCCGAAGGCCTGCTTAATAAGCAGATCGCTTATGACCTAGAGGTCTCGGAAGCGACCATTAAAGCCCATGCAACCGCGATATTTAGAAAGCTTGGGGTCAGAAACCGCACCCAAGCAGTAATAGCCCTGCAACAACTGGAGATGGAGAAGGTCGACCTCTAAGTCGGCGTCCCCCTTACTTTGCTAGCTTCGACTGTAAAAAATCCGCTGACAAATTATTGCAGCGGATTTTTTATGACTGACATTTACATCAGCTTTATCTATGTCACTTTATCGAAAGTTTTCCATCACCTTGTAGTACATCATACCCAGCGCCAATGCTTGATTACCAAACCACTCATTAAGTGGAATACGGTAATGAGACATCTGTGCAAATAAATCAAACTCTTGCAACTCCCCAGCTACGGCATTTGCCACAATTTCGCCCATAATATGAGATGTAGCCACACCATGGCCTGAATAACCTTGGCAGTAATAGACATTTGGCGACACTTTACCCAACTGAGGAATACGATTAAGTACGATGCCCGCCATTCCTGTCCAACCAAATTCAATGTCGACACCTTTCAATTGCGGAAAAGTGCGTTCAATCGCTGGCCTTAGCTCTCCGGCAACATCTTTTGAGTCGCGTCCGGAGTAATTGGTCCCTCCCCCAAACATCAGGCGGTTATCTGCCGTTAAGCGATAATAGTCGAGGACAAAACGTGTATCATAAACAGCTACATCTCTTGGGATCAGGCTTTGTGCTAACTCAGGATCTAGTTGCGCCGTGGCGCAGTTCCCCAAGGACGCAGGAAATAGCATCCCACGTAATTTTTTACGGGCCAGCCTATGGTACGCGTTACCAGCTATGACCACACGATTGGCGACCACTTTGCCTTTGGCCGTTGTTACTGTTGCTAGGGCGCCATCGTCAATATCAAGCACCGCTGAGTGTTCAAAGATCTGTGTTCCAAGACCTGCTGCGGCTCTCGCCTCACCAATACAGAGATTAACTGAGTGCAGATGCATATTACGTTTATTAAGCAGTCCACCGTGATACAGAGGCGTGCCGATATACTCAGCTAGCTCAGCTTTAGTGAGCATAGCTAAATCGCTTTCCATACCTCTAAGGCAAGCTTCGGCATAGGTTTTCTCAAGCTCTCTTAAATGGCTGACCTTGTACGCCGTATGAAGGTGACCAAACTTTAAGTCACAATCGATATCATACTTTTTTACTCGTTGTTTAATGATCTCATGCCCACGCCAACGCATATTCCAAACATACTGTTCTGCATCGCTACCAATACGCTTACGAAGCTGCTTAGTCATCGCCTCGTCACCAGATAGGCTTCCGGTTACCTGTCCGCCATTGCGTCCGGTTGCGCCCCAACCAATTTTATTGGCCTCAAGTAGCGCGACTTTGTAGCCTTTTTCACTAAGCTCTAACGCCGTAGCCACACCAGTAAAACCCCCACCAATAATCACTACATCAACCCGAAGCGCCCCCTCTAACTCAGGATAATCCGTTTCATTATTAATCGTTGCGTTGTAATAAGAGTTGCAGCGTGGCTCAGACATCTTCATTCCTTTTGAGTAATCGGTTACTTCTTGTTTTATATTTTTTACAAAAAAAATAATTTGTTCAGTATATCCATCAAAAACTAAGCGGGTCAAGGTTTGAAAAATACCAAGTAGAAATTGATGTTTTTACCAGGTTATCGCCATGCCAGTTTGGGCTTTCTCTATTTCCTGCCTTGGTGTCAGTAACTTGTCGAGTCTATGTTCACCTACTATCTTCAATAGTGAATGTCTAAGTTATCAAACGTTAAATAATGTGTTTTGGACAGTCAGCGAGCAGTTATATTTCAGTTTACAAAGATAGATAAAATCATTTAAAAACAAAGGAAAGCGACATGAAAAAACTCGGTATCGCACTCATTGCTTTAGCCCTAAGTGCTTGCGCATCTTCACCTGCCACATGGAAAGGTATGTCAGAAAGAGACATTGCTGATTGGAAGGAGATTGGTTTTAACGCTGAACAAGCACAAGCATGGAAAGGTGCAGGGTTTAACGCGGAGCAATCTAGCGGATGGGCCAATGCTGGCTTTAATTTAGAAAGTGCTCAAAGTTGGAAAAATCAATCTTTTAACCCTGAAGAAGCAAAGAGTTGGAAAACCGGTGGCTTCGATGTCGAATCTGCAGTTGAAGCACGGGATAAAGGTCTTACTCCGGTGAAAGTTGAATAGTTCCTAGCCGGCATAATAAAGACGCTTTAAACCGTGTCTTTATTATGCCGCGCTTTGAGTTTTACCCTAGCCTCTTTTCACTAAACTTGAGATCAAGGCTCTCAATGCTGCAGGCTTCACCATCTTCGCCATGTAATGATACCCTCGGCGTTGCATGTCATCGATTAACTCTTTTTGGGTGTTCGCGGTAATTAGAATTCCGGGTAAGTGTTCTCCATAAAGGTTTCTTATTCCATCCATGGCATCAACACCATTTTGCCCATGATCTAAATGATAATCGGCAAGCACGATATCGGGGGCGACGCCTTTTAAGCCGAGCTTAATACGTGCATCGGCCAGATCGCTTGCGCAAATCACCTCGCATTGCCAGCGACTCAATAGGCTTTCAAGGCCTGCTAAAATAGCCTCCTCGTTATCGATACACAGCACCTTTACCCCAGCAAGAGGCTGTAATAGCGAAGGCACTTTTTTAGGCTTAGGAGCGGTATTCTTTTTACCAATGGGGACACGTATTGAAAAAATTGATCCTTTGCCAAGCTCCGAACTCACATTTATCTCATGGGATAACACCCGACTAATTCTGTCGGCAATAGCTAGCCCAAGTCCTAATCCACTGACGCTCTTACTCTCTGGATTATCCAGTCTCTTAAACTCTTTAAAGATCTCTGACGTTTCACTTTCATCGATACCGCAACCGGTATCTATGACTTGAATTTCAAGCTCTTCACCACGGCGACGACAGCCTAGCAGGACTCTATTTCCCTTGGCGTAACGATAGGCATTAGTGAGAAAGTTTTGCAGCACTCTTCGCAGCAGGCTCGGATCTGAGTTGATGGTTACCGAACTAGAAACAAAACTGAATTTAATCAAACAATCCTTGGACATAGCATCAAACTCGACGGCTAATCCATCGATTAAATCGGCAATGGCAAAATCACGCCGATTAACTTCCACCATATCGGAATCAAGCTTAGAGATATCAAGTAAGTCGGTAAGTAACTCTCCCGCGATTTTCAGCGAGCTATTGACATGGTTAAGAGTCGTTTTTCCCTCCTGATCCAGATTTGGGTACTGAGATAAAGAAGCGGTAAACAGCCTAGCCGCATTTAAAGGTTGCATTAGATCATGACCCACTGCAGCCAAGAATCGACTTTTAGAAGCATTGGCGTTTTCTTCTTGCGCCTTTGCCTCTAAAAGTTGGCTGTTGAGCATAGATAGCTCATAAGTACGCTCTTTAACTCTAGCTTCTAATGTCTCATTGGCTTGCTGGAGTGCCTTTGCTTGCTGACGGTACTGAGTAATATCGGTAAAGGTCATCACAAAACCACCGCTAGGCATAGGGTTACCTTGAATTTTGATCACCTTGCCATCTTTACGTTGTCGCTCAGAGACATGAGGTGTGCCATTACGCATATGTTGTACGCGTTTTTCCACCTGCTCCTCTATCTCTCCCTCACCACAAAAACCTCGGGTAGCATTAAAGCGCACCACATCACTGATAGGCATTCCCGCCTGAAGGAAGTTTTCAGGGTAGTCATATAGCTCGGCATATTTATAGTTCCATGCGACGAGGTTTAGATCTTTATCGACCACACTCATGCCTTCATAGGCATGTTCAATCGCGCCGCGCAGCATATCTTGACTTAAGATAATTTTCGATGAAGCTTCATCAACAAGGCTAAACACTTCATCTAGGGCCAAGTCACGGCCCTGAAGTACGGAGTCTAGAACGAGAGAGGCGCTAGATGCGCCCAAGACACCGGCTAACATATGTTCGGTATGAGCGATAAGTTCTGGCGATGCAGCCTTATGCCAACTATCACTTTTTACCGCTTCTTCGGAAAACGCAGAAAAGCTTTCATAAGCTCGTGTTGGGCTAACAAAGCGACTGGCTAAAATAAGTAAATCCTGTTGTGAAACAGGCGCACTTTTACGATTGGTATCTTTTTTTAGCTGACCTGGCGTCACAAAAGCACTCGCTTGCATACGCTCGGCAACTCCTGCTCTAAACCAAACTGAGCCCAACATATAGCAAGCACAATTTGCCAGTAGTGCAATTAAAATGTCACGCACATTAGGAGTAATTGATTCAAGCAGTGCAAAATCTGTGGTAACAATTGCTGGAGAATCGATAGCCCCCTGCAACAGAATATAACACCACAAACTAAAGCCAACACCAAGACCCAAAAATACGCCACCTCGATTGCCATGTTTCCAATACATCCCCCCTATCAGCGCAGGGGCAAGCTGTGCAAAGGCACCAAAAGACAACATTCCTAACGATGACAAGGAATCGTTATCCATAAAGGAGAGATAACTGAAGTAACCAAAGCCCAGAATTAACATAATCGCTAGGCGCCGCGCATTTAATAGTAGCTGCGAAAATTGGCTAAAATTTTTCTCTTTTATTTGCCCTGTGCGCAGCATCAATGGCACCAGCCATTCATTACTCACCATGACACTAATGGTCACCACCGCGACTATCACCATGCCAGTTGCCGCCGAGAGTGTACCTAAGAGCGCGACAACGGCAAGCCAAGGCTGATTAAGCGCAAGTGGCAAGTTAATCACATAAGTGTCAGCAGCCACTGCATCGCCCAGCAATAACTTGCCAGCCAGAGCCAAAGGGGCGACAAATATGCCAAACAACAGCAGATAGAGAGGAAATAACCAACGCGCCTTTAAGATGGTTTTCTCATTCTCACACTCCACCATCATCACGTGAAACTGGCGTGGCATACACAAAAAAGCAGCCATTCCCACTAACAGTTCTGGCATCAGCGATTCAATGCGGATATTGGGGGCATTAATTAACTCTCGCTCGTTGGCCTGCTGCCAAATATCGCCAAAGCCATCAAACACACCAAAACTAATCACTATTCCTACAAGTAAGAATGCCCCAAGTTTTACAAGCGACTCAAAGGCAATAGCCAGCATCATACCGGGGTTATGCTCGGTCGCATCAAGCTTGCGAGTACCAAATAAAATGGCAAAAACAGCCAAGATAGCGGTAATAATCAGTGAGACAACCCCGCCATCAAACAAGGCACCATCGGGCTGGAAAAGGTTAAGACTAAACACCATGGCTTTTAGCTGCAGTGCGATATAAGGCATGATCCCAAACAGGGCAATAAGCGTCACAATCGCAGCTAGAAGCTGAGACTTGCCATAACGGGCCGCGATAAAGTCGGCGACTGAGGTGATATTTTGCGCTTTTGACACAATCACCATCTTGCGTAGCAAGCTAAAGCCAAATGTAAAAATTAGGATGGGGCCGATAAAGATAGGGAGAAATGACCATAAGTCTTGCGCCGACTGACCAACGGTACCGAGAAAACTCCATGAAGAGCAGTATACGGCTAGACTCAAACCGTAGACCCAGGTCTGGATCCGCTTTGTGATCCCGCCAAACCATCGCTCCGCGCCCCAAGCGAGAAGAAACAACAGCAACACATAAACGATGGCAATGGAGCCAACCAACACGGTCAAGTTCATAGAGTTCTCTTTTTTTTTAACCTATTTTGCGGTAAAAAACGAATGAAATCCAGCCGAATTAAAATTACAAGCAACTAAAAAATAAGGATATTTAATTACTAGACCAAGGTCTAATAGAGAAAGAGCCCTCTCCCAATCCATACTCAGCTTACGCATTATTAGATAAGGGAAGCCCAATGAGCACGCAGTCTCTCTATAAAGTACCAAGTGAAATCGCTGCAAACGCACTTGTAAACGATGAACAATATAAAAAAATGTATCAGGAGTCGATTGTAAACCCTGAAGGTTTCTGGAGAGAACACGGTAACCGAATCGACTGGATAAAACCTTTTACTAAGGTAAAGAAAACCTCTTTCGATGACCACAACCTCTTTATCAAGTGGTTCTATGACGGCACGCTCAACGCATCAGCCAACTGTTTAGATAGGCACCTTGAAAACAATGCCGACAAACTGGCAATTATCTGGGAAGGCGATGATGCAAACGATCAACGCACACTGACCTATGGCGAATTGCACACCCAAGTCTGTAAGTTCGCTAATGCGCTGCGCAGTCAGGGCGTACGCCGTGGCGATGTGGTCACCATTTACATGCCTATGGTACCTGAAGCTGCAATTGCCATGCTTGCCTGTGCTCGTATCGGTGCTATCCATTCTGTTGTTTTTGGTGGCTTTTCACCTGATTCTATCGCCTCTCGTGTTATCGACGGAAATTCACGAGTCGTTATCACTGCTGACGAAGGCGTACGCGGTGGCCGGATCATTCCATTAAAAGCCAATATCGACGAAGCCCTTTCGCATCCAGATGTTAACTGCATCGAAAAGGTTATCGTGATGAAGCGAACCGGCGGCGATATCAACTGGGTTGAAGGTCGTGATATCTGGTGGGAATCATTAATGGAGACTGCATCAGAGCACTGTATTGCCGAAGAGATGGGGGCGGAAGATCCACTGTTCCTTCTCTATACCTCGGGCTCTACAGGTAACCCTAAAGGTGTGTTACACACCACGGGTGGTTACATGGTTTATGCCGCTATGACCCACGAGTATGTGTTCGACTATAAAGAAAATGAAGTTTATTGGTGTACAGCGGATGTAGGTTGGATCACCGGTCACTCTTATATGGTTTATGGGCCTTTAGCCAACGGCGCGACAGTGCTTATCCATGAAGGCGTACCAAACTACCCAAGTCCAGCCCGTTTGGGGGAGATGATTGACCGCCATAAAGTGAATATTCTTTATACGGCGCCTACGCTTATTCGCGCCTTAATGGCTGAAGGAAAAGAGCAATTTGCAGGCTTTGACGGTAGCTCATTACGTATTATGGGCTCGGTGGGTGAACCGATTAATCCTGAAGCATGGCGCTGGTACAACGATGTTATCGGCCATGAGAAGTGCCCTATTGTTGATACTTGGTGGCAAACAGAAACCGGCGGCATCTTGATCAGCCCGCTGCCGGGTGCCACTGATACCAAACCAGGTTCGGCAACTCGCCCATTCTTTGGGGTTCAACCCGCTCTTGTCGACAACATGGGGAATATCGTCGAAGGCGCTAACGAAGGAAACTTAGTTATCCTCGATTCTTGGCCGGGACAGATGCGCACCGTGTTTGGCGATCATGATCGCTTTGTATTGACTTACTTTAAAACCTTTAGAGGCATGTACTTTACCGGTGACGGTGCAAAACGTGACGAAGATGGTTATTACTGGATCACTGGTCGCGTCGATGACGTGATTAACGTATCGGGCCACCGCTTAGGTACAGCAGAAGTCGAAAGTGCATTAGTTGCTCATGAGCTTGTCGCCGAAGCAGCAGTAGTAGGTTACCCACATGACATTAAGGGACAAGGGATCTACGCCTATGTAACCTTAACCAAAGGCACAGTTGAAACCGAAGAGCTGCGTCAAGAGCTGCGCCAATGGGTTAGAAAAGAGATTGGCGCGCTAGCAACGCCAGATCTTATTCAATGGGCTGGCGGCCTACCAAAGACTCGTTCAGGCAAGATCATGCGTCGCTTCCTTCGCAAGATTGCGGCTAATGAGGTGAGCAATTTAGGTGACTCATCGACACTAGCAGATCCTGCCGTTATCGACACATTGATTGAGACCCGTCTAAACCGCAGTGAATAAACACTCAGCCAGTTAACAATTTCTATTGTTCGACTCCCTAGCCCCTCATTGAGGGGCTTTTTTTATCCCCTTTTCACCTCAAGGACAACAATATTAAAATCTGCCAAGATTTTGCTTATCGCATTGAACCAAATATGGGATCATTTCGGCAATAACATCGTTTTTAATTGGGTTCGTTTAGTGCAACTGAGAGATTATCAACAGCAATCTGTAGACGCGGCCATTAGCCATTTTAGAGCAAGTTCTGACTCTGCGGTTCTCGTGCTACCGACTGGTGCGGGAAAGAGTATTGTCATCGCCGAGCTTGCACGAATAGCGAAAGGCCGTGTACTCATTCTCACCCACGTCAAAGAGCTCGTTGCCCAAAATGCCGAAAAGGTCGGTTTACTCACCACAAAGGCAGAGATCTATTCGGCAGGCCTCAACCAAAAATCCACAGACGGCAAAACCGTGGTTGCCAGCATTCAGTCTGCAACAAAACAACCCGGGCAATTCGATGAACCATACAGCTTAGTGATTATTGACGAGTGTCACCGTGTTAGTCCGGATAAAGGTAGTCAGTATCAACAACTGCTCACTCACCTTAAATCAAAAAACAGTAAGATCAGGTTGCTAGGCTTAACAGCGACTCCTTACCGCTTAGATTTAGGTTGGATCTATCGCCACCACTATCACGGCAAGATAGGCGACACTGAAAAGCCTGTTTTTGAGAAGTGTATATTCGAGCTGCCGATGCGCCCTTTAATTAAGCGAGGATACTTAAGTCAACCCAAGATGTTTGACGGACTTAGTGCCCAATATGATTTTAGTGAGCTAACCGCATCAGCCACTGGCGAATATAATGAAAAAGAGGTTAACTCGATTCTCAATCATTGCGGCCGCGCAACCACAGCTATCGTGAAGCAATTAATCGCTCTTGGAGAACATCGGCAGGGTATTATTATTTTCGCGGCCACGGTCAAGCACGCCGAGGAGATTGTCACTAAGCTTGCAGGTGAAGCCGTTGCGCTCATTACAGCAAAAACTTCTCGCGATGACAGAGACTCCTTAATCGATGCCTTCAAAGCAAAGCAAATTAAGTATCTAGTTAACGTTGCAGTATTGACCACAGGTTTTGATGCCCCCCATGTGGATCTTATCGCCATATTACGCCCTACAGCCTCTGTCAGCTTATTTCAGCAAATGGTAGGACGAGGGCTTAGAATCGATAAAAATAAGGCTGAGTGTCTTGTTATTGATTATGCCGCCAACGGCTATGATCTGTTTTACCCTGAAGTTGGCCAACCTAAACCCAATAGCAAGTGTAAACCTGTGCAAGTTCACTGCCCTGTATGCGATTTCGCCAATATCTTCTGGGGACTCACCGATAATGATGGCGATATTATTGAGCACTTTGGCCGTCGATGTCAGGCACTAGTAGAAAGAGATGGACACAAGGAACAATGTGATTTTCGCTTTCGATCTAAAGCCTGCCCTAATTGCGGTGAAGAAAATGATATTGCAGCCAAAGTCTGTCACCATTGCCAAGCTATTTTAGTCGACCCTGATAAACGTTTAAAAGAAGTTCTACAGCAGAAACATCACCACCTGTTTAAGTGCCAGAGTATGCTCCTCGAAGCACAAGAGGATCGCTTAACCGTGCGTTATATCGATCTCGATGGCAACGATTTCTGCCGCTATTTTAAGATGCAAACACCTGCACAGGTCCGCGCAGTATTTGCGCTGTTTGTGTTTCCACATAGCCGCACTCCAGGAATAAAACATAAGAAATATAAAACACCACAACAACTCTGTGATGACGCCCCCCTCTTCAGGAAACCAGATTTATTGTTACTGAAGAAAGGAAAAAAAGGCTGGGATCTGATGGAAACCATTTTTGATTACAAAGGACGTTACCAAACCGAAAATTCTCATTTTGAGTTAAACGATTAACATGACCTCTAATATCGATTAGAACTATTGCAATGGCTATGATATAAAGTGCACAAGCTAAATTTGAGGAAGTTATTATGTTTGTAGTTATTTTCGGTCGTCCAGGTTGTCCTTATTGTGTGCGTGCAGTACAAGTTGCAGAGCAACTAACTGAAAAACGTGATGATTTTAAATTCAAATACGTAGATATTCACGCAGAAGGCATCAGCAAGGCGGATCTTGAAAAAACCGTAGGCAAGCCAGTTGAAACAGTCCCACAAATCTTTGTAGACAAAGAACATGTTGGCGGATGCACTGAGTTTGAGCAGTATGTAAGAGATAACGAATTAATGCCTGCTGCCTAATCATAAGTTGCAAGCATATAGAAAGGAGGCTACTGCCTCCTTTTTATTGACCTCTGCTAAGCTAGAGCACGTACTTCATCGAAAATATCACTCGATTTAACTCACCATCCATTCCATTTTCTTTCGTGTTTTTTGCATACATATACTCTACACCGACCGTTAACGGCTTAACTGGTGAGTAAAGCAAGTTAATATAACCAGAGTAGGAGTCTTTGTTGACGTTATTACCTATTAAGTCAACATTGTTCTCAGCTTTAAAACCCGAACCTGTAATACTTGTTCTCCACTTATCATTCCACCAATGACGATAAGAGATAAAGCCACCATAGGACTCGATAGTCTCAATGTCTCCGTTAGCATCAAGTACACCAGCATTTACATAATTAAGTGCCATGTAACGTCCCAGGCCTTCACCGTAGGTCGCAGACATCTTAATATCGTCCTGCCCAACAGGAATGACACCTGTAAAGCTCACACCATAGCCAAGCTCAGAAGCATCGACAGGGTTCGCTGTATCCTTATCCATTTCAACATTTAACTGACGCGCGATACCTGCAAACGTAAACGCCATTCCGCCCTCAGTCTTCATGTTATAACGCGCAACAAAATCTGGCACCATGCCACTGCCGCTCGTAATACGGCTTCCGGTTGGGTCTCGATAACCATTTACGGTTGTTTCAGGGTTCTCAACTGAGAACTGGAAGCCACCATTGGTGTAACGAATCATGGTTTGACGTACAAAAGGGGTACCATCAGCTGCCCCAACGAAATCTAAGTTCTCTGGTAACGCACCTGGATTTTGGAACGTTGTCCACATTTGGCCCGCAGCCCAATTATCGAAACTGACAAATGCCTGACGAATACGTGGAGAATAACTATTCGACACGCGTTCATTACCATCGGTATGGGTCATAAAATCAAGCTCAATAAAGCCAGTCAGTTTATGCCCATCAAGATCAGTTGACGTTTTAAAATTAAAACGTGACTCTCTCGCCTGAAAATCGACAACTTGCGTACCGTTGCTCGCATCACCGTATATCGTGCCGGGCACATAGAATTGGCGAGATAGACTACCTGAGCCTGGTGCACCGTTGCTGTAGTCACTGAACATCACATCGGCCTTAACATATCCACCAAACTTAAACTCTGTATCAGCTTGAGCACTAAAACTCATCGCTGCAATTGTTGCAGCGGCCAACACTGTTAATTTTGTTTGTTTCATTCCCTTTCTCCCAGATATTTTTATTATCCCTACAAAATATGACCGAGTTAACAACCCGACAACATTAGCAATAGGTCTATCAGACAAAGGTAGAACACTTACAGCTAATTAATCATATCCGCATTTAACGAATCAAATACTAGTCAATAATTATGCAAAGTGTTAATTTTCTAAAAGATAATTAGTTAAGTTGAAATTTATACCGCTGGAAGTCCTAGGTTGGAATCTATTTAAAACAGAAGCTGAGGCAGTAACAGTAGGCTAATAACAACATTTAACACCGAGTTACCAGTAAGACGCTATAACCCTAAAAAACAAATAGTTACAACGAAAGAATCGTAATTTTAGAGGATTGCCGCACCAAACTGCTAGACCATCCCCCTTATAGCAATAATGATATCTGAGTTAGCTAAATCAAGCTCCCCTGTTAACTCTTTAAAAGAAGTTCATTAGAGAGAATTTAAGATCTCTTTAAACCTATCCAATAGAATTTTTGCCGCTAAAAATCCGCCTATGTATATACAAACTCGCTGCTCGACTAAGAAACAATGGAGTAGCGACTGCATCAGCAGGATAAGAGATTAAGCGTTTTAACTAAGAATTAGCGGTTCATAAAGACCACAAACTTTCTAGCAATTGGTAATTTAGACTAATACAACTACACCACCATTTTAAACTAACGTGACTGAATCTATATTTATTTGATTATCGATTACCAGTTACAGAAATAGCTTACTAAAAGTCTGTTAGAAACTAAATGGAGTTTAAAAAGCGATGGATTATGAAGAGCTCGAACCTTCGACCAATGTGGATGTTAAGAGTAAAGCCAACTGCATGATCTATAACAAACGCGACTGAACTGACTAATGAATGTAAGTTAACCGGATATTTTTGAGATGAGGGAGGGAGTATTTCAAGAATAGAACAACAAGTGGTGGGTCGTGAAGGATTCGAACCTTCGACCAATGTGGAGGTTAAGAGTAAAGCCAACTGCATGATCTATAACAAACGCGACTGAACTGACTAATGAATGTAAGTTAACCGGATATTTTTAAGATGAGGGAGGGAGTATTTCAAGAATAGAACAAAAAGTGGTGGGTCGTGAAGGATTCGAACCTTCGACCAATTGGTTAAAAGCCAACTGCTCTACCGACTGAGCTAACGACCCATCTGGTTTTACTTCTACTTGTTTAACCACTGGCAGAAAAGTGGTGGGTCGTGAAGGATTCGAACCTTCGACCAATTGGTTAAAAGCCAACTGCTCTACCGACTGAGCTAACGACCCATCTGGTTTTGCTTCTACTTGTTTAGCCACTGGCAGGAAAGTGGTGGGTCGTGAAGGATTCGAACCTTCGACCAATTGGTTAAAAGCCAACTGCTCTACCGACTGAGCTAACGACCCATCTGGTTTTGCTTCTACTTGTTTAGCCACTGGTAGAAAAGTGGTGGGTCGTGAAGGATTCGAACCTTCGACCAATTGGTTAAAAGCCAACTGCTCTACCGACTGAGCTAACGACCCATCTGGTTTTGCTTCTACTTGTTTAGCCACTGGCAGAAAAGTGGTGGGTCGTGAAGGATTCGAACCTTCGACCAATTGGTTAAAAGCCAACTGCTCTACCGACTGAGCTAACGACCCATCTGGTTTTGCTTCTACTTGTTTAGCCACTGGCAGAAAAGTGGTGGGTCGTGAAGGATTCGAACCTTCGACCAATTGGTTAAAAGCCAACTGCTCTACCGACTGAGCTAAC
>NZ_JAKEVD010000037.1 GCF_022398325.1 Shewanella sp. Isolate13
ATCTAGGATTCGGCCGCCATTATTTTTTGCGGTTATAGCAGTGATGCTAGCTGCGACTAAGCGAGATTAAAAATCTTCGTCGTCGCCACCAAAATCACCGAAACCGCCGTCACCAAAGCCTGCATCATCAAAGCCGCCAAAGCTTTCATCACCGCCGAAGCCAGTATTAGCAAAGGTGTCTTCGCTAGCATACTCAGAAGCGAAACCTGAGTTGTCACCCAAGAAGCTTGAACCTGCATCTTCTGGTGCCGCGGTATCGGCAGCTGCGGTTTCAGTTGCCGCATCAGTTTCTGGAGCTACTTCTGGAGCAACTTCTGGTGCTGCTTCTGCAGTTGCAGGCGCTTCATCACCAAATAGTGCGTTGCTGATTAGGTTACCGGCAACCATACCTGCTGCAACACCCGCTGCAGTTTGCATGAAGCTACCGAAAGCACTTGGTTGGCGAACAGGTTGAGGCTGTACTGGCGCCGGGTTAGCACCGCCCATCATACGGCTTAGTGCGCCACGCTCAGATTCTTTTCTGAAGTGATCGACTTGAGTCTGTAAAAAGTCACTCTTTGACTTAAGCTCTTTCAGCGCCATCTCTTGTACAAGTACCGCTTGAGTTAGCTTGTAAACGATATCTTCTTGAGAAGCGATCTCTTGGCTGATTAGGGTTTCAGCTTCCGCGTCTTTTGGCTTGTTTGGGCTAGCTTTTAATTTATTGGCTACGTTTTGAATCAGTTCTTGTTCTTGTGGAGTCATGTTTAAATTCCTAATGTAAGGATACGTCTTTACGTATTTGATGCGCATCCTAGCCTAAGGTTCACTCAGTACGTATCACTAATAATTATTTACCTAATCAACAGCTTAAATAACTGCCAGTTAACAACAATTAACAAACAAGCAGCTTTAAAAAATTACAAAGATTAAGAGAGTTTTATCAAAAATGAGTCTTGCATGGGATGAGTGTTGAGAACCCATTAAAGGGGAGTTTGCAGTAAAAAAAATGCTTAGTTCCAGAGAGGGATCTGGACTAAGCATTGATGGACTAGGATTTGATATTGGCTATCTTAGAAAGACATAAATAGGCCAACAACGGTGGCCGATAGTAGGTTCGCTAGGGTTGCCGCTAACAGTACCTTCATACCAACAGAGGCGATATAGCTAGACTTGTTAGGTATCATGGTGCTTAACGCTGCAACCACCATAGATACTGAGCCGATGTTAGCAAAGCCACATAGGGCAACGGTAATCACCGCAACAGATTTTGGTGACATCACCTCGCCTGTTGCTGCAACCACTGTTTCACCTGAGATGTAAGGTGCAAAACCGGCGTAGGCAACAAACTCGTTTAATACTAGCTTCTGGGCGATAAAGTTACCTGCCACATTCGCTTCAACCCAAGGCACACCGATTAACCAAGCGATTGGCGCAAACGCATAGCCCATTAGTAGCTCTAGTGTTACACCTTCGAAGCCAAATAAGCCACCGGCCCAGCCGATCATGCTGTTTAACATCGCCATTAAGCCGATACAGGCAATCAGAATAGCACCCACAACCGCAGCAATCTGCATACCGGCAATCGCGCCTTTGGCAATTGCATCGATAAAGTTAGATGGTTTTTCATCATCTGGCAGTGCTGGTACATCGTTAACTGGTTGTTCTGTTTCTGGGATCATCAGCTTGGCAAATAGTAGACCTGCTGGTGCGCTCATAAAACACGCCATTACAAGGTATTTGACTTCGACACCCATCCCCGCAAGACCAGCTAGAACTGAGCCTGCAATCGAGGCTAAACCGCCAACCATGATGGCGAAGATCTCTGATTTAGTTAGATGTGGATGCCAAGGCTTAACAAATAATGGCGCCTCAGTTTGACCACATACCGTGTTGGCGATAGCGTTCATCGATTCCGCTTTAGATGAACCAATCATCTTTTGTAGTCCGCCACCTAGCACTTTTACTACAAAGCCCATGATGCCCATATAGTGCAGTAAGCTGACTAATGACGCGGTAAAAATAATAGCTGGAAGTACCTGGAATGCAAAGATAAAGCCTAGATTTTCAACTTGGAATGTCACCAAGTTACCGAATACAAAGCTAATACCTTTTGCGGCAAAGCCAAGAACATTGGCCACGCCGTTCGATAAAGCCAGTAACACGCTAGAGCCAAAGCTGGTGGCCAGTACAAAGCCTGCGATAGCAAGCTGGATAATCAGCGCGCCACCTACAGTACGCCAGTTAACTTGTTTTTTAGCATTACAGAAAAGGTAACCTACGATAAGTAGGGCTACGATACCTAATATGGATTGAAACATAGTGGAAAGACCTATTATAAAATTGACTAATTAAGCTGATACATTCAGTTGATTAATTAAGTTGGTTAAACGATCAACATGCTGTTGAGCTAACTGCATGACACTGTTGTGATCGCCCCCCTCATCTGGAGTTGAGTTCATTTCGAAGGTGATTACCGTATCGATGATCTCCATCTGTGCAGCCTTAATAGGGTGTACAGCAGCTTGTAAATATTGCTCTAAGGGGAGGAAGTTAAATTCTCCAGGTTGATAAGAGTTTTCAGTCGCACCACAGGTGATAGAGAGGATCAGCTTCTTATTTTTAAGCTTGTCTCCTTCTGGTCCAAAGGCGAAGTTGTAGGTAAAGACTTCATCGAACCACAGCTTCATTAAAGCCGGATAGGTGGACCAGTAAAGAGGAAACTGCAGCACGATAATGTCGGCTTGAGTCAGTAACTCTTGCTCCTTTGGAACATCAATTCGATAGTTTGGGTATACCTCATCGAGTCTATGGATCTTAATCTGACTAACGTGTTGTAGTCGCTCAAGGATTTGTTTGTTAGCAACGGAGCGGCTGAGATCGGGGTGACCGGAGATCAGTAGCAGGTTACTCATTTTGTCTTTCATTGATATATACACTTGAAGTAATAGTAATAACTAGATGTCTTAAAATGCTCACTGCATCGGCCTCATAACCTATCGATAGTGAGGATCCCAATCGGTTTATATAATTTATTTGGGGGAGCGAGCGCAGCGGCGCGCTAATATTGCATAGCGGATTATTAAAGTAGATTAGCTTATTTGGATATTGGTAACAGAGTCACATTTAAACTTTACGCTAAGTATGACTTTTAAGCATTCAGGCTGAAAAAGCATCGACCTTGGTATTGGGGGTGTGAATGAATTACTTGTTTATTAAAAGGTTATTTAGGCTTTATTAATTAAGATGGGTTTATTCAGATACGGTTAACGGCAACTTATTCTCGTTGTTAGTGGTTTTAAGCTACTCGTTCGGCTTTCTTCTTAATGAGATATCGCCGCTGATGATATTGGCTTGTTCGCCAGTTAGGCTAATGAGCTTAGCTTCGATATGCATCGACATCGGAAACTGGCTATCGGGCTGTTTGATAATCACCTCAGCATAGGTTTTGACGCGATTAGATAGGAAATAGTAAGTGCCACCCCACATGCAATCGAAGTAGAAATTAGACTCGCTGAGGTTAATATTCTCTAAGCGGTTCTTAGAGTGCCTTAAATAGTTGTCTGTGGTGATAATGCTACAACTGTTATTAGCGCTGCCATTGCCGAACCTGAAGATCAGTGCCGACTTGTCTTTAAGCTTTCCCTGTGTGCCACCTAGGTATTTATTGAGCTCAATTGTCACCGCTTTTGTGTTCGAACTGGCTGTCTGGTTTGGTGTTGCTTGCGAATTTATCGATAGCAGCAGTAAGCCGCTCGCAATCAGTATAGAACTCACCCAGAGTAGAATATGCATGGTGCTTTCCTTGCCAGTTCATATCTTTATATCTGTTTAATTTGTGCACTCTTTACCCATTAATAATGCACTTGAATAGTCAATTCAGCAAGTATGGGTCTGTAATTAAGCTATTGAAAATTAAGTATTCTATTGATTAAGTATGGCAGGGTGTTTAAGAGGCTGGGTGAACGATGCCTAAAGATTGCAAAGTTGGACAGCAACAGGAGTCTGTCCAACTTAACTCATAGTCTTACTGATTTGCAGTGTTAGTTAATGAATACTTTCGTGGCTGAAGCGTAAATGCTTGGCGTCTTTAATTAGCTTGATAAAGTCTTCGCGGCTCAAATGCACTAAGGTGTTGTGATCGCCCGCCTCAAAGTAGATCTCTTTGGCTTCGATTAACAGATCGTCATAAACAGCCTCTAGATTGTAGACCTCTCCTAAAGAGGGAATGGCGCCCTTTTGGCAGTCACCAAACATCTCATAGACCTCTTTCTCCTCAATCAAGCGTAGATCGCGATTAAGTTTATCGCCTAGTGCTCGGAGACTAACTTTGTGATTTGCAGGTAATACTGCCATGACTCTTCGCCCTTCGTGGTCTTCTAATATCACCGCTTTAGCGAGCTTAGACGGCGGAATGTTAGCTGCGATAGCCGAGCTTAATGAGCTAAAACTGTGAGGGTGAGGGACAAGTTCATAATCAACTTTATTGTCAGTAAGGTACTCATTTAATCGGGCTGAAATAGACATAATGTTACCCCTTTAAAAACGAAACTATCTTAGCTGTAATTATAGTATAGAGGTGCTGATTACGAGGAGTATTGCAGGCGGAACAGCGATGGAGGGGCCGCTTATCACAGCATTGCTAGCCCCTATTGTTTTATGTTGAGAACTGTTATCTAAGCACCTTACTCAAGAATGCCTGCGTTCTGGCTTCTTTCGGATTAGGTATAGCTTAACTATTTGATAACTATAGCTTGAGTTGTTACCAAACCGTAGACAGCTAACGTGTAAAACGTTATTGTGACGGCCTCTTTGTAGTTACAAATGATTAGCATCTTTGTGTTGGCGATATATAGCCTTGTGACTATTTAGTTATTCATACATATTCAGGAAGAAGATATGACAACAAGAAAATGGACGCTAACAGCATTATCTGCATTGGTTTTAACCGCATGTGGCGGAGGCGGTGATGATTCATCAGGCTCTGCTGGCAATGGTGGCTCATCTGGCGGTAATGTGCCGCAAATTACATTAAATACAGTTGTGGGCAATCAATGTGGAATAGAACAGCCTAAGTCTGGCGTCAAAGTATTTGTGCACAACAATACGGGTGACATTATTGCTGAGTACGTAACAGATGCCGATGGCGCGCTCACTGCTGACTGGCCGAGTAACGCTAAACATATCACGTTAACCGCGGACAACCAGTACTATTACAAAGATCTGCCAACACTCAAGGTTATTTCTAATGTTAATGTTCAAGCTGGCGATTTAGGCATTACCTATTTTCGTGATGACAACAATGAAGAAGGTTGTAACTGTAAACAAGTCGAGTTTCCTGTGCAGTCGCTTATCGAGGACGCGCCAGACAGTTTGCTGTATCTGGGAGGTAGCAGTTATGAGTTAACGCCATTTGCTAGTTCCCCCATAATTGAGTGGTGTGATGGTGTTGGGCCAATAGATGTGCAGTTAATTGCTGCCGATGGCCAAAGTAGCCTAGGTGGCAGTATTGATTTGACCGATAAAACTCAATATACATTGAATATGAGTGACTTTACCCAGCAGGGCGTAGCGGTTGACTATGTTAATCCTTATGATGCACGGATCTTATATGCCCGCTCATTTGAAGGTTGGACCAATTATAGTCAAAACGATCCGGTATTTGTTTACCCAACATTAACTAATAGTAACTATGTTTGGCCTGCGAGAATGGGTCAAGAAGACATTGGTAATGTTACCGCCAATAGTTATAGCTCTGCACGACATCTAGTCACATCAGAGGGCAAGACTTCTCCGATAATGCTTTGGGATCCTGCTAACGGCTTTTCTGATGCGGTCTATTCATTATTCAGTGAGATCTCAACTGGCCAGGCGCCATACCAATATGATTTTAGCAACGTAAGTACTGATATCGCTTTGACTCACATGAGTTTGTCTGGAGATATAGATAATGGGGATGCTGAATGGATTATTTGGGGGGGCGTATCAGGCAGTATGCCAGATATCAAATTGTCAGCAGATTTAGATGCAAAATTAGATTCGCTAAATAATCCAAGACTACAGATTGGTGTTAGAGGCTACGGCTCAGAAAAGCCACTAAGTGAGTGGCGTAAACTGTTGGCTGAACGAAGCCGCATGGCAGATGGTCAATTGAGCGTACTTGATTATGAAACGAATTATATGCGACTGACTTTCGATCTTAATCAGTAATTTGAGTTAACAATGAGTTTAATTACCGATATAAAAAAGACAGCGAAAGCTGTCTTTTTTATATCGGGGTTTATGCAAACGGCGAGCCTTTGTGGGGCTCTTTGGTAATAGCGCTGCTCAACGTTAGTGCTAAACGAGTCTATAAATACATTTAAGAAGTTGGGTTGATTGAGCTTATCTCAATACTTTACTTAAAAATGCCTGCGTTCTGGCTTCTTTCGGGTTGCTAAATAGCGCCTCGGGCTCATCTTGCTCGACGATATAGCCGCCGTCCATAAAGATCACTCGGTCTGATACATCTCGGGCAAAGCCCATCTCGTGGGTGACAATCACCATGGTCATGCCTTTTTGTGCCAAGGATTTCATCACATCGAGGACATCACCGACCATCTCTGGATCCAGCGCCGAGGTTGGCTCATCAAACAGCATCAGCTCAGGTTTCATCGCTAAAGCTCTGGCAATAGCAACCCGCTGCTTCTGGCCACCCGATAGGCTAGAGGGGTAGGCGTCGGCCTTATCTTTTAGGCCAACCTGCTCAAGCAGTGTTATGGCCTCGATATCCGCTTGTGCTTGGGTCATTAGCTTTAGTTTTACAGGCGCGAGGGTGATGTTTTGCTTAACCGTTTTATGGGGAAACAGGTTAAAGTTCTGAAACACCATCCCCACTTTCTGTCTGAGTTTATCGACACAGGCGCCTGCAGCGGTGATCGATTGACCATCTATGATGATTTCCCCTTCAGTTGGCTGCTCGAGTAAGTTGATACAACGCAGGAAGGTACTCTTTCCGCTACCCGAGGGCCCAATCACACTGACGACTTCGCCATGGTTAATCTGTTCGCTTATGCCCTTTAGCACTTGGTTATCGCCAAAGCTCTTATGTAAGTTATTTATTTTAATCACTTTGCTTTAACCTCGTTTCGAATCTAGACAGCATAAAGGTGAAGATATAGGTCAGTAACAGATAGATAAGCGCACAAGTAAATAGCGGTACGCTGTCTTCGAAGGTTCGGCTACGGATGATTTCGCCGGCGCGCATCAGATCCACGCCGCCGATGAATCCAATTACCGCCGTCTCTTTGAGTAACACGATAAATTCGTTACCTAGCGATGGCAGAATATTCTTAATCGCCTGAGGCAAAATCACCTCTTTCATGGTCGCCGCTTGTGATAGTCCAAGCGAACGTGCCGCTTCCATCTGGCCTTTATCGACGGCTTGAATACCGGCTCTAATGATCTCTGAGATATAGGCGCCACTATTAAGACCGAAGGCAATAATGGCAGCGGTGATCTTATCCACATCCAGTGCCGCAAGCACGATAAAGTAAAGAATCACTAACTGTACAACCACAGGTGTTCCACGGATCACGCTGACATAAAAATTAGCAGGCCAGCGTAGGTACCATTTAGATGACATCTTCATCAAGGTGGTTGCCACACCGAGAATTGAACCTATTATCATGGCGAAGAAGGTCACAATCAAAGTGACTTTAAGGCCATTCAGAATAAGATAAATTCCGATTAAGCCATCTTCGCCTATGGGGGTAAAAAGTGAGGTGTTAATTGCATCTATCATTACAGGCTCACTTCATGTGCTTGTTAACGAGGGCGTCATAGCCACCGTTTTGCTTCATGTTGCTTAGGCTGGTGTTGATGCTGTTTAGCAGTTCAACTTTGTCTTTGGCGACCGCAAAGCCATAAAACTCAGGAGCAAAATCGAGCTCAACCATCTTCAGTTGCGGGTTTTTCTCTAAGAAACTTGCGGCTGGTTCACTGTCAAACAGCACTAAGTCGACCTTTGAATTTCTTAGCTCCATCACGGCTTCAAATCCTGTGTTGAATGCGGTGACATGCTGACTGTAACTCTTAGCCATGATGTCGCCGGTTGAGCCTAGCTGCACTGCAATATGCTTATCCTTAAGATCATCTAGGCTATTGATGCTGTTGTTATCTTTATTGACTAGCACCATCTGGGTCGCTTCATAGTATGGCTCGGAAAAGTTCACGCTAGCCTGACGCTCAGGAGTGATAGTCATGCCTGAGGCGATAAAGTCGACCTTGCCAGCATTGAGCGCGACAATCAGCGAATCAAAATTCATGTTCTCAATTTTTAGGGTCTTGCCTGCATCTTTAGCTATCTGCTGAGCTAAATCGATATCGAAGCCCATGACCTCATCACCATTTGGACCTCCTACGTATTCAAAAGGCGGGAATGAAGCATTGGTGCCCACAACAAGTACATCATCACTCTTACCGCAGCCCGTTAACATTAATGCGCCTGTTAACCCTAAGCTTGCTACAACCAATACTGACTTCTTCATCTTCCACTCTCTTAATCAAAATACTTAACTGGCATCGACTATAAACTGATAAACATCTAAGTCAATATTTATGCATTAAAAGTGACTAAAAATTCCATTCAAATGGGTTCGAATGATTAACTATTAATCGTTATTTTGGTTTGTTAACGCTTCCTTAACAGTTTTTTTTGTAGGGGTTCTATTGATTTTTTGTGTGTTGTTTAGAATTTCATGTAGTAGTCTTTTATGAATAGATATGCGATATCTTGTTTTGTGGGTGTAGCTAGAATTTTGAGCTGCTTCTTAAATTCATCAAGTCATCGTTAACAAACAAAGTATTACAACCTACTCTGATGAGTTGATGAATCTAGTCTCTCTTTAAGAGGCCGACACCTCAATGATATAAGGTTGAAACATGAAAGATGGTCTACAGCATGAGGCCTATCAAATGGTGCTCTTTAACGCTTTAGCTTGTACAGGTAGCTTGACTAAAGCCGCAGATAAACTTGGCATGTCAGTCTCTCATGTCAGTAAACAGTTGAATGTCATCGAAGAAAGACTTCAAACTCAACTGATTAATAGAAATACTAGAGCGCTTACCTTGACTGAGGAGGGTAAGGACTTCGCCAGTTACAGTGAGCAAATCGTGAACCTAATTCACCTAGCGAACACCAAAGTACCTAGCTGCAGAGATGAGCTTTCAGGAAATGTGCGATTAGCACTTTCCTGCTCATTCGGAAACCTGCATGTTTTACCTGTATTGGATGCACTCCAGAAAAAGTACCCAGATCTTAATATCGAAGTGAGTTTGTTTGATTATAAGATAGACATGCTGGATGAAGGCTTCGACCTTTGGTTTACGACATTTGAAGAGATAAATATAGGTTATGTCGCCCAAAGAATAGTCGATACACATTTTATACTCTTGGCTTCTCCAGATTATATACAGCGCTATGGTGAGCCTGCGCACCCTGACGATTTGATTGTTCACAACTGTGTTACCTATCACAGCAAGGATCGCAGTTATACCCACTGGTTATTTGAAAAAGAGGGTAAACAGCGGGATGTACGAGTTAATGGAAACTACCGAGTCGATAAGGCTGAGGCTATCCGAGATGCGGTTATGGCGGGTAGGGGGATTGGTTATATCGGCAGCTATCTGCTAACCGATGAGTTAGAAAAAGGAGAGTTACTCCCCTTAATGCAAGATTGGAAGCCAATGCAAAAAATGCCTGTTTATGCCGTTTATCCACGAAACCAAAATCTGCCAACTCGACTGAAAATGATTATAGATGCTGTTAAACAGTCGATTGGTCAGCCAGCATATTGGGACGAAAACTTATCAAAGTGGCTTAAGCGATAATCAAGTTAACCTAAATTTGCTCTCAGAGTTAAAGTGGCTCATATCCTCAGTATCTCATTTGTTTACTGCAGGAGCTATTACTTTTTAGTTTTTACCCGCCCATTTTTTTAATTAACTCATTTTACATTCTCAGGCGGAAAAACTGTTTCAAGTGAAAGCCTGTAGATGAGAAAAATGAGCTTGATTACTATCTGATTATTAGCTGCAGAGTCAGCTCCAAGGTGTTCAATCATAATAATTAGAGGTCGGTTATGTCAGTCGTAGATAAAAGTGAAAGAACAAAAGGTATTAAGCAGTACCATATCGGTATGGTTGAAGGGGATGTGGCCGAATATGTTCTGCTACCGGGAGACCCATTCAGAACAGATATTATTGCGAAATACCTAGATGATGCCGAGTTAGTTGCCCATAAGCGCGAACATAAAACC
Organism: Shewanella sp. Isolate13; assembly: GCF_022398325.1. Lineage (GTDB taxonomy): Bacteria > Pseudomonadota > Gammaproteobacteria > Enterobacterales > Shewanellaceae > Shewanella. The sequence continues at coordinate 10,278 of NZ_JAKEVD010000037.1, forward strand.
TATACAGGTTATTACAAGGGAGTTCGGGTATCTGTAACTTCAACAGGTATGGGCTGCCCATCTACGGCCATCGCAGCTGAAGAGCTCGCTAATATTGGCGCAAAAGTGTTCATCCGTTTAGGAAGCTGCGCAGCTCTGCAAGATGAAATTAATATTGGTGATTTAGTCATTACGACCGCGGCTATGAAAAACGAAGGTACATCAAAGTTTTATGTGCCAGACAATTTACCGGCAGTCGCAGATCTAGAAGTCACATCTGAATTAATTCGCGTCGCTAAAGAGATGTCTGTTGGTGAAAATTACCAGGTTCATTGGGGGATAAGCTCCACCGATGACTCATTTTACGGTGAAACCCCCGAATGGATTGAAAAGCTTATCAGCTTGAATTTAAAGAATATTGAAATGGAAGCATCGGCACTCTTCACTGTGTGCCATCGCCGTGGATTGAAGGGCGCGACTATCTGTGCTGTGGCTGCAAACCATAAAAGAGGCGAGAACTTTTGGGGGAAGCGAAATATTCTACTCGAACAAGGCATTGAGAAAGAAACTGAGGTAGCACTAGAAGCTATTTACCGCTTCCATCATGGCAAGAACCTATTTTAAATTTAGTCGCTCAGGTGGTGTTCTATCAAGTTTAACAGACTAATTTTATTAAGATTAAGGCACCACGCTTCATGGTTTAACTCACAAGGAATTAATAATGAGTCACGAACTTATTGGCTATTTAGGTTCTGTCGTTATAGCAATTTCTTTACTGCTAACCAATATAACAAGACTGCGTTACCTAAATTCAGCTGGCTGCTTAATGATGGTGGTCTATGCATTGTTGATTGGGGCGTATCCTGTCGTTCTGATGAATTGTATCTGTATCATGATCAATATTTATCACATCGTGAAAGTAGAAAGAAGCATCAAGAGTGAGCTGGTTAAAGCGGATTGATCGGGAGTGTTTTTGTCGGCATTCAGCATAGGAATAGTCGCAGAGAGGAACAAACTCTTTTCAATATGCTTGTGGTAACACAACAAGTTTCTAAATAGAAAAGACAGCCGTAGCTGTCTTTTCTCTATCAACTCAATTAAGCAAACTCTTGCTTAAATAACTCTTGTTTAAGTCGTTTTTGATTAAAATCCCTGCGACACTCTTTTGCAGTAACGCTGCTCAAAGTTAAATGGTGTCATCTTCAGGGTGCGGAACGCATCGACCCAGCCCACGACCATAGGCACCAGTGTCCAGCTAAATGCTAAGTACAAGCTACCTTTTAGGTGCTGACCTAAATAGAACTTGTGTAGCCCTAAGCCTCCTAGTAGCAAGCTAAACCAGATGGCAAGCTTCTGGTTTTTGATACGCATATCTGGGTCGACTCCAGCCAAGGATTCTAACCCTTGTGCGGCATGACATTGGGGGCAAGAGATTGAATTAAGGTCGATTTTATGGCTGCACTGTGGGCAATCTATGTTCTGCATTGCAAACTCCAATAGTCAATACTGCTGATATCTGGCTAATACCTCATTATGTGTACAAGTGTGCGCCGAAACCTAGGTGCCTAGTTCACAAAATTAAAATAAAAGCGCTAATTTGGGCCTTTTGAGCTAAGCAGAGTGGCTCTTACAACGTTATAAGAGCAACTTAAGCTTTGATTCAGTTAAATTCGCTTGAGTTAGGCTTTACTAGGGGGAATTAGGCGTCATAGCCTTAGTGGGCGGGCTGTTATTAATTTTAGCTAAGCTAAGAGCTGTAGATACTTTTGGCGCTAAGATTGAAACAAAATAGCCAAGAGCAGCATTTGTATACTGTCCTTGGCTATCAAGCGGAGATGTGCGCGCGATTTATATTTATCGCGCAAAAGCCTTTAACTTTGGCTCACTGAGCCCTAATCAATAAACTTTAGTAAAGCCTGTTTGACTTCGTCTGACGCAAACGAGTTTTCAACACTCATCTGGTAGATAGTAAAGTAATCTTGCTCGCTTAAGTTGAACTTCTCAGCCGATAGCTGCAGCTCTTTGGTCATGTTGGTATCTGACACGGTACGGTTATCTGTGTTAATCGTAACTAATAAACCATCGCGGTAGAAGTCACCAAATGGATGGCTTTCTAAGCTCTCAACTGCTTTGGTTTGCACGTTGCTGCTAGGGCAAGTTTCTAGCGCAACAGCCTCTGAGCGCACTAAATCGTAAGCCTGTTTATGACTGTTGATATGAATACCGTGGCCGATACGCTCAGCGCCGAGAAGGGAAATCGCATCGTAAACGTTCTGACCTACACCTTGTTCACCAGCATGAATAGTGATTCTGTAGCCTTTTTCAAGGGCATACTTGGCGTAGGGAATATATTCGTGGCAGAAGCCTGGCTCTTCGCTTGCCGCTAAGTCAAAAGCCACTACACCGTTATCGAGGAACTTAGCACCGGCATCGATAACATCATTGATATCATCTTTTGGTAGCACCTTAATGATAGACAGGATGTAGTTACCTTTGATGTCATACTGTGCTTCGGCTCTGCGCATCCCTTTGACGACGCTGCCAATGATCTGCTCGAAATTCAGACCCATTTTGCGATGAAGCTGAGGGCCAAAGCGCACTTCTAAGTACTTCACATTTTCTAAAGCTGCATCTTCAAAAAGCTCGAACGAGATACGCTCAAGGGCTGCCTCGGTTTGCATCACAGATACCGGTAGTGCAAAGCGGGTCAGGTATTCATCGAGGTTAGGGCAAGTCTCAGGCGCCACCATTAGCGCTTTAATGTCATCGACATCATGGCTTGGAATTTCAACACCTTGGAATTGAGCAAGGTCGATAACAGTTTGCGGGCGAACGCTACCGTCTAGGTGGCAGTGAAGATCGATTTTGGGTAGCTGTAGATAATTCATGAAGCTCTCCTTTATTGAGTGGTTAAACTAACCTAGCAAGTCAGTACTGAAACTGTTACGCAGCAACAGTTAACCAATACTAGATCAGCATTAATAAAGTAAAGTCTTCATAATCAAGAGTTTAGGGCTCTTGGTAGAAACTCTCAAACCATATCATTGAGATTATACGAAGCGTTAACCCCTAATATTAGCACTCATTTATCCATTTACGGAAGAGTTCCGTTAGAAATAAGACCAGCGTATATTTTTATCGTTATCAGCGACATTGAAGTGCAGCATGACTAAAATGCCGAGTTAATAGCCAAAAAGGTATTGAAAATACCCTTTTGGCTGAAAGCGCTAGGTCAAATATTGAAACTGTTATTTATCGTGGTGGGCTTTTAACTTCTGAAATAAGACGTCTTTTAAGTTAGCGCGGGTCAGCTTGAGTTGGTGCATGTGTTCGTCATCGGTAGGACTACCGGCGATTTCGAGTTGGCGAATATCATAGTCTAGGAGATGGTACTGCTTAGATAATTTGTCGAACTCTTGGTCGGTATAATTCAAGTACACGATATCTTGTTTAAACTCTGGGAAATCGAAAATAAGCGCATGATTTTCATTTAACATAGATGCTCCTTGAAGTGCTGAACTATTTGAACAGAAACCTGTTATTTTGGCACTGAATTCACTATAGCAGCGCTATTGACTCTAAAGTGAGATCTCTGCAGGTTTTAGCGACAGTAAAGATGAAAAAATAATGAGGGAATAAAACGCTGACTCTGAGTGATAACGGGATGCTGAAATGCTCGTTTGATCTTGATTGACACTAAGGTTATTGCGGATGAATAAAGGTGTGCATAAAAAGCGTCAATTTTGAATCGGTAATCATAGCTCGATATGAATAGACGCTTTTTGGGTGAGACGCTAATGGCGGGTTAGCTTTACCCGCCGAGTGAATATTCGCTAAGCTTGAGGCGGAGTACCTTCACAGTTTGAAATAACAGCGTCTATTTGCACCTGTGCGCCCATTGGTAATGTCGACACTGCAAAGACGGTTCTTGCTGGAAGATCCTGTTTGAAAAATGTGTTGTAGACTTGGTCGATTGCATCCATATCTTCGATATTGGCAACTTGAATATTGACCTTGACCACGTCATCCATCACATGCGCGACACTCTCGATAATCGCTTTTATATTGTTTAAACATTGCTTAGTTTGCTCAGCAACATCAGCGCTAACTATTTCGCCCGTTGTTGCATCGATTGGTAACTGGCCTGAAACATGGTTGTAGTGAGAAAATGCAACTGTATGCGAGTAGGGCGCTGTTGGCGCATTGTTGGTATTGCTGGCTTCTATCACGATGAAACGGCTGTCTTCTTGTGGTTGTGGTGGCGTGCCGTCACCATGGGACACGACGGTATCTATTTGCACTAAAGCCCCCATTGGTAGTTCTGTTGCATTGACTATGGTACGTGCGGGTACGTAGCCGTTGAAAAAGGTTGAACACACTTCATTGACCGCGGCTATGTCTGCAAGATCTTTTAGGTAGATGGTTGTTTTTACAATATCGCCCATCACATGATTGATGCTCTCTAATACTGCTTTAATATTATTTAAGCACTGCTCGGTTTGTTGCGTGATATCGCCAGCAATCAATTTACCCGTTGTTGGCTCGATAGGTAACTGTGCCGAAAGGTTATTATAATGAGAGAAGGCGACGGTCTGTGTCGACATGGCACAGCTTGGCGCATCTTGAGTATCTCTAGAGACTTTCACCAATGGGCAAGGAGCTTGTGGTGCAGTGCCCTCACCATTTGAAATCAACGCATCCATTTGCACTAAGGCATCAGTTAAGGGTAACGCTTTTACAGCCACAACGGTACGGGTTGGCAGCGGCGCCGAAAAGAATGTGGCATAGACTTCATCAATAGCATCCATATCGTCGATATTCTTAACAAATACGGTGATTTTTACCATGTCGTCCATTACGTGACCGATACTTTCAACGATGGCCTTTATATTGGTTAAGCATTGCTTTGCTTGAGCTTTTATATTGCCAACAACAATGTCACCCGTGTTTGGGTTTACCGGTAGTTGTGCTGAAATGTTGTTGTAATGAGAGAAGGCGACAGTTTGTGTAGAGTGCGCACTTTGTGGTGCATTAGCTGTGTTTCTTGAAACTTTTATAATGTCGTGACTCATGTAGAACATTTACCTCTTAGGTTTTTAATCCGTAGATTTCAGGTTGTGGTGCTTGCATCAGATTGAGATGAAAATCACCGTTGGGTTAATAGCAGCGAATGACTTGCTGCTTAATTAGTGATTGCTTGCGAGTCATTGCTAGCAAGCAGTCATTAGTGGGGGAGTTGCCATGTCGTACCTGTGACTGGCGTTAGCTATTGAGCATGCCCGCGGTTTCGATAAAGGTGATGATCTCTGGTACGCCCTTGCCCAGTTTCATGTTGGTAAATACATAAGGTTTTTCAGGGCGCATGTGCTTGGTGTCTTGATCCATTACTACAAGAGAGGCGCCAACATAGGGAGCAAGATCGATTTTATTAATCACTAATAGATCGGAGCGAGTGATCCCTGGGCCACCTTTGCGGGGAATTTTTTCACCTTCGGCCACATCGATGACATAGATGGTGATATCTGCCAGTTCAGGGCTGAAGGTAGCGCTTAAGTTATCGCCACCACTTTCAACAAAAACCACATCTAAGTTTTTGTGGCGCTTTGCTAACTCCTCCACAGCGGCTAAGTTCATCGATGCATCTTCGCGAATGGCGGTATGGGGGCAGCCGCCAGTTTCGACGCCGATAATCCGGTCAGCATCTAAAGCTTCTGCGCGGGTTAAAATCTTGGCATCTTCTTGGGTGTAAATATCGTTAGTGACAACAGCAATTTGGTATTTATCCCGCAGTGCTTTACACAGCACTTCTAATAGCGCTGTCTTTCCTGAGCCCACGGGACCACCTACGCCGATCCGCAGTGGTTGTTTATAATCTAATTCAGTCATGTTTGTTCCTAAGTACGATTAAGGCGTGTTTAAGCCACAGCCTTAGGTGAGAACTGCTCGGATGGTTGCGAGCACAGTTCAATTGCTTTTTGATTAAAGCCGTTGTGGCTAAGATCGAAATAGCCGAGTGTATTGGTGCTCATGACGGCAACTCGCCATCACTTGCGCTGGTGTAAAACTACCTATCTCATCATCTTGTATGATGAGGGCTTTCTCTACCGCAGCAGGAATACAGCTTGCGAGCGACATCAATAGCTGTTGGCCGATACTCTGGCCAAGTGGAACCAGTTTTATCCCCACAACGACGGCATTTTCAAGCCAGCTCCATAAGTAGCCCCCTAGTGCTTTTTCTAGCGGGATTTGCCATTGATTGATGGCTAAAGCAAAGGCGGCTAACTGAGAGGTTTGCACCATAGTTTTTAGCTCAGGGGTTAATGTCAGCCCAAGCTTTGGTAGTAGTTGGGCATAAGCGATACCTCGTTGATACTCTTCTAGTCGTAGCTCTTTAGTCTCACGGCTAGCTGTTAAATAGTGGCACCAAGCTTGGGCCTGAGCGTATTCACTGGCTGCTAGGTAACCTTGAATTCGGACTAAAATGGGCAGTTCAAGATGGGTTAAACTTTCAAGCATCTGACTCTTAAGCCACTCTTCTAGCGCATCGGCTGTCGATACCCAGCCCTGTTCAATTGCCCACTCCAAGCCCTGGGAGTAGGTAAAGCCTCCAACGGGGAGGGAGGGGCTTATCAACTGATATAAGCGCAATTCTGGTAGCATGTTTTGGATGTTGTACATGGCTTAATGTTCGTGGCTGTGGCAGTGCTCGTGATGATGGCTGTTAGCCATTTTTTCTAAGCTGCTGTCGTAAACTTCTCCATGGGAATGTCCACCTGTAGTGCCGCCATAAGCGCCGGGTTCAGGCTGGAATGCTGCACTTTCAACTTTCACTTCAAGCCCTAACCCCATCAGCATTTCATCTAAGACATGATCGTGTTGGTATCGGCACCATCCGGCTTCAACTTGTAGTGGCACATGTCGATTTCCTAAGTGATAACAGCCTTTGGCAAAAAGGGTCGCATCATCACTACGTGCGGTGGACACTTGCTCTTTAGCAGCGATAACTTCAACCACAAAGCCGTCGTCGCTAGCCAGTAACGACCCATGGTGCAAAATGTGTCCTCGCGGCAACATTAAGCCTGCACCTCGACCATCTTCAAGGACGATACGTAATCGACTCTTAGTGCGCTCAACCATGGTTAAACACACCTTTGCATCAATATGAGTTGCTTGGGGTAATATCTGGGTTAACTTAATCATTTTGACCTCTTCAAAAAGCCGAGTGAGTCAACAGAGCAACATTCGGCATGGCGTTGAAAATTAAACAAACTCCAACAATTAGAATAAAAAGTAGCGTTGAGCCATTGGCAGCTTTGCAAGGGGCTCACACACCAAGGGCATGCCATCGGCTTTGACCACATAAGTTTGTGAGTCGAGCTCGATATGCGGCACGTAGCTGTTGTGGATCATGTCCTGTTTACTGATATTGCGGCAGCCTCTAACCTCGCCGATAAGGTGAGTTAACTTGAGCTTTTCAGGTATGGCGGCCTCAATGGCAGCCTTTGGCAAGAAAGTCATGGATGTTGCTGCACGGGCCTTGCCTGTTGCTGCATACATAGGGCGGTAGTGCACGGGTTGTGGCGTAGGAATGGCACCATTAATATCACCCATTGGGGCATAAACCGTTAAGCCACCTTTGAGCACTAACGCGGGTTTGACGCCAAAAAATGCGGGATCCCACAGCACGATATCCGCCAGCTTGCCCACTTCAATGGAGCCCACTTCGTGGCTTATCCCGTGAGCGATGGCTGGGTTAATGGTGTACTTGGCGACATAACGCTTTAGGCGAGTATTATCAGCATCTTCATTGTCGCCTTCGAGTGGGCCACGTTGAAGCTTCATCTTATGGGCGCATTGCCAGGTACGCATGGCAACCTCGGCCACGCGTCCCATTGCTTGAGAATCCGAACTCATCACTGAAATTGCACCTAAGTCATGCAAGATATCTTCAGCGGCAATGGTTTCACGGCGAATACGGGACTCTGCAAAGGCAACGTCTTCTGCGATAGCGGGATCTAAGTGATGGCATACCATCAACATGTCTAAATGCTCATCCACGGTATTGACGGTGTAAGGCATGGTCGGATTGGTCGAGGCAGGAATGATATTAGGCTCGCCTACCGATTTTATGACATCGGGAGCATGGCCGCCGCCGGCACCTTCAGTATGGAATACGTGAATAACACGATCGCCAATGGCATTAGCGGTTGCCTCATAAAAACCCCCTTCATTTAAGGTATCTGAGTGGATAGCCACTTGCACGTCCATCTCGTCAGCGACACTTAAACAGGTATCGATGGCTGACGGCGTTGCGCCCCAATCTTCATGAATTTTGAGCCCCATAGCACCGTTGCTTATTTGCTCTCGAATGGCATCTGGGTTACTCACAGTCCCTTTACCGAATAAACCGACGTTGATGGGTAACTCATCTGCCGCTTCTAACATGCGGTGCATGTTCCACGTGCCTGGAGTGACTGTTGTTGCCGTTGAGCCTGCAACAGGGCCGGTACCGCCCCCAATAAAGGTTGTAGTGCCAGCACACAGACCTTCTTCAGCCTGCTGCGGGCAGATAAAGTGAATGTGAGTGTCAATCGCACCAGCGGTAATGATTTTTCCTTCACCTGCGATAGCTTCTGTACCTGCGCCAATGACGATGTCGACATTGGGTTGTACATCGGGGTTACCAGCCTTACCAATTCCAACAATACGCCCATGCTTGATGCCGATATCGGCTTTAACTATGCCCCAATGGTCAAGAATGAGTGCATTGGTAATCACGGCATCAACACAATCTTGACTCAATACCTGACTTTGCCCCATACCATCACGGATCACTTTTCCACCGCCAAACTTAACTTCTTCACCATAGGTGGTGAGATCTTTTTCAACCTCTAAAATCAATGCAGTGTCAGCCAAGCGCACACGATCGCCGACCGTTGGGCCAAACATATCTGCATAAGCTTGTCTTGAGATCTTAGCCATACTTACTCCTTAATTTTGCCCATGATTTGGCCATCAAAGCCTTGAATTATGCGCTTGCCAGAAAAAGCGACGAGTTCGACCGTTCGGCTTTGCCCTGGCTCGAATCGCACAGCCATCCCTGCGGGAATGTCGAGACGAAAACCTAAGCTCTGCGCTCGGTCGAAACTTAAAAACTGATTCACTTCGTAAAAGTGATAATGAGAACCCACTTGAATAGGGCGGTCGCCAATATTTGCGACCGCTAATGTTCGCTTTTGATAGCCTTGATTGAGCGCAATCTCACCAAGATTTTTATTTATTATGATTTCACCCGGGATCATGGTGTGGTCCTTAAACAACGTATTCGATTAACCGTTAACAATATCTTTTTAAACTATGGGTTCGTGGATGGAGACTAACTTGGTGCCATCTGGAAAAGTGCACTCCACCTGCACGTTATGCACCATCTCTGGTACGCCTTCCATAACCTGCTCTGAGGTTAAAATTGTGCGGCCATAATTCATCAGTTCAGCTACTGTGCGGCCATCTCTAGCGCCCTCTAAAATGGCACAACTGATTAATGCGACTGATTCGGGATAGTTGAGCTTTAAGCCTCGCGCCAGCCGACGCTCAGCGAGTAAGCCAGCGGTAAATAGCATTAACTTATCTTTTTCTCTTGGGGTTAGTTCCATGGCATAACTCTCTTTAAAATCAATTGGTTTTTAGATGTAGTTTTGCGTGCGATTAAGCGTGAATGAGTGCTTGAACGGCAGAGCTTAAGTTGACCAAATCCTCGGTACATCGGGGAGCTGACCAAACCAATGTTGGCGAACGCAGCGCCAGATCTGGACAAAACTGGCCATCATAGGTTCGGTTTGTTGTCCCAAGGCGCGTACCACCAATAAGCTGTTTTCTGCCGGACTGTTGAGGGTCATTGCACTACTCATTGAGGAGCTGCCTAACTCACTGGCTCCGAGCACAATCTCAGTTGCGAAGCGCGCTTGCTGCTCATCAATCACTTGATTCACTTTGTCGATAAGCGCGCGATCAACAGGAGTGATATACAGGCATCCAGTCATGGCGAAGTTGCGCATAGCAGCAGCTTGCTTGAATTGAAACTGATCTTGAACTCGTAGACTTTCAGCCAATAACACCTTGTTATCACGACAAATAAAGGTCTGGCCTAATACTTGTCCGTAATTGAACTCTTCCCCAAGTTGTGGACGACCGAAGCATTGCATTTCCCAGCCAATAAAACGGGCATTGGCGGCTAAATTCACCTGAGTGAGTAACTTACAATTAGCACCAGGGAAGAAAATGTTCTCCATGGGAAGCCACTCGAGTAAGCCTGATTCTGCCACGCTCAATTGTTGGCTTTGCCATGCCTGCTCTGCATTACTGCGATAAAATTTAGTCGCCCCTGGAGTGGTTAATAACGCATGGGCCTGTTCTGCGACATCAACAGTGAAGCTGAGTTGATCGCCGCCAACCACGCCACCTGGCGGGTGTAAAAGATAGGTATGACAAGCCGCACCTTCAGGGAAAAATGTCTTTTGAACCGTTAACGGCCCGATTTGATGGCGTTCTAAAAGCCGAGTTTTTTCTCTCTTAATGCCATATTTAAGGCGCAGTTCCGCACGCCAACCAGCATCGGACTCAGGGCGTTTAAAGCAAACGCTTTGTGGAATATTCATTATTCAAATTTATCCAAATCATCAAGGCAAAATCGCAAGCCAACAGATCACACTCCCAAAACGTGAGCATGTGATCCTGATATAGATTTTGAAAAACGCGCGCAACTAGCTAGCCCAAACAATCTAAAGTTGTTGAGAATTTAATCTAACAGCGGCTACAAGAGTGCCAAACGAACCAGAGCTTGAACGGCTGCGTGCGCTTTAAAATCTAATGAATAAAAAGTTGTGAATAGTTAGCGCTTTGAACGAACCCAAATCGCATAGCCGGCAACAATAGCGGCCAGTAAGATAAGTGGTGCAACATCAGATAGGTGGTGGAACAAGCCAACAGCACCATGACCTGGGTGTGCCCATGAAACAGACGGGATCAATAGCATGATCAATGTAGGAAGAAGACTCTTCATTGTGTGTATATCCTGAAATAAATTGTGGTAAGCAGTGCGGAGGAAAGAACATTCCTCCTGAGAAGCCGCCATAGTAAACCTTTTCGGCCGAAAAACAATGACGGAGATCACTAAGTGAGCGACAAGTGCGAAGAAAATCTGATTTTTAGTGGGATTAACTAGCGAGAGAGAGGCTTGTCTTTATATACAATAGCTTGGGTTTGAATTAAGCCACAAGCCTTATCAAACCTAGTGTTCTTGCATTTTACAGGTTGAAAATGAGCACCTATAGTTAATGCACAATGTTGTCTGTATTGTGTTGTGAGACCTTCTATTATTTATGCAGATAATGAGTAGATTGTGCGGAGCTGTATATGATACTTCATAAAAGTAAGGTGGAGCTCTTTCCCTTACTTCACCTGTTGGATGATTTTAGCCACTTCCAACTACAACATGGCTTTATTCAAACATTAGCCGAAAAAGATTTGCGTTTGCAGGCCCCTTCCTCAATCGAGTTAGATGAGTCATCCGTTATACCCTGCGTTAGTATTTATGACGATTCATCGCATGAGAACACCACTGCTTTACAGCAATACTTTTGCGATACATGCGCAGACGATGAGTTGGTCTGCCAGCAGATATTCAACACCCTCACACCTGTCAGTCACATCTCTGAAAGCAGGCATCAGAGGCATTATCGATTAGTGGCTTTTTCTGAAGAGGAAAAGCGAACCCCAGTAGCATTCGTGACCTTTAATATCGGTTTACTCGATTCTTGGTACTCCGATGGCAAGATCTGTAATGAGCGGCAAATTGGTGGTTGCTGTTACTTGCTGTACGCCTATGTGGTACCAAAGTGGCGTCATCTTGGGGTGGGGAGTTGCCTGTTTCATCTGATCTCAACACTCTTTTGGTCTCAGCTACAGTTTATCGATGCCCAGGCAAAATCCCATCAGTTAACTATGGTGCCTTTGATCTATGAGAGTGAGGCCGCAAAAGGAGCGGAAGGCTTGCTGCGTCAAGTCGCGATGAATATCAATCAGTATGAGGCTTTATCATTGAATAATGATAAAGCCTCCACGACTGTTAAGCCTTGTATGAGTAATATTTTATAGCCTTTGTTTTAGGGCGACTCTTTAATTTAGGCCTATGGCCACAGGGCAAATAAGTTTGCCCTCCCGCTCAAGGCTGCTTATTCCGGATCATAGTCCAAAACTGGGGCTAACCAGCGCTCAGTTTCCTCTATGCTCATGCCTTTACGCGCTGCATAATCTTCCACCTGATCGCGTCCAATATTGGTCACGCCAAAGTAACGAGATTTAGGGTGAGCAAAGTACCAACCCGATACTGCAGCTGTAGGGAACATAGCATAACTTTCAGTAATGTTAAGGCCAATGGTTTCATCAGGTTTTAACAGGTCCCACAGCAAGCCTTTTTCAGTGTGATCAGGGCAGGCTGGGTAGCCAGGAGCGGGGCGAATACCTTTATATTTTTCTCGGATAAGCGCTTCGTTATCGAGGGCCTCATCGGCAGCGTAACCCCAAAACTCTTTCCGTACGCGCTCATGCATACGTTCGGCGAAGGCTTCCGCTAAGCGGTCTGCCAAACATTTGAGCATAATCGCACTGTAATCGTCATGGTTAGCTTCAAAGCGAGCAATATGCTCGTCAATGCCATGGCCTGCGGTGACAGCAAAGCCGCCCATGTAATCGGCAACGCCGCTAGCTTTTGGCGCCACAAAATCTGCAAGACAGAAGTTGTCATTACCCACCCGCTCAATCTGCATCCGCAGATGGTGAGTCGTGAGTTCAAGCTCGCTGCGGCTCTCATCTGTGTATAGCTCAATATCGTCATGGTTGACGGTATTGGCGGGGAATAGACCAATCACGGCTTTGGCGGTTAACCACTTTTCACTAATTATTTGGTTAAGCATCACCTTGGCATCGCTGTAGAGCTTACGCGCCTCAACGCCTACCACTTCGTCTTCTAAGATACGTGGGAAATGGCCATGTAATTCCCAGCTTCTAAAGAAAGGCGTCCAGTCTATACGCTCCAGCAGATCTTCTAATGGGTAGTCATCAAATACTTGGCGACCAAGCTGGTTTGGCATAAATGGCGTGTAGCCAGCCCAGTCGTGCTGGCAACGATTTTCACGGGCCGCCTCGATTGAGGTGATCTCTTTGCGTTTGGCCTGAGAGTTGCGCTTGTCGCGCATCAGCTGGTATTCGGCGTAAGCCTCATCTATGGTCGCTTGGCGCGTTTCATCGTTGATGAGTTTTGACACCATAGGCACAGCGCGAGAGGCATCGGCAATGTAGATGGCACCCTCAGGTGAGTGAGGCGCAATTTTCACTGCGGTATGAATTTTAGAGCAGGTGGCACCACCAATAATCGATGGAATGGTTAAGCCTGCCTTATGGAAGCTCTTAACGTTATGCACCATCTCATCGAGACTTGGAGTGATTAGTCCTGACATGCCGATAATGTCGACATTTTCAGCCTTAGCGACTTCGATGATTTTCTCGACTGGCACCATGACGCCTAAGTCGATGACTTCATAGCCGTTACAGGCTAGCACTACGCCGACAATATTTTTGCCGATATCGTGCACGTCGCCTTTCACCGTGACCATTAAGATTTTACCGTTTGACTGGCCCTCAACCTTTTCAAGCTCAATAAAGGGGTTTAAATAAGCCACGGCTTTCTTCATTACTCGCGCCGATTTAACCACCTGAGGCAGGAACATCTTGCCTGAGCCAAAGAGATCGCCAACGATGTTCATGCCGTCCATTAACGGCCCTTCAATCACATCGAGTGGGCGGTTTGCCTGCAAACGCGCTTCTTCGGTGTCGGCATCGATAAAGTCGGTGATGCCTTTCACCAGCGCATGGGCTAAGCGCTCATTCACCGGTTTAGTACGCCACTCTAAATCTTCTTTTTTGGCGGCTTGGCTGCCGTCACCACGGAATTTTTCAGCGACTTCTAGTAGCTGTTCAGTGTTATTCGTGTCGGCAACGGTGCAAGGCAAGTTTTGTACAATAGCTTCAACGCGCTCTTTAAGCTCAGGGTCGATATCGTCATAGATTGCCAACTGGCCAGCGTTAACAATTCCCATGTCCATCCCCGCTTGAATCGCGTGATACAGGAATACCGCATGGATAGCTTCGCGTACAGGGTTATTACCGCGGAAGGAGAAGGATACGTTAGACACACCGCCCGAAATCATCGCATGGGGGAGGGTGCGCTTTATCTCGCGGGTGGCTTCGATAAAGTCGACCGCATAGTTGTCATGTTCATCGATACCTGTGGCAATGGCGAAGATATTGGGATCGAAGATAATATCTTCCGGCGGGAAGCCGACCTTGTCGACCAGTACGTTATAAGCACGAGTACAGATCTCGACTTTGCGCGCTTTGGTATCGGCTTGGCCGACTTCATCGAAGGCCATAATAATCGCCGCGGCACCATAGCGCTTAACCAGTTTAGCCTGTTCGATAAACTTCTCCTCCCCCTCTTTGAGTGAGATAGAGTTGACGATGCCTTTACCTTGAATGCACTTAAGGCCTGCCTCAATCACTTCCCACTTAGAGGAGTCGATCATGATAGGTACCCGCGAGATATCTGGCTCAGAGGCGATAAGGTTGAGGAATTTTTGCATCACCTCAACGCCATCGAGCATGCCTTCATCCATATTGATATCGATGATCTGTGCGCCGTTCTCAACTTGGTCGCGAGCAACCGAAAGCGCTTCTTCATATTCACCAGTTTTAATGAGGCGCAAGAATTTAGCCGAACCGGTAACGTTGGTTCGCTCACCCACGTTTAAAAAGAGCGAGTTCTCATCTATGGTGAGTGGCTCAAGGCCCGATAGCCGACAGGCAACAGCAATATCTGGGAGTTTACGGGCATCATGGTCAAGTACCGCTTCACGAATAACGCGGATATGCTCCGGCGTGGTGCCGCAGCAGCCGCCGATGATGTTTAATAGGCCTTCCTTTGCCCACTCTTCGATGACTTCGGCCATCTGCTCTGGCGTTTCATCGTAACCACCAAATTCATTTGGTAATCCCGCATTGGGGTGCGCCGATACGAAGCACTCAGAAATTTTAGAGAGTTCTTCCACATAAGGACGAAGTTCAGTTGGACCTAGGGCGCAGTTAAGGCCAATCGATAGCGGCTTAACGTGGCGCAGCGAGTTGTAGAAAGCTTCGGTAGTTTGTCCGGTAAGAGTGCGGCCTGAGGCATCGGTGATGGTGCCGGAGATCATAATTGGCAAGCGAAAGCCTTGCTCATCGAAGACGGTTTCGATAGCAAACAATGCAGCTTTGGCGTTAAGGGTATCGAAAATGGTTTCTACCATGATGATGTCGCTGCCGCCAGCAATCAGGGCATTGATAGACTCGATATAGGCTTCAACCAGTTCATCGAAACTGACGTTGCGATAGCCAGGGTCGTTGACATCAGGACTGATTGAACAGGTGCGGTTGGTCGGGCCAAGTACCCCTGCAACAAAGCACTGTCGGCCAGTTTCCGCCTCGACCTCGTTGGCAGCTTCCCGAGCGAGGCTTGCACCAACCAGGTTAATCTCGGCCGAATGCGCCTGCATGTCGTAGTCGGCCAAGGCGATTCGCGTGGCATTAAAAGTGTTGGTTTCAATAATATCGCTGCCAGCAAGCAGATACTCTTTATGGATGTGTTTGATGGCCTCTGGCTGGGTGAGCACCAACATATCGTTGTTGCCTTTAACATCACAATGCCAGTCTTTGAACAGTTCGCCGCGAAAGTCGGATTCTTCAAATTTGCGATCTTGGATCATGGTACCCATTGCACCATCGAGGATAAGGATCCCATCATGGAGTTTTTGGGTAAGCAGTGCTAAAACCTTGTCGGCCGTGTCTTGAGTATGTGCTACTGCGCTCAAGGCATGTGTTGGGGTACAGGTTGCCATAGATAATTCCTACCAATTCGCAAATAAAGTATTTTGTTATTTATTTTTTCGTCAATATTCTTATGTAATTACTGTCCGGTTTTTAAGGCGACTAATGTTAACCTGCCGAATATTTTGTTTGGACATTTATACGTATAGACGTCCATAATACGTGAGGCGTAACAAAAAGTGCAAGTGCTAAAGCATGATACTTTTTCAGCATTAAAAGCCAATGAATTTAACTAAGTTGCTGATAAATAATGAAGGTAAGCGGGGATGATGCAAACCACTAAGGTTATTTTACTTCGGCATGGCGAATGTCAAGGTGGCAATATTTTACGCGGCCAGATCGATGTTGCGCTGACAGAACTGGGAGAACAGCAGATGCAAACTGCGCTTTCGACTTTGTTTTTAGACGGTTTTTCGCCCGATGTACTGGTGAGCTCGCCGCTTATTCGCTGTGCTAAGGTCGCTCAACTGTTTGCCGAGGAGCATGAGTTAGGCTTTGCGCTTGAAGACAGGTTTAAAGAGCTGAACTTCGGTGATTGGGACGGGCAAACATTCGATACCCTTTACCAGCATTATGCTCAGGAGCTTGATAGTTACTGGGCCAACCCTTGGAAAATACCGCCACCCAATGGAGAATCGATGCAAGCGTTCGAGTCCCGCATCGGTGCCGCTTGGCAGGCAATGCTTGAAGCGTATCAGGGACAGAGTGTGTTATTGGTGACTCATGGCGGCGTGATCCGCCACTTGATGGCAAAAGCATTAGGGATCAGCCAAGCTAGCGGTTTTTATACTTCGCTTAAACTGCCCTATGCCGCCACGGTGGAGATAGATGTTTTACACGATGGCGATAAGCAGTATACGAGCTTAAATTGGGGATAACGAAGGGTTAACAGAAGGACCTAGGAAAGGCAAAGAAAGGTTTTAGGTTCTAGGAAAAGCAAAGAAAGGTTCAAGGAAAGGCAAAAAGCAAAGACGATTAAAGCAAAGACGATGAAAGCAAAGAAAGGTGCTAGGTTCTAGGTTCTAGGTTCTAGGAAGAGCAAAGACGGTAGAAGCAAAGACGGAAAAGCGGTTTTAATCTTACATTGTAGGTCGGGCTTTAGCCCGTCATGCTTTTGATTTTCCTAGTAGGGCGCAGCCCGTCCTCGCAGCGTAGCGTCCTAGAACCTAGCGCCTTCTTCCAAGCAAGGCGATTTGCTAGATAAGAAAAAAGCTCAGCACGCAAATGCTCGAAGGCGTGTTAAACTGCGGCGTTATCTTGTTGGCGCTCATAGCGTTAAACTTGTGAAAAAATGAAAGTTAGGTGCTTAACGGCATAAAGGGAACCGGAAGTTGACTATAATCAGTGGCTTAGTCCGGACTGTACCCGCAACTGTAGGGAAGATAGCCCGAAAGCTATTGTCCAAGTCAGATACCTGCCTAACTTAATATTGTTCGATACATCTTCATCAGTATGTATTGATGGCTAAAAGTGTATTTATATACGCATTGACTCGAGCGGGCGACTCGGGGGAGACAATAAATGAAACTCGATACCGGGCTAAGAAGCTGGGGCAAACGCTTGTCATGACTAAATGGGCAGGCGTAAACAAGCCTTGTTCTCAAGCCGACTCTGACGCAGAAACTGTGCTGTCGGTACAAGACTTAGGCTGGCAGTTAGCTGGTAAAGCGATTTTATCGGCCATTGAATTTAGCTTAGCTGAAGGCAAGATGCTGGGCATCATCGGCCCTAATGGTGCGGGTAAGTCGAGCTTGCTACGTTGTCTATACCGCTTTATTAAGCCAACAACAGGCTGTATTCATCTCTTTGGCGATGACATTAACACCTTGTCGGCCAAGGCGTTCGCGCAGCAAATAGCCGTCGTGCTGCAAGACACTCCTCATCATTTTGAGATGACCACGGCTCAGCTTGTGGCGCTAGGCTTAACCCCCCATAAAGGTGCGTTTGACTTTACCAGTCGTGGTGACCGAGAAGTGATCGCTCAAGCTCTTGAAAAGGTAGGTCTGCAAGACAAAGCCAATCAAGCCTATGAGAGCCTATCGGGTGGAGAGAAGCAGCGCGCCTTGATTGCTCGCGCCATCGTTCAGCGTCCCAAGCTGCTTATTCTCGATGAGCCCACTAATCACTTAGATATTCGCTATCAGATCCAAACCTTGGAGCTGCTTCGTAGCCTCAATATTACCGTTATTACCTCAATTCACGATCTTAATCTCGCCAGCGCCCTGTGCGATGAGTTATTGCTATTAAATGATGGTTGTTGTGTCGCAAAAGGATCACCCAAAGCGGTACTCACAGAGCAGCGGATCGCCGAAGTGTTTGATGTCTTCTGTGAAATAAGGCCTCATCCGCAGCATGGTAACCCGCTGATCAGCTATTTTTACGGCTATGGGCATTCTGGGCATCACATTCGTGATGGTTCAACCCGGTTCGATATCGTTGGAGGCCAAGATGACTAATCCCACTATTGGCCAAGTTGGTACGTTAAAGCTGGAGCGGCGACCGATTGAATACCTGCTGTTTACATTACTCCTATTTTTAACTCTGCTCACGCCGTTTGCGGCTACAAGTTTTGGAGCGGCCACCATTAGTGCCGTCGATGTGTTCAATGTGCTCAATCATAAGCTATTGGGGATTGGCGAATCACTGGGGGTGAGGGAACGAATTATTTGGGAGCTACGTTTACCACGAGTGTTATTGGCTTTTATCGCCGGAGCTGGGCTGTCGATAGCCGGTAGCGTGCTGCAGACCGTGACCCGCAACCCGTTGGCCGACCCCTATCTTTTTGGGATCTCATCTGGCGCTTCTTTTGGTGCCGTAGTGGCGTTAACCCTCTTTAGCCAAAGTATGCTCTGGCTCAGTTTACCAGTTGGTGCCTTTATTGGTGCCAGTCTTTCTGTGGTCATGGTGCTGAGTCTATGTGGCCGCAACTTGAGTACTCAGGTTGAACGTATGCTGCTTTCAGGGGTGGCGATCTCGTTTATGTTTGGCGCAATGGCGAGCCTGATGCTGTATTTCTCCAGCCCACAAGCGGCCGCCTCTGTGCTGTTTTGGACCTTAGGCAGTTTCGCCAAAGCTAGCTGGCAAGGTTTGTGGTTGCCCGCTGCAGTGGTGCTGGTTGCAACTTTGATTATTTTACTGAATAAGCGTCAGATTGTGGCGATGCGAGCCGGTGATGAAACGGCCCATACCTTAGGCATTAATGTGGGCCACCTGCGGCTTAGCATGTTGCTACTGTGTTCGCTAATCACTGCGATTCTGGTGGCCAACTGTGGCGGTATTGGTTTTATCGGCCTGATGGTGCCCCATACGGTGCGTTTACTGTTTCCGGGGCGATATCCACTGTTATTAACGGCATTGCTGGGCGGACTGTTTATGGTCTGGGTCGATGTGTTAGCCCGAACAGTGCTCAGTTACCAAGAGTTGCCAGTGGGGATTATTACCTCTGTGATGGGCAGTATTTTCTTTTTATTTATTCTAGGCAGTCGCAGCGCGAAGCGGCTCTAGCAAACCATGATATTAGTCGTTGTGGTTAGTTGTGATAGTTGTGCGCGTAATTAATCCTTATTGAGCGGTTAGGGGAACTAAAGATGTTTGATATTAAACCTGTAAGCACTGAATTTGATGATGTCATTCAGCAAAAAATAGACACTAAAACCAAGCCGTTAGGAGCGCTGGGCGACCTAGAGACCGTAGCGCTGCAAATTGCTCGGGTACTGGGTAAAGACAAACCACAAATTGCCAATCCAAAGATGATGGTATTTGCCGCCGACCATGGTATTGCAGATTCAGGCGTCTCCATAGCGCCGAGTGAAGTCACCACGCAGATGGTGTACAACTTTATGAATGGCGGCGCGGCGATTAACGTATTTACCCGTCAGGTTGGTTTCGACTTAGAGGTGATTGATTGTGGCATCTTAAAGCCAATTGAAAATTTACCCGGTGTAATTAATCAGCGTTTAGGCTCTGGAACGGGTCCCATTCACAAACGCGCTGCTATGACGCTGGGCGCGGTGAAGCAGGGCTTTAAGATGGCTACCGAGAGAGTCGAATTACACCATCAAAATGGTTGCAACTTGATTGCGCTCGGCGAGATGGGCATAGGCAACACCTCTTCTGCCGCCGCTATCATGGCAGCGCTAACAGGCATAAAAGTGGAGGATTGTGTCGGTCGAGGCACTGGTATCGATGCGGCGACTTTTAAGCGCAAGAAGATGCTCGTTGAGCAAGCGCTGCTTGTGCATCATAGTGAACTTGACGATCCAATGCAGGTTTTGGCTTGTCTCGGCGGTTTCGAGATCGTACAGATGACAGGTGCCATGCTTGCCGCTGCCGAGCGCAATATGCTCATCATTGTTGATGGTTTTATTGCTAGCGCAGCAGCCTTAGTCGCGGTGAAGATTAACCCTAATGTGCGTGATTATATGATTTTCGCTCATCAGTCTGATGAGAAGGGCCACTTTTTTATGCTGGAGTTTTTGCAGGCTAAGCCACTCTTAAAGCTTGGCATGAAACTCGGCGAAGGCACGGGCGCAGCGCTCGCACTACCGCTCATTCAGGCGGCGGCCAATTTCTATAATGAGATGGCCAGCTTTCAAGATGTAGGGATAGAGATTTAACAGCCGAAACAAGCTGAGACGAACGGCCTACGGCCTTACGAACGTGACTGCGTCACTACGGAACGCTTCGCTTACGGTTAAAGCTAAGACGGTACAGGCTGAGACGGTATAAGCTGAGACGAACGGCCTGCGGCCTTGCGAACGTGACTGCGTCACTACGGAACGCTTCGCTTACGGTTAAAGCTAAGACGGTACAGGCTGAGACGGTATAAGCTAAGAAGGTACAGGCTGAGACGAACGGCCTGCGGCCTTGCGAACGTGACTGCGTCACTACGGAACGCTTCGCTTACGGTTAAAGCTAAGACGGTACAGGCTGAGACGGTATAAGCTAAGACGGTACAAGCTGAGACGAACGGCCTGCGGCCTTGCGAACGTGACTGCGTCACTACGGAACGCTTTGCTTACGGTCAAAGCTAAGACGGTACAAGCTGAGAGAAAGAGTGGAAAGTTATTGCTTTTCGGTAGTTCGAAGACCGTTCATCTTTGCTTTAACCCGCTCTTATCCGTCTTTGCTTCTTCGGCTTTTTACCGTCTCTGCTATTTTCGGATTTTTCGTCTTAGCTTTATTCGATATTTTAAGGATTTTTACATGCAGGCATGGCATAAGCAGCTCAATTTATTCTTTATTGCGATGGGGTTCTTTACTCGAATTCCGATGCCTAAATGGGTTGAGGTGGATGCAGATAAACTTAATAAGGCTAGCCGTTATTTCGGCTTGGTGGGCTTGCTGGTGGGCGTCATTAGTGCGGCGGTTTATACCCTGATGCTGCACTGGGTATCGCCTTCTATTGCCATAGTGCTGGCCATGATAACCAGCGTGTTAGTCACTGGTGGTTTTCATGAAGATGGTCTTGCCGACACCGCAGATGGCTTAGGGGGAGGCTGGACGGTGGAGGCTAAGCTTAACATCATGAAGGACTCGCGCCTTGGCAGCTACGGAGCACTGGCGTTGGTGTTAGCCTTGCTGCTAAAGTGGCAACTGCTAACCGAGATTGCACTATTTGACCCAAGCAGTGTGAGCTTAGCGCTGATTGTTGGTCACTGCTTAAGTCGGGTCGTTGCCGCGAGTTTTATCTTCTCTGAGCCATATGTGAGTGATTCAAGCACCAGCAAGAGTAAGCCCCTTGCCCAAGAGCAGGGGGTAAACGAGTTATCTATTTTATTAGTTTTAGGTGTATTGCCACTGCTGTTAGTCGGTTTTGTGCCTGCGTTAGTGTTGATCACGGGTCTTATTATCGTACGGTACGGCTTTATTAGATTGTTTCGAAGTCAAATCGGTGGCTATACAGGTGACACATTAGGAGCTGCCCAGCAAGGCAGTGAGCTGAGCTGTTATCTACTTTTGCTTATTTTAGGAGTAAGTTGGTGATCCATCTTGTATTAGGCGGTGCCCGTAGCGGCAAGAGTCGTTTCGCCGAGGCGCAAGTGAAACAGCTTTTAGCTGAGACGCAAAATGGTGTTGATAGCGAGTGCTTCTACTTCGCCACAGCCCAGGCGTTAGACGCTGAAATGGGCGAGCGTATTCACCACCATCAAACTCAGCGTGGGTCAGATACTATTGTTTGGCGCACTATCGAATGCCCCCTAGAGTTAACCGTTGCCCTAAAGGCACATGCTACTGAAAGCAGCATCATCTTAGTGGACTGCTTAACCCTGTGGTTGACGAATCATCTGTTGCAAAAAGAGCCGCTCTTACAAAAAGAAGATAGTTGGCAACAGGTTAAGGCCGATTTTTTACAACTTTTAAGCGAATTGCCGGGGACTGTGGTACTGGTGAGTAATGAGGTTGGCTGCGGCATAGTGCCAATGGGTGAGATAAATCGTCGCTTCGTCGATGAAGCGGGTTGGCTACATCAAGATATTGCGGCTATTGCAGACAGAGTCACCTTGGTGACCGCAGGTTTGCCCCTGTGTCTAAAAGGTTAGGAGAGCCAATTAGTGGCAAGGTTAAGTAATAGCAAAGTTTTGATGGTGCAGGGCACTACATCGGATGCGGGTAAAAGTACTCTGGTGGCAGGGCTGTGTCGCTTGTTTGTGAGAAATGGCGTTAAAGTCGCGCCGTTTAAGCCGCAAAATATGGCGCTTAATAGCGCTGTCACCATAGATGGCGGCGAGATTGGCCGCGCGCAAGCTTTACAAGCTGTGGCCTGCCATCTTGAGCCTCAAATTGACTTTAATCCAATTCTGCTAAAGCCGAGCTCTGACACTGGCTCACAAGTGATAGTGCATGGTAGAGCCTTGATGAAAATGGAGGCTGAAGATTACTTTGGTAAAAATGCCGAGGGCTACCGCGTTAAAGCGATGGCGGCGGTGCTTGAGTCTTATCAGCGCTTAACAAGCGATTACGACATGTTGCTGGTGGAAGGGGCGGGCAGCCCAGCCGAGATCAATCTGCGCGAAGGTGATATTGCCAATATGGGCTTCGCCGAAGAGGTGGGTTGCCCTGTCATCATCATCGCCGATATCGACAAGGGTGGCGTATTTGCCCATCTGGTCGGAACCTTGGCTCTTTTGAGTGAGTCGGAGCGAGCACGAGTAAAAGGTTTTGTGATTAACCGTTTTCGTGGCGATATTAGCCTATTGCAAGATGGGCTGGATTGGCTAGAAAACTACACTAATAAACCGGTGCTAGGCGTGCTGCCCTATCTACATGACCTGCATTTAGATGCCGAAGATGCCTTAATTGCCGCGCCAGAAAAATCTACTGATACTAAGTTGAAAGTCTTAGTGTTGGTGCTACCGCGGATCAGTAACCATACTGATTTTGACCCGCTAAGGTTACACCCGCAAATCGACTTTAATTATGTGTCGCTGCAAACTATTACCAAAACTCAGGCGCAAAAAGCGATTGATGAGCCCCATCCACTTCCTGCTGCGGATTTAATCATTATTCCGGGTAGTAAGAATGTGCGTGCCGACCTTGAGTTTATTCGCCAGCAAGGGTGGGATAGCGCCATTGATAAGCATTTACGCTACGGCGGCAAACTGATGGGGATCTGCGGAGGCTATCAAATGCTCGGTCAGTTAATCGATGACTCACACGGAATAGAAGACAGTCCAGGTAATAGCGACGCTTTAGGCTTATTGCCGCTGGTTACCGAGTTAACGGATAACAAGATTTTGCAACAGGTTGAGGGGCATTTGAACTTGCTTGGTGAAAGGGTACCTGTTGAAGGTTATGAGATCCACTGTGGTCGTTCGCGCTCACTGTTGCCATTAACTCAGCCGTTATCATTAAGCGTCAAGCTCGAAGCTGGCGATTATGAGCAGAGCGCTGAAGCCCAAGTGCCAGAATTAGAGGGCATGCTGTCAGATGATGGCAATATCTTGGGCACTTATGTTCATGGCTTATTTGATTCGCCACAGGCATGCCAATTGATTTTGCAATGGGCGGGAATGAAAGATGCGGCAGCGGTTGATGTTAATCAAGTACGCGAGCAGCAACTTGATCGATTGGCAGATGTATTAGAGCTGCATCTAGATCTCGATCGACTCGATCAGATCTGGGATCGACATTAACTTATCAAGGTTGGGTTGTGTTTAAAGTAAAAAGTGTATTTATAAGTCTTAAAGCAGATAAAAATGCTAAAGGTGTAAAAAATCATCTTTTTGCTTGAAAGTTAAACGTTGGTTGTGCGCTAACTAAACGATTAAAATATGATGTGCGGGCTTCATAATTCATATCGTTCAAACCCTCGCCATCACTGAGTTTGTTGTGGGTTTTTAAACTGAGTTGATAAAGACGTTTTTAGCTGTGAGAGACAAAACTTTAGCCGGGAAGCTGTTGGGTGTTTTTTAGTTTGTTTGCAAATTAGATTAGTGTTTAAGGGATAAAATAGGGAAGTAATATGACGGATAATAACTCGAACGAGGCAGATCAAGTGCCAGCTGCTCAATCTGCTGCAACTCAATCGGAAAAGGCGAGATCAGAAGTTGCAAAAGCAGAGCGTCATAAAGCGCGCCAACAGCGGATCAAAGAGGGCGTAGATGCCAAGATCGCTCGCGCCCAAGAAGAGAAAGGCATCCTTTTAGTGTTAACCGGTAATGGTAAAGGCAAATCTACCTCAGGTTTTGGCACCGTGGTACGCGCAGTCGGTCATGGTAAAAAAGCTGCCGTAGTGCAATTCATCAAAGGTAACTGGGACTGCGGCGAGCGTACCTTACTCGAAGGCGCTGGTGTTGAGTTTCACGTGATGGGCACCGGTTTTACTTGGGAAACTCAAGACCGTGAAAAAGATACTCTAGCAGCACTGCAAGCTTGGGAGGCGACCGAGAAATTACTGCAAGATGAAACGATCGATTTAGTCATGCTCGATGAGCTGACCTATATGGTCAGCTACCACTATCTAGAAGTGGATCGAGTGATTGAGGCGCTAAAGAATCGCCCGCCAATGCAGCATGTGATAGTCACGGGCAGAGCATGTCATCGAGCCATTATCGAGCTGGCTGATACGGTGAGCGAGGTGCAGCCGATAAAGCATGCATTTGATAATGGCATTAAAGCTCAGCCCGGCTTCGACTACTAAATTTCGTCCTGTTTGAAATGATGACGGCATTGTCTTCGTTTTCCTACCCCATCACATACTACTCGTATGCTCAGGGGCTAGGAAAACTTGACGGCTTTGTCCTAATCTCAAACAGTTAGAAATTACTTTCTTCGCTTTCTTTGTTGTGGCGTTATTGTCTTCTTCATCTCTGCTGTTATCGACTTTTCCGTAACAGCTTGAGTCGTCTTAGCTCCTACCATCTTAGGTTTAACCGACTTTAGAAGGATTTTATGAACATCTTATGTAAATTGTTATTGGTGTTGGGCCTATTTATATCTGCTTCTACTCCTATTTTTGCTGTTGAAACACCCACTAAACGCATTGTTGCGCTGTCGCCGCACTCGGTTGAGATGCTGTATGCGATTGGTGCTGGGGAGTCGATTGTGGCTACCACAGACCATGCCGACTTTCCCGAAGCGGCTTTAGCTATTCCACGCATTGGCGGTTATTACGGTATCCAGATAGAGCGAGTATTGGAGCTAGAGCCTGATTTAGTTGTGGTGTGGGGTAGCGGTAATAAAGCCGAAGATATTGAGCGTATCAAAGAGCTGGGCTTTCGCGTGTTTGATAGTAACCCGCAAACACTCGAGGCGGTAGCCGATGAGCTAGAATCTCTTGGTGAGCTGACGGGGCATCAGGTGCAAGCTGCGAAAGTGGCTGCAGATTACCGTGAGAAGCTGAAACAGTTACGTATCGATAACGCAGCCAAGTCTGAGGTAAGTGTCTTCTATCAGCTGTGGTCGACTCCCTTGATGACGGTTGCAAAAAATAGCTGGATCCAACAGATCATTGCTGTATGCCACGGCGATAATGTATTTGTCGATGCTGCCAGCGATTATCCACAAGTTAGCCTAGAAACAGTGGTCTTGAAACAGCCTGAAGTGATCCTACAGAGCCAAGATGAGGGGAACATAGTCGGTGTAAACTGGAGTAAGTGGGCTGAGATCCCTGCGGTTAAGAATGGCCATATCTACCAGCTCAACACAGATCTCCTTCACCGCGCTGCACCAAGAGCACTGCTTGGCGTCGAGGAACTGTGCGAAGCGCTAGATAAGTCGCGTTAAAAATTATCTACTCCTCAAGCCTGTCCGGCTCTGCTGCAGGCTTGCGGCAGGTACTCAAGCTATCCGGATAGCCTAATTTTTGATATGCGCAATATCGCCCTGTTATTAAAGTCACGCTACATCGTTATTTGTGACGCTGATCACGTTCGTGATTGGTGTTGAGTTCTACCATATCGATCTCGTGCGGTTTATATCACTGGTTCAACCTTGTAAGTCTAGATTAATAGTCTGCTAAGTCTCGGTAGGCATTAGATTAAACCAATAAATATTGACCTACAGCTAGTCATATCTTCATTGATGACCAATACTTGAGCTTGTATCGCCAATTCAAATAGTTGGATCTGTTTTTGATAAACAATCTACAAGTGAATTGAACACTCAGGCTTAGCTGCTAATCAATCAGCTGATTCTTAAGGATATAATATGGAAAATCCAGTAAATACTATGCTCACAAAAGGCTGGAAATGGTTCGTCATAGTTGGTGTCGTGGTTACCCTTGCTGGCTTTCTTGCTATAAGCCTGCCTGTTGCTGTGGGGGTGGCTATTACCGCTATCATTGGAGCGATCTTTTTAGTTATCGGCCTGGTGCAGGTTTACCACACCTTCAGCATTCCTAAATGGAAAGCTAAGTCTTGGTATGTCATTAGTGCACTGTTCTATCTTATTGGCGGCATACTCATTTTAGCCGAACCCTTCGTTAGTTTATTGACCATTACGGCAATGATGATCGTTATTATGCTGTTTAATGGGGTGACGAGGATGTTTTTTGGTTTTATGAGCCGAGGTAACCTAGATGGTTGGCCCTGGATTGTGTTCAGTGGATTAGTATCTACAGCCATTGCGGTTTACTTTTTTACTCTGATGAACAACCCTGAATTTTCACTGTCTCTCTTAGGGATCTTCATTGGTGTTTCTTTTATCTTTGAAGGGGTTAGTTTTATCTTCATCGGGGTACAGATGAAAAAGGTTGTGCCTAAATAGCCCGAGTACCTGTAATCATCGCGTATTCGTTAGCCACTTTTCCTAGGACTTAGGTTCTAGGAAATAGATTCTAGGAAATAGGTTTTAGGAAATAGGCCTCTAGGAAAAGTAACTCCTGCTACCTAGGAGCTGTTTTCTAGAACCATCTAGTAATCCTTGCTCCGCCTAAACAAGTGACGGCATAAATGCCGAGCTACAGAAGCAGAACTGTTTTCCCGTCTTAGCTGTTATTGTCTTTACCTTTCCGCTTTTCCTAGAGCCTAGAAGCTGCTTTTATAATCCTGTAGTGTTATCACCCATAAAGCTTAGTTTCAGATAAAAACTCATAACAATAACAGGGAATCCACTATGACCACGCTACTCATCTGTCTATTTATCGCCATGTTGCTGCCCTATGCTGCAAAGGGGCCGGTTGCGGTGGCAATGGCCAAGCTTGGAGGTTATGACAATAACCACCCCCGTGAGCAGCAGTCGAAACTTACCGGTTTTGGTGCTCGGGCTGTTGCGGGGCATCAAAATGCCTTCGAGTCATTGCTGATTTTTGGCTTGTCAGTTCTGGCCGTGATAGCCACAGATAAAGTGAATGGAGTCGCAGAAACAGCAGCAGTCGTGCATGTGATTGCAAGAGTTGCGTATCAGCTCTTGTACTTAGTGGATAAAGGTACGCTGCGATCACTGTCGTGGTTTGTGGCAATATTTGCCTCATTTACTGTGTTTTGGCAGGCGGTTTAAAAGAAGGTTCTAGGAAAAGCAAAGAAAGGTTCTAGGTTTTAGGTTCTAGGTTCTAGGTTCTAGGTTTTAGGTTCTAGGTTTTAGGAAGAGCTAAGACGGTACAAGCTAAGACGATACAAGCAAAGACGATACAAGCAAAGACGATACAAGCAAAGACGGTACAAGCTAAGACGATACAAGCAAAGACGGTTAAGCTGAGACGGTCAAGCGTATTTAATCTTACTTTGTTGGTCGGGCTTTAGCCCGTCAAAGAGTTAGGTATCTGGAAAAGAAGACCTTAGATCCTAGAAAGGATAAAGAAGGAAAAAGCAGAAAGAATACAGTGTTTTGCTTGGGTTTTGTTTTGAGCTTTTGATTTTCCTAGTAGGGCGCAGCCCGTCCTCGAAGCGAAGCGCCCTAGAATCTAGGTCCTTGTTTTAAAGCTGAGACGGTAAGAGTCGAATGGCCTGCAGCCTTGCGAACGTGACTTAGTCACTCACAGAACGCTGCGCTTACGGGATGAGCAAGGGCCTAGGAAAGGCAAAGAAAGGTTCTAGGAAAAAGCAAAGACGGGAGAAGCCGGAAAAGCAAAGAAGAGACAAAGGTCGTGATTTTTGATTTTCCTAGTAGGGCGCAGCCCGTCCTCGGGCGGAGCGTCCTAGAACCTAGCCCCTTTTTTAAAGCAAAGACGATGAAAGCAAAGATGGGTAAAGCTTAGACGGTAAGAGTCGAACGGCCTGCAGCCTAGGGAACGTGACTTAGTCACTCACAGAACGCTGCGCTTACGGAAAAGACGAAAGAGTTGGAAAAGACGGAGAAGAGTGGAAGGTTATAGCTTTGGGTCAGGTTGAAGACCGTTCGTCTTTGCTTGTTCGGCTTTCAACCGTCTTAGCTCTTTCCTACTCTTTACCGTCTTTGCTTATTCGGCGCTAGAACCTAGCGCTTCATTTCTGGGTATTCAAACTCGTGACACTGATTACAGTAAACCTTGCTCTCTTTGTGCTCCATATGGCAGTAAGTACAAGGTAGGTCTGTGCCGTAGTGTAGGCTGTCATGCGGGTTTGGCTCTACATCGTGACCTGAACCAGCTGGACGCTTAGTGAGTTCGGCTACATCGCTTGGTGTACCGTGACAGCTTTCACATCTGCTCGCCTCAGGAATGGTTTTGCGTTTGGCTTCGCCATGACAAAAACTACAATCGACCTTGCCGTTGTCACCAGTCATGATCTCTTGGTGGTAATCTTTAAGCTTCATCGCGTTGGCTGCCGGAATTGACATCAGCATCACCATACAGATAGCCGTTAGTACTCTTAACATCTTTAATCCTATTCTTTATTTGGGGCGCTTATGCCCACTAATTGTTGAAACAAAATCTATTAACCAAAACTTATTAATCAGAACCTTGCTCTTGAGTGACAGGGCTTTCCTTAGCCTTTTGCACTCGGCTTGCAGCAATAGGCGGGAGTGGTACCTATCGCTGCAAGGGAGAGCAAGTGGGGCGATGTTGAGTCGCCTTAATTCATGGGATTAGAACTGAGTAATAAAGTCGTATGACGCCTTAATATCTGGTGTGAACGGGCGGTCAACTTCAACAAATGGCACTTGCTTACGGAACGCGTCATGCATAGCTTTGGTCGCTTCGCCTTGCTTGATGTTCTTGTCTGCAAGCTTGCGAAGATCGATAGCTTGAGTCGAGTGCATTAGCTCTAAGCCGTACATTACATTGGTGTTAGCAACAATTTGGATAAGTCTGTCAGACGCCAGCTTCAAGTTAGTGAAGGTGTCTTCGATGTTACCCGCGATTTGAATACCATCGAACGATACTGGGTTCGCTAAGGCTTTGTTACGCACCTGCATGTCGACGAAGGTCTTCTGGATTGCACCAAAGGCGTGGCCATTGTTACCCGGTGCACTTAGGAAGCGTGGTAGACGAGTAAAGTGGTCATCCGATAGGTGGATGGTACGCATAGCACTGTTATGTGAAACGTGAGTTAGGGCGATACTGAGCTGCTGTACGGCGAGTGCAACAGGTAGTGGCTCAAAGTTGGTGGTGGGGAACACGCCGCCTTTGCCTTCAACTAGGTACTTAGATACCTGAGAGTTGTTGCCGTAGTCTATGCCTGCGCCAAGGATCACACCTGGGTTATCGTCAGAATGGTTGATTTGAATATCAATCATCTGTCCAAGATCTGCTAGTGCCTTGTATGCGCTTGCAAATGTGTAGGCTGTGGTGCGATAGCTGAGTGGATCTTGGAGTGGACGTTCACTGTTAGCATCCCATAAGTAGCTACCAGTCAGGCTGTCACGCACATTGGCTGTCGCTTCTTTGAGATAAGGGAAAGGGCGAATGTCGTTGGTCTGTGGCAAGAACGGTGACACGTTACCATTAAGGCCTTCAAGACTTAAGCTAAATACCGTTGGTGACACCTCAAGCAGGTGCTTGGCATCGCGGTAGCCCTTCATTGCGTATGTAACGCCAACAGAGTTGTTCGATAGAATCGATAGCGCGTCTTTACCGACAGGCTTAAGTGGCTTGATGCCAGCTTTTTTCATCGCTTCAGCGCTGTTCATGCGCTCACCTTTGTAGATAACGTCCCACTCACCAATCATGGCAAGGCCAACGTGAGAAGCTAGAAGAATATCCGCTTCACCCACGGTGCCCTTAGATGGGATGATAGGTGAAATATCGTTATTTAGATAAGCTTGGTAAAGCTCGGCAACATAAGGTTGCACGCCTGTGTGACCAGACAGAATTGTGTTTAAGCGTACCGCTAGGGCGACACGGGTTAAACGTACTGGCATAGCTTCACCGACACCAGCGCTGTGAGCACGTAGAGTGCTGTAGTTGAATGACTCTGAAGCCTTCAATACTTCGGCGCTTAGCTCACCGTTAGCATCAAATAGTTTGTGATCTTTGTTTAGACCCACACCTACGGTTAGGCCGTAAACTGGCTTGCCTAGACGCGCCGCTTCCATCAATAACTCGTGGGCTTTTACTAGCGTAGTCGCCGACTGTGGTGCGATTTTAACTTCGGCGCCATCGGCGATAGCCCAAGCTTGGTCTTGGGTGAAGTGTTTACCATCGAGTACCACAGGATCTGCAGCCATGGCATGAGTCGCAGTTAGTGCGAGGGCTAGTGATGTTAATACAGCATTTTTAGTTGTTTTCATCTTCATCTATTCCATAATTTTTTGCTGCTAAGTGTCAGTCACTCAGCAAGGCGAATTTGATTTCTCTTTGGGCTAAGCGAGATTCAGTGTTATTGACTGGCTCTGTGCACAATGGCGGCCAGCGTTACGTCCGGTTACCACCCCTTCAGCTACCGCGCAAGCACCTAAACGACTCGCACCGTGAATACCACCCGTCGCTTCGCCGGCAGCGTATAGGCCTGGGATGGGTTTGTTGCTGACAAGGTGTAGTACTTCAGATGCAGTGTTAACTTTTACACCACCCATGCAGTAGTGAACCTTTGGCCACATACGTACTGCGTACCAAGGACCTTTGTCTAACAGCATGGCTTTTTGCATAGGGCGACCGAACTCACCGTCTTCTCCTTTGCTTACCGCTTCGTTCCAGCGTGCAACCTGCGCCTTTAGCGCTTCGGCTGGCATGTTGTAGATCTTGGCAAGCTCATCTAGGTTGTCGGCTTTCTTAATCACATTGTATTTAAGGCCCCAATCTAGCGTTTGTGCATCTTTCGCACCTTCGGCATTGGTAAAGCCAATCGGATAAACAGGATTACCTTTATCGTCACGGCGGGTCATGATGGCATCAGCACGAGCTTTACGGTCGGCAAGCTCGTTAAAGAAGCGTTCACCGGTACGGACGTCAACAACGATGCCACTAGGGTAGGTGGCGATAGTGTTGAATTGTGATGCGGTGCCAAAGCCTTTCTCGTCAGGAGATGCCCATGGACCTAGCTGGATCTGATCTAAGTGAATCGGGTTAGCGCCCAGTAGCATCATCTGCTTAAGTGCTTCAGAGGTCGCACCCGCATGGTTGGTCGAGTCTAGCTCACTGGTGTACTCTGGTTGTTGCATCTGACGATACTCGATGTCGTTACCAAAGCCCCCCGTCGCCATGATCACACCTTTACGGGCACCAATCTTAGCCATCTTACCTGTGCGTTCTTTTGGGAAGTAATAGCCTTGACGAACTTCGATACCGATCACTCGGCCACTGTCATCTTTGACGAAACCTTCTAGCTTGGTCTGGTTTCTCATATCGATGCCACTCTTCTTAGCGGCTTTGATAAGTGGGCGAATAATGCCAGCGCCTGAGCTTTGTACGGTTTGCAGTACGCGTGGAATTGAGTGGCCGCCGAAGTGTTGTACGAACGGCTTCCATTCAACACCATGGTCGATAAGCCACTCACAAGACTCGGCGGTACCATTACACACAAGCTTTAGCATCTCGACATCGTTCATGCCGCGGCCAGACTCAAGCATATCGGCAACCATTACATCGACAGAATCTTCAATACCTTCTTTCTTTTGCAAAGGCGAGCCTGCAACCGCCATTGCGCCACCGTTAATAGTAGAGTTGCCGCCAAACACTGGCATCTTGTCGATAACCATAACGCTTGCGCCGCTCTCTTTTGCCTGTAGCGCAGCAGACATACCCGCAAAGCCACTACCAACGACGATGACATCAACCACTTCGTCAAACTTTGCCTCGTCTACAGAGACGCAAGTGGCATTCGCCGATAAGACAACTGTGCTACCAAGGCCTGCAACAGCCATCGCTGCACCGCCTTTTAATAGTTGGCGTCGGCCAGGACTTGCCAGTTCTTTTACGTTCATCTATCTGTTTCCCTATGTGTATTTTCTAATTATGTTTCTGAGCTGTTTAAGCTCTAACTCATGTAGATGAAGTTGCAGTGACTGTGCCAACTACCTAATTTTTAGTATAAAGCCTGTGATTTATGAACAGGATCCTGAAATCGTGAAATATCAAGATTTACCATCATGATATTTCGTGGTTATCCCGACATATCAATAATAAACTTGGCTTATAATTTGAATTTAAAATAGGCTTTTGCACTTGCTGTTTAAAAAGTAATGAGTAACTAACTATAAAATGGGGATCTTGTATTCGATATAAGTAGGGGTGATAGTGGTTATTAATAGATATGTTAGCCAATTAATTTGGTTTGCGGTAGGGGAAGGTGTAGGTTTAAATGAATTAATCTACTAAATTATTTGTATACTTATTAAGTCGGTTTTTGCCTTGCTCTTATTTGTGTTTTTATTAGCCTGCACAGAGAGGGGGGGATAGGCGCTGATGAGCATTGGATGGTTTTGGGTGTTACTGCATAAATCATTTTCAATCAAAGGTTTGACGGTTTGCCTCTCATGGTTTTTGTAAACGGTAACTGCTGTTGAATAACATTTTTCATATGTATAAATCATCACATGTTGCAGTGGAACCTATAAGCTTCTCACATATTTAACTCTATGGGTGAATAGCTCACATATCTGAGTTTATTTTTAAATTACTCACATATTTTATCGCTTTTGTAAAAGCATTCACATCTTCATGTTTAGTTTTAAATAGCTCTCACATTCTAAGCT